>DAVZID010000070.1:0-15976 GCA_052273485.1 Lachnospiraceae bacterium
CATTCCCAGGACCACAAATAGTATGGCTGATTTTTTTCTACTTTTATCCATATTTATAATCCGCCTTTCTGCGCAAGGCACCAATGAGCCATGAAACATGGCATCTGCCCTTGCACTTTTTTTACAAATCCATAATCAGCTCTCCCTCATCTCTTAACAACCAAACTACATGAAAATGAATGGTATTATTATATATCCGTAAACAGATGGATGTCAATTGCCAGTTCGCAGATTTGTTTACGGGTGTGTCAGTATTTCTCTATGAACAAAATGCACCTGCCTTTCGGCAGATGCACCTTATTTGCTAACGATATTTTGATTATTCCTCTACACTTACCAGCTCGATCGTAAAGTTTAATTCCTTACCTGCCATCTCATGATTCGCATCAAAGGTAATGGTCTTCTCATCCTTTGCCGTTACCTTAACTGGGAATGGCTGACCATACTGGTTGGACAAATAAACCTGCTGTCCTGCCTCAAGCTCCTCAGAACCCGGAAGCTGCGCAATCTCAAGTGTAAAAATCGCTGCCGGATCTGGCATGCCGTATGCTTCCTCTGGCATCAGATGGATCTCAACAGACTCGCCTACTTCCATATTTGCCACAGCCTGATCAAAGCCTCTGATCATCTGACCGACACCACAGATAAACTCAAGCGGCTCACCACGATCATAGGAGGAATCAAACTGAGTACCATCGTTGAAAGTTCCCTTATAATGAGTGCGGCACTTCTTTCCGACGTTCTTGCCTTCCATGATCGGCTGTGGAGTTCCACAACCACCGTGGCATCCGCCACAGCCACCCTCGCTGCCGCAGCCAGACTCTTCCTCACCATCGTGATGGCAGCAGCTTTCGCCGTCCTCGCCACAATGACCGCCGTTTTCGTGATGATGGTCACAGGTACCCTCGGATGTACTCTCAAGTGTTCCCTTTACATAGCTTTCTGCTGCTTCATTTACATCGCCCTCTACGCCGGCACATACCTTAATTCCAGCCTCAGCAAGCGCTGCCTGTGCACCGCCTCCGATACCGCCGCAGATCACAACGTCTACGCCATTCTCAGCAAGAAAACCTGCTAATGCGCTGTGTCCAGTTCCATTTGTGCTGACCACTTCACTTGAAACGATCGCGCCATCCTCCACATCAAAGATTTTGAAATTTTCGGTCTTTCCAAAGTGCTGGAACACAGAACCGTTGTCATATGTTACTGCAATCTTCATATTTTTCTTTATTCCTTCCCTGCAACACAGCAAATCATGCTCAAACACTTTGCCCTTCAATTGCATATTGCTCTAATTATACCGTGAGACTATTGAGTCCGTCAATCACTTATTTTTTTATGAGTAACATTCCCTCTGCTTTTCTTTTTTGCTATACTGATTCCATCAAACAATTTGGAGGATACACACTACTATGAATGTTATTATTGCAATCGACTCATTTAAGGGAAGCCTCAGTTCCTTGGAAGCTGGCGCAAGCGCCGCTAGGGGCATCAAAAAGGCTTATCCGGACGCTACCACAATTATCCGCCCACTCGCAGACGGCGGCGAAGGCACCGTTGAAGCACTTGTCGCTGGCTGTGGCGGACGACTGACTAAGGTAAGTGTTACTGGTCCACTTGGAAAACCCGTCATCTGCCCGTACGGTATCATTGACGAAACACACACCGCCATTATCGAGATGGCAGGTGCCGCAGGTATCACACTCGTCTCTGCGCAGGAACGAAATCCGCTGAACACCACTACATATGGTGTCGGTGAAGTCATTCTTGATGCCATCAAAAATGGCTGTCGCCGCTTCTTAGTCGGAATCGGTGGAAGTGCCACGAACGATGGCGGAATTGGTATGCTTCAGGCGCTCGGCTTTGGTATGCTCGATCAAAATGGCAATCAGGTGGAGCTTGGTGCCAAAGGGCTTCGCCAGCTTGAGCGCATTACAACCAATCATGTCGCACCCGAGCTTTCACAGTGTACCTTCCGTATCGCCTGCGATGTCACAAACCCACTGTGCGGCGAGCAGGGATGCAGCGCTATTTTCGGTCCGCAAAAGGGAGCCGATCCGACAATGATTATGCAGATGGACAAGTGGCTTGCTTACTACGCTGCGTTAGCAAAAGAAACGTTTCCAAATGCCGATGCAAACTATCCGGGCGCAGGCGCTGCCGGTGGTCTGGGCTTTGCTTTTCTGACATTTTTACACAGCACACTCGAATCTGGTATCAAGATCGTTCTTGAAGAAACAAAACTTCGCGACTATGTTCAGAATGCGGACATCGTTGTCACAGGAGAGGGACGTCTCGACGGACAGACAGTCATGGGAAAAGCGCCGATCGGTGTTGCAAAAATTGCGAAAGAATATGGTAAGCCTGTCATTGCCTTCTCCGGCTGCGTCACAAAGGACGCAATTGCTTGCAATGAACACGGCATTGATGCCTTTTTCCCGGTGCTTCGGACAGTGACCACGCTTGATGAGGCGATGAACACCGCCAATGCCATGCAAAACATGGAAGACACTGCCGAGCAGGTATTTCGTCTAGTGCGGACGTTTTCATAAAAATATATACAAAAAATATGTTGAAATCAAAAACATGTACAACAAAGGGGCATACCACTTACGATATGCCCCTCTATCAAATCTGGCAGAGTACCACGTCCATAGGAGCTGTGCACCGCATGGGCGTGGAGACTTCATCCCTTATGCTAACGGCTTTCCAGTCAGCATCTCATATGCCTGTAAGTACTTCTCGATTGTCTTGTCAACAATCTCCTGCGGCAGTGTCCAATCGTTGTCCGGGTTTGCCTTTAACCAGTCACGAGCGAACTGCTTATCAAAGGATGGCTGACCATGTCCTGGCTCATAACCTTCTGCTGGCCAGAAACGGGAGCTATCTGGTGTCAGCATCTCATCACCGATCACGATATTTCCATTCTCATCCAGACCAAACTCAAACTTGGTATCTGCAATGATGATGCCCTTGCTCAATGCATAGTCTGCACACTTCTTATACAGTGCGATGGTGTAGTCACGAAGCTTCTCTGCGTACTCCTCGCCCTTGCCTGGGAAATACTTCTCTAAGTGTGCAATGCTCTGCTCATAAGAAATGTTCTCATCATGATCGCCAATCTCAGCCTTAGTAGATGGTGTATAAATTGGCTCAGGCAGCTTATTGGACTCCTTTAAACCTTCTGGAAGCTCGATTCCACATACCTTACCGGTCTTCTGATAGCTAGCCCAACCACTTCCGGTAATATATCCGCGCACAATACACTCCAGCGGAAGCATCTGCAACTTGCGGCACATCATACTGTTTCCATCAAACTTCTCCTGCTGGAAAAATTCCGGCATATCCTTTACATCCGTAGAGATCATGTGATTTGGAAGAATATCTTTTGTCAGATCAAACCAGAATTTGGACATCTGAGTAAGGACGGTTCCCTTCTTGGTTACCACGTTGTTCAGAATGACATCGAAGCAGCTGATACGGTCAGTCGCTACCATGATCAGGCTGTCGCCGTTATCATAGATTTCGCGTACCTTGCCTTCTTTGATTGGCTTTAACTCTCTCATTGTAAATACCTCATCCTTTATTATATTGTATTGTGAGCGAAATGGTCCCTTTGCATCTGCATTTGCATTCGCATTCACGAACCTTTTTTCGCAACACATTTACACTACCACTACCGCTACCATGTTGTCAAGAGTTAATGTATTCTGGATAACAAAAAATGACAGCCACACATTCTCTTACTCAAACGTAACGTTTCAAATAAAAGTAATGTGTGGCTGTCAAAATTATGCGCTCCCCCTTATCAGAACCTTTGGCCTTGTATACAGGTTAATCTGATATAAATGATTAGTATGTACCATAATGTCCCACTAGATTTACAACCTCACTGTTATCATTGATTGCATAGACACAGTAGAAACCGGTCTTGTCGAGCGTAAACGGATACGCAAAACTTCCAGTTGCATAGATGCATCTGCGGATTCCTCCTGGCTCGATAATACCAACGCGAAGGATCTTTCCTGCTGGAGTAATCGCACCACTCACTACAATATGCTGTGTATTCGTTGCCCAAAAATCACCCGTTGCCTTCATAAATCCATTCCCACGGATGCTCCAATTAAAATTACTAGATGCCGCCAGTAACGCAATGTCACTCTCATCTTTCGCTGGAACAGATCCATCTGACAACACATCGATAAACTCGATTCCTGTATTCACATAGTCTTCTGGATTGATATTCCTATTATCCTGCAAAGCTGTATTGCTAGCAAGTGCCACAGTATTTCCAACTACTTGAAGATCGTCCTCATTCTCTTCCACATCTGTCAACTCATACAAAGCCTGATATCCGCCAGCCAATACACCAGTTGAAGCAAGCGCAGAACCTGCTGAGGTTAACGAAACCGCAACCGCTGCGAGTACACCGAAGATTTTTGGTTTTCTCATTGCATTTCTCATCTTGATCATTTTCTCCATCCTCCTGGTTAACTGTATAGGTTCCGTTCCTATTGAGGAATACAGTCCAGACTTAGGGCCCTGTTCCTGCAGTGATGTATAAAACAATATCTCCGAGTAACCTCTCATATCACCCAGATATTTATTATACACTTCCCAGTCACAGGCATATTCATTCCATAATTTCATCTGATCTGCCAGACCGTGAGTCCATGGACTAAACCAGTGAATGACTTCAACAACTTTTGCCGCTGTCAAAAACCAAATATCTCCGCGTGAGTAGTGGACAAGTTCATGAATTAGCGTAACACGCTCCATATACTCGTCCATTTTGCCTTCCGGCAGTACAATTCTAGGGAAGAGAGTACCTGTTATGATACCACAGGTCAATCCCTCTTTTTCACACAATAGCACTCCTCCGGGACGTATTTTCATCATCCTGCATATTCCCTGAAAACGCTCTTGACGTTCTTTTGACGCCGGAAGCGCATCACTAAGCCAATGCTTTGTTCTTTGCCATGATTCCTGAAAGGTTTCAAAATTCGCGCAAAGGCCTAAAATCCAGATCACAAATAGCAGGAGACCTACCATTACAATAACAGGAGTAGTCTGAAAAAGTCTCGCATCTACTTCCATTATTTCATTGATAATTAATACAACTCCTAACCCCAGAGGCAAAAGATACGCCACAATCACGGCACGCAGCAGATAAAATAGTAGCCGCGTATATCCCTTGTCCTCAAGTCTGTGTACTGCGTACAGCCAGATGACGAGCATCAGACTGCCCCAAGCATGTGCTGCCAAAATTGCAAAAACTACATCACTGATCCATTTCATCCAACAAGCCTCTTATCTGTTCAATATCTTCTTTCGAAAGAGACTGGTTGTTTGAAAGTGCTGCGATGAATTCGGCCGGCTTTCCGTCGAACCAGAAATTAACCTCGCGCGCTGAGAGATTTGCCTTGTATTCTTCCTCACTCTTCTCTGCATGAATGTAGGAAATTCTGCCTGCACGGTGAGAGCTAATGAAACCCTTTCCGTTTAAGCGACTAAGGAAGGTTACTACGGTAGTTCTCTTGTAATCTCTCTTGTAACGCTCCTGGATCAAATCGATCAGCTCCGGAACTGAAATATCTTCTTTTTGATCCCAGATTACTTTCATGATCATTGCTTCACAAGTACTTAATGGTTCTCTTTCCATATTCTGACACACCTTTCTACGCGTACCAGATACCTGTCTCCTTCAATAGGAATTTCACACCTAAAATGTACTACACCAGTAGCAATATTACAAGTGTCACATATACCACTTGATACATATTGTCTCATGGTACGCGTTTTCAATATTTTTAGTTTATTTTTTTCACACACTTTTTAATAAAATAAGGGTACTACCAAAATAACTCCAATTCTCATCGAATGGATTTTCACACAATATTTTTATACCCTCTCAAAGTGCAGCAATTTGCTGCGATAATCGCCCCACAACGGACGAATCAGATAGCCGTACTTTTCAAGGATTTCTCCGGTGAATGTCTCGCCGGTCTCCTCAAGGCGATATACGGCATGAGGCTCAAAGCCTCTCAAATAAAGCTTTCTGCTGTGAGCATTCGGTGTCGAATGAACCTGAACATAGGTGACAAGCACCTCGCTCTTATCCTTTGCCGATACTGCCCAGCAGTCGTACAGATGATTTTCACTGTAGGAAGCGATGCGGTAATAATCGCCCTCACGCACCAGCTCGTGGTACTTGTGGTACATCTCGATCTGCTGTGGAATCATCTGTCTGTCTTCTTCTGGAATCTTTGTTACATCAAGCTCATAACCAAAGGTTCCTGCAAGTGCCACATGGCCTCTTGTCTCAAACGGTGTCACTCTGCCGACGGTATGATTCGGACAGTCACTGACATGCGCACCCATTGAGCACAATGGGTAAATCAGTGCAGTTCCCTCCTGAATCAAAAGTCGCTCGATCGCGTCAGTATCATCGGAGCACCAAATCTGAGGAGAGTAATACAGCATACCCGGATCAAATCTTGCACCACCGCCAGAACAGTTTTCAAGAAGCAGCTCTGGAAATTCCGTGACGAGTCGCTCCTGCAATTCATACACACCAAGCGTATAGCGGTGGAAAAGCTCCTGCTTATGCTCTGCTGACAAGTAACTACTTCCAAGGTCACTTAACTGACGATTCATATCCCACTTGACGTAGCGAATGTTTGCGCTGTGAAGAATGGACGAAACCTGTTCGTACACATAGTCACGCACTTCCTTACGCGATAAGTCAAGCACATACTGGCAGCGGCTCTGTGTTGCTGCTCTGCCGTCGATATGAATTGCCCAGTCTGGATGTGCACGGTACAGATCGGAATCTGGTGAAATCATCTCTGGCTCGAACCAAATACCAAATTCCAGACCGATCTTATTGACTTCATCAACAAGATATTTTAAGCCCCCTTGAATCTTGTCCGTATTTACCTTCCAGTCACCGAGCGAACAATCGTCGTTGTTTCGATGACCGAACCAGCCATCGTCCATGACAAGCATTTCAATTCCACACTTTTTGGCCTCTTTTGCAATGTCAAGAAGCTTTTTCGTATCGAAGTTGAAATAAGTTGCCTCCCAATTGTTGATTAGGATTGGACGCTTGCGATGATTATACGGGCTTCGAATCATGTGGCTGCGGTAGAAGTCGTGATAGCTTCTGGACATCTTTCCAAGGCCTGCTGAAGAGTAAACAAGAATAACCTCTGGTGCCTGGAAGGATGCGCCTGGCGCTAACTGCCAGCAAAATTCCTCTGCCGAGATTCCCATTACCATACGCACCATATCAAACTGAGTGCGCTCCGTCTGTGCGATAAAGTTTCCGGAGTACACAAAATGCATTCCGTAAACCTTTCCGTTTTCCTGACCGCATCCCTTTGTGACAAGTGCCTGGAACGGATGCTCCTGATGGCTGGATTCACCCTTCTGAGAGGACATTAGCTGTTTGCCGTAGGCCAACTCGCGTCTTTGAATGTGGCGCTCTCTTGCCCAGGAACCATGCAGGTTTAAGAGTTCAAAGTCTTCATTGTCCATATCCAGACACGCACTGTAAACCTTTTCCAAACGAAGATTCTGGGAACCTTCATTGACAATGCGTGTGCTGCGGGCAATGATATCTTCCTTCTCAAAAACTGAGTACATCAATTCCACAGACAAATCAAGCACTGGATCCTTGCAGGTGATCACGAGTGTCTGCACTTCATCCGCAGTACCAAAGGATGCTGGAAGACCTTCTAGTCGCGGCTTTCCATCTGTAATGGTATGATCAGAATAGAAAATCTCGGCTGCCTTGCTTCCTGCCTCATTTCGTACATCCAGACAACTTTCTCTGTAATCGCCAATTCCGCCGGTCGGATACTCCATCGGGAAAAAGTCAAGAAAAGCGGACTTTTCTCGCAAATTCTTTGATGGCGTAAACGGTGGCTCCTCTGTGCGAAGCAGCGTGCCAACTGCATCATCGAAAAGCCTATCGCCATAATAGACATGTCCCACATATCCTTCCGGCGTCAGACCAATCACATAAGTTGTGTTTGCTGTATCCATCTGAAACAGCTTTTTTTCTTCAAGATACCGAATCAACTTCTCACCCTCCTTTTCGCGCCCCAAATGGTGCTTGCACTTCTGTTAGTATATCTGACTTTTGTCAAAATGTAAAGATTTTTCTTATTTTCTGGCTTTTTGTTAAACAAAGTAGTCGTATTTTTGTGTATTCTGTACAAATTGCGTGTCACATCTAACACTGTCAAAGTGTCTTCGCGTACGCCACTGTTTGCTTAAGAGCTGCTTCTTTTCCAACATTGGAAAGATGTAAATTGTGCGCAAATGCAAGAATTTCGCTAAATTTTGGGCCTGGCTTTAGCCCTGCCTGAATCAAATCAGCTCCCATAACGCAAGGCTGTTCCATCGTGTATCGATACCATGCAAGGCGCTCCTTCAAAAACTCCTCGTATTCTGGAATGACACGACCATCTCCTTTTCCCATCTGATCTGCAGTAGATAGAAGCAACAAATCTGCCGGAGCGATTGCGCTGTCAAACATCTGATTGGTTGCTTTCTTTTGCGCGTTTTCTCTAGCTAATTCATACGGACGCATATGGAGCACTGTCATATTGCGCACATAGCGAATCAGTTTTGTCTCGTTTGTGATGCGCTCCAAAAAATCCTTTGCAAGCGAATCGCCCTGCTCGGCATGTCCATACGCATGAATCGCATCGCCATCAATCGTTGTCGCGGTAATTTTTCCAAGATCATGCGTCAGCGCAGACATCATCAGCCCAACTGGATTTTCCGCCTTGTCACGAAGCAACGCGGCACTGTCAAGGACATGCATCGTATGTGTCCACACATCACCCTCCGGATGATATTTTGGTGACTGCTCAAGTCCGATTAACTCGGTCAGGTGTAAGAACCAGTCATCTAGCTGATTCATAATTTTCATCTGCTCAAAGAAAATGGATGGATGAACAGCCTTTAACAATGCCTTTTCAAGCTCTCCCATCACGCGCTCACGCGCAAGCGTGGTCAAATCCATTGTGCGTGACAACTCAATTGTCTCTGGTGCAATGTCAAACTCAAAACGCGCAGCAAACTGCGCGGCACGAAGTACACGAAGCGGATCCTCCGCAAACGTATGCGGATTTACATGGCGAAGCACACCTTTTTTTAAATCTTCCTGTCCGCCAAAATGATCAATAATCTCACCTGTCAGGACATCCTGCATCATTGCGTTGATTGTAAAATCGCGGCGCATCGCAGCCTTGTAGGTTCCAAGAAATGGATCCACATAAATCTTAAAATCCTTATGACCGCGCCCAGTCGCCTCCTCCTGACGCGGCATCGCAATGTCAATATCATATCCTCTCAGGCCATAAACGCCAAAGCTTGCTCCCATCTCGGTTCGGGAGCCGAGACGATCAAGGATTTTTTCAAGCTCCTCAGGCTGCACGCCATGGATCTCAATATCAATATCCTTGTTGTGCTTGCCCATGAGAAGATCTCGCACATAGCCGCCGACAAGAAACGTTCTTCCGCCCTTTTTTGCTACACACGCAGCAATTTTTTCTGCCATTTTCAGATCACGGTTTTCCATAAATCAATTCTCTTTCTTCATTATCTACTATCTCTTCCCTGAAATTCAAAGAAATCAAAGTCCGCCGGAATACGACTTCCGCAGCCACCATTATTCGCGTAAATTCCGACAAGCGTTCCCGTGTGGCGTTTTGGATCATCCGGCACACCTTCGTCACAAAGGTAAATACAGTCCTTTAATACACCAGCCAGGTTCCACTGTGTGCCATCGTAGCTGTAGAAAAAGCGCCTTGTCAGACGATCAACTTCGACCTTTAACCACACTGGCGCATTTTCTATCTGATCAACCTCGCAAATCAGCTCCTCACCATGATTTCGATTAATCACAAGCTGCAGTTTTCTGCTGCCCTCGTAACACAGTGAAAAGCGTGCATAGGTTGCGGTGCTGTAATAACAGGTGAGTCCTGCCTGCTCGCCATCTTTTGTCGGGGCAAATTCTAGCTTCGTAGTTGCAGTGTAAGCAAGCTCTTCCTCTCTTCGAAGAAGTGTATTTTTTGCGCGAATCTCAAAGAGCTGACCATCCTGTGTCCAGATGCGCATATGACCTGGGCGCTCGGTCAATGAATAATTTCCCGGCGCTGGTCTTCGCACAAATTCCCAGTGTACATCCAACTTTTCGCTGTCAAAATCATCTCTCTGCCACTTTGGATAAATGACCTCTGGCAGATTCGGCGCGATCTGCTCGGTACTCGGCCCTTTTCCCTCATTGATGACAAACCAGCCATCATCTAACCATCTCACTGGATCCATTCCGGTCTCTCTACCTACTGTCGTATAAGCGCCCGGCACACGAATCTCGCCCGGCTTTGGCGCTTTTCCATTTGCAACTTCGATCCCTCGGTTTGGACGTCCCATCAGATAATAAACCCACCAATCACCATTTGCATCCTCGATCAGCTTGCCGTGACCGGTACGCTGAATCGGTGCATTGTGATCAAATTGACGCATCAGCGGATTGTACGGTGACGGCTCATAGGGACCAAACAGATTTTTTGAGCGTCCGACATTGATTCCATGACCATATCCGGTGCCACCCTCGGCAAGAATTGCATAATAATAGTCACCGTGGCGAAGGATATGCGGTCCCTCTGGGCAGCGTTCTCCTGTTCCTGGCCAGACCGAAATCAGATCACCCGTCACACGAGTACAGTCATCCGACAGCGGAACAAGGTTGATTCCCGGGCTAATGACCATGTAATGCTTTCCATCATCATCCACAAAATGGGACGGATCGATGCTGTCCACCTCGAGCCACGAAGGCTTACTGTATGGACCTTCCGGCTTATCAGAAGAGACAACTAGCTGACGGCGCATAACATTGTTATCTCGCTTTCCATCTGCATTTAAGCGAATCGTTGCCATAATGAGAAATCGACCATTGCTGTAAGAAATATCGGGTGCCCAAATTCCATGAGAATCGCGAATATCGCTTAAGTCTAGCTCATCTGGATCTGTAATCGCATGCCCGATTAACTCCCAATGCACCATGTCCTTTGAATGACTGATCGCAATTGCCGGGAAATATTGGAAGGTCGAATTGACCATGTAGTAATCGTCTCCGACTCGAACAACGGATGGATCTGGGAAGAAGCCACGCTGTACGGGGTTGTGGTAGGTTCTTGTCATTGAAGTCTCCTTTTTTCTCTCTAATTTTCTTGATGATAGTTATCATAACATTATATTCACGGGGTTACAAGGTTTTTATTTTCTGCCTCGTAAAACTCCCGGCAGCACAAAAAGGCATCGTCCCCGAAGAAGCGATGCCTAAAAACTCTGATAAATTCGATTACAAGCTTGCATAGATGGTCTGCATCACCATACAGCTTCCAGCCTCCTGCACACCATGCGCTGCGCAGAACACACCACTCTTTACGCCGACCCAGCGTCCCGGAACGGCCATATAGCTTCCGGCCTTCTCATAGTTTACACCATCCATGGTGTATGAAAATGCTACTTCCTCGAGTGGGAAATTTTTCTCCTTCTCGTTTAAATCCTGCGTTCCAACACGGCACACACGCATGCGAACCGTCACAGTCTCCGTATCATTTGCAAAATGAACGGTTCCGAGCGGGGTACTCGTCTCCTCGGTACTCTCTACAAGGATCTTTCCATATTTCTGCACACCTTTCACAAAAGATGCTGCAATACTTCCATTTTCCACTCTCTTAAAGGTAACAAGCGCATACTCCACACCCATAGAGATCACACCGGCCTCTGCGCCAGACTTTAATCCGGCAAGCGAAATCGTTGTCTCACAGGTAAATTCCGGTGCCGGCCACTTCTGAAGCAATAGATTTGGATAATCACCATATGGCAGCCCACTTTCCTCACAAACTGCATTTAGGCGAAGTCCATTTCCAGTAAGCTCGCACCAGTTTTCTTTTGGATTTGCATTCCACTGCCACTGAAGACCAATCGTCTTTCCTGTAAAATCATCGGATGCATCCGGCTCACAGATGACAGCCTTTTTTGCTGCCTCGCCGACATTTGGCTTACGGTAGGTAAGCACTGGCTCTCCGTATTCATTGCCGTCCTTTGCCACACCAATAATCGGCCAGTCCTCCTTCCAGCTCATCGGCTGAAGGTGAATGATTCTTCCAGCTGCATACACATCCTGAAAATGAAGGAACCAGTCCTCTCCAGTCACGGTATCGACCCATGCACCCTGATGAGGGCCATTTATCGGCGTATCACCCTGACGCATGACAACACGGTACTCATATGGGCCAAAAATATTTCTGGAGCGAAGAACCGTCTGCCAGCCTGGCTTTACACCGCCTGCCGGAGCAAAAATGTAATACCAGCCATTTCGCTTATAGAGCTTTGGTCCCTCGATCGTCTCCTGCTCGTTTAAATTTCCGTCAAAGACGACCTTTTCCTCACCGATCAGGCCCATTCCGTCCGGCTGCATCTCTACCATATGAAGCACGCTCTTATAACCGATACGGCTCTTTGCGACACCTGCTACCAAGTATGCCTTTCCATCGTCATCCCAGAACGGACACGGGTCAATCCATCCTGCACCTGGGCGAATATTGACTGGCTTGGACCATGTACCAAACGGATCCTTTGTGGTACTCATGTAGATGCCTTCGTCTGGCATTGGAAAGCATGCAAAATACGTGCCCTCATGATAGCGAATCGCTGGAGCCCACACACCACAGCCGTGCACCGGTTTGTCATAACGCTCGCCCGGCACCTTTGGCAGAATGTAATTGACTACTTTCCAGTTCACCAGATCCTTTGAATGAAGTACTGGCAGACCCGGCGCATTGCAAAAACTTGATGCGATCATAAAATAATCTTCGCCCACACGGCAGGCATCCGGATCAGAGTAATCTGCATAGAGAATTGGATTTTTGTACATTCCATTTCCCAGATCTGCATTCCACATCTTTGTTTCCATAAAGTTAATTCCTTCCTCATTTTGGCTAGGTATGAAAATTCAAAAGACATACCCAGCCTTATTTTCAGTATAGCTCGTCTATCAAGGCTAATTAGTCAATTAAGGCTAATTAGTCAATTTTTAAGAGGACATTTAACAGTCTCTTTACACTGCACTCCATTGTCTCTCTCTTTAATAGGCCCTTATGCAATGCTTCCAAGAGATTTTCTGGATTGCCGCTTGCCATCTTGATATCATTTCCGGCATTGACTTCCTTATAATGCTCGCCCATTGTCCACCAGTCGGTTGTGACAACACCTTCAAATCCCCACTCATCGCGCAAAAGTTTCTCTAACAGATCATGATTTTCAGAAGCACGATAATCGTTTACGATATTGTAAGAAGACATAATGCACCACGGCTTTGCCTCCTTTACGATACGCTCGAATGTCTTTAAATAAATCTGCCTTGCGGCACGCTCGGATACTCTGGAATTGGAATCCTTGCGGTTTGTCTCTTTGTTGTTCAGTGCAAAGTGCTTTACCGTTGCAGCAATGTGCTGGGACTGAATACCACGAACCATCGCTCCAGCCTGCTTTGCAACCAGATACGGATCCTCTGAATAATACTCAAAATTACGTCCGCACATCGGGGTACGATGAATGTTGATCGCTGGAGTCAGCCAGATCGCGATATTATTTTCCTTTACTTCCTTTGCGCCAGCCTCACCGACTGCATAAACAATATCCGGATTCCAGGTGCAGGCAAGAAGTGTCGCGCACGGCCATGCAGTTGTGCAAACGCCGCACTCTGGCTGAATACGAAGTCCGGCCGGGCCATCTGCTGTCATGAAATTCGGGATTCCGCACTCTGGCAGATTGCCAAAGCCAAAGGTGTTTGCTGCGCCTGTGTTTGGCTGACCGCCCAGAAGATGAGCAAGCTCTTCATCACTTAACTGTGCCACAAATTCATCGAGTGTCACGCTGCCATCTGCCACCTGATCAAACTGCATACGCCAGTCTTTGTTGTTCCACAGGCACCATCCCTTATATGCACGTGAATCTGGGGATACACCATCTAAGCGCAGCCTTTCTTCCTTGGACGTGAGGTCTTCACTGTCTGGATCATGCGCTGGTCTTGTCGGAAGCTCCTCGAAGGTGCCATCCGCACGCATACGCTTCTTTAAAGAAGTTGGCGCCAGACACTCCGTAAGCTGCTCGGTAACTCTCGTGGCATCCTCGGTATGAACCAAGCCAAGTTTCTCGGTAGCTCGCACAGAAGTTCCAAGGTAGAAATGATAGTCACCCTGCTCTAGCACATAGGCAGACTTATGTAATGCGCCAAGATCATCGTAAGATGCCAGATCTTCGATCTTGCAGGTTAAAGTAAGCAGCTGATTGTCACCAGGCTCAAGCAGTCTTGTCTTTGCATAGGCAAGAAGAATCTTTGCTGGCTTGTCAAGCAAGCCCTTCGGTGCACTTCCATAGAGCTGCAGAACCTCTTTTCCGGCCTTGTCGCCTGTATTGGTCACCTCTGCGCGAACGGTAATTGTGCCATCCTCTGCCTCGTTGACAGACTCGAGTTCCCACTTAAACGTGGTATAGGAAAGACCATAGCCAAATGGGTAAACTACCTTTTCTGCTGCTCCCGGAATCGTCTCAAAATAGCGATAGCCAACATAGATATCATCGGTGTAATCTACGTAGTCCTGTGATTCATGGAAGTTATAAGAAGATGGATAATCCTCAAGTGTCTTTGCAAAGGTGTCTGCTAACTTTCCAGACGGATTGCCAATGCCGCACAGAAGCTCAGCAGCCGCTGCGCCACCTTCCATGCCGCCCTGCCATGCCATTAAGACAGACTGGATCTGCGGATCATTCGCAAACCATTTTGCATCAACAACACCGCCGACATTCAATACAACTGCTACCTTCGGGAATGCTGCCTTTACGGTCTCTACCATGCGCTGCTCGGCATCCGACAAATAGAAGTCACCGCGTTCAAAAACCTTCTGAGAAGCCTTCCACATTGGTTCACCTGACTCCACGCCATTATCATAGTCACTGGTTCGATCCCAGCCCTCACCGGAAAAACGACAAATCGTAATCAAAGCAGTATCGGTGTAGGCTCTTGCCTTCTTTAATAAATCCTTTGGAACCTCTGGCTCTACGGTCATGCCCGGTGCTGTGCCAGCTTCATACTGGTCGCGCACATTTTTGCAATAAAACTTCGATAGCTCATCGTATACACTTACGTAATCGCCAAGTGCCTTTAACCCTGCATCAAGGCTCACGGTATAGGAAACAGTAACGTCACCGCTTCCGCCGCCGCCCTTTACATAATCGGCACATGCCTTTCCAAATACGGCAAGTCTGGTACCTTTTTCAAATGGAAGCAGTCCATTGTCATTCTTAAGAAGCACCATACCTTCCTTTGCTGCCTGCTTTGACAGTTCGGTATGTTCCTTACTAGCAGTTACCTTTTCGCCATTTGCACCGAGTGGGGTGTTCGGCTGATATTTTACTCTCTGCCACTTCATGATTTTTGCGTCCTTTCTAGTCTGGTTTCGTTTTTTCAGGTTACTTTTTTGACCTGAGTTTTCGTGTCTTTATTTTACCACACAATGCTTCGACAAAACAACTCTAGTTTTGTTTTTTCTTATCTTTGTGGGGATATTACGTCGCTGTTCACGGGCAGGACGTTTTACAAAAAGCAGTTCGACGATTGTTTTGTCGACCTCTCTTTTTTGCAGGACCCCACTACGCATTTTCTACGAAAGTTTATTTTGACAAGGCCTGCTACAACGTTCGGTCTCGTAAAAGCAACTCGTCTCACTGCTTATCTAAGCTACGATCCGTGAACGGTAACGATATTACGTTGCTTGACAAAAATATCCATATCCTCTATAAAAGTAGGCAGAGTACCACGTCCATAGGAGCTATGCACCGCATGGGCGTGGGTGAATGCCTTTGCTGCTGCTTATTGATTTTTAATATA
>DAVZID010000071.1:0-15827 GCA_052273485.1 Lachnospiraceae bacterium
GTCGCTTGCAGGTAGGGGGGCCAAACGTTCTATACCGTCATCTTCAAGCTGGTATGTTTTTACAATATTGATTTTTACGCTGGTTTGATTTCTTGCAATGTTTTTTAATGTATACTTAGTATTCGAACTACGGCCTTTATTGACAAATTCATCTGCTATACTCGTCAGAAAATCTTCTTTGGACTGTTCGCTTTTAGGAGAAATTATGACAACAGTAGACTTCAAGTTGTTTTGCTCAAAATTCATAACCTCTTGCATCTGAGTCATAGTTGCTGAGCCAAAAAAATGATGGTGTATCAAGTCAGAAAGAGCCTCTGAATTAGTACATACGGGAAGGATACCTTTTTGCCGTAAAACATATTTGACACTTTGAGCGTTAATTAGTTTATCGTCTATTAATTTTTTAAGGTCATCCCCCTTAACAAAGGATTGAACTGCCATTATTCTCGCCTCCCTTATGACTCATAGTAGATTCTTAGTACCAGGGGGCTGGCACCTAATGGCCTCCCGGAATGACGGATCTCCTAAAACGAATCTGGAAAAAAGATGTTTGCTGCTGTCCACAGTGTGGTCATTCCACCAGGCGATACCACATTGAGACCCTGCAAGAAAACGATAGTTAATTTCCACTCTTTGCTTACGATCTCTGCCGGTTCCCTCTGCCTGATATACATAAATACTATCAATCAGCTCCACCAGCATAGAACGGTTCAGTTCTGTTACTGTTTCATACTTACGAATTGTTTCCAAAAATTGATTGGTACTCTGTGTTTTCTTTTCTTCCGCTCTGATTTTAGTTCTTAATTCGTCTCTTTTTTGAGCAAGTTCTTTCTGCTCACTTTCATAAGCTGAGGACATCTTTTCAAAGCGTTCATCAGAAATCTTACCGAGTGCATTCTGCTCAAAGAGCTTCATAATCACATTATCAATTTCTGCAATCCGTTTTTCTGCTACTTCCAAGTCTTTCTCGAACTGTTTGATTTTCTTACTGCCGCCTTTTTCGCTCAATTCGTGCATTTCCTGTATAAACTGATCTCCTAAGGCTTCCATATTCTTAATATGCTTTTGAATATCACTCATAACAATCTGTTGTAACGCCTCATAAGAAATGGCATGGGTTGTACAAAGATTGCTATTCCTTACATAAGTTCTGCAGCGAAAGCGAGGCTCCCTTCCATTTGGATTAGAGAATGCCATGTTGCGACCACAATCCGGGCATTTCACAAGACCCACAAATATATTAGGACGTCCTGTTTTATTCGGCTGTTTTTTTACACTGATGAATTTCTGCACCAGTTCAAAGGTTTCTTCATCAATGATCGCTTCATGGGTGTTCCGTACTATGATCCATTCTTCTTTCGGAACTGCAACCGGCTTCTTATTCTTAAATGATTTGGTCTGTGTCTTATGAGAAACCATATGTCCCAGGTACACTTGATTCTCCAAAATCATCTTCACATTCTTTGCTACCCAATCCGTTGGAAACTTAAATCCTGTACTTGTTTCCAGAGTGCCGTTCTTCATTGCCCTGTATGCTCTCGGAATCAGAACACCATCCTCGCACAAGGTTCTCGCAATCTGATGAACACTGTTGCCCTGTTTCGATAATTCAAAAATTCGTTTGACAATAGGTGCTGTATCAGGATCAACTAATAGCTTTCTTTTGTTCTCTGGGTCCACCACATAACCATAAGGTGCAAATGAACCGCAGAACCCACCACTCAATGCTGTTGTTTTTTTTACGCTTCGGATTTTCTTTGATGTATCACGAGCATAATACTCATTCATAATAGATTTAAACGGCATCATCTCGTTTTCATCAAATCTTGTATCGACATCATCATTCAAAGCAATAAACAAAATATCATTATTAGGAAAGATTTCTTCCACATAATACATGAACATGGCATTGTTACGTCCAAAACGTGACATATCCTTTACCATGATACCGCTCGGTTCCGGATCGTCCATAGCATCTTTAATCATACGGTTCAGATCCGGCCGGTTGAAGGTGGTTCCAGAATAACCATCGTCCACATATTCGCCTATCACTTCAAATCCTTTTTCCTTAGCGTTGTACCTTAACATCTGCAACTGATTGGTAATGCTGTTGCTTTCCTTATCCGCATCCCCATCGTCTTTCGATAAACGTGCATATAATCTAACTCTTAGTTTTGTCTGCTGTTTTAACATTTCTGCTCCTTTCCAACAGCAAACAAACTGCTTTGTACTTTATAATTATAACACGTTTAAGCACTCTTTTCAGCAATTTGCTCTACTGTTTTTTCAATCAACGGGTATTGTTTTCCTGCTCAATTTCTTTCTGGATCAGTCGTTTAATTAAATACTCTAACTGAACCGTACCGGAAAAAACGGAAGTTACATAAAAAGTCGTATTCCCAATTTGGACTGCATTCTCCTGTTTAGGATTTTCCATGTGCTCACCTCATTTCCAGGCAACAAAAAAACACCATCACTGGTGTTTTTTTTGCTCCTAAATATTTACAATTCTTCGTGCATATGCTCCGCTTTTTAGGTCTATCTCTGCATAAACCATACTACTATCGCCAAACTCTGTCTGCCCTGGCTGAATACAGGTTGTAGTACCTATCTGATTCATCCATGATCCTTTTTCTGTATCAGGACTTTCGTGAATATGCCCGTGCAGAGAAAGTAACGGCTGTTTGGCTTTAAGGAACTCATAAATATCTACTGATCCTATATCCAAATCCTGATATAGAAGCTGTCCCAAACGCAATCCGGCAGGGGGCATGTGCATAACATATACCGTTTTCTTCGGACTCTCCGGTTCAGGCAGTTCTTTCAAAATTCCACACATCAATGGAAGTTCTGTTTTGGAATACTCCAACCAGTCAAAAATTCTGTCATAACCATATTCATTCGATATACCGGCAAAAAAGCTAAGTTGTCTTTGGGGAATATAATCTGTCTCCGTAACAACTCGATCCTTACATCCAAAGGGATGATCCAAAATCTGATTCATTCCAATAAATTCATATTCGTCAATGCGGATTTTTTTACCTGCTATATTATGAACATTTGCGAATCCCCCACAAGTCTGTTCAAAAAGATTATCCACAGATAGCAAATCGTCATTCCCCAGCATATTAAGGTATGTAATGTTATGTTCTTGCAATATGGAAAAGTAATTACTTAGAAATCCTTTGATAAATAACGGTTGTTCTGTATGTCTTTCTCCCAATTTTGGAAGCATATCTCCACCATTCACAATAACTCTGATCTCTTGTTTCATAGCTATTTCTAATGATTTTCTGTATTTATTTTTATCTCCATGCAGGTCTGTAACATAAAGTATTTTCATGCTGTATCTCACTCCTTATATCCTTTAAGCATTTGCATCTTGATTGATTATAACATACAGCAACAATACTTTCAGCAGTTTCCGCCGCTATGTTTTCCACCTGTAGTATAGATCACCTTCTTCCCACATTTTTATATTTTATCATCAAAACCACATGAATAGGTCGGATCTATGGTTATTACACACATAAATCCGGCCCATTATATCTGATTTCGATTTTACTGCCGTATTTGCCACGCACCCCGGCAAGTCCTTCTGTTATAAGGACGGGACTGTTACAGGCTGCGGGTAGCGTCACCGCATCATAGTCCCACATACGCCGCCGCTTTGCCAGAGCAAGCAAACGCCGTAGGAACTCTCCCCAAGTCTTTAGGAAGCTGTGAAGAAGTACCATTATGATCTGTGTCGTTATTGCGTCCGGCTTGCCATAGCCGGTTTCGTAGGTTGCGTTTATCGCTCGGACAGCCTGGATTCATCACCTCCTTAGGCCGCCTGTCACCGCGCCGCCCCATCTGCCGCTCGGAACACAGAATGAAGTACCTGTAACAGCGTATATTCGGTTGTCAAGGAACAAGCAAGGGGCATGGCAGACAAATTGATATTGCAGTTGGGGTGGGAGGAGATATATGCTTCCTTACCACACCCGTCTAGCTTGTCCCGCCGAATATGTCCCTCTACTATTCAGTACATTTTTAGGGGAAAAGTTGCCGTCTGTTATAAAATTTCTTTGAAATATTTTTCCAGACTACGCAATCCGGCTTCGATAGAACGGTGTGATCCGGCTTTTGTGTGTTCCTTCCGCTTTGGCAATATCTGCTTTGCTCATGCCAAGAAAAAAGTGTGCATAGATCCGTTGGCGCTGCTTTACCGGAAGTTTGGAAAGACCTTTATAAATCAACTCCGTCATTTGACGCTGTTCCCAAATTTCTGCCGGGTTAAGAGGCTTTTGCAATATCTCACGCTCAATACCTTCGTCTCGATCTAGGGAGTAAAATGCTTTATAGCGGTATGTACGAATCCGATAGGCTTCTTCCAACAACATATATTCCCGAAGCAACAAAGCAACTTCATCCGGCACTTCAACGATCATGTCCTGTGTATAATACGGGTAATAATCCCGAAGATTGATTTTCTTCATAGTAATTTCCTCCAATTTCGATGTTTGAGTTGATGGCAAAAATCGAAATCAGAGGGTGGGCTACGACAGCGATAGAGTCGTAGTCGCTTACTGATCAAGAAAAGGGTACAAAAAAGCGCGCCCGTACAAAGAACAGGCGCGCCAAAGCAGCAGTATGAAATTTCTCCGGGAGGCTGACAGCGAAAATGCTCAAATTTTGTCGAAACCAAAAACGCCGCAATCCATACGAGCTGGATTACGACGTATAGGTGACTGAATGTAAAGCAGTTTATCTGCGGATCTGTGTTGCATAGACGCATAGGCATTTCCTCCCATCAAGGAGGAACCTGAATCGGCTGCTTGATACCTCCTTGAGAGAAAATTATATCGGTTATGTTTCCTGTATCAGTCCGCAGGCATTCGCTTTTTACTCTTTATATTCGCAATTTTCTACATATTCTGCTCTTAGAATATATGCCGCAAAAAGCAAGCCCACAAGGGGAAAACGACACCTTGTGGGCTCATGTTATAGATGTTCAAATTTATAGCCGATTCCGGCTACACTCTCAATGTAGTTTGGAAGATCCGGTTCAAAGCGCAATTTTTTACGCAGCTTACTTATATGATTATGAATCGCTTTTCTCGAATAGAAATCACAATCCTCTTTCCAAACTAAATCTGTAATCAGTTCGTAAGTAAAAACACGTTTGGGATTAGAAATGAGTAATGCCAGTATATCAAACTCTTTGCTTGTCAGGTTGATAATCCGTTCACGAACCCTGACAGTACGATGTTCCAAGCATAGGTAAAGCTCGCCTTCTTGTATTTCTGTAAGAGGATTCTTCTCTGCTGCGGAAGAAATGTGACAGGAATTGAATACCGTTCCATGACTGACTCCTTGTTCCAAAATATATTGCATTAGAGCATTCTTTTGTTCCTCGTTAAGAAGCAGAAATAACTTTTCGCCAATCTGTTTGCCGGATTCTTCTATATCAAAAACAGCTAATGTCCCATCACATCATCACCTCCGTATTTTAATAAATTTATTGATTAGAGTTCAATTCTTGCTTTCGATGGTTTATCTTCACAATAGGTAACTTTAATCGTTGTTCCCTTGTCAGGAATTTTGTTTCCTGCGCCAATCCATTTTCGGCAGATGTATTCTTTGCCGTCTATCGTATATTTGACCTTGATAGTATGCGGAAAGGCTGCGCCATCCATAGCATGAGCGCGGACAGGTTTACGATTCACTTTTAACCACCATTGTTTTGTAACTGAAATTACAGTTCCCATTGTTTCTTTTTCCATAAGTTATACCTCCGATGTTAATTTAGAATGAGTAATTTTCTATTTAGATAGCCACATATTAAAGCAAACTGCCCTTTAATCCCTTTTTGAAAACCAATACAGCCCTTTCGGTTCCCCAAAATGACATTGTGACAAGGCGATAGCTTTCCTTTTCCATTTCCTCTATTTTGGCATTGATTTTTACTGTCGCATTTTCAATAGTAATTTCTTCTAATAATTCTGTCCTATACATCATATCTTTACCTCCATATTTTCTAAGTGGATGATACCTATTTTCTATTCAACCTTTTCTTTGTTTGTAATAAATGCGGAACGCTACTGCGCCGGTGGTCGCCAACTGTACCAGAATCAGCACAGCAAACAGACCGAAGCTCTCATAGTAGAACAGTTCATCCCAAAACAGGAGAACATCACAGAGAGCAGTCAAGGCAATCGACCAGCGGATGTGCCTGGCCAGCCATTGCCTAAACACCAGCACAAGGGCAACGGGTGGGACGATCAGCAGAGCCAGATTCAAAATCAATGTCGGGGTCAGTTCCATTGCGTCGCCTCCTCGCTTTTGTTGATAAGGTCATTGTAAAATGCAAAAAGGTCAGGCAGATGCAGACTTATTAAACAAGACCCATGTACTAATAAAGTAACTAATTAAAAGGACACCCAAAATAGCCAACACAATCAAAAGCTGCTGCACCAATCGCTGTACTCCGATATACACTGCAATCTGCATATGGAAGCCTACAAACAAAAATACAAGAAATGCGCCAGACAAAATAAGGGCCAATATAATCGGAACACCAAACCATACAGCTAATTGTTTCAAAATCAACTTTCGTATATGGGATTCTTCAACGCCCATATTTCTTAGAACCCGAAAACGATATTTGTATTTCCCGGAATCTGATAATTGCTGCAAAGCCAAGATAGTAAAACAGGTTACAAACAAGATGATTGCGCTATATGTCAATCCAGTTTGCATAATGAAAATAATAGCAGAATTATCATTAACCTCGATTGTCCGCATGGTAATGTTATAAGTTACAAGCGAATCAGTAAGACTTGAATTTTCAAAGTATGATTTTAATTCTTGAGCAATATCATAAGAAATTGTTTTATCTGCCATCATATACCGGAATGTATTAGCTGATGTCAGTTTATTGCAAATGTGATCTGGTACAATATATATCACACTTTGAAAATTATAAAAATCTTCGCCTAAGTCTACTGTATGTGCAGAAATATCAGCAAGCTGTAAATCGCCTCCATCAGTTTTAATAGATTTGTGAGCTTCAAGATACGCCGAAATTGAATCTTGGGGCGTTATGGAAAGCCACTGGGTTGTAAATTCATGATCCCGTAAAGAAATTTCATCATAACCTGCCATCTTTAATAGATGGTTATAGTCGGACAAAGAAATCGCTGTGATGGGTGAGGCATTTTTCCTGCTATTCTCCAGTTGGTTATAAAAGTCAGTTTTGTTTACAAAGTATGTCTTAAAAGAGCAATCATCACGAACAGAAATATTCTTTTCAATGAAAGAATCAAGAAAACTATAATCCGTTACAGGCAGCTCTTTTTCAGACTGTATGCCGATATAACCAGACTGCATACCAATGTAGTCCGAAGAAATCTGTATATCAAAAGGAACTCTTTTTTCCAAAAAACCTTGTGCCCATCCAACAAGGAGTGGTGTTACAAAAAATAATGCCATGGACAATGTAAGTGTGAGGCAAATCAAAGTCATTGAAAGTGTTTTCGATTTTAATTTAGATAACAGTTGTCCAAAAAAGAACAGATTTTCTTCTTTATACTTCTGGCGTTCTTTGATAACCAACAAGTAATTACTAAACAAAACGAAAAATACACTCACTCCAAATACAACACACCAAAACAGAAATCCCATATAAACATTAAAAGCACCTTTATCCATCGGCATTGCAAGGTACACTTTGAAAACTGGCAATATGGAAAGAATAATCAGTTCCAACAGGCCAATACATTCAATCAAAAAGAGCTGCTTTACTGTGTTTTGTTCTTTTCTTCTGAATCTTTCCCTTATATGCGTAATCAACATCAGAATTGGTACAATAATGCTGATTGCAGACCATATTTTGATTACCAGTTCAAATTCTCCGTTAAAGTAGTAAGACAGGGTTCTAATATTATAAAAGGTAATCAGCAGATAAAGGACAAAATTTACTGGAAAGAGTTTGTATATCCATTTGTGGGGGGTTCCCAATATATCATTTTTTCGATCTGCATTTAGCATATCAATTATCTTTATTTTTCGTATCGTGCGAACTTGAGATAAACCAACTGTCGCAAAACATATGCAGAAAAATAGAATCGTCAAAATGATTGTATCTGGAAAAAGCATAAATGAAAATTCAAATGGTTTATGATACATTTGAAGCAGCATAGCAGTAATGAATTGAGAAAACACACCACCTAATCCTATCCCCACAATAAGCGAAAAAATTCCCATTATTAGTGATTCTACAAAGAAAAGTCGAGCTATCGTTGATTGCTCCATTCCAATAATACTCTGAATTGCAAATTCTCTTTTTCGCCGTTGTATCATAAAGTGGTTTACATACTGCATAAGGAACATCAGCAATACGGTAATCAATAGAATCGCATATTTTATTCCATCACCTAATATATCTAAATTAAATTCTGCTCCTATATTCGGCTCATAATAATTGCTTGAAATGGAAAGAAAAGCATAAAACATAGATATACACGCCGTCAGAGTGACAATATATATCAAATAGTCTTTTGTAGATTTCTTTACATTTTCAAGTGCTAATTTAGCGTACATCATTCACGCCCCCTCCCATCATGGTAAGGACATCCAAGATTTTTTCAAAGAAAACCCTACGAGAATCACTGCCTTTGAGAATTTCCGTGAAGATCGCACCATCTCTTAAAAAGAGAATACGATTGGCATAGCTTGCCGAAAAAGCGTCGTGTGTTACCATCAGGATTGTGGCGTCAAGGCTTTCGTTAATACTCTGGATTGTGGAGAGCAAGGCTTGTGACGAGTGACTGTCTAATGCCCCGGTGGGTTCGTCCGCCAAAATCAGCTTAGGCTGGTTGATAATGGCTCTGGCACAGGCGCACCGCTGCTTCTGACCGCCGGACACCTGATAGGGGTATTTATCCAGAATGTCCGTGATATTCAGCTTTCCGGCCATTTCCCGCACCCGCCCATCGATCTCGCCTGTGGGAACCTTGTTGATGGTCAGCGCCAGGGCTATGTTTTCCGAAATGGTCAGTGTGTCCAGCAGGTTAAAATCCTGGAACACAAATCCAAGATTTTCCCGACGAAACCGGGCGATCTGTTTTTCGTTGATTTCCGTCACATCGGTTCCATCCAGATAAATATGTCCCGCACTGACGGTATCAATGGTGGAAATACAGTTGAGCAGGGTGGTCTTGCCGGAGCCGGATGCGCCCATGATCCCTACAAATTCCCCCTCCTGAACGGAAAAGCTGATGTCCTGAATTGCTTTTGTAACATTCCCGCTATTTCCGTAATATTTTTGGATATGATCCAGTTTCAAAATTTCTTTCATTGTTATCACCTCTGATCTCTATTGTAAAATAAGAGCGGCTTCGTTTGTATCAAGTTTTCTTACAAAGTTCTAACAAAAATGTAAGAAGTGCAGAACGGTTCTCAGCTCTGCACTTCATGTATTAGACAGTTAATGTGAAAAGAAAGGGAAATGGCTGTGCCATGTTCCGACGACTCCGCCGTAATGCCAATGCCCAGCTTTTCACAAAGCCGTTTGCATAGGTACAGACCAATGCCTGTGGACTGCTGGACCATACGACCATTCTGACCGGTAAATCCCTTTTCAAAAATACGGGGCAGATCGGACGCAGCAATCCCGATTCCATTATCCTCCACGACAAGGACAACCTGATCCTGCCGTTTATGAGTAGAAATGCGGAGAACCGGCTGTTCCGTACGATACTTGACCGCATTGGCAATCAGTTGGTTCAGAATAAAGTGCACCCACTTCTCATCTGAATAAACCGTGTCCTGCATTTCCTCCACTTCCAGACGCATACCACTTTGGAGCAGCAGATATTTGTTATCTGCAATCGCCCCATGCACCACTTGGGACAGCGCCATTTCCCGGACAGAATAATCTTTCTCTGTATGCTCACTGCGGGCATAATAAAGAGCCTGTTCCGTAAAGCGGTTGGTCTTTTCCAGCTCCAGCAGAAGTTCCTTTGTCCAGTCCATCCGGTGGTTTTCACATAGGAGTTTCATGGCAGTAATGGGTGTTTTGATTTCGTGAATCCATTGTTCAATGTATTCCTTGTACTCCAAGCGTTCCCGTTCGACCGCTCCAATCTGCTCCAACATGGATTTTCCGGCCATTTTCAAAAGCCGATAGTAAACCTGATGCTCGGCCTGTTCCGGCAGCTCCATCACTTCGGAAATAAGGTATCTTTCGGAAAGCTGCTCCGCCATATCCAGAAGTTTTTTCATTTGCCGCTTTCGTTTCCAGTAAGTGAGGACAAGTCCCGTCAACAAAATCAATGCCCATACGATCAGGATCAATACGACTGCGGAAACTGAATTGCCGCACACCAGCAAAAATACAGTGAGCGCAGCCATACAGACAAAGTTCGTCAGCAGAAATGGCAGCCTGTTTTTCCAATATCGTCTGCTGTTCATATCGTGTACCCCTGTCGGTGCTTTGTCTTGATAAAATCCGTCAGACCAATGCTCGCCAGCTTCTCCCGGATACGGTTGATATTGACACTCAAAGCATTGTCATCCACATATAGCTGATTGTCCCACAAATACTCAATCATATCTCCGCGAGAACAGATTTTTCCTCCGTTCTTGAAAAGGTAATAGAGAATTTTCAATTCGTTCTTGGTAAGTTCTACGCTCTGTCCGTGATAATCCAGACTGCTGGATTCCAGATGCAGCACCGCATCTCCATAGACGATCTGTTCCTGCTGCTGTGTGGGATAGGCTTTTTTCAGCAGAGAAGCGATTTTCGCAAGCAGGATCGCTGTGTGATAGGGCTTCGTGATAAAAGCGTCTCCGCCCAGCATAATGCTATTCAGCTCGTCCATATCCGTGTTGCAGCTTGTCACAAAGATGATCGGCACCTCGGAGAAGGTACGGATTTTAGAGCATAAAGCAAAGCCATTCTCTCCGGGCAACTTAATGTCCAACAAAATCAGATGTGGCTTTTCATCCTGAATCTGTTCTGTCACAGCAGAAAAATTCTTTACGCCAATCGTTGTATATCCATTTCCATTCAATAATGTTTGCAATTCTCCCTGTATCACAGGATCATCTTCAATTATCATAATTTTATATCGTTTCATGCTTTCTGCACCTTCCTTGTTTTGTCCGGCCATCAATCGGCTTTTCTGCAGTTTTGGGAATCAGCCAAATACCGGCCATCTTTACTGCTCCAGAAATACGTTCACCAGCACAATAATAATTTACCCTACGAGGCGTCACGCCCCATTTTTCGGCGGCCTCTTTTAGTGTCATATATTCCATATCGCACCTCCATAGAATCTATTATAGTTCTTTAGCTCGAACAATACAACCTTCAATATTAAGCGTTTGGAAGTGGACATTAAAAAATTAAAGCCATAAGATAGAAAATCTCGTGGCTTTAGCTTACAAGTGTTCAAATTTATAGCCGATTCCGGAGACACTCTCAATATAGTTTGGAAGATCTGGTTCAAAGCGCAATTTCTTACGTAGCTTACTTATATGATTATGAATCGCTTTTCTCGAATAGAAATCACAATCCTCTTTCCAAACTAAATCTGTAATCAGTTCGTAAGTAAAAACACGTTTGGGATTGGCAATGAGTAATGCCAGTATATCAAACTCCTTACTTGTCAGGTTGATAATCCGTTCGCGAACCCTGACAGTACGATGTTCCAGGCATAGATAAAGCTCGCCTTCTTGTATTTCTGTAAGAGGATTCTTCTCTGCAGCAAAGGAAGTGTGACAGGAATTGAATACCGTTCCATGACAGACTCCTTGTTCCAAAATATATTGCATTAGAGCATTCTTCTGTTCCTCGTTAAGAAGCAGAAATAACTTTTCTCCAATCTGTTTGCCGGATTCTTCTATATCAAAAACAGCTAATGTCCCATCACATCACCTCCACAAAAGCATTTTACAAAAAATATATCATTTATCTCATTTCCGGTCGAAGAATAACCCGCTTGAACAAAAACATTGTTGCACCAAAATAGGTCAAGTAGATTGCACAGAATAGCAGGATTGTAACCAGACCATAAAAAGGTACCAGTCCCTCCTGTAAGATTACCTCTCCGAAAAGGAACTGCACATCCACTATCTGATACTAATATTTTTTATAAATGTATTCAGTAAAAATACGATAAAAACAATATACAATCCAAACTACCCAAGTTATTTCCCACCTGTGTGATATTACAGAAATCAGCAAATAAAGAACAGCCACGGTAATAGCGATAATCCAATTTGTTATTTTTTTCTTCTTGCTTATTTCATTAGCTGATACTTTCACAACATCTGATAATAAATTCTCATACTCGTGATCAACGTTATTTTCTACCTTTTCACCCTTGAATAATTCTGCTATGGTAATCCCCAAGGATGTAGCTAATGGCTCAATAAGAGATACATCTGGAAATCCGATACCTCGTTCCCATTTTGAAATAGCTGCACTTGATACACCTAATTCATTTGCCAAGTCCTGCTGAGTACGATTTTGTTCTTTCCTGATAGCAGCAATTAAACTGCCTGTTTTTTGAGCGTTCAATATTTTCACCTTCTTTCTATCTGCTTTTATAATATCACAAAAAAACACTGTATTCAAGAAACGCTCCGTTGAAATGCTAAACGCTACATTGAATTTATGTAAAGATAATCTTTCTCTACACAATCTCACACACGCCAGTATGGTATTCACCTCCGTAAAATTTTTCAATTACTCCACAAAAAACAAAACCCGCCGGATCAGCTCCGGGATATTGACCGTGGCGGTGATATAGTCGTTCACGCCCTCATAAGGCCATTGTAAACCCCAAATGTCCGCGAAATGTTACAACGGACAAAAAATTTATTTTTTTGCATTTCTCTGTTATAGCAGTTCAAAATAATAACTCTATTATAGGCAGTTATCAAAGGTTTATCAATGCGGCAACTGTAAACAGATCCTCTGCCAAAGAGTCTTAAAACTACTGGCAAGCAATGCAATCTTACGTAAGATTGCGTATTTAGCAGAAATCCCGTTCCCGGAATTCCTGCTAAATGCTTGTTGGTGACATATCCCCAAACCCCTGAGATCATTGCCGATGGCAATGGCTACGCGTTCCGTTGGAACGCTAAAAACGAAAAGCTGACAAACCTTATTGACGGGATTTTTCTGTGCTGCGCTGCGGTTGTGGAGGGGAAGAAATCTCCAATAGATATTCCACATTAGCCCGAACATTATAAAGTTCTTTCATATCATTTTTGGCCTGCTTATAGGCAGAATAGGCTTTCCGTTTTTGTTCCAGAAGATTGGTGTATTCCTCCCGGAGAGATTTGACAGAGGGAAGCTTTTTGATTCCCAACTCGTCAAAATGATTCTTTGCCGCCTGGTGCAGCAGAATTTCAGACTCATGTGCTGTTCGGTATTTTTTGCTGTACCCGGCTTTGCGATATTCTACATAGACAGCCCTCGTTTTCGCATAGTTTACGATCTGCTTTTGCAGCTCGGCATTGGCGTTCATTCTTGACTCCAAATCTTTAATCTGAACGGATAAGGTATTGAAATTAGTGGTAGCGGCGTTGGCTTTTTCCAGAAGATCCTCATAACCCATATCGCCATGTTCTTTTAAGTAGAGCACTGCCTGGGAAAGCTGTTTTAAGTTGAACACTTTTGCCCAACGCTCATAACCGGGACCTTTGCCGGAACGGATTGCAGCCTCTATATCTACCAGCAATCCAACTTTGGAAACCGGTTTTTTTGAAAAAGTATGGCGAGATTTTACTGTCCGTGTACCGGCAATCCGTTCTTTGATGGCTTGTTCTGTATAATCGCCTTTGAGCGTGTCACATCGGGTATAATTTTCCTGTCCCGGAACTCGGAACCGAAAATGTTTTCTTTCACGGTTAACTTCAATCCCGGCAGCCTCCAGCTTCTTTAGAAGTTCCTCAAAATCTTTTGGCTTTTCCTCTAATGCAGCATCAATAGCAATGCGTATCTGCTCTTGAAAGGAAGGCTGCTTTTTATTTCCCAGCCATGTACCATAATTCTCCCGGCTGGGTTTCGGATTTTCAACAATCGAAAGTCCATGCTCCAAACACAGCTTGTCATTTATTCGCCGAATTGCCCAGGTAGAGCCCCAGAAGTTGCGAAATTTTTTCTGACAGTCCAGTGTAGTAGAGTTGATAATGATGTGATTATGGACATGGTGCTTATCTACATGGGTGCAGACGACAAAGGCATGGTTTCCTTTTGTGAGCTTCAGTGCCAGCTCCCTGCCGATCTGATTGGCTTCTTCCGGCGTAACTTCGCCGGGCTTAAATGCCTGACGGAGATGGTAGGCGATCACATCGTCCGCACCCTGGTTTCTGCCGGTCAGATTTGCATACTGTCGTTTGGAAAGAAGAAACTCTGCATCAGCAAGCCGGGTATCACACTCATAGCCATAAATGAATTTTCCAAAATCGGTTTTCTGCGGATTTTCTACATAATCAATAATATCTGCAATCGCAGTAGAGATGTCCCGACCTTTTCCTACATGCAGAGGCATCAGTCTTGTGGTCGCTATTTTCGTCACCTCCTTAACTTAATTTCAATCAGAGAAGTTATAATTGCAGAAAAAGAGCGGGGCTGCCTATGCGCCCCGCCAAATCTGCTTAACCAAATATAAAATCCTTTAAGGCACTGTTTGCCCCGCCAATGATTCCTACCAGCCATGCAGCCGCCAGAGGCAGACCGTATGGACTGATAAGAAAGGCGATCATAAGCCATGCAAGACCCGGCAAAAAACCTGCGACAAAGAACAGCACCAATGCCGCCAGAAAGATGATCCCGGAAAGAATCCCAAGTACCGCACCGGAAAGGACCACTAAAAATTTACATACCAGATAAAGAATCCCCGTAACCAGCATAAAGGGAAGTGCCAGTAATTTACCTATCAAACGCATACGCTTTGCCTCCTTTCAGAAGGGCATCTGCCCTTATAAAAATTTTACCGTGACGGCAAAAAGAAAGCAACGGCTTTCCGGCTGTTTATGAAATGTTTGCAAATCCCCGGATCAGTTTATCCATGCCATCCCAAAGGCTGTCCAGACGGGTGCGGATGTCCTCTATATCTGCGGCATAAATACTGCCGGTCTCATTGGCCCGTCTGGTATATTGGTTTAAGTTATTGGAACAAATGCGGAGAAGCCGGATCATTTCTTGAATGTCTCCCATATCAAGGTGAATGATGTAACCGTCTACGGCCATCTTTCGCAGATATGCCGACAGGTTGGTAATGCCAAGTTCCGCCATGCGTTCTTTTACCAGTTCGGCCTCCGCTTCGGACATGACAAATTCGACGCGGACAGATTTTTTGTTATGCCTGCCCTTCATCGTTCCAACCCTCTTTTATGAGCTGAGACCTCCTGTGTTGAAACCACCGTCTTTGCTCTTTTGAGTTTTTCCCGCAGGGTGGTCTTTTCCAGCTTATCAAGATATTCCTCCAGATTTCCGGCTGTCGCATGATAGCTGCGTTTGAAGCGTTCCCGTTTTAGGATCATCATCAGCTCCGGCTCATTTTCCGGCAGATAAGTCATTGTTTTAGGGACTCCATGCTCTGGCATAAACCGGTTCATAAATTGTCTCCGTTCCTGATAGGGAATCGTGATAACATTTCCATCCTCAAATGCAACGGCTACATTTCCGATTGGACAGGTCAGCTTTTTCATTCGTTCCACATGTTCTCTATAATTTAGCGGATAGAGATCGCCAAATATTTTTCCGTTCCTGACTTCTTTCAAAGAGATGGCATAAGCCAAAACGGGATCATTTGTCTGTTCCT
>DAVZID010000072.1:0-15754 GCA_052273485.1 Lachnospiraceae bacterium
AAAAGTGTTCAGGATTTCAGATTTGCCCTAAGCGAAGGAATTCGCAGCCAGGTATTTTTTGCCACTTTCGTGGAGAAAGTCGAAAACCAGATAAAATCAACCTCTGTGATAAATGCCTTAAAACAGGCATTTTCGCAAAATATGAGTCATCTATAAAGTTGTAAAGTGGTGTATAATTATTTAATAACTATTTGTCAATTATGTATAATTTTTACCTTGTAAAATTTTTATCAATTTTATAAGGTAGTGCCCTTGCGGGCTGCTGTGCAGAGAAATTCGATTGCGTTCTTCGTTTTCCCTGCACAGTTTTTTATATTTGTAAGTATGTGTCACTGGGGACACGAAACGAGCCAGTGTGGACAGGTAACCGGCCAGCGGACCTGTCCCCGTGATCACTTTAATTTAATTAAAAATCTGTATGTAACATCCTCTTGAAGTTCAAAAGCATCCTCTGCACAAATTACCGCTTCATCCTCTGCGGCATAATACATTGCCTCGATTGGCTTATCGCTGTTCATGGCGTATCGACCAGAGATTGTCGGAACTGACTGAACCATGATCCACTTCGTTCCCTTAACAATTACAGAAGTCATTTCTGTTGTTTTAATCTCGACTGGATCTCTTTTTCCAAAGGTAATGCTTTGTGTATCCTCAAACTTTTTTCCAGTTGTATTGTCAGTTAAAACGGCATAATACGTTCTGCAGAGCATATCCTCCTGAGTATCATCGTCTTGATAATTCACCGTTAATGTAAAACGCTCATCTGACTGATCTAGTTTCTTTGTCGTACCATCCGAATATGTAAGCACTACTGAGTAGACATCCTGCGCATCAATATAACTTACAAACTCAACTGGAACCATTTCCAGATCTTGATCGAGATTCAAAGCCATATCAGTCAGTTCCTGCTTCTGTAACGCTTCAGAAGATGTCTCGGTTTCATCCAAAGAGACATCTTCTGAAGCAGTTTCAGTTGTTTCCTCAGATGAAGCTTCCGTCTTCATTTCAGTTGACGATTCTGCCGAAGCAGTTGTCTGCGTTTGCGTTGAAGGCTCTACAGTGGCAGTTGTCTCCACTTCAGTCGAAGGCGCTTCCGAAACAGTTGTCGCTGCTTCTGTCAAAGCTTCCTGTGGGACAGTTGTTTGAGATTCCATTATTTCATCATTTATCGGATTTGTCAGATTCACTTCCTCGTTTTCCACTACAATCTCACCCTCGAATGAGACCACTTGCTCTGGTGCAGCTTCACTTTCTGGAAGTTGCCCAGTTCCTGCCAGATCCGTTTGAACCTCCTGTGCAAAAGCTGGGCCTATTTTATTTGCACCAGCCGTACCGAATGCAAGGCCGGCTGATAACAAAACTGCACTACATTGAAATAGTACTTTTCCTTTCATTTACATCCACTTCCTTTCTCTTGTCACTAGAAACAGGTGCATCTTGCATGGAATGCTAATGACAACTGCACCAGATTTTACCTTTTTTGATGTTTTTTGTCTTTTTTAACACGCTATTATGGTATCACACTACCCTCATATTTTCAAGGATCTGACCGCAAAAAGTGAAGCCAATGGGTCAGGGAAATGTCACACTTCACGGGTCGTAAAACTTTTTTTGTTTTATTGACATTTGCCAGTTGTTTTTTTATAATTATCTGTTATACTATTGCTAGATAATATAGTTTTTAAAACTAGATACCATTTTCTCTAAAACTACGGAGGCTTATATATATGATTACAAGAATTATTTCCGACTCTTCCTGTGAACTATTTGACAGTCAGGACGGATCATTTCACACCGCTCCACTGACCATTTCCACCGAGGAACGCTCATTCCCAGATGACACCGATCTGAATACCCGCGAAATGCTGGATTACTTATCTGGCTACAAGGGACGTTCCTACACGGCATGCCCGAGCGTTGAAAGCTGGCTTGCATGCTTTGAGGGCGCTGATGTGATCTACGTAGCAGCCATGACCAGCGCGCTTTCTGGAACGCTCAACTCTGCTCTTTCTGCAAAATCAATTTATGAGCAGCAGCATCCAGAAGTAAAAATCCATATCTTTGATACACTGACCACTGGACCAGAGCTTTGGCTCTTTGTGGAAAAGCTTGAGGAACTTGTCGCCTCCGGTGCATCATATGACGAAGTCATTCGCCAGGCTGACGAATACATTCACACAACACGCCTGTTCTTTGCATTAAAGTCTCTTCACAACCTGGCTGCAAACGGACGTATTAACAAGGCGGTCGCATCGGCAATCGGCATCCTTGGCATCTCCATTCTTTGTACCGCAAACGAAGAAGGACGCATCCACCCGATTGGCAAATGCCGCAGTTCCAAGAAGTTAATTGCCTCGATCATGGAACAGCTCGACAAGGCCGGCTACCACGGCGGAAAGGTTCGTATCAGTCATATTGAAAACGCCGCTCTTGCTGAGAGTATTCAGCAGGAAATCTATAAAAAATACCCGCAGGCAGATGTCCAGTTTCGACACTGCCGCGGGCTTTGCAGCTACTACGCGGAAAAAGGCGGTATTTTAATCGGTTGTGAGTGTTAATCAGGCATTTGCCTTCTGGGCTAATTCCTTTACAATCTCTCGAACCTGCTTGGAATCGCATTCCTGCACGACATGTGCATACTTTTCATATAGTGGACAGCGCTCATTGTATAAATCTCTGAGTGTCTGTCCATTTTTCAGTGCGACACCGCGGGCGGTCAGATCACCGAGACGCTCCTCGATCTCCTTATAGGAAAGCTTTAGGTAGACAACACATCCGATCTCACGCAGATGCTCCATCGCTTTTTCGCCGTAAATGACACTTCCCCCAGTTGCAATGATACAATTTTCGCAGTCTAACCCTGCATTAATTTCCTCTTCAATCTTTAAAAAGCCATCGACTCCGTGCTCGGTAATCAGCTCATGGAGCAGCTTTTTTGTCTGCTCCTGGATGACCAGATCGGAGTCTAAAAATCGGTAGCCCAGTCGCTTTGCCAACACAACTCCGACCGTACTCTTTCCTGCTCCCGGCATTCCAATCAGCACAATATTCTTCTTTCCCTGCATCGTTTCCATAGTTTTATCCTCTCATGTGTTAATGGTCTTAATGATTCCAGAAAACACATTCATTATAGCAGAAGAAGACGTTTGCTTCCACCGATTTTTTCCCATGAACAAAAACATCACTGTTTTTCCTGTCGTTTCTGAAACTCTGCATGGTATAACTCAAGCTCAAAATCCTGCCGATTCTTGTGAAGCATATTTTGCAATGAGATACCAATACCTGCCAGCTGTATCGCTGCAACTGCAAGAAAACCAGTGACAATCAACGTCGGAACGCGAAGCACTAGTCCCGTTTCAAAATAGGTGACAAGAATAGGCAAAAATAAGAGAAATGAGATAAGAAGCAGTATCGCACTGATGCTTCCAAAAAAGGCCAATGGATTGTAGATACGAAACAGGCGAATTAATGTCTTAATCACACTCCAGCCATCCGAGAATGTATTTAACTTTGATACACTGCCCTCTGGTCGGTCACGATAGGGAATGATCACATTTTCCACCTGCATGCGCTTGTCAATCGCATGAATGCTCATCTCCGTCTCGATCTCAAATCGGCACGAAAGAATCGGAAATGTCTTCACGAAGCGGTAACTAAACGCGCGGTATCCTGTCATGATGTCGCGAATGCTGCCGTGAAACAGCTTTGATACCATTCCTCTTACAAGACGATTTCCAAGATTATGAAACGGTCTTTTATTCTCCTCAAAATAAGTGGATGACAGGCGGTCTCCCACTACCATATCCGCGTTGTGCTCCATTATAAGACGTGCCATCTCGCCAGCAGATTCGGCCGGGTAGGTGTCATCTCCGTCTACCAGTATGTAACACAACGCATCAATCTCCTGAAACATCCGTCTTACAACATTTCCTTTTCCCTGCTGGTATTCGTGACGAACAATTGCACCTGCCCGCTTGGCAAGCGCTGCCGTATCATCCGTTGAATTATTATCATAGACATAGATTACCGCATCTGGCAATACCTGTTTAAAATCCGTCACTACCTTTTCAATCGTTTTGCTCTCATTGTAGCAAGGAATAAGTATAGCAATCTCATCCATTCCACTTTTCTTCACACTACTCGCCTCCTCTTAATAAACACACTCATATATTGACAAATTTGCACCGCTATAGCACTTTTGAAATTGAATACCGCCATTTGGAAACTTGTTCTGGCTTTCGCCAAACACGGTACCATTTGCAATCGTTTCATCAAATACGTTGTAACTCACAACATATTTGATCTTTAATTCTTTGAATTTTTCCGGTGAAATCGTCACATTCACATAATCGGTATTCAGCAGCTCAAGTGACGTTTCACTTCCAAGCGTGGCGCCGATATGACAGTAACGATTGTACAGATCCTCATATGCCCCCGCCTCATCAAACATTGTCCAGCGCTCTCGCTGTGGATACGTCTGCGTCGTGTTAAAGCAATCGGCACCTGCCATCGCTGGAATGTTGGTTGCCGGATACCCTAAATCAACGGTCAGCCAAATGGCAGACGGATCTGACTTTACTAGATCACGCATCACCTGCATCGTCTCACTCTGTGTAACAGCAGGTGTTCCTCGCATAATCGGATTCACCCAACCACCGGATATCGCAACTGCCAGACAGCAGCCGATTACCGCCGCTGTATTTCGTTTTCTGCTGGCACAAAATAGCAGAGAAAACAAAACAAACAGAAGCATCCACACACCTATGATTTTCCACAGTGTATCAAAATATTCCCTTACACATCCGCTTGTATCATACTTCGTAAAGCCCCACGCCATAATAACAGGAATGCAGGAAGCAATGAGTGCAGCCATAACGCAGAAGATTTTTCTGGGTGATTTTTCCTTTAATGAAAGCGCCCGAATGAAAAGTGTCAGCTGAAAGAAACCAAGCACCTGCGGTCCGCGATTTGAATTAACGAAGCTAAGAAGCGTAATCTTTGCAAGCCAAGACGGAACACCGATGCAGTAATACCAAGCAAAAAATACATCCATTCCCAAGCAAAGAAACAGCAGCGGATCCTTTTTCTTTTCTTTGATGATTACCCACAGCGCCAGCAAAAATCCTGCCGGTGCAAAGCAAATGACAGACGAGTTTTCCACAATCAAAGGATCCTTCTTATTGATTCGTCCAAGCAGCGAAATCGGATATTTCATCATCCACCAAAAGCCATGCCCTCCGGATGACTTCGGTGCATTTCCGGGATAAACGGAATTTAGCTCTGCCAAAATCACATCCCATGAGGTGATGGCAAGCGTCGCGAGTCCTGCTACTGTAATCAAAAGAAGAACAATCCATGGCAAAATGTCCTTTCGGCACAAAACGTCTTTTTGTGTCTTCCAGATCATTACCCACAAAAAGAGTGGGACAAAACCCCATGCCACCGGCACCATCCAAGTCGGATAAAAGGTTAAAACATATCCGACTGCGCACACGGCCATTCCGACTGCCACAACAAATTTTTTAGGATGAAATGCGCGTGATACCAAATAGTTGCTTCCAAGCACAAAGCAGGCTCCGTAAATAAGCATTTCAGCAAGGCCATTGATTGCAAACCACCACTGCAAAAAAGGAGCAAAGCTCACACAGACGCCTAACAGCACTGACAATTTCTTTTGGCCGTCACTAATTAGCATTCCAAGCTCAAACCATGATAAAAACAATGCCATAAAACGCGCACACCAAAACAACGAAAGACCTCTCTCACTTCCCAAGAACAGATATCCCCAGTAAAATGGCCGAAACAGCATCAAAATGTCCCACGCCGGCCGTCCATAGACAAGCATGTTGTCGGTGCGAAGCATTCCTAACGTACTGCTGTAACGGCTGTATGCGCCAAGTGTATTGTATTCCTGTCGAAAGCATAACGGCGTCAGCGTTCCCCACTCATCGCTTCGAATTGCGCGCGGCCCTCCTAACAGCACTCCTGTCGGTGCATCACCCAAAAAATTTTGCCAACAGCCCATTGAGGAACCACTGATCTGAAACGAAACCAATAGAATAAGTAAGAGAAAGGACAGCACAAACCGATATTGATAAAGAAAATCCGTCACCTGTTTTCTGCGCCTTCGTCTTTTTATTTTTTCATTTGCCTGCGTCATTTTTATTTATGAATCCCCTTCTTTTCCTTTATTTACTGTAAAGCTTTGCTGCCTCGCGCAGAACATTCTGGCTGGCAAGCGGAATACGTCCAAGACCGTCCGGTCCGACATTAAGCAGGTAGTTGATGCCCATACCGTTTAATTTCTTGCGGTTTGCGGCGATCGTCTCTGGACTCTTCCAGTTCTGATCGCGTGCAGAAAAGCCCCAGGTACGATTGATCGTAGCCGCGGTCTCATACAGTCCATAAGGAGATGGCTTAAAGCCGTCGATGCCGTTCATTAAAGATGGATCAAACTCAGTGTTTTCTGGCATGGAATCTGGGATTTCATTGTCGCCGAGGGATACATAGTCGTAAGCTCCGTTTCCGAGACGGGAGTTGATCAGACAGTCTGGCTGATACTTCTTGATTGCATCAAACAGTGCGCGGCTCTGGCTTTCCTTTAACGTCATTGGCATATCAAACCAGATCAGGCACAGCTCGCCGTAGTTGCGAAGAATCTCCTCTACCTGTGGATAAATCTTCTCATTGAAGCAGCGGTCAAAATTTTTATGAGCAGTATCCGAAAAGTCCCAGCTGTTTTCCCATGTCACACCCTGGCTCGGAATGTGATTGGACAGATAGCCGCCGCCGTCCGGGTGATGCCAGTCGAGATCCTGTGAGTAGTAAAGGCCCATCTTTAAGCCGTGCTTGTAGCAGGCCTCGCCGATCTCTGCGATCACGTCACGTCCAAATGGAGTCGCGTCAACAACGTTGTACTTGTCCACTTTCGAATGGAACATCGCAAAGCCATCGTGATGCTTGCTGGTGACAACGAAATACTTCATGCCACACTCCTTTGCAAGCTTAACCCATTCTTCCGCATTGAAGAATACCGGATTAAATGCCTGTGCCAGCTTTCCGTACTCTGCGTTCGGGATGGCCAGATGCGCCTGAATCCATTCTGCGTAGACACCACTGTAGCGATCCTTGTATTCACCTGCGAGTAAGGAGTACAAACCCCAGTGAACCATCATTCCATACTGTGCTTCTTTGAACCATTTTCTCATGTCCATAAGTATTCCCTCCTTGAACAACCCCGCCCGACGTGTCGGACGAGGATTCCATTGCAGCCGGCAGAATTTCTCATATCGGGCTGCAATGGAATCGCGATTTCGTCCAGCATTACGCCCGGGTTATCCTACACATTCTTTGCCGCAATATACACACTTGCGGTCTGCGGTCCAACGGTCACATGAAGAATGCCATCCTCAGCGCGCTCCATCACCTCACCGATGTTGTAAGTGGACTGCGTAGTCTGAATGATACGCTTCAGACAGGCATTTTCAAGGACACCAATCTGCCATACTGGAAGATCGACGGTAAGTGACTCTCTTCTGTTGTTGACAAGAATCACTGCCTGCAGCGTCTGATTGAAACGACCATAACAGATCCAGTGAGAACCACATGCGATCGGCTTGTAGGAGCCACTCTTAAAGCACTCATACTGCTTGTGGATGCGAATCATATCCTTATGGAACTCGATTAACTCCCAGTCTTGCTTGCCCCACGGGTACGATCTTCTGTTATCTGGATCGGTCCAGCCAACCATGCCGGCCTCATCGCCATAATAAACAGTCGGTGCGCCTGGCCATGTCATCTGCATGACAACGGCCTCACGAAGAACACACTTTTCCACGTTCTCCCGTGCTGCCTCTGCCCCCTTTGTCGCAATACGTCCAACGGTGCGGTTCGTTCTCGTTAGGAATCGGGAATGATCGTGGTTTGACAGCTCGTTCATTGCAACGTCAAGTGACTGGCGCTGGAACTTGCTCATATTGTGTTCCATCGTGCGGAAGAACTTCTCACCGTTTCCGTACCAGTCCTCCTGAAACTCATCGCTGTGCTTTTCCATACCAGTCAAAAACCAGGTGATCGGCTCCATGAACGCATCGTAGTTCATGACGGTATCCCACTGATCGCCGCGCATCCATGAGCTTGGATCACCGTAGTGCTCTGCTAAAATGATCGCGTCTGGATTTCCTTCCTTGACAGACTTACGAAAATCCTTCCAGAACTGATGGTTTACGCCAATACTGTGACCAAGATCGGCTGCCACGTCAAGACGCCATCCATCCACATTGTACGGCTTACTAACCCATTTTTTCCCAATATGAAGAATGTAATCATACAGTTCCTTCGATCCTTCGTAGTTGAGCTTTGGAAGCGTATCATGGCCCCACCAGCCCTCATACTTTTTATTGTATGGCCATTCGCCGCCGGTAAAACCAAAGAAATCGTGATACGGGCTAGACTCGGCAACATAGGCGCCTGGCTCGTAGCCCTCCTGTCCCTCATAAATGCACTCGCGGTCGAGCCACTTATTGAACGAACCACAGTGGTTGAAGACACCATCCAAAATGACCTTCATGCCTCTTGCGTGGATCTCCTTTACCAAATCGGCAAAGTACGCGTTGGATGCCTCAAGGTTTTCCTTGGAGGTAACACGGCAGATATAGCGGCTTGCCTTCTTATTTTCCTCCTCGCCTTCCTCAAGAAGCTCGCCCTCATCCTTCTTGATGACTGCAAAATGTGGATCGATGTAATCATAATCCTGAATATCGTATTTGTGATTGGATGGGGAGACAAACAATGGATTAAAGTAGATAACCTCAACGCCAAGCTCCTGCAGATAGTCAAGCTTTGCGCGCACGCCCTGTAAATCACCGCCGTAGAAACGGCCAATATCGAGGTTTGCCGGAATGCTGTCCCAGTCGGTCACGCGCTCGCTGTGTGAACCAACGTAATAATATTCTCCGGTGAGAACATCATTTGACGGCTCTGCGTTGCAGAAACGATCCACATAGATCTGATAAAATACTGCGCCCTTTGCCCACTCTGGCGTGTGAAAGCCTGGTGTAATCCGAAACGCATACTTTTGACGCAGATTGGTTGTGCAGCCAAGCTTATTGTAATAGCAAACATCGCTGCCCTTTTCAATCTCAAAATAGTAGAGATATGCTGTTTTTCCAACCGTAATCTGTGTCTCATAAAAGTCAAACAATCCTTCTGTTTTGACCTTTTTCATTTTGATCTCACTTTTCTTTGAAATCAAATAGACATTGTCCACGTTATTGGCCAATGTCCGAAAACGGATGACAACAGAGTCGCCCGCCTCCGGCTCTGCCGGAGTGCGGTAATCTTCTGTCTCATCACAAAATAATGCATTTTTTACTAATATGTCGCTGAACTGCATTTTTCGTGGCTCCTTTAACCGTGCGTTTTTATCAGCCGTTTTTCGGCTCTTCTGACATGAGAGATGCCTGCTCTGCACCTGGCGCTTGAAGCTCTCTTCCCTCGAAGATTGCCTCGAATTCTGCGCTTCCAATCTTTTCACGCTCGATTAACACCTGTGCACAGCGGTGAAGCACATCCATATGCTCAGTAATGATTGTCTTTGCCTGTGCATATGCCTCATCAATAATACGCTTCACTTCTCTGTCAATTTCTCTGGCAACATCCTCGCTGTAGCTTCTTGCATGTCCCAGATCTCTGCCGAGGAATACCTCTTCCTCACCGCCGTCCTCGTAGTTGATGGTTCCAAGGCGCTCGGACATACCATATTTTACAACCATGGCACGGGCCGTTGCTGTCGCCTGCTTGATATCCTGGGATGCCCCTGTTGTGACATCGCCAAAGATTAATTCTTCGGCAACACGTCCGCCAAATGCCACGATGATGTCTTCTTCCATACGCTTCTTGGTCATAAACATCTCGTCTGCCTCAGGAAGCGGCATTGTATAACCTGCTGCTCCCATTCCAGTCGGAATGATGGAAATGGTGTGTACCGCACTCTCGTGAGGCAGTACATGGAACAAAATCGCATGACCAGACTCGTGGTATGCAGTAATACGCTTTTCCTTGTCGCTGATAACCTTCGAGTGCTTCTCCGCACCGATGCCCACCTTGACAAAGGACTGCTCGATATCGCGCTGGCTGATATAGCCCTGTTTGCTCTTTGCCGCATTGATTGCAGCCTCGTTCATTAAGTTTTCCAGATCTGCTCCGGTAAATCCTGCTGTTGTCTGCGCAACACGCTTTAAGTTGACATCTGAGCCAAGTGGCTTATTCTTTGTGTGAACCTTTAAGATCTCTTCTCGACCTCTTACATCCGGACGGCCGACTGCGACCTTACGGTCAAAACGGCCTGGACGAAGGATCGCCGGATCAAGAATATCAACACGGTTTGTCGCTGCCATGACGATGATTCCCTCATTGACGCCAAAACCGTCCATCTCGACAAGCATCTGATTTAACGTCTGCTCGCGCTCATCGTGACCGCCGCCAAGACCCGTTCCTCTTCTTCTGGCTACCGCATCGATCTCATCGATGAAGATGATACACGGTGCATTCTTCTTTGCCTGCTCAAACAAATCTCTTACACGGGATGCACCGACACCGACAAACATCTCGACAAAGTTGGAACCAGAGATCGAGAAAAATGGCACGCCTGCCTCACCGGCAACTGCCTTTGCAAGCAAGGTTTTTCCGGTTCCCGGAGGGCCTACAAGCAAAATTCCTTTCGGGATTCTGGCACCAAGGCTTGTGTACATGTTCGGATTCTTTAAGAAGTCAACGACCTCCTCAAGTTCCTCCTTCTCCTCCTGAAGACCAGCAACATCTTTAAATAAGACCTTCTTTGATCCGCCAGTCTCCATGACAGCTCTGCTTCTTCCGAAATTTGCCATGCTCTGACCGCCTCCGCTGCCGCCTCCCGGCGCTGCCATGCGGCCTGTCATCATGACAAACACAAAACTCATACCGATGACTAGAATCAACACCGGAACAATTGTATTTAGGAAATAATTTTCCTTTACGGCAGTCACCGTTACTTTGATGTCCTTTTCCTGAAGACGATTTAACTCCTCATTGACATCCGACACAAGTACACGATACTCCGTCGACGATCCGTCCATCGTAAACAATACACTTCCGGTCGGCACCTTGGCATTTTGCTCAATCTGTGCCTGAGTAATCTTTCCGTCCTCTACAAGCGAACGGTACTGGGTGTATGACACGTTCGTCTGCGTATAAAGAGTACGCTGAAAGAAAAAAATTAATGCAATTACAATCGCAATGATAATGGTATATGCGATTATTCCGTTTGACTTTCTCAATTCATTCCTCATTTCTGCAATCTGAAACCGGTTGCAGCCTTTGCGCTGCAAAAAAGCTTTGTTTCGAACTGCAAATTACTTACTCGTTCTCTACCACACCTACATACGGCAGATTGCGGTACAACTGATCGTAGTCCAGACCATATCCAACTACAAACTCATCTGGTACCTGAAAACCGGTATAGTCGACATTGACATCCTCGACCTCACGGCGCTCTGGCTTGTCAAGAAGCGTGCACAAACAGATGCTTGCTGGCTTTCTCTCATTTAAGATCTTCATCAGATGGCTGAGTGTACGGCCAGAGTCGATGATATCCTCTACGACTAAGACGTCTCTTCCCTCGATGGACTGATCGAGATCCTTGACAATCTTTACGATACCGCTGGACTTTGTGCCGGAACCGTAGCTCGATACGGACATGAAATCCATCGTTACTGGAACGGTGATTCTCTTTGCCAGCTCACACATGAAAAATACGCCGCCCTTTAACACACAAATCATGTGAAGTTTCTTTCCCTCATAGCGTTTGCTGATCTCTTCTCCCAGCTCGCGGATTCTCTTGTCAACTTCTTCTTCCGAATACATTACACGAATCTTATCTCCCATTTTCGCGCTCCTTTGTCTTTTCTTGTTTATCGTTTTTTTGAGTCAATGACGTTGACTTTTTCGTTTCATGATCACGGTTCTACCCGAACCTCTAACACTAGCCTTGTATCTTGTGTAAGCTTGCAGTCCTCAGCCATGCGAAGCCCTGCGATCCACAAGACACGGCTTTTCGACGCTAGAATCGGAATCTGATCCCGCCTTGCAGCCAAAATTTTGGCATTGATCATGCAGTCGGAAAGCTTTTGCGTATTGCCTTTTGCATCAATGCAAATGCGGTCCTTTGGCCTTCTTTTTCGCATCAGCAGCCCTTCTTTTATTGTATCATAATCAAACCAGTTTACACAACAATTTTGTGGGATTTTTTTCTCACAAACGGGGAAAATCGTGTAAACAGCCCTACCAATTTTGCTGTTTTGCTGCTGTTTGACCTGGTTTTGCTGTCTCGTCTCCAACGGCACCTCTTTTTCTATTTTCCCGATCATCAAAAACTCATAAAAACGCTGCGCGGTTCGTCTGCCTGGAAGATTGATCTTACTTCCTGTTGTTTTTGTCAGTAGACCAAGAACCGACTCGATATGAGTGCGGGTAATGTCCTTAATGCTTCCAGTGTGCCGGATGGCCTCCTGAACCAGATAGCGCTGCAAAATTGTCTTTTGTGCAGAAAGTTCTTTGATCGGAAGAAAAACATTAGCTGTCCCTTTCTGTGACCTCTCATATTTTTGCTGCCATTGTAAAAAGATTGTCTGTGCCTCACCTCGAAAATACGTCTCTGCCTCAAAGAAATCACCCGCCGCATCGGCAATGTGCTCGATCGCCTGTGCATTGTAGTCGCGCTCAAGTCTCGGCAGCAAATTGTTTCGGATGCGGCTTCGCAAATATTCATCCGTCAGGTTCGTCTCATCCGTGCACCATGTCTGATTTTGCACGGTAAGCCATTTTTCGATTTCTTTTCTTCTCACATTAAGAAGTGGGCGCACCACGAAACAATCACTCGAATTTGATAGCGGTCGCTTTGCAGAAATTCCGCTGCAGCCACGAATGCCACTTCCGCGCAGCAGATTCATTAACACCGTTTCCGCCTGATCGTCCATATGATGCGCCACGGCAATGACAGTTGCACCGCACTTTTTTGCCTCTTTCTCAAAAATTTCATAGCGCACACTGCGGCCTGCCTCTTCCTCGGTTAAATGACACTTTGCCGCAATGGCTGGCACATCGCGATACGCTGCGACAAACGAAATCTTTTGTTGTTCGCACAGGTTTTTTGAAAAGAGCAAATCCCGATCTGCTGATTTTCCGCGAATGCCATGGTGAACATGAACTGCCGTGAGTGAAAGGTGATACACCGCTTGCAATTTTTTTAATGCTAGTAAAAGGCAGACTGAATCGGCGCCTCCCGACAGACCGATAATTACATGATCACCTTTTGCAAGCAATGCCTTCTCATCAATGAATTGCTTCACTTTTCCAATAAATTTATCAAAAAACGGATTCATTTTTTCTTTTTCCTTTATCTTATATCTTACTTGTATCTTGCTTATTTTTTCCAGATTCCAGCGACGAGTACCGTCCGATCATCGCGTCCGCCCTTTCCATTTCCGGCAAACGACAGGATTCTTTTTGCAATCTCTTTGGGATTGTTCTCATCAAGACTGTCACAGAAGCGGCACATAGCCTCTTCTTTATCATAACCTGGCAGTTCCTCAAGAACACCATCGCTGACCATAATCAAAAGATCGCCATCCTTTACACGAAGCATCTTTTCCATCGGTGCGTATTCCTGTAAAATTCCTGCCGGCATGCTGTCCGCACCGACCTGCTGCGTTTCGTTCCCCCGTTTTAAGAAGGTGACGGCTGCACCTGATTTTGTGAGTTCACAGATTCCGTTTGCACAATCAATTACTGCCAGATCAATCGTGACTGGATGCTCCTTTGCCTGAATCATTAGTGCGCTGTTGATCACGCGAATCAAAAGAGACGGCGGATAACCGGCCTCACACAAAGACTCGGCAAGCTCGGTGACGCCCGCACTCTCCCTTCCCGCTACTGCACCGCTTCCCATGCCATCGCACAGAAGAAGTGCCTTTTTCGCATTCGATAGCTCCATGCATGAAAAGCTATCTCCCGAAACCTCGTTTCCATTTTTACAGCTGGCCGCAGCGCCAAAGAGAACAAAATATGGGCACTCTTCCTCGAAACGCACCCAGCGCGGCGCCGCCGATACAAGAAGTGGCTGATCCGCACAGGGCGTCATACGCGTTCCAAGTGCCTCCTCGATGCGCTCACAGACAAGCTTCATTGAAATACATCTCGCGCTCTTTGCACACAGTGCCATGACAAGATTTCGGCTGCCATTTCTGCTTTCGGTTAAATAAATGCGTTTTGCCTCAACACCTGCATACGATAGCTGTTTTATCAGGCTGTTTCGCACGGACCCTGACAGTTCCTCCCTCTCCTGCATCTGCCCTAGCGTGTCCTGCAGCATCTGCGCACACTCAAAAAACTGTTCAGATAGGAGCTGTCTTTGTTCAAGATAACGCATATGCCAGTCGATTTGAGGCAACGCTTCCACCAATTCCTCTTCCCGATACATCGAAGAGAGCTGTGAAAATGTCTGTGAGAGTGCCCACAAGCCTTCACCTGCCGAGCCCTCAAATACCGTCTGCCACACAGGCTTCATTTCCGGTACGTCTTGAAGTGTCTCCTCCCGCAAAAGAGAACGTTTTTCAGGACGTGTGAGCTTGTCTGGCAGCAACAAAAATACGGCGCCGACGGCAAGTACCGACTCCATTGTCTGAAACAATAGCGCCGGTGAATATAAAATTCCCACACCAAATGCAGCAGCCGCATACGCGGTCACGCTGGCCATTTTTCCAAGTCCTCGAAAGGCACCTGAAAAAATGCCAAGCAGACACAATATACCGATCTGTGCCGCCTCCTTACTCACAACTGACAAAAGGATGCCGCTGATGCTTCCCGCAATCGCTCCTGCTCCCGGGCCAAAACGATAACCGAAAAACAGCGCACAAAAAAGAAGAAGCACCTGTGCAATCAGATATGCCGCCTGTCCACTTCTAAGCACTACAAATAGCATTACGCCAAGCATACAAAGAATTACCGCCAGGCGCCACCACGCCAGAAAGTGTTCTTTTTCCTGCAGCGTTTGCGTCCGTTCCAATCCTGCCTTTTTCATCTGCCCTTTTTGTAATCTTCCCAAACCTTCCAATTGCTTCGACCTCCATTTCTCCTGCCACTTGCAAGTGAATACTGCCTCTCTTTATCATAGGCACATTCTTTTAAAATGTCTGTCGAAAAAAGCAAGATGAAAAAAATTTACAAAGAAAGAGTGCCGCTTCGCGTTTCCACGACACGGCACATCACTCACCCTTAAATATGATCTCATTTTTATGGATCAGCCCCAGCTTTTCTTTTGCATACCACTCGGCAAATTCATCGGTATTAATGTATTCACTGTACTGATCGAGTTCTTCGCTTCGCGCTTCTTCCTCTGCGATCTTCTGCTCGAGAACCTTCTGCTGTGCCAGATTCTGGGCGTTTTGCTCTGCCAGACTGTTTCCGGCAATCCAGGTTATTACGCTTAAGAGGACCACTGTCACGAGTGCTAACGCAATCCACTTGCGGTTGGCTCTCCTGCGTGCCGCCATTCTTCCTGTCACTATCCTCACCTCTCTTATTGTGACTGTGTTCATCCTGTCTTTTTATCATACTGTCTTTTCTCGCTTTTTTCAACCTCTTTTTTTCTATTTTGGACGCTTCTATGATTCATTTATGATAATGTCCTAATATACCCCAAGGGAAAATGTCCCAGATA
>DAVZID010000073.1:0-15588 GCA_052273485.1 Lachnospiraceae bacterium
TTTACGGCATTTGCTGTTAAGGCGTGCTGAGACAACGGGAGAGATACTGGTAAATCTTGTCACAACCAGTCAGAAAGAATATGATCTGACTCCGTTGACGGATCAGATACGTTCACTTTCGCTTAAGGGAACCATTGTCGGAATCCTGCATCTGATCAATGATTCCGTTGCAGATGTAGTGCAAAGCGATGAGACTAGAATTCTGTACGGTCAGGATTATTTTTATGAGACCATTCTCGGACTGCGTTTTAAGATCACGCCGTTTTCCTTTTTTCAAACCAATTCCCTCGGTGCGGAGGTACTCTACAGTGCTGCGCGGGACTATATCGGAGATACGAAGGATCAGACCGTTTTTGACCTGTATTCCGGTACCGGTACAATTGCCCAGATCCTTGCATCCGTGGCAAAGGAAGTCATTGGAGTCGAGATTGTAGAGGAGGCAGTCGTGGCTGCACGTGAAAAATGCCACGCGCAACGGACTTTCCAATTGCCGTTTTATCGCAGGCGATGTACTCAAGGTGCTCGACGACATTCCGGAGAAACCGGATTTCATCGTTCTCGATCCGCCGCGCGACGGCATCCACCCAAAGGCTCTGCCGAAAATCATTTCTTACGGTGTCAATCATATGGTCTACATCTCCTGCAAGCCGACGAGTCTCGCGCGGGATCTGGATGTGCTGATCAAGAGCGGATATCGGGTGGAGAAGGTTACGTGCGTGGATATGTTCTGCTCGACGGTGCATGTGGAGACTGTGGTGTTGCTACAAAGGAAGAATATGTAGAAATCCTTGAATTTACGCACTTTGTGGAGTTTTTCAGTTTCAAAAAAATAGGCGAAAATCACAAAGAAAAGAGCCTTGTGAAGAAAGTAACCGTTGTTGTTGCATTAGACCTCGGTACGGGGAACACAAAGAATTCTGAATATGAAAATGAATAGAGAGCTATCAGATAATTGATAGATTATAGGGATACTTGTTAAAAGCGGGTGTCCCTATTTTTTATAGGGCATTCCAGAAATGGGGTGTCTTTTTTATTAAAATTTAGGAGGAAAATAAAAAATGACAAACACAGCGTTAAGAGCAGAGAATAGCAATTCTCGCATAATTACTTTCAAGAGCAAGGAACACGAAAAATTTTATATGGAATATCTGGAAAAATGCAGATATCAGGATGTCTACCATCAGGCTCTGGTTTATTGCCTGGGTATCGACAGAGACACAAGAGAAAATGTGAATAAAATCTATAATTTTAAAACTGGATGTGTAAAAACGGAATCCCTGCAGGAAGGATGGCAGACCAGTGGAAGTTTACGAATCGTCCGTATGGCATTTAATCTTTACTGCAATGGGACACCAAGTGTCGGAGATTATGAGGCAGAGGAAGATCAGTTAAAAGAGTGTCAGTATTATACCGTAGAAGATCTGTTTTGCTGCGGATATGCCCGGTATTTTTGGGAAGCCATTAAAATCCGTTATCCAGAGTATTGTTTTTACAAAGACTGGGAGGATATGTATGCTGAAAATTAGATTACAGGGTACTTTAAAGGATATTCAATGGTTCCGTCGTATTTTGGAAAAGCATAAAGAATTGGATGTTCTGGAAGTATCGGATGCTTATGCGAACAAAGGAACAAGCAAATATTTTCGTGTTTATGTTGAAGTAGAAGAAAAAGAGTAAATCGGAGGAAAGTATATGTGTAAAGTAATTGCTATTGCAAATCAGAAAGGCGGAGTAGCCAAAACAACGACAACAATCAATCTGGGAGCCGGACTGGTGAAGTCAGGGAAAAAAGTAGTCCTGGTAGATGCTGATCCACAGGGGCACTTGACAATGGGATTGGGATTCCCTAAAAATCTCAAGGTAACATTAAAGAGCATGATGGAAAATATCATCATGGGACTGGAATTTGATCCAAAAGAAGCAATTCTTCACCATGAAGAAGGGGTTGACCTGATTCCGTCCAATAAATTGCTTGCTGGAATGGATATGTCCTTATTTACAGTAGAGGACAGAGAAAAGGTGCTGAAAGAGTATCTGGAACTGCTGAAGGACGAGTATGATTATATTCTGATTGACTGTATGCCATCCCTGGGAATGCTGACCATCAATGCTCTGAGTGCAGCGAACAGTGTTCTGATTCCAGTGCAGCCACAATATTATGCGGCAGATGGACTCATGGAATTACTGAAAGTAGTTAAGGGAATCCATCAGAGGTTCAATCCAGATTTACAGATAGAAGGCATTTTATTCACAATGGATAATTGCCGTTACAATAATGCAAAGAGAAACAAACAGGCGATCAAAACTACATATGGAGATGACATTAAGATTTTTGAGCAGACGATTCCGAGAACAGAAAGCCTTGCAGAAACAGCATCGGAGGGTGTAAGTATCTTTGCCTATGATGGAAAAAGCAAGGGGGCAGACAGCTATCTGGAATTGGTTCAGGAGGTGTTGAAACATGCGTAGACCGAAAAAAGATATTCAGCTTACCTCTTATGATGAATTACTGGGATTAGAGGAAACACCGGAAAAAAGTATGAACCAGGTTGTGGAAATAGATCTGGAAAAGCTCTATCCCTTTAAAAATCATCCGTTTCATGTAAATGATGATGAAAAAATGGCTGAAACCGTAGAGAGTATTAAAACATACGGTGTTTTGACTCCTGCACTGGTAAGACCTCGAGCCGAGGGTGGATACGAGATGATTTCCGGACACAGAAGAAAAAGAGGCTGTGAACTGTGCGGAAAGACGACCATGCCGGCTCTTGTACGAAATTATACGGATGATGAAGCAGTCATTATTATGGTTGATTCCAATATTCAGCGTGAAAATCTACTGCCAAGTGAAAAAGCCCATGCTTATAAGATGAAATATGATGCAATGAAGCATCAGGGAAGCAAAGGTGAAAAATATACAGCAGATATGGTTGGGGAAGCTGCCGGGGACAGTGGAAGAACTGTACAGAGATATATCCGTCTGGCGGCATTATCTGATGCTCTGCTGGAATATGTGGACAATAATAAAATTCCTATGATTGTGGGAGAAAAGCTGTCTTATCTGAAGCCAGAGGAACAGGAGTGGCTTCTGGAAGTGATTACCAACAGCAGCATTTTTCCGACAAAACAACAGGCAGAACAGTTAAAAGAATGCAGTGAAAATGGAAAATTAAACCAGAGTTATATCTATGCTGTTTTATTAAAAAAGGAAAGCAGTAAGATCAATGTGATGATTCCGGCAAAGAAAATTGGAAATTATTTTCCGGAGACATATTCTAAAGAACAGATAGAAGAAGTCATTTTTATGCTTTTGGATAAATGGAAAGAAAACAAAGAAGGAGTAGCAGATGCAGAAGATACAGTTTGATTATTTTACGGGGATGGAAGCGGAACAATACAGCTTTTATCGTGTCCCGAAAGTGCTGTTTACCGAACCATGCTTTAAAACTCTTTCTTGTGAAGCAAAGGTATTATACGGTCTGATGCTAGACCGTATGAGCCTGAGCATTAAGAACAGATGGCTGGATTCAGAGGACAGAGTATACATTATTTTCACTGTGGAAGAAATTGCAGAGTTGATGAACTGCGGAACTCAAAAGGCAGTGAAACTGGTAAAAGAGCTGGACAGCAGTAATGGGATTGGATTGATAGAGAAGAAACGTCTGGGACTGGGAAAACCGAATGTTATTTATGTGAAAAATTTTATGATCAGAGAGGTTCCAGATCAAAAGCCGACAGGTAATTGTGCAAATCTGCAATCTGAGCAGGAAGATCATAGAAAAATTGCAGATTTGCAATCGAAACAGGAAAGACATAAGGAATGTGCAGATTTGCAACAAGAAGCAGAAAACAAGGGGAAAACAGGCATTTCTCTGAATTGTGAAAATCATCATTTAGGAGTAGTGAAAACCACAATTCAGGATTATGGGGAATCACAATTCCAGAATAGTGAAAATCACAATTCAAGAATGGTGGAAACCACAAATCCAGAATTTCCAGAATCACAATTCCAAAATAGTGAAAATCATCATTCCAGAATAGTGGAAATCACAAATCCAGAATGCCCGAAATCACAATCTAATAATACTGATATTAACAAGACTGATATTAGTGAAACTGAGATAAAACAATCTTATCCAATCACATCAGGTAATTCCAAAAGGAAAAAAGATGTGATGGAGGAGATGAGAGCATATCGTGAAGTAATTCATGAAAACATAGATTATCAATATCATGCCAAAGAAGATGTAGATGAACTGGTAGAACTGATAATTGAAGTTATGATGATGCCGGAGGACAGTATGATTCGCATTGCAGGAGTAGAAAAACCAGTTGCTTTGGTGAAAAGCAGGTTTATGAAACTGAATTATTCACATATCGAATATGTGCTGTTCTGTCTGAACCGGAACACGACTAAGGTTGGGAATATTAAAGCCTATCTTCTGACTGCCCTGTATAATGCCCCGGCAACGATAAACAGTTATTATCAGGCAGAAGTTAATCACGATATGTATGGAGGATAAAGGAACATGAAGAAGATGATTAAAAAAGTGATAGCACCAGTGCTGGTGATTACGGTATTGTTTGCAGTATTAAGACCGTTTTGTATCCAGGATGGGGAGTGCAATTATTTCTTGCTGTTACTTCTGATGGGGATACCGTTTGGAATTGGAAAAATGTGTGTCTGGATGGTTCCAAGAGGCTTTGACCTCGGAGGAACACTGGCAGTATGGACAATGAATCTTCTGATCGGAGGATTGATCGGAAGCATCATTCTTCTTGCAATGGTTGGACAGGCGATCATTTATCTCTGCGTTTTTCTGATTACACTTCTTACAGGGATACATAAAATACCAAGAATAAAATGAAATAGATTTTTTGAAAAGCAGCTAAGACCAAAATTAGCTGCTTTTTTTCGGGAAACTTTGCGACACAATGGCGTAAAGTTGGGACAAATTGCAGGAAAGGAGACACCGTATTGAGCAATCGTGCAATTTCCACAGAACTTATTGAATTGGGAGAACGGATCAGAAAACGCAGACAGGAAATGAAGTTGTCACAGGAATCTTTTGCGGAAAAAGCAGGTATCAGTGTCAATACGGTCAGCAGGATTGAAGGCGGGCAAACGGCAATGTCTGTTGAGATTTTCAGGAAGATGATTGAGATATTGGAAACAGATGCCAATATCCTGCTGGGGAAAGAGGAAGGTGATACAGAAAGGCAGGAATCAGTTCAGGAAGTGCTTTACCGGATTCAGAAGATGGAATGGAAAGAGCAGAAAATTATCATGCAGACCATAGATTCTCTGATAGACAGTTTTAATGAATACAGGTGAATTTCACCATATATGGGGTGCAAAATAAAAAAACTCACCATATATGCTAAGGATAATAGAACCCTGCGTTGCTAAAATGGAAAACAGAGAGAAAAAGAAACGAAGAAGGGAGATAGGATGGATGACAAGAGAAGAAAATTTGCTTTATCGGAGGCAGTGTCCTTATGATGCAATGGGAGACTATTCTGTTTTGGTGGAAAAGGAAAAGAACATAAAAGCAGAAAGAAATGCCAAGAAGTCTGATCCTGGCATCAGACGGAAAATAAAGTAGAGAATATTGTAACTATTAGAAAGGGCAGTAAGGAAGTTTCAGGCTCTCGTTAAAAAAAACGGGTGTACCGGAAGCTGTTTTTTACTGCCCTTTTTGTCAGTTGATCAGTAAGAATCCTATCCTTTCTGCCGATGGGCACCTGTTGCCAGCAGGCAGAAAGGTGGTAATTATGCTTACATTGCAGGAATTGAAACAGGTTGTAAGTAACAGGGAAGAAAGAAGAAAGATTCCGTCCGCTAAATATTTAAGAGAAAATGAGGTAGCAGTTGCGAAGCAAAGGTTGATGGATTGTGCGGAAATTATCGCATATCAGACCGGATATGTTCTCTATTGTGTGGGGGACTATGCAACAGTTTTTCCGTTATTTACCTGTCGAGATTATGTGTATGAGGCAGAAAGAAAAATAGCAGTTGTTGAGGAGAAATTTTTCGATGATCAACCCTGGTATATAAGGCTGATATTAGAAGGCGAAGATCGTCTGTGGAGAAACAGGGAAACACGAGAACATAATAATTGCATTTCGTACAGCTGTATTTCCGAAGAATGGTGCGAATTGGCAGATAAACGGCAATGCCTGCTTGAAAGAATGATTGCAGAGGAAACAGTCAGGGAGTTGATGAATCTGTTGACAGAGCGACAGAGACAGATGATCCAGCGTATTTATTTTCAGCAGCAGACACAAAAAGAAGTCTCGCATGAACTGGGTATTACAGTTCCGGCAGTATCAAAGTGCATTTCGCAGGCAATGCAGAAAATGCGGAATAATTCGGATGACTCTGCCAGAGCATTGGAAAAAGGAGACTGGAAGTATGCCTGGTAAAAAGCCAAAAGAAAGACAACGCTATATGCTGCGTATAAATGACACGCTTGTGGAAGTTACCAGGGAAGTATATCTGGCCTGGTATCAGGCTGGAAGAAAAGAGCGATACCAGGTTGAAAAAATGCAGAGGCATGGAGTATGCAGCATGGAGGAATTACAGGAAAAAGGCTACGACTGCTCTTTTTCGATATTATCACCGGAAGAAATCGTTATCAGGATGTCAGAGATACAGGAACTCGAAGAAGCTATGAGATGTTTAGCTAAAGAAGAGGCAGAACTGATAACGCTATTGTTTTTTGAAGAATTTACAGTAAAAGAAACAGCACAGTATTTTGGGTGTTGCCCAAAGACAATCAGAAACCGGAGAAAGAAGGTATTGGAGAAATTAAAAGAACAACTGGAAAAGCTATAAAAACATATTGGAATAAAAAGTTCTAAAAATTTTTTCAAACAGGTTAATTTTTGCCCTTTCACACATGCGGTTAGTGAAGGGGCAAATGTCTATTTTCAATTCGAGATAATAACTCCCCTAAAAATTGAACCTTGACAATTTCATACCAGCAGCGAGAGGATACCCGGAATTTTTCAGCTACGCATTCTTGCGGCGGGAATCCGGTGAGAACGTGAAGGGATACAGATGGGAGGCACCCTTTATAGGAAAGATTACGAATTACCTCTTGCGGCTTAATGCTTAATCCTGAATTTTATCCAAGTGTCATTTCTGCTTTGCAGAATGACAGTAATGAGAGGTGGGTGGTGGTTCAAATGATTGAACAATGCAGGTGTGAGCCTGCGTGACAACAGAACAGATAATAGAAGAAAGAGAGGATTCGATCAAAATGAAAATGAGATTCAAAAGATTCTTATCCGGTTTTATGGCAGTTGCAACATTGGCTTCTACCATTATTCAACCAGTAACAGTTTCAGCTTCTGAATTAGAACCAGAAAAAATACCATTTGAACAGCAGTATGCAGAATTAAAAGATGTTCAGGATTCCCTTGATCCGAATGAGATCGTAAAGGCAAATGACATTGAACTTTCTTATGGGCAGGAATTTGATGTAGAAGTTGATCTGTCTGGAATCGAAGGTGTAGATGAAAGTAAGATCAAGATTTTATTCCATGAAGCAAAGAATGAAGCTGGCACAGATTTTGATACACATACACCAGATACTTACAAAGCTGTCTATGCAGTAGAACCAGTCAGCGGTCATCCTGCTTATAGAGTCAGCAGAAATATTACAGTGAAAGAACCGAAAACAGAAGCTATAACAACGTCAAATAGTTCTGAGAATACTACGGGTGAAGGTAATGCCGGAGAAACGGAGGATATTGGAACTGCAGATGATGAAGAGACGGACAGGCAGACAGAAACAGAAGTAGTGACTGATCTCACAGAAGAATCAGAAACAACAACAGACGAAGAAACTGGACTGACAGTTTCTGATGTGATGGAACAGGCTGACGAGGAAGGGATTGACCTTTATTCCTTAGATGAAGGGGAATCAGTTACTTTTATGGCAAGGGTAGCATCTACGACAAGCACCAAGAAAGTAACAGTAACAAGAGGAGCCTGCTATCAGTATTCTGATTATGGTTACGGAAGTTATCTGACTTATCAGTACACTGTAAAGTTTGGAAGTGTTTCTGCTACTGCTTACTGTATTCAGCCGGAAAAATCCAGTCCAGGAAGTGGAATTTATGATATTACCAAGCTGAGTGATGGTAAGAAACTTGCGAAAGTCTGCTATTACGGAACAAAGGCATCCGGTGATGATGGATTTTTTACAGAAGAGAATGGCTATGGAAATCTGAGCACAGGAGCAAGATTTATCCTGGTGCATCTGGCAGCATCTTATGCCAACAGCGGAGATTCTGCTTTTTCCGGTGCAAGCAGCAAAGCAAAAACACTTGCTATGAAACTGTACAATTACTGTATTTCGCAGCCAAATATTCCAGATGTTGAGATGAGCTTTTCAGATGCGAATGTAACTGCCTATGTGGATGGCAGCAGCCAGAGAACAAAGGAGATTACTTTTAAGGCAGATGAATTGCAGAGTATCACAATGAAACTTCCAAGTGGAGTAAAGCTTCATAATGTGACAACAGGAAAGACAAGCAAGGCAGGAGAATCCGTAGTGATCAGTGGCGGAACAAAGTTTTATCTGTCTGCACCGCTTACTCAGGTAAGTGATGTAGCAGGAAGTTGGTCCGCTACAATGAAGGGAAGTATCACAAAAGATTATTCTGCTTATAAGATCAGTACCGGTTCTGGTTCACAGGATCTGGCATTGGTGTTTGGCGAAGGTGTCGATGATGAAAAGTATGTGGACTTTAAAGTGACATGGGTACAGTATGCCAGTGTGAAAGTCATTAAAAAGGATTCCAAAGCAAATGCAAAACTGTCCGGAGCTGTATTTGGCTTATACAGTGATGCAGACTGTAAGAACCTGATTACAAAACTGCCTGCAACGGATGCGAATGGAGAAGCATCTGCACAGATTGTTAAGACACAGGATACCGTTTATCTGAAAGAGATTACTGCACCAAGCGGTTATCGTATTAATGCTACAGCCTACAATGTGAAGCTGGAAGTCAGCAAGACGACTACGGTAACTGTTCCGGATGAAGAACAGCTTGGACAGCTTACTGTATATAAAGAGGGTGAAGTTCTCACAGGTGCAGAGGTGACAGAAAACGGAACAACATTCCGATATGAAAAATGCCGACAGAAAGGTGCTGTTTATAATGTTTATGCCGGAGCGGATATTACAACTGCTTATGGTACAAAAGTTTACAGTAAAGGTGATCTGGTAAAGGAGAATCTGACAACAGATTCCAATGGTGCTGTAATTCTTAAAAATCTGCATCTTGGTACATATGTTGTAAAGGAAGTACAGGCTCCGTCCGGTTTTTATAATGCAGGGGAAGAAAAGACAGTAAAACTTGCTTATGCAGGACAGAATGTAGAAGTGGTATTTTCCGAAACAACTTTTACGAATGACAGACAGAAAGCAGAAGTTATTGTGACAAAGCAGGATAAGGATACAGAAAATCCTCTGAACGGAGGTGTTTTTGGAATTTATGCTGCCAGTGACATTACAAATGTGGATGGTACTGTAGTTGCAAAGAAAGGCACACTGATTGAAAAGGTAACCACTGGAACAGATGGAAAGGCAAAATTCAGTGCAGATCTTCCGCTTGGATTTTCCTATGAAGTTAAGGAAGAGCAGGCTCCAACAGGATATGCGAGAAATACAGAAGATGTTTACCAGTTTGCTTTTTCATATACAAACGATAAGGAAGCAAAGGTGACATTTCACCATACTTTTAAAAACGAACGTGTGACAGCAAAGATCTCTTTACAGAAGCTGGATGCAGAAACAAAGAAAGCAGTTCCGCAGGGAGATGCGATTCTGGAAAAAGCAGTTTATGGACTGTATGCCAGAGAGAACATTGTCCATCCGGATGGTGCAACCGGTGTGATGTATAAAGCAGGAGATCAGGTGGCAACACTTACTACGGATGAAAATGGACAGGCTTCCGTCAGCGGGCTGTATCTTGGAAGTTATTATGTGAAAGAGATTACACCACCAACCGGTTATCTGGCAGATGAGAATGAATATGACCTTTCCTGTGATTATGAGGGCGATATGACTGCTGAGGTGAAGCGTGAGTGTACTTCGCTGGAACAGGTAATGAAACAGCCATTTCAGATCATCAAAGCAGCCAATAATGGAAAGACCGATGCGGATTTACTGAAAGGGGCAGGATTTAGTGCTTATCTGGTATCTTCTTTGAAGGTGAAAGAGGATGGCAGTTATGATTTTGATTCTGCAAAACCGGTAGTGATCGGAGACAATGGTGCAACGGAAATTTTTACAGATGAAAAAGGGTATGCCTGCAGTATTGCAATCCCATATGGAACATATGTAGTGCGTGAAACAACAACACCGCATAATTATACTCCGGTAGATGATTTTACAGTCAGCATTACAGAAAATAATCCAAACACACCGCAGACATGGCGTGTGCTTTTAGATGATGAATTTGAAGCCAAACTGAAAATTATCAAAAAGGATGATGAAACAAAGAAAGCGGTACTCCAGAAAAATACAGAGTTCAAAATCTATAACATGGACACTGGAAAATATGTGGAGCAGGTAACGACTTATCCGACTACTGTGAAGCATAAGTCTTATTTTACAGATGAGGATGGATATTTGATCCTTCCACAAAATCTGAAAATCGGGCATTACCGCATTGAGGAAGTAAATGCACCTTATGGATATACGCTCAATGAGAATTACTATGAGGTTGATGTAGATTCCAATACAGCATATCAGATGGACGGTACTTCCGGGGATGTGATCATCGAGGTTTCCTATGAGAATCATCCGGTAAAGGGTGAACTTAATATTGTGAAAAAAGGAGAAGTTCTTGATGGCTTTAAAGACGATTTTACTTACCAGAGTGAGAATCTGGAAGGCGCAGTCTTTGAGGTTTATGCGGCAGAAGATATTTATACTGCGGATTTCCAGAAAGATGACAATGAAAACCGTATCTTAGAGTATGCTGCCGGAACACTGGTAGGAACGGTTACAACTGATAAAGATGGAAAGGCACAGATTGCGGATCTTCCTCTTGGAACTTATAAAGTTGTCGAAAAGACAGCACCAGATGGTTTTGTATTAAATGAGGAAGCACAGACAGTTACTTTCTCTTATAAAGATCAGGATACAGCAGTGATCGAGCAGACAGCAGCCTTTGACAATGACCGTCAGAAGGTAGAAGTATCTGTTGTAAAAAAAGATGCAGAAACGGATGCGGTTGTTGCTGGTGCAGAGTTTGGTCTGTATGCGAAAGAGGATATTCTGGCACATGAAAATGTGCTTGTGAAAGCTGATACACTTCTTGGAAAAGCAGTAACTAATGAAGATGGCAAGGCAGTCTTTGACCTAGACCTGCCATTTGGCAAATATTATATCAGAGAACTTGCAGCACCGGCAGGTTACGTATCTTCGGATGAAACACTGGATGTCACTGCAGCTTATCAGGGACAGGATGTGAAAGTAGTAAAACTTGCATCTGAATTTAAAAATCAGCCGACCAAAATCACAGTGAAAAAATCTGACATTACAACAGGAGTTGAACTTTCCGGAGCAACACTGACAGTTCTCGATAAGGATAAAAATGTAGTAGATACATGGAAATCTGTAAAGGGTGAGGAACATCTGATTGAGCGGCTGACTGTGGGTGAAACATATACTCTTCGTGAAGAAATGGCTCCTTATGGTTATCTGAAAGCGGAGGAGATTACCTTTACTGTAGAGGATACTGCTGAAATCCAGAAAGTGGAAATGAAAGATGATGTGCCGACTGGAACTCTGATTATCAATAAGAAGGGTGAATTTCTGGAAAAAGTATCTGCACTTGATTCCGTAGGTGGATGGATCAGCCATTTATTTGAATATATTTCCGGTTCCCTGAAAGAAGTTACTTTTGAGGTTTATGCACTGGAAGATATTAAAGCTGCGGATGGTGAGAGTGAAGATTATTACAAGAAAGATGATCTGATAGCAACGATTACGACAGATGAAACAGGAGTAGCAAAACTGACAGATCTTCCGCTTGGAAAATATTATGTCAAAGAAAAGGAAACGGCAAACGGCTATGTACTGGATAGTACAGTTCGTGAGATTGACCTGACATACCGGGATCAGGATACTGCCGAGGTAACTTATTCTTCCGACTGGCAGAATAATCGTCAGAAAGCGGAAGTAAAGGTGCTGAAAAAAGAAAAGGATTCTGACAGGGTACTGGAAGGTGCAGTATTCGCTCTTTGCAATAAAGAGGACATTGTAAATGCAAATGGTGATGTCATTCTGAAAGCAGATACCGTTATTGAGGAGCAGGCTACGGACAAAGAGGGAAAACTGACATTTACAGCAGATCTTCCGATTGGTTACACTTACTATGTCAAAGAAACTTCCCCGGCACCGGGATTCGCAACAACGGATCAGGTACAGGAGTTTACTTTTGAATATGATGGTGCAGATAAGGAAACACTGTCTTATGAGTTTACCTTTGAAGATGAACCAACAGTTGTGGAGATTACAAAAACTTCTTTGACTGATGGAAAAGAACTGGAAGGGGCGAAACTGGAAGTAACGGATGAAGATGGCAAGGTAGTAGATTCATGGACTTCCGGGAAAGAGGCTCATGTCATTAAAGAGCTTGTTGCAGGAAAGAAGTACACTCTGACGGAGACAAAACCGGCAGATGGCTATGTAACTGCGGAGAGTATTACTTTTACAGTAGAAGATTCTTCTAAAGCACAGAAAATCGAGATGAAGGATGATGTGACGAAAGTGCAGATTTCCAAAACGGATATTTCTGGTAAGGAACTTCCGGGAGCGAAGCTGACCATTCTTGACAAAGACGGAAAGGTCGTAGAAAGTTGGACTTCTGAAGAGAAAGCACACTATATCGAGATGCTTCCAATCGGAGCGTATACGCTTCGTGAAGAAACAGCACCGGACGGTTATCTGGTGGCAGAGGATGTGAAGTTCACTGTAAAAGATACCGGAGAAATTCAGAAAGTTGTGATGAAGGATGAAGCCAAGCCGACGGAAACGCCAACGGAGACACCAACAGAAACTCCTTCTGAGACACCGGAAACAACGGATACTCCATCCGGTACAATATCTACTGATGCACCAAAAACAGGTGATGACACACCTGTGATGTTCTGGATTCTACTTGCAGGATTAGGAATAATCGGATTTGGAACATCTGCGGTATATTTACGTAAAAAAAGAAAAAAATAAGTAACTGTAAGGTTTGAAACAGGATAGGGCATTTATGGGCAAAACAGTTCATAAATGCCCTTTTTGGGACAATGGATAATCTGTAGAAAACTGCCAGTGGCAGATTCGTAGAAAAGTAGGAACAGGAGGAATCAATAAGATGAAAACATTATTAATCGTTGCAGCCATCATTGTATTTCTGGTACATGGATTTGTCATGTACTGCTGTATTAAAGTAGGGGCAGAATCAGAAAAGAATTATGATGAACTTGCAAAAGGTGTTAGAAAGGAGAAGGGAAGTAAAAAAACGTTGGAAACTATGTAATGAAGATAAACTTAACATAAAGGAGCAGACGAAAATGAAAGAAAAGGATAAAGTGCTTCAGGCATTATGTGATGGTCTGGGCGAAAATTATAAACTTATGGAGATTGACCTGGAACTTTGTATTTACAGGGACTTTGGGAACCGTTTTGAAGTAGAAGTCAGTGGAGTACATACAGCCAAGCAAAATAAAAAAGCAACAATCTACCTGTGGTGCATGGATGCAACAGGTGCCCATGGATACGTCATTAAAAAAGTTGGTGAAGTTCCAAGAAACAAAATTGGTAAAACGGTGGAGGAACTGTATGAATACAGTGAGAACCTGATCAGCCAGGGATATGACTGTTATGAGAAAGTACAGGCTTATCTGAAAGAACTGGTAAAGAAAGAACAGATTAAGAAAGAAGAGGACAACGGTGCAAGATGAAGTAAATGAAAAAACGGTATCCCTGTGTATCCGGGGTGGAAAGATAACTGCCCAGTTGCTAAAAGCTGCCATGAGAAAAGCTCTTGCCCAGATGGAACAGGAGAAAGCAAAACAGAAGCAGCAGAGCAAAGTACAAAAACAGCAGGATGACAAGGCGAAGGATAAATCTTATCGTGGAAAACAAACCATGGAGAAGCTGATGCGGCAGAATGTACAGCTTTCCAATATTGAAATTACTGATGGGAATATCAAATCTTTTGAACGGGTGGCGAAAAAGTACAGTATTGATTTCAGTCTGAAAAAAGATACGACAGCAAAGCCGCCGAGATATTTTGTTTTCTTCAAAGCAAGGGATGCAGATGTCATGACCGCAGCATTTAAGGAATACACTGGTAAATCTCTCAATAAGACAAAGAAACCGTCTGTAAGGGCAAAACTGAAGGATGCGATCACACAGGCGAAGGATAAGAACCGAGAACGGGAGAAAACGAAGCAGAAAGAAAAGGAGCCGACACTATGAACCGATTTCAGAAGATGCGTAAAGTATGCAAGGGGTATCTGGAGAGAATCCCGCCACTGCTTATACAAAGCTTTCAATGGGGAGCTGACTGGCTGAGAGAAAAAATCTTAGATTTAGGGGAATATCTGAAAAGAAATTCCCTGCGGATACTGGCATTGAATACTCCTTATGTCATAATCTTTTATCTGGTAGACAAAGAAGCATGGTTGTATCAATATTGTCAGGGAGATTCATCGGTGGAACGGCTGATGGTGTTGCTTTTGAATTTTCAAATGGCATTTACTTCTGTTCTGCCAAGTATAGAAAAGATGCCACTTCTGGCAGGTTTTACCGGAGCCTTGGCTGTAAAACTTCTGGTTATGATGAAGATGAAAAATGCCAAAAAGTTTCGGCAGGGAGTGGAGTATGGTTCGGCTAGATGGGGGACAGCAAAAGACATTGCACCCTTTATCGACCCAATATTTGAGAACAATATTCTTCTTACCATGACCGAACGGCTGACTATGAACGGCAGACCCAAGAATCCGAAATTTGCAAGGAACAAGAACGTGATTGTAATTGGCGGATCTGGTTCCGGAAAGACCCGGTTTTATGTAAAACCAAATCTAATGCAGATGGGAAAATATATCAGCTATGTGGTCACGGACCCCAAGGGAACGATCATCATTGAGTGCGGAAAGATGCTGGTACGCCATGGATATAAAGTGAAAGTATTGAATACGATCAATTTTTCCAAGAGTATGCATTATAACCCGTTCCACTATATCCATTCAGAAAAAGATATTCTGAAACTGGTGAATACTATCATGGTAAACACCAAAGGAGAAGGGGAGAAGTCCAGTGAGGATTTCTGGACGAAGGCAGAAAGGCTTCTGTACTGTGCATTGATTGGCTATATCTGGTATGAAGCACCGGAGGAGGAACAGAACTTTGCGACACTGCTTGAATTTATCAATGCATCGGAAACAAGGGAAGATGATGAGACATTTAAAAATGCAGTAGATATGCTGTTTGAGGAACTGGAGAAAGAAGAACCGGAACACTTTGCAGTACGTCAGTATAAAAAATATAAATTAGCCGCCGG
>DAVZID010000074.1:0-14928 GCA_052273485.1 Lachnospiraceae bacterium
ATCCCCGAAAAGTGGGAGGTTTTTTTATATTATTTTTTTACTCGTCAAAGCTGTCAAAGTGTTATTTATTTGTTATTGCTTGGTTGATCCGTGAATTGTAACATTCGTATCAGAAAAAGCTGCTTTTTAAAAGAAAAATAGTTGCAGAAATGGATATATGAATGTAGAATAAGAGTAAATATACCCATTTTTGAAAAAATGATAATAGCATGCAAACATATAAAAAAGTGAGGAAGAGAAAACATGGATTTTTTATCATTCCGTGAGGAAGTTACAAAGTATATTTTTGTGGAGGATAAACCTGAAAAGGCGGACATTATCTGGATTCCGGGAAATGCCTATCCGCAAAATGCAGAGCGTGCAGCCTGGCTGTACAGACAGGGCTATGCCTCTTATATTTTGCCGAGTGGGCGCTATAGCACGGTAGTTGGTCATTTTGCAGGAGTGCAGGAGAAAGCAGATAGTTATAATCAGAACTACCAGACAGAGTGGGAATTTTTAAGAGATGTTTTGATCAAAAATGGTGTAAAGGAATCTGCAATTTTAAGAGAAGATCAAGCAACTTATACATGGGAAAATGCACGTAACTCAAAGTGCGTTCTTGATGAGAACGGACTTGTAATTCAAAAAGCAATTTTATGCTGTAGAAATGTACATGCAAGAAGAAGTCTGATGTATTATCAAAAGGCATTTCCTGATGCAAAAATTCTTGTCAGCCCGTCTGTAATTGAAAACATTACAAAGCAAAATTGGCATACAACAAAAGCAGGAGTGGATGCCGTAAATGGAGAGCTTTCGAGAATTTTGTATCAATTTTCGTTGTTGGTAAAATAAAAATGGTCGTTGTGTTCCATTTGTGCAATGATTGGTGGCTCTAAAAAATAAGATGGACAATTGCGTTTGACCGCTATATAATAAGGAGCGGAAAAATAAACGAAAAAGAGGCAAAAAAATGGAACCAACGTTTCTGGATCTTCATGAGCTGTGGATTAACGTACTGCCGACTGGTCTGGTATGGCAGATTCTTTATTTTGTGATCAGCTATGTGATGTTATGTTTTGGAATTGCGATTTCAAACCGCTGTGGACTTCCGATTGTACCGACCGATCTGTTTCCGCGTGAGCTTGCACAGATCACGAAGGTGGAATATCCAAAAATTAAGATTGGTTTTGATGTAATTTGTCTGGCGATTACGGCCTGCCTGACTGCAGTGTTCCTTGGTCATCTGGAAGGACTTGGCATTGGAACGATTCTGGCTGCATTTACAATGGGAAAGGGAGTTGGAATTGCAGGGGATTTGTTGGATAAGAAGGTATCATTTCATCCGGTACTGCCGGGAATGGTATCGGGCTTGATTGTAAAGAAAATTGTGTGATTAGATTGCATACTGATCAGAAAAATGATATACTAATAGCAAAGAAAACTGAAAAATCCAAAAGGAGGGCTTTGTTATGAAACTTACATTTAATGGAGCTGCTCACGAGGTGACAGGAAGCTGTCATTGTCTGGAGGCATGCAATAAGAAGATTCTCATTGATTGCGGCATGGAACAGGGTAAAGATATTTATGTAAATGAAGAATTGCCATTTCCAATTTCCCAGATTGATTATGTATTTTTGACCCATGCGCATATTGACCATTCGGGAATGCTTCCGTATCTGTATAAGAATGGTTTTCGTGGAAGCATTTTTGCTACAAAAGCCACGACGCAGCTGTGCCGGATTATGTTAAAGGATAGCGCGCACATTCAGGAGACGGAGGCAGAGTGGAAAAATCGAAAAAACAAAAGAAGCAATGAAGCACCGGTGGTTCCAGTTTACACGATTGAGGATGCCGAAAATGTGCTGACGTATTTTGTACCGTGTGAGTATGAAACGATGATTGACATTGCACCTGGTATTCGGATTCGAATGCGCGATGTTGGTCATTTGCTTGGCTCTGCTTCCATTGAAATATGGCTGACCGAAGGCGATCAGACAAGAAAGATAGTAGTTTCTGGTGATATTGGAAATACCAATCAGCCGTTAATCAAGGACCCGACGTATGTGGATGATGCGGATTATGTGGTGATGGAGTCAACTTATGGAGACCGCAGCCATGAGCAGGGCATTGTACTTTCGGATTATCAAGAAGAATTGAAACAGGTGTTAAAGGAGACGTTGAAAGCAGGTGGAAATTTAGTAATTCCTTGTTTTGCGGTGGGACGTACACAGGAAATTCTCTATTTTTTGCGGCAGCTAAAGACGGCACATGTGCTTCCAGAACTTGAACATACAGAAGTGTTTGTGGATAGTCCACTCGCAGTGGAAGCTACGAATATTTTTATGACAAATACGCAGGAGTGTTTTGACGAAGAGGCGATGGCACTTGTGCATCAAGGAATCAATCCAATTCGCTTTCCAGGGCTTCGCTTGTCCGTCAGTGCGGAAGAGTCACGTGCGATTAACGATGATCCAAAGCCAAAGGTGATTCTTTCGGCATCAGGCATGTGCGATGCTGGCCGAATTCGTCATCATTTAAAGCATAATCTTTGGCGACCAGAATGTACGATTTTATTTTGTGGCTATCAGGCAGAGGGCAGCTTAGGCCGTGTACTTCTTGGCGGTGCAAAAAGTGTACGTCTCTTTGGCGAAGATATCTGTGTGAGAGCGCGGATCACGCGAATGAAGGGAATTAGTGGTCATGCGGATCGAGAAGGATTGGTGCGTTGGGTTACTCATATGAATCCAAAGCCAACACATGTATTTGTCGTTCATGGAGAGGATACGGTTACCGATAGCTTTGCATCACTTTTGACCAATTCCTATGGATTAAAGGCAACGGCACCATATACCGGAGAGGCATGGGATCTTTTGACGGACCAAAAGGTTCGCGAAGGCACAAAGGAATATGTAAAGAAGGATTATGAGCCAAGAGAAGGTCGGATGAGTGATGTATATCGTCGTCTGTGGGAGGCAGCACAGCGACTTTTGACTATTGTGAAGACCTATCGAGAGGGTGCGAATAAGGATATCCGGCGCTTTACAGATGATATTGAAAAGCTGTGTCGCCATTGGGATAAGTAATTAGAAGAGAATGTATCAGTTAGAGAGAGCATTGCCGAAAGCAGCAGTGCTTTTTCTTTGCTATTTTGAAAAAAGTGCTTGACGAACTGTATATTATAATATACAATACAGTCAGGAGGAAAATTCCATGAATGATTTTGAATTAGCCGATTTTGCAGAGGAACAGACAAGGCGTCTGTTGGAATATTATGTAAGATTAAGAAAGCAGCAGAAGCTGAGCCAGTCTGAGCTGGAACGAGTTACCGGTGTGTCGCGTATATCGATTAACCGTTATGAGAGTGGTAAGATTATGCCGTCCGTTCGAGCTGTGAATCAGTTGCTGATTACGATGGGATACCGTTTAGCAATTGTGCCGCTTAGTGCTGATGAGAAAGAAGCAGAAGAAAAGCAGTTAATAAAGTAAGAAAACATACATAAGAAAATGAAAAAACATCTATATAAATTCTTGAACAAATACTAGGGTTTATTGTGGATGCTTTTTTTATACCCATTTTACATTGCGTTAGATGAAAACGTGCGAGAAAACACAGAAAACTGTGGAAGGTTATGGCAAATGCCATGACTTTTTTTATTGAAAAAATTTATCTAGGGAAATGATCGCAAGGAGAATGGATGAATCGTCTGAGAGCGCCGCCTGTTAGGGTGAGCAGAGAAAACCGAAAAGATACAAAAAATAATTCCTATAGGAGGAAAACAAAATGAGAAATCTTGGAAAGAGACATGTGTTAGTAGCTGCAACTCTTATGACGTGTTCACTGGCATCACAGATTATGGCGGCTCCAGTATATGACACCAATAATAAAACAAATACGGCAACAAACGGTGCAGTTACTTGTTTTGATAAGTATTTGGTTTTGGATGATAATGCAAATGTACCACATTATTTATCGTATTACAGTGTTACCGCTGGTCCAACTGTAGCGGGAACTGATATAACACCAGAAGTATTTTCGGGTGTTGACGCGGGTAATATCAGCATCAAGCAGGACCATGAATTTTATCCAGGCCAGACTACATATCAGAGTGTGCAGCTTGGCGACACAGTTACATTTCAAAAGGATCAGAAATATGCAAAACAAAATGTTACGATGGATTTTAGTAATGTTACCTACAATCAGCCAGGCATCTATCGCTATATTGTAACAGAAAAGGCAAGAACAGCAGATCAGCAGGGCATTACGAATGATTCTGACCGCTCTCGTTATATGGATGTGTACGTTGAGACTGAGGAGAATGGAAAATTGGGTGTTGTAGGTTATGTATTTCATGAGGATGAGGCAGTGGGGACACTTGCGGATGAGCCAAATTTTACTGTTGTGCCAGCTGCTGAGTTGCTAAGAAATGGTGAATACTATGCGCAGGATAATAATGCTGTGGTCGGAAAACTTGGCGTATTAATGGATCGGACTGGAAAAAAATATCGCCCAGCAACGCAAAATGAGATTAATGCGGCGATTGAAAATGGTACATCGAATCTGTATAGTGCAGTGAAGACAATGAAAGATGCCGGACTTCAGAATCTATATCGTACATATGACATTCTTTTGGAGAAGCAGGTAACTGGAAATCAGGGAAATCGTGCTGAATATTTTCAGTTCAATGTTACGATTTCTGGCGGAGTTCCAAATTCTCGTTACCATGTAGATTTGACGAATGCAACGGCAAACAATATTCCATACACGTTGAATGGTGTGAATACCACTACTGTGAGCAATATTAATAATCAGTTAACAAAAGGTGAGATTTTAACGAATACAGGCGATTCGCTTGGAGAACATCAGTCGGAGTATTACTTTACAACTGACGGGAAAGGCGCTGCAAATTTAACGTTCTATTTAAAGGATGATCAATGCATTGAGATCTGGGGTCTGACAGAAGATATGTCTTACGAGATTACTGAGGTGGCAAAGAATGGAGAGGGATATGACATTTCCTATAGACAGGATGTGAATCAGAATACGCATAATGTATCTTCGCAGCAGAAGATTGCATCTGCAACATCTCGAGCAAAAATGGGGGCAACCGATGACACTGTTATCTATGAAAACTATCGCAATGGTGTTGTTCCAACGGGTATTGTAATGACTGCTGCTCCGTTTGTATTTGCGATGGGATTAACTGGTGGTGCACTTGTTCTTGGTAAGAGACGCAAGAAAAACAAGGAGTAACACCGTAAAAAATAGTGAGTAAAACAATTCCCTCCCTGTTAGACAGATTTGGGAGGGAAAATGTAAGGGAGGAGAATTGTGCCGAACAGAAAAAGAATAGGGATTGCTTTTTTGGATGCGGTGGATTGGATTATGAATGGAATTGTTCGGATTGTGTTGTTCGGAATACTGGGAATTAGTAGTTTTTCTTTATATGATACCTACATGATCTATAATGAGGCATCACCGAATCAACTTTATTCACGTTATCGGCCGATTTCGGATAATGATGCCGGTTTATCATTTGGAGAGCTTATGACATTGAATTCAGATGTAGTTGGTTGGCTTACACTTGATGATACGAATATTGATTATCCGGTTGTTCAGGGAGAAAATAATTCCTACTATTTAAATCGAGATGCACTTGGTAACTATTCTTTATCAGGCAGTATTTTTATGGATTCTGAAAATTCACCTAATTTTTTCGATCCATATACATTGCTGTATGGTCATCATATGGATTATGATGTCATGTTTGGCGGGTTGGACTATTTTGAAGATCAGGACTATTTTGATTCTCATCGAACAGGAAAGTTGTGGATTGATGAAAGTCACTATTATGAATTGACGGTTGTATCTTGTTTGGCAACGGATGCCTACGATGAACAGGTATTTTGCGTCCTTTCAGATGGCAGTGATAAGATTCTGTCATCGCTGTATGCGTATTTGAAGAAAGAATCGATACATTGTTTGGATAATTTGGATGAGAATACCCCGTTACTTGGTCTGTCAACCTGTACAAATGCGGGCACGAATGCGCGAACTCTTGTTTTTTGTGCATTGGGGAAGCTGCATAAGGAAACATATGCGGATCAATCGTTTTTGTGTCGGGCACAAGGAACCCGTACCTGAAAATATGCGAAAAGGAGGAACTGTATGAATCATCGGATTAAGAGACTGTTGGGCCTTGCGTTGATTCTTATGCTGGGATTTGGCATGACTGTCCATGCAGTTGAAGAGGAAATACCTTCTGTTACAATCGAAATTCCAATTTGTTTTTTATCTAACATATCAAATGAATTTGATGCAACTGTAACCATTCGGGATCGAGAAAAAGGAGATGTGTTAAAGACTATCACTCGGAAAGAGATTGCGAATATGGGAGGACGGTATGGATTTTCATTATACTATAGTGAACCGGGTAATCATAGCTATGCAATCACTTCGGTGTCTGAATTTGGAGAAGAGTCATGTTATGCAGATGTTGCTGTTCTGTCAGATGATGATGGCAATCTGAGTGCAACATTTGTGTTGTATTGGAAGGATTCGAGTGCAAAGATCGAGACGATTGAATTTGGCCAGAATGTACCTACGCAATCGATTCGACCGAGCAATAATGTGATTCTTGGTGCAGAATCAAAAAATTGGTATATATCAATGATTGTGATGGCAATAGGTATTCTGACTGCGTTTCTTGCTGTTGTGCAGAAATGTAAGGCACAGAAGGGTAGTAACGAAGCATGAAAAGCCGTTTATTGCATTTGCTGTTTGAAATTGTGTTAATTGGAATGGTTAGTTGGATCACGATGAATCATCTTTTTGGAATAATTCAGATACAAGACAACTCGATGTATCCGAAACTAATGGCGGGGGATTTGCTCGTCTATTCCAGACTGGAAAAAAATTATTATGTGGGTGATGTGGTATCTGTAATGGTTGGCAAAGAGGAACATATTCTGCGGGTAGTTGCACAGGGTGGTGACACGGTAGAATTTACGGAGGATGGATTCTTTGTTTTGAATGGTCAGACTCAGTATGAAGAGATCATGCAGAAAACAGTTGCCTTAGAAAATTCGGATATCGAGTATCCATATCAGATTCCAACTGGCAGCTATTTTTTACTGGGAGATGCGAGAATCGACTGTGCGGATAGTCGACTGTTTGGAGCAATATCGGGTAAGCAGGTGAATGGAAAAGTGATTGGTTGTTTCAGACATCGCAAGTTTTAAGCTAATGTAAATACGATTAGTCAGATAAAATTCTGAAATCAATTCGTATAGAACAGGACAAAAATGAGGAGGAACAAATCATGCGGAGCAAAAAGAAAAGCATGGAGCAGCTGACTTCTGCATTAATGGCAATTATGATGGCAGTGAGTACGACAATCAGCCCGGCAACAACGCTGGCAAGTGAAATGGGGACTCTATCAGCAAGTGAAAGCCAGACAATTGAGGAAGAAACCATTGCAGAAGATCGTTCATCTGTTGACGAACAGGAAGAATTACAAAGATCAATCAGTGAAGAAAAAGCAACGCAAGAAAGCACTGAACTGGAAAGTTTTAGCAGTATAGAAAATGAAAGTATTTCGGATGGACAGGTATCAGAAACAGAAGCGATGGAGATCGAATCTACCGTAGTAGAAACGACTACGGAAGTAACTTATGAAGAAGAGGAAGAAACTCTTTCGATAGTAGAGGAATCATTCGAAGAGTTTACAGAGGAATCGTCAGCAAATGAACCACGTGCACCGGATGAGGGACCAAGCGAGACCAAAGAGGAAGATCAGCTGGCACAGAAGTTTGAATTTGACTATGATGCGGCGAGCGATCTGGAAGTGTGCGAGTATTTGCATGGCTTATCAGAAGCGGAGTTAGCTGACTTTGTTGAGTTGATGACTTCGGAACAATATCTTCGTTATCTTTCGATCAAGGAAATGATGGAAGAAATGAATGAGAAAGATTTCCATGATGTTGTGGATGAAACAGATTTCACAGCGGATCGTGCATGGACTTCTGCAAGTTATGATGCGTTTGCAGAATCATTGACAGGCGTATCCTTACAGCGTACGGATCAGACAATGCAGTTTTACAATACCTATGTGGAGCCGTCACAGGTTCAGGCGGGAGTTACTACCATTGATGGATTGCTGAATTCCAATGTGGACTGGTATTCAAACGATTATATTCTCGGCTTAAATCCTCAGATGTGTAAAGAAACGGTTCCTGTTTATCATGGGGCAGATGGAAGCTATTATGTCATTTCTATGGTTCCATTGTTAAATGGGATTGAATCTGCCGACTATCAGCCTGCAACCAGTTTTTATAATGGCAGCGTTGAAGCGCAGGCATTTACGGATATTGAGTATCTCGGAAATGGTGTTTACCGTATTCCGAGCAGCAGATATCAATACTGTTTTACTGAGCAGTATGTATCCGATATGGGAACGTTATATGGAATTTCTTTTGGACTTCGTATTCAGGTTTTGTATGGATTTACGCCATCTGGAGAAGTGACCATTGCGGCAGATGTTTTATATCCAGATATGACAGAACGGTTTCTTCCGGCCACTTTAAATCTGCTTGCAGGAACAGCAACTGTGAGAATTTTTAATGACGAATATGAGGATTCTGTTGACAATTATTTGATATCTGCATCTATTAACCGTGGTGCAAGTCTTCCAGAAAGTATGGGAAGCATAGATAACGGAAAGACAATACAGTTTGTGGTAAATGATGCTGCTGCAGTGGGAAGTCTTGACATTTTACTAGGATATAATGCAATATCAAAGTATTCGATGGCAGCACAGGTTACAACCGCAGAATTGTATTCAAATTCCGATCTAGATTCGATGGTAAGTCGAGCTGCTAAATTGTATCAGGGAGAATATTTAAAGCTTGCTGACGGTAGTGTACCAAAAAATTTGAAGGTTGGAGATAAATTCATTTATGCCAATACGGGATTAACGATTGTTGGTGTAGAAACATCTCATGATTTAAGCTATGGAAAAAATCCGAATGATCCGAATCAGGGAATCCATGTGGGCGCGAAAACGATACCAACACATGATGCACAATCATTCTGCTTTTATAATGGCAAGGGAGATACCGCATTAAATGAAGTGAAATCGTGGTTTCGAACAAAGTTAAATACGACATCCGCTGATCCTGGTTATATGGTTCAGATGACGGAAGCAAACATAAGCGCAAGAGCATCTTGGAATGGTACAAGTGTGAATCTTGGTGGAAATAAAATTTTTGGCTATATGACCGATGGACTTGGTACGGCAAAAGATGCAAACGGGAATACGTTAAATTTGGAAGGAACAAATGTCTTGCTTTCGTGTATGCATGCATGGGGAAATGAATCTACAACAACACCACAGGATATCGTGGATTCAATTAGCTCTTTTACCGGGCGTACGCAAAAAGATTTTGCAAGTGATATAGGATTTGGACATTACAAGCCCAATATTGCGCTTCAGTGCACCAGTGTAAAAGATGGTGCTGATGGCTATACGTATGCGACCTTTAAGGTACTAACCTCGATGCTTAAGGTTGGCGGTGTTACAAATGCACAGAATTATCAGTGTGCATTTTCGACGTTGCGAATCGCCTATGAAAACCCAAAAACAGGTTTTGTAAAAATACATAAGACTTCTAACAACCCACAAATTTCAAATGGGAACAGCTGCTATACATTCAAGGGAATTCAGTATGGGATCTACGCTGATTCTGCATGCAAAACAAAAGTGGCTACCGTAACGTTAGATAAAAATGGAGATAGCACTTCGTGTGAGTTGAACGTAGGAACGTATTATGTTAAGGAGACAAGTGCTGGTACTAATACGGGATATAAGTTGAGTAATACGAGTTATAAAATTGAGGTAACAGCAGGAACGACTGCGGATGCTCCAATAATATGTAAGACGACCAATACTCCACTTAGTGATCCGTTTGGTCTTATAATTAATAAGATTAATAGTGATGGCAGTACAACGGCGGATTTGTCCGGTGCAGAATATACAATCAAATTTTATGCTGGACAGTATAGTGCGATAACGAAACTTCCGACAAAGGCAACATACACTTGGGTAATTAAAACTGTTAAGGCAACAGATGGAACATATCAGGCCATGCTTGATGATGCTCATGTTGTTTCTGGCACTGCAGTGTATGGAAAAAGTTCAACAGGGATGTATGAAATTCCTCTTGGAACAATCACAGTTGAAGAAACAAAGGCACCAACGGGATTTACTGTAAATGGCGCAATTGTAACAAATGCGAAGACAAATACAATTGTTTCAGGAACAAATAATGTATATTTATTTCAGCTGGTTGACGACAAATCTGGCATATCAATAAAAAATGAGAATGCATTTTCTACAGAAGTAGTAGATAAGACAGCAATGACGTTTGTCTATTCAGAAGTACAAAAGAAGGCCGGTATCAGCATTCAAAAATATGATTCAATGACAAGTGGTGTGGCATCAGGAAATGCAGATTTGTCTGGTATTAAATTTGCAATTGTGAATCGTACGGGAGCGTCAATTACCTATGCAGATCGGATTATTGCAGATGGTAGTGTAGTAATGATCATTACTACAGATGAGAAGGGCTATGCAGCAACTGGAAAGTCAGAGTTGCCAATTGGAAAATATACGGTGAAAGAGCTTCGCAAAGATGCTTTTCTTACTGGAACAAAGTTTTCAGCAGGAACCTCCGATTTAGCAAACAATTCTTATTTATGGCGAGAAAATCAGGTCACTGTAACATTAAAAGATGAAAATGCCAATGCCATTGTTTCAGTAGGAACGGTTTATAATACTCCGATAACTGCAATTCCAAAGTTTGAAAAGTATGATTTTGAGCTGAATAAAAAAACACCAATGGCGGGTACGACTTTTAAGGGAGTTGTTCTTGAAATTTATAACAATTCTAAGAATCCTGTTGTAATCGCGAATCGTAGCTATGCAAAAGATACTGTAATCGCTTCAACAACTGCGGATGAAAATGGAAACTTCTCATTTTCAACAAAGCTGCCAATTGGCGACTATTATGTAAAAGAAAAACAGGCAAATGCTTTTTACTTAACAAGTACGCAGACACGTAAGTTCAGCGTTGTTTCTTTGAATGGAAAAGGGGCAATTTCCTATGAAGATGGATTTACTTCAGTTGTCTTTTCAGACCGCGTGATAAGAGGTGATTTTTCATTTGCGAAAAAGAAGGCCGATGATAATTCTGCACTTGCTTATATTCCGTTTAAAATTACAAACAACGCGACAGGTGAAACCCATTATATCATGACGGATGCAAAGGGTAATTTTAATTCTGCAAGTGGTAAAACAAAAAATACAAATGCAAATGACAAAGTACTTTCAAAGTATGGACCAAAAGATATAATTCCACAGAGTGTGATGGACTCTTTGACGAAGAACGCTGGTTTGTGGTTTGGCTTGAGTAGTGAGAATACAATGACAACTGCGAATGATTCTTACGGGGCGCTTGTATATGGAACGTATACAATAACAGAGTTGAAGACCGAAGCAACGCAGTCGATGACAATGATTTCGAAAACCGTAACCATTCAACAGGATGCACAAGCGATTCACTTGGGAGATTTGCTTAATGTCTCGGTTGAAATTCGTACCACACTTACCGATGACACGGACAATGATCATTACGCAAAGGCAGATTCAACAGTTAACTTTACTGATGTCATTGAGTATCAGAATCTTTCAATCGGAAAGCTTTATACAATTCAGGCCACTTTGTATGTTAAGGATGGATCAACATTAACAAAGCATGCTGAAAAAACTGCTACCTTCCAGCCGGCTTCAAAGAATGGCACAACGAAGATACTATTTAATAATATTAGCACCAAGGGATTGGCCGGAAAAACGCTTGTGTGTTATGAGGAGTTGACTTGTGATGGTGAATTTATTGCAGAGCATAAAAATTCGAATGACGAAGGGCAGACGGTTCATTTTCCGACAATCCGTACCACTGCAGTTGCACAAAGCACGGGCGATCATGTAGCACAGGCAACAAAGTCGTTGAAGATTACCGATACGGTGACAATGACCAGTCTTTGCGTAGGTGATACCTATAAGATTACTGCAACATTGATGGATAAGGCTAATGGCAAGGCATTGAAGGTGAACAGTGCTGATGTGGTTGTTACAAAGTCGTTTACGGCAAACAATACAACGATGCAGGTACCAGTCGATTTTGTAATTGACGCAAGTGCATTGGCCGGAACAACTACGGTAGCATTCGAGAAGCTCTCATTTGGCACGACAGTGATCGCAACACATGAGGATATTGATGATCAAGATCAGACTGTATATTTGCCATCTATCAAGACAACTGCGAAGGATGCAGAGAGTAAAACAAACTACGCGGCACCAAAGGAAAATGCAGAGATTATTGATACCGTTCGCTATAGCAATTTACTTCCAGGTAAAAAATATAAGATTACAGGAAAGTTGATGTCTAAGACAACAGGACAGGTAGTAACAGTTAAAGGACAGGAAGTTACAGTAACCCAAACATTTACTGCATCGGAATCGGGAAGCGGTACGGTAGAGATGAATTTTAAGTTTGATGCAACCGGCCTAACGGGTTCGTTTGTTGTCTTTGAAACCATTTTTTATAATGATGAAATTGTAGCGGATCATGAAGACATCAATGATACCGATCAGACTGTTCATTTTAGCAAGCTGACTGTATTAAAGCTGTCTAAGGATGACAAACATGTGGTTGGGGCAAAGCTTGAAATTCGTGATTCCAAGGGAAAGGTTATAGAAGTGTTTGAGTCAAAGGAAAATGGAGATGTGTTCTATCGTCTAGCATTTGATACTGAATATACATTAATAGAGACAAAGGCACCAGAAGGCTTTTTTGTGGCGGATCCGATTACATTTAAGTTAAAAGAAAATGGCAAAGTCCTTGTGAATGGAGAAGAACAAGATGAGCTTGTTATGGTGGACGAAGCTTCAAATGGGTATCTGGAAGTAACAAAGCAGTCTCTTGTTTCAAAAAAACTACTGCCTGGTGCGGTATATGGTGTTTATTCAGATGAGACATGCACTACGCTTGTGGTTACTATTGAAACAGACGAGAATGGTACTGCATCTGCGTTGCTTGAACATGGAACATATTGGGTAAAAGAGATGAAAGCACCAAAGGGATATCGTTTTGATTATACAGTTTACGGACCTTATGAAATTAAGGGTGGACAAACCACATCGGATACTTTATACGATGTACCAATACCACCAGTGCCAACTGGAATCATTATGACATTCTGGCCATATATGGCAGTGATGGGTATCGGAATTGCATTGTTTGCTGGGTTGATATTGCTAAAAAAACACAAGAAAGAAAAAGAGTAACAAAATAGTAAAAAAGGGCTGGATTGAGCAATTCAATTCAGCTCCTGCAAGAAAATCCATGCAGATGAGAGAAGGATTTTTATGGCAAAGAAAGAAACGATTTTATCGGCAGTTCTGGGAGTAGGGGCTGTTTTTCTTGCAGGCTATGCGGGATATTTGTACTACAATCCAGAATCTGAAGGTGTTAACCGTCAAAATAGAGAAGAGTCGATTGCACAGGCATATATTCAGGAATTGTTGCAAGAAAACATGCAAACAGAAACGCAGTCACAAATGAAAATTGATCTAGACACGTTAAAAGAGGATCCGACACTTGATCGCTTGGAAGAATCATTAGAAAATGGATCTTCTTCAGAAGTGGAATTCGAAGAGGCGGATCTTGAAGAAACTACACAATGGAGTGATCCCAATTATTATAGTCGTGATGGGATAACATATACACCGGAATATGCGATGGGAGAACTATTGGGTGTTCTTGAGGTAGATCGTGCGGGAATTTGTCGCGGTGTTTATGGTGGTTCATGGGAGGCAATCGAGCATGATCTTGATATCTGGATGACAACAGCAGCGAGGCCAGACTATGAAATTGGAAAAACACATTTTGCAATTTATGGACATAATCATACGGTACAGGATCTTTCTTTTAACCGTTTGAAGGATGTTGTGCCAGGTGATGTTTTCACGTATACGACGGATCAAGGTGTTTTTATTTATGATGTAACGCGCTTTTTTGCAGACTGGCGTGAGCTTGTAACGCGTGATTATGTGGATAATTTTTCCATTTCTGCGGATAAATGTTATATCATTTCATGTGGTCGAAACGAATATCGCTATAAAGATATCGTGGTGGAAGGTACGTTACGATGTGTGGTTGATTTAGCGGATTATGCGAAAGCATCGTCTTATTACAAATATGAATACGATCCAGACATGACGGAATCCTCAACGATTGCATTGCATTCGTCTATCGAGAGATCTTCGGCGGATGAGGAAATAAGCGCTGGGATGGAAGAAGAAATTGCAGCAGATGAGGAATCAAGTATTGCTGCAAAAGCAACCTATATTGACGTTTCCTGCACGGCAGAGGGGAAGTTAAGCGCTCAGTGCTTGAATGAAATCGGTGAACGCATTTCTTGTGAAATGGCATTGTTTGATTCGGATGGGCTTATGGTTGTAAGTTGGAAGCAATCAGAGGAAGCTATGCCAGATATAGATTTGCTAGATGATTCAGACTATGTGGTTGGAGTAGTCAATCTTGATACTTCTGGCTTTGAATTGCCAGAGGAATCGGTTTTTCGATATCATAATGGATCAATTGAGAAACAGGCATTTGATCAAGAGGATAATTTCGATAAAAATGGTGCTCCTATATGGGCGAATACGCTATTTTTCTGTATGACAGGACTTCTTCTATTCTTGCTTGTATTATTGCTTGTTCCGAAAAAGCAATAATCGGAAATGAAAATTCGAAATAATCGGAATGAAAACGCTGTCAAGCGTTTTTGAAAATGTCCCAAAATAAGTGAAACATTAGCCCCGGTTT
>DAVZID010000075.1:0-14291 GCA_052273485.1 Lachnospiraceae bacterium
AAGCACCATACCGTAGAAAACGCTGCTACTATGCACAGTTGGATCATGAAATCAAAGAAAACCGATACGTTGAAGTGTAAAAGTTTAAATCGACAGTTGACGGAATGGACGAGATCGCTTATAATAAACATATCTTTGAAGTCGGGGGCAAATGGGTTGCCCCCTTCTATCGTTCTTCGAGAAATTTGTAACAATTGAAAGCTTGTAAAAACAATGCACAGATTGAAATTGTTGCGGAAATTTTATGGTAAGGAAGGAAAAAGTATTATGAAAAATCGAGAGCGGCTCGGAAGTCGACTGGGCTTTATTATGCTGTCGGCTGGCTGTGCAATCGGCTGCGGCAATGTGTGGAAATTTCCGTGGATGTGCGGACAAAACGGAGGCGGAGGATTCATGCTCGTCTATCTGCTTTGCCTGATTTTGCTCGGACTTCCGGCAATCGTTATGGAGTTTGCTGTGGGACGCGCATCGCAGGCAAGTCCGATCTACATGTATAAGAAATTGGAAAAGCCGGGTCACAAGTGGGGCATCTTTGGTGTGTTCTGTTTGATCGGAAATATTGCGCTGATGGCATTTTACACGGTTGTCACCGGATGGATTATTTATTACTTTGTCAAGTTTTTAACTGGTCAGAACGATACATTTGGATTCGAGGCGATGATCACCAACCCGAGTGTAAATGTGATCTTTTTATTGGTAACAGTAGTAGTTGCCTTTGGCATTTTAAGCTTTAACCTTCAAGGTGGTCTCGAGCGCGTGACAAAGTACATGATGGTATCACTCTTAATCTTAATGCTGGTACTTGCAATCCATGGTTTAACCCTTTCAGGTGCAAAGGAAGGTCTGAAATTTTATTTGATTCCAGACTTCTCAAAAATTAATGGCTCTGTAGTCGTGAGTGCGATGAATCAGGCATTCTTCACGCTTTCAACTGGAATGGGTGGCATGGCGATTTTTGGAAGCTACATCGGAAAAGATCGATCTCTGATGGGCGAGTCAGTTCATGTTATCGTGCTCGATACTTTTGTGGCTGTTATTGCTGGCGTTATTATGTTCTGTGCTTGCTTTACGTATGGACTTGAGGTTAACGCAGGACCAAGTCTTTTGTTTGATACGATGGCAACGGTATTCTCCCATATGCCGGGCGGACGCTGGTGGGGCGCACTGTTCTTCTTATTTATGGTATTTGCAGCGATGTCTACCGTGCTTGGTGTTTGTGAGAATATTCTTGCGATGGTGCGCGAGCTTACTGGATGGTCACGTCCAAAGGGATGCGTTGTCTGTGCTGCAGGAATCTTTGTACTTGCATTGACAACCGCACTTGGCTACAGCGTAATTAAATTCCAGCCGTTTGCAGAGGGAACAGCATGGCTTGATTTATGGGATTTTATTGTATCTAACAATATCCTTCCGCTTGGATCGCTTGTACTTGCACTGTTTTGCTGCAACAAGTTTGGATGGGGCTGGGATAAGTTCATGGAAGAGGCTAATACAGGAAAGGGCCTTAAGATAAAGTCATGGATGAAGCCAATCTTCAAATATTTTGTTCCAGCAGCAATTTTGTTCATCTATATTTATGGAATGATTAATTTCCAGTGGAAATAAAAATAACACCTCGCATCGTATTTAATAGTACGGTGCGAGGTGCTTTTTTGTATGCGTAAGACGAAAAAGAAGAGTTTATTCAGCAGTAGTTAATACATACTTTGCGGTGTTTACGGCGGCATCCTTTCCAACCTCATTATATCCGGCCTGATAATAATGGAAAGAATCCTTCATCAGTCCGCGTGCTTTCATGGTTTCAAACAGGCGGCTTACGACTGTGATATCTTTTCTGTGTTCTGCAAATGAATACTGGGCGTTTCTAATCTCATCGTAGCAGATATCATCAGCAGTTCCATTGTAAGAGCCAATTCCAATTAAAAAACAATGTTCAATTCCGACAGCCTTTAGCTTTTCATACATGTGCATAAATTGTTTTGTATATTCGTCAGCACTTGTATGGTGATCTCCGTCAGATTCTCCCTGACACCAAAGAAGATACTGATGGCGAAGGGTAATGTTATGTTGTTCGCAGAATGTTTGAACGTTTTTCAAACGTGTTATTGTGTCTGTAAGATAGTCATCGTGATCCTGCCAGCTTGCGATGACAGAGCCACCCTTGCTTGATGATAGACCAAGAATCGGAACACCTGTCTTTTGAAAATAGGTATTTACAAAAGAAGTAACAAGCGAACCTGTCTTCATACCTGGCTCAAAAATACCAGTTGGATTATTTTCCAGAGCACCAAAAGGCTCTGCAATTGGATAAAGTTTGGTTGGATCAGAGATTGCGCGAAATTCAGCACCAGCACCGGAAATTAAGTCAGGTGCACCTTCTGGGAAATGTGTACAGGTAATGCCGCGACCAGCCATATTGGACTGTCCGGCGAATAAAAATAAATCATATGTTGTCATAAGTCCACCTTCCGTTGAAAAATTGTATTTTTCAAGTGGAGTATAGCACTGAAAGTGCTGATACACAAGTGTAAAAAATTTGTGTAACTCATCCACCTTCGGGTTAGATTTAATTTGGATGTGAATGGGGTTAAGAATAGTTACAAAATATATAAAAGTATGGTACTATAAGAGTGTTTTTGAGGATTTTAATTTTAGAAAGGAAATATTATGCATACAAAGGAATCATTAAAAAAGCAGCTTGCATCGATGGGACTTACAGGTGAGGAAACAATTTTAATTCATTCTTCTATGAAGGCAATCGGTGAAACACAAAAAGGAGCTGAGACGGTGCTAGATGCTTTGATGGAGTTTTTTGAAAAGGGATTATTGCTTCTTCCGACACATACATGGAAGACGATAAATGCAGAGAATCCTGTTTTTGATGTGGATAATGAAGCTGCATGTGTGGGGATTTTACCTAATTTATTTTTGAAACGTCCTGGTGTGGTTCGCTCATTGCATCCGACTCATAGTATGGCAGGCTTCGGAAAAAATGCTGAGTCATATTTGGCCGGTGAAGAAATGCACAATACACCGTGTACACCAGGTGGCTGTTATGATCGCTTAAAGGATGTAGGAGGAAAAATTCTCTTAGTTGGGGTTGGTCATGAGCGAAATACATATATCCATAGTGTAGAGGAAGTGCTTAATGTGCCAAATAGACTGTCTGACATGCCGGTTCTTATGAAAATCGTGCAGCATGGGAAAAAGCCAGTTTCTGTCTATATGAGAAAGCATTATAACTCACAGCAGCCACATATTTCTGAGGATTTTGTCAAGCTAAATCGTGCATTTGATGAATGTGGAGCTGCAGTACATACGGTATTTGGATCAGCAGAGTGTATTTTGTGCGATGCAAGACGCATTTTTGAAGTGACTCGCCATGTGCTGGCACCTGATCCAGAGTGTCTGGTGACAGGAGGAGAAATTGCACCTGAAAGATGGCATGAGCTTATTAGATAAAAAATGCGATAGAAAGCAGGTACGATATGACAAAGAAAAAGCCGTATTTTATCGGAAAGCCGGAGCCAGGCATGGTTGATATGTCTGTTGCGCAGAATCATTTTACAAAGGATGAAACATTAGTAATCGGAGATCGCCTATACACCGACATTTTATCTGGCATCAATGCAGGTGTTGGATGACATTGATGTGTCGGAAGAAATAATTGTTGACACACTGCCTGTCAAAAAGTCGAGTTAATTAAAGGATGAAATACTAGTGTTCCACAGGAGGAGCTTGCAGAGATTCTTGAGCTGATTGATAAGGCGAAAGAAAAATAGAGATGAGCAGATAAAAGAAAAGAAGAATAGAAGATAAGAAGAAAAGAGATGAGCAGAGAGGACAATATGCAAACGCAGGCGATTTTGGTTGTGAGCTTTGGAACGAGCTATAATGACAGCAGAGAAATCACAATTGGAGCAATTGAACGCACAATTGCAGCAGAATTTCCGGATTATGAGGTAAGACGCGCGTTTACAAGTCAGATGATTATCAGTAAGCTTCGAGAGCGCGACGGAATGATCATCGACAATGTGAAGGAAGCCTTGGAGCGGGCAGTGGCAGACGGAATCAGAAAGCTGATTGTTCAGCCGACACACCTGATGAATGGACTGGAATATATGGATCTGGTTGAGGAACTTAAGGAATTTAAGGAACAATTTGAAGAACTTCATCTGGGAGAACCTCTTCTTACATCGGAGGCGGATTATCAGGCTGTCATTGCCGCAATTACAGAGATGACGAAAGAATATGATGATGGAGAGACCGCCATTTGTTATATGGGGCATGGAAGTGAGGCAAAAGCTAATCAGGTGTATGCAAGGCTTCAGGACATGCTTTTTGTGGCGGGATACCGGAATTATTATATTGCTACCGTTGAGGCAGAGCCGACAATAGAGGACTTGATTACAACGGTAAAAGAAGGCGGCAATTACAAAAGAGTCATACTTCGTCCACTTATGGTCGTTGCAGGTGATCATGCCAATAACGACATGGCGGGAGAAGATGAGGATTCATGGAAGACTCAGATGGAACAAGAGGGCTATGAGGTCGTGTGCGTGGTCAAGGGGCTGGGAGAGAATGAGGCAATTCAGGAAATCTATGCTTCCCACGTGCGGAATGTTATCATATAGGAATTTCAACTTGTACAGAATGAAAAAATATGGTAGAATAAGCAACGCTAATTTACGTTAGCGAATATACAGACAGTTCGTAACCATCCTGTCTATAAACAAAACTAGGGACCTGTATTGGATAAGTACGTTTATTAAGGTCAGCCTAGGGGCTGGCCTTTTTATCTTATAGGAAAATCTTTTCCTGCAAGATAAATATCCATAATAAGATTCGGTTCCCTTGTCAGAAGGGAGAACAAATGAAAGCAATGGTTTTATTCAGTGGTGGTGTTGACAGCACCACCTGTCTTGCAATGGCAATAGAGCGCTATGGGCGTTCCAATGTCATTCCTTTATCTATTTCCTATGGACAAAAGCATCAAAAAGAAATGGAAGCGGCTGCATCCGTACTCGATTATTATGGCCTGAGCGGACGGAGCCTTGACCTGTCACGTATTTTCAAAGAAAGCAACTGTTCGCTTCTTGTGCACTCCACGGAGGAAGTGCCGGAAGAGTCCTATGCCAAGCAGCTCGAAAAAACGGATGGCAGACCAGTCAGCACCTATGTGCCTTTCCGAAATGGGCTTTTTCTAGCATCGGCGGCAAGCATGGCGTTATCTTTGGAGTGCGAGGTAATCTATTACGGGGCGCACAGTGACGATGCGGCCGGAAATGCTTATCCGGACTGCAGTCAGGCCTTTCATGATGCGATGTGCCGCGCAATTTCAGAGGGCAGCGGAGGACAGGTGCGAATCGAGGCACCGTTTGTCGGCATGACCAAGGCCGATGTTGTGCGGGAAGGACTTCGCCTTAAGGTTCCATATGAGAGAACCTGGAGCTGTTATGAGGGTGGGGACAAAGCATGTGGAAAATGCGGAACATGTCTGGATAGGAAGAAAGCCTTCGAACTCAATGGGGTTGAGGACCCACTTCCATATGAGAGCTGAGATGAGAAGTGAAATGAGAACTGGAGCCTGAAAGAATGAGGGAAATAAGTTCGAAATCAAGTGAACAAAAAGGAGACAAATATGAATTTTAAAAACTATACCAACACACAAAAATTAACAATTTCCGGAATGGTGATGGCACTTTATATTGTAATTCTGTATTTTACACAGAGTTTTTCATTTGGAGCATATCAGATAAGAATTGCAACCAGCCTGTACGCGATGGGATATTTCTGCCCATTTCTGATTGTGCCGCTGGGGCTTGCGAATTTTATCTCAAACGCATTGTTTGGCGGACTTGGAGTGCTTGACATGGTGGGCGGATGTATCGTAGGAATTGTGACAACCACCTGCGTTGCGGCGGTAAGAAAATTCCATCTTCCGGACTGGCTTGTAGCAGTTCCGATTATTCTGGTTCCAGGCCTTGGCGTGTCCACATACCTTTCTTATCTTTTGAATGTGCCATATTCAGCACTTTCTGTAAGCTTATGCATCGGACAGGCGGTACCGGCAGTTTGCGGAGCAATCGCAGTTCGCGTTGCAAAGCGCTACCTGCTACCAAGAAAGAATTTTGCGTAACGATTCAGAAATCATCTGGTGACTTTGGCGGAGACACCCTGCGAATGAGACAAGCAAATTCATACAAGCGCAAACGATGTGCATTCGCGGTTGGGAAAGCTGCTTTGTACAGTTATGATAAATCATACTAATTGAGAGGAAATACATAAAATGAGTGGAAGAGAAAAAGAAGAATTACAGGGAGTAAGTCTCCTTGGAAACCAGAAAACAGTCTATAAATCTGATTATGCACCGGAGGTATTGGAAACATTTATCAATAAGCATCCGGAAAATGATTACTTCGTGAAGTTTAACTGTCCGGAGTTTACAAGTCTTTGTCCGATGACGGGACAGCCGGATTTTGCAACCATTTACATCTCTTATGTACCGGGAGAGCGCATGGTTGAGAGCAAATCACTGAAATTATATCTGTTCAGCTTCAGGAATCATGGGGATTTTCATGAGGACTGTGTGAACATCATTATGAAGGATCTGATTCGCCTGATGGGCCCGAAATACATTGAGGTCTGGGGCAAATTTACACCACGCGGTGGAATTTCAATCGACCCTTACTGTAATTATGGTAAGAAGGGTACTCCATGGGAGAAGGTTGCATGGGAGCGGTTGTCGCAGCATGACCTTTATCCGGAGAAGGTGGATAACCGCTAGATTATCTAGTACAACGAAGAATTCATTCTGCGTATTTAGGAATCTGGCGCGGGAATCCTCGGCCATTCAATGACCGAGATGAAAGCGCCGCTTACTTTTTTCAAGACCTAGGTCTGTTTCAGGCTTGGAGTTTTTCGGGAAATTTGTAACAATTGAAAGCTTGTAAAACAATGCACAGATTGAAATTGTTGCGGAAATTTTATGGTAAGGAAAAAGTATTATGAAAAATCGAGAGCGGCTCGGAAGTCGACTGGGCTTTATTATGCTGTCGGCTGCGGCGCAGGAATCTTTGTGCTGGCACTCACGACGGCACTTGGCTATAGTGTGATAAAATTCCAGCCGTTTGCGGCAGGTACGGCATGGCTTGATCTGTGGGATTTCATTGTATCAAATAACGTGCTTCCGCTTGGATCACTTGTGTTAGCTCTATTTTGCTGTAATAAGTTTGGATGGGGCTGGGATAAGTTTATGGAAGAGGCCAATACCGGCAAAGGACTGAAGGTGAAGCAGTGGATGAAACCAATCTTTCGGTATTTTGTGCCAGCGGCGATTCTGTTTATTTACATTTACGGAATGATCAATTTTAACCGGAAATAAAAGTGGATGGAAAAGACCACTTCTCGCTTCCTTTTTGGGGGAGCGGGAGGTGGTATTTTTTGTGTGCGTGGTCCGGAAATATGTTGTTAACAAGAATGAAGATATTTTGCACAATGCAGGGCTGCATCCGTTCCCACCTCATTATATCCAGCTTGATTAATGGTTAAATGGAGTATAGCACTGAAGCAAGAAAGAAACAAGAAAAAATGGTTTTGGGTAAAATTGAAGATTGGATTTTGGTTATATCATAAGAGGAAACCTTTCGGGAGACATCCTATCATAAACTATCGGTTGAAATATCCTTCCGGGAGGCCATTGTACCTTTCTGGTTGAAATATTCTTTCAAGAATCCAATCACCTCATTAAATTTACCGCAGTTTTACATTCCTTTTCCGAAAAGTCGATAGTACGTAAACCGAATCGCCTGCTATGATAAATGCCGTGAGACAGAAAAAATATCAAAATTACAGTTCACATTTCCCGTGGACAATAGGGTAATACGATATCTAGAAAGGGAATATATGTCAGAAATCACACTGAAAAATGTAAGCAAGAAATATGAAAACGGCAACTACGCAGTGCGCGAGTTCAACTTAGACATTCACGACAAAGAATTCGTCATTTTTGTAGGTCCATCTGGCTGTGGAAAATCCACGACCCTTCGCATGATTGCAGGACTTGAGGAGATCACCGACGGCGAGCTTTGGATTGACGGTCAGCTGTGCAACTACTTAGAGCCGCAGGAGCGCGGCATGTCCATGGTATTCCAGAATTACGCGCTGTATCCAAACATGACCGTATACGGAAACATCGCATTTGCATTGAAAATTCGCAAAGTACCAAAGGCAGAGATCGACCGTCAGGTGCATGAGGTCGCAAAGATTCTTGAAATTGAGCACTTATTGGACCGCAGACCAAATGCACTGTCCGGTGGACAAAAACAGCGTGTCGCAATCGGAAGTGCGATCATCCGCCAGCCAAAGGCATTTTTAATGGATGAGCCACTTTCGAATCTGGATGCCAAGCTTCGTACTCAGATGCGCGTTGAGCTTGCAAAGCTTCACAAGAGATTGAACACCACTATCATTTATGTAACGCATGACCAGACCGAGGCCATGACACTTGCCAGCAAGATTGTTGTCATGAAGGGTGGTGTGATGCAGCAGGCAGCAACACCAGCAGCGATCTACAATCATCCGGCAAACAAATTTGTCGCAGGCTTTATTGGATCACCGGGCATGAATTTCTTTGAGGCAGAGGTAACCGCACTTGGCTTAAAAAAAGATAAGGTAGTGTTAAGCTTTGGAGAAAAGAAAGAGAAAAAGGTAATCATCGACGGACCGAGAGGTGAGATTTTGGCACAGAGTCGAAATGGACAGACGGTTATCATGGGAATTCGTCCAGAGGATATCACCGATTATGAGGACGCGGTGAAAGGTGGATTTGAGGATAAGAGCATCAAAATAACGGAGACGATCACAGCGAGAGAAATGTTGGGCTCTGAAGTCTATTTGTATTTTGACGAGGACAATGCAAGCTGCTGTGTTCGATTAAAACCGAATAATACAACACGGATAAATGAAAAGATGACCTTCTATTTTAATCCAAATAAAGTGCATATCTTTGATATCAATACAGAGGAAAATTTGTTTTGAAAGGAAAAATAAAAATGAAAACCAAAAAGAAATGGAGCTGGACCTCATACTGCTATCTGCTTCCGTGTATGTTGGTATTTGCCGTATTTTTGTTCTATCCATTTGTGAAAACTGTGTATTTAAGTCTATTTAAAACGAACAAATATGGTCAGGCAAAGCTGTTTGTCGGACTGGAAAATTATACGGATTTGCTGACCTCAGCAAGCTTTCAGAATAGCTTAAAGGTAACGCTAATTTATGTCGTGATTGTTGTATTTGGAAGTATGCTTCTTGGACTAGTGACAGCTGTTTTATGCAATAAAGCATTTCCGGGTATCCGCGTATTTTCCACCGCATATGCGCTTCCGATGGCGATCGCATCTAGTTCCGCAGCGATGATTTTTAAGATTATGCTGAATCCTTCGATCGGAATTATAAATAAGCTTCTTGGAACAAACATCAACTGGTTTAACGATCCAAAGACAGCATTGATCTGTGTGGCCGTTTTGACCGCATGGCTCAACAGCGGAATCAATTTCCTGTATTTTTCTGCAGGACTTGGAAATATCGACGAGTCGATCTATGAGCGAGCCTCAGTTGATGGTGCAAATGGCATTCAGAAATTCTTTAGCCTGACGCTTCCAGGTCTTTCCCCGATCATGTTTTACACGCTGGTTGTCAACATCATTCAGGCATTTCAGTCCTTCGGTCAGATCAAGATCTTAACAGAGGGCGGTCCAAGCGAGTCAACGAACGTAATTGTCTACTCAATCTATCGAAATGCATTTTTTAACTACCGTTTTGGAACAGCAGCTGCACAGTCCGTCATTTTATTCTTTATTATTATGCTGATCACGCTCGTAATGTTCCGCATGGAAAAGAAGGGGGTTAAATACTAATGGAAAACAATGCTGTAATTAAAAATGGGGTTGGAACCATGAGTGCTGCCGAGCTAGTCGTAATAAAGCAGCAGATGAATCACAAAGCACTTGTCAGAAAACGCACGAAAACGGCGCTTCGCCTAGCCGCCAATGTGATGGTCGGCGCAGTTATTTTACTGCCGCTTCTGTATGCGATCAGCATCGCATTCATGCCGTCAAATGAATTGTATACGCTTGATATGAACCTGCTTCCAAAGAAGCCAACCTTCCAAAATTTCATTGATGCATTCAAAAATGTACCGCTGCTTCGCTTCATCGGAAACTCATTTCTGGTGGCAAGCTTAATTACAATCGGACAGATTATCACTTGCTCACTGGCAGCGTTTGCATTCTCCTTTTTAGATTTTAAGGGAAAAGGTGTACTGTTCATGGTTGTTATGGCAACTATGATGGTTCCAGGTGAAGCAACAATCATCTCCAATTATTTGACGATGAGCCAGTTAAAGCTGCTGGATACCTATCAGGTATTGATCATTCCGTATCTGACATCCGCAACTGGAATCTTTTTATTCCGTCAGTTTTACATGACATTCCCGATTTCATTGTATGAGTCGGCAAAGCTCGACGGCTGCACAAATTTGAAATTTATCGTTAAAATTCTGCTGCCGCTGACAAAGTCCTCCATCGGAGCAATGGCCATTTACACTTTCATTAATGCATGGAACATGTATATGTGGCCGCTTCTTGTAACGGGTTCTTCCAATATGAGAACCGTTCAGATCGGAATCAGTATGCTTGACAGTATTGATTCTCAGTCGGTGACAATGATGATCGCAGGTGTTGTCATGATTATCATTCCATCTATATCGATTTTTATCGTAGGACAGAAACAGTTAATCCGCGGTATGTTCTCCGGAGCCGTAAAGGGCTGACGGTTTACATAGAGCAGTGAGCATTTTCACAGAAACAACACTTAAATGATGCGCACTGCATGTTCAACGCCTGTGTCCGCGCTGCCATCACGGGTAAAATATTGTTCACGGGGCATTCATTCGTAAAAGCGCATGTCCCATGAACCAGGTCGAAAAATACATAGTGAAAGAGCAAGAATAAAGAAGAGCAAAAAAATGAAATCAAACAACGATAACAATGACGAAGAAAGCAGCGCAGAAAGAGGAAATTATGAAGAAGAAGTTAACCGCATCTGTATTAGCAGCAGCTAGCGTACTGAGCATGAGCATGGGTACCGGACTGGCATTTGCCGATGAGACAACCGCAGAGGTACCAGAGATCGAGATGGCGGATGCATCTGAGGTTGACGGAACGACAATCAGCTTCTGGCATTCCATGGGTGGTGTCAATGGACAGGCAATTGACACACTGGTTCAGAAGTTTAATGAGGAGAATGAGTACGGCATCACGGTAGAGGCTGAGTATCAGGGAAGCTACGATGATGCACTGAATAAGCTGAAGAGCGCACAGATCGGAAACATGGGTGCAGATCTGGTTCAGGTCTATGAGATTGGAACACGCTTCATGATCGAATCTGGATGGATCATTCCAATGCAGTCCATGGTAAACGCAGACGAGTATGATACCTCTGTTTTAGAGCCAAATTTGGCAGCTTACTACACCATTGATAACATGCTGTATTCCATGCCATTCAACTCCTCCACACCGCTTATGTACTACAACAAAGATCTGTTTGATGCGGCAGGCATCACCGAGATTCCGGACAGCTTAGAGGGAATCTCACAGATCGGTGATCAGTTGCTCGACGGTGGCGCACAGGAGGTTATGTCTCTTGGAATTTATGGCTGGTTCTTCGAGCAGTTCATTGGAAAGCAGGGCTTAGAGTATGCAAACAATGGAAATGGTAGAACAGAGGCTGCTACCGCAGTTGCATTCGATGAGAATGGTGCAGCAGCAAATATCTTAAATGAGTGGAAGAATCTGTATGATTTAGGATATGCGCCAAATGTTGGAAAGGGCGGCGATGCAGGTCTGGCTGATTTCTCAGCAGGAAAGTCTGCAATCACACTTGGTTCCACCGCATCCTTAAAGCAGATTTTGCAGGATGTTGATGGCAAGTTTGAGGTAGGAACTGCATACTTCCCGAAAGTAAAATCTACCGATGAGGGCGGTGTTTCTATCGGAGGTGCATCTCTTTGGGCACTGGACAACAACGATCCAAAGAAGCTTCGCGCAACCTGGGAGTTTGTAAAATTTTTGATTTCTCCAGAGTCACAGGCATTCTGGAATGCACAGACCGGTTACTTCCCAGTAAATGTAAATGCACATGATGAGGATGTATTCAAGGAAAACATTGCAAAGTATCCTCAGTTTGAGACTGCGATTGATCAGCTGCATGATTCTGCACCACAGTATGCAGGCGCACTGTTAAGCGTATTCTCTGAGGCACGTGCAATCGTTGAGTCCGAGATCGAGAGCATGTTAAATGGAAATGAGACGGTAGACGAGGCAGTAGACAGCATGGCTTCCCAGATCAACGATGCGATCGAGGAGTACAATCTGGTAAACAACTAATTCGATTCGTTGATTGACAGTTTTTCTTTTAAACTTAGTGTGGTATAATAACAATAACAAGGGCGGCAGGGCATATGCCCTGTCGCTTTTCGATAGAATAAAACAAGAAAGCAGGTACGATATGACAAAAATATTTGCACATAGAGGCGCAAGTGCGTATGCGCCGGAAAATACAATGGAAGCTTTTGCGTTAGCAGCAAAGCAGGGAGCAGACGGCATTGAACTGGATGTTCATGTAACAAAGGATGGCGAGCTTGTCGTGACACACGATGAGAAAATCGACCGTGTGAGCAATGGGCGCGGTTTTATCAAGGACATGACGCTGCGCGAATTAAAGCGCCTGTCTTTCCACAATCATATGGAGTCTTATGTTGGAGCTGGTATTCCAACGCTTCGTGAGGTGCTTGAATATGTAAAGACAACAAGTATGGATGTCAACATCGAGTTAAAGACGGGAATCTACTGGTATCCGCAGATTGAGGAAAAGACAGTTGCTGTCGTGCAGGAAACAAGAATGCATGACCGTGTGATTTATTCTTCCTTTAATCATCACAGTATTGCAAAGATTAAGGAGATTGACAGCACAGCAGAGACCGCATGGCTGTTTTCTGATGTAATTTTAAATGTTGAGCAGTATGCAAAGGCAAATGGTGTGGAGGGTCTTCATCCAGCTGTCTACCATATGTATATGTCTGACTTTATGGAAAGATGGAATGCGAGCGGCGAGAAGGTGCGCGTATGGACCGTCAACAACGAGAAGGATATGAAAAATTTCATTCAGCATGACTTAGAAGCAATCATCACCAATTATCCGGATGTTGCATTGCGAGTAAGAAGAGAGGGAACAGGATGCTAAGCAATAAGAAACTTTTTCTATTTGATATTGATGGAACTGTGTGTCAGGGTGAGCGCTTGATCGACGGCACAACGCAGTTTCTTGAGGATATACGTCAAAGCGGAGGCCAGTTTGTCTTTATAACAAACAATTCCACAAAGAGCATTCAGGACTATATCTTGAAGTTTCAAAAGCTTGGAATTAAGACCGATTACAGCAATTTTATCACAGCATCCTATGCAACAATTCATTATTTAAAGAAAAATTATGCTGATAAGCTGATCTATGTGATGGGAACAAAATCATTGATCAGGGAGTTGAAAAAAAGCGGGATACGTGTAACAACCGACTGTGAGGATCCAGAGATTGCATGTGTGCTTGTCGCATACGACAATGAGCTGACTTATGAAAAGCTGACCGATACCTGCAAGATTCTTTCCACGAGAGAGGTAGGCTATGTGGCGACAAATCCTGATCTGGTGTGCCCGATCGAATTTGGTTTTGTACCGGACTGCGGCGCGATGTGTCAGATGATCGAGCATGCCGTAAAGAAAACACCGTATTTTATCGGAAAGCCAGAGCCAGGAATGGTTGATATGTCTGTTGCACAGAATCACTTCACGAAGGACGAAACGTTAGTAGTCGGAGATCGCTTGTACACGGATATTTTATCTGGCATCAATGCAGGAGTCGAGACGGCGCTTGTCCTTACCGGTGAGGCTACAAGAGAGGATGCCGAAGAAAGCAGCTATAAGCCAGATTATATTTTTCCGACAGTGCGCGAACTTCACGAAGCGTGGAAGTAAATGGGTACCCGGAAATAAATGGATATCATTTTATTGACTATTTCGAGTTCTCTATTGATGCACAATATTAGAAGCAAAAATAGGGTGTCGCGCTTGAACCAGTTTGCAGTGTGTTCAATGGCGGCACCCTATAAATGTTCTATATCAGTTTTACAAAAGTCGGGCGGGAAAGCCAAGAAACTTTTTGCAATTATCGGACAATGA
>DAVZID010000076.1:0-13717 GCA_052273485.1 Lachnospiraceae bacterium
TAAACGATCTGTAAGAACAGCTCTCTCATAGCGGTGTTGATTGCATCACAAACAAGGTCTGTATTCAGTGCTTCCATAACAGTCAGGCCCGGAAGAACCTCAGCTGCCATAGCTGCAGAGTGAGTCATACCGGAACATCCGATGGTCTCAACGAGAGCCTCCTGGATGATACCCTCCTTAACGTTAAGGGACAGCTTACATGCGCCCTGCTGAGGAGCACACCAGCCGACTCCGTGTGTGAAACCGGAAATGTCTTTCACTTCCTTTGCCTGCACCCACTTTGCTTCCTCCGGAATCGGAGCAGCACCATGATGAACGCCCTGCTTTACAACGCACATCTCTTCAACTTCACGTGAAATAACCATTGCAAAAACTCCTTTCAGTTCTGTATGTTGCACCTAAAAGGTGCTGATTATGGCCCCACCGACTGCTGATCGGCAGTTTGCAGCCATATCTTCAATATGTATACTCGGCACACTGAGCGGCAAAGCACAGTCCGCCTCATACACTTCTATTTTCTCACAAAATGAGCGGTTCGTCTAGTCCTTTTTTTTTATTTCTCGCAATTTCTCGTAAAATGTTGCGGTCTTCCTTATTTAAATGTTGTAATTCGTCAATTTTTTCTTATTTTTTTCCTTCAAGCGTACGGATTCGCCGAATTAACTGCCATGCAGTCTCATGCAGTGCCTCATTTTGAAGTTGTAATCTTGCGTTCTCCTGCTCATAATAGTCGAGCCGCTTTTGAAGCGCTGCCGCCTGTTCTCTCCAGTTTTGCTCCTGTTTTTCATCATATATCATAAAATCCCCTACCTTTCTAGTGTCTCCCAGATGTGTGCAACTATCGTTTTTGAGCACCTTCCCATTTTCTGGAAACCCTTGTAGTTCCATCTTACTCCATATATGGTGTTTTTTCACGCAAATTTTCTCGCATTTTTCGACTTTTGCATAATAAAAAAACCACATGCAGAATCTCTTCCACATGCGGTTTTCTATATTACCGGACTTGCCGGCTACATCTCGTATTTTAGTTCAGCGCAAAACGATTCAACGCTACTTCGAACTGGTCATCTTTCAGTGGGTATCTGACAGTTAAGCTTTTGGTCAAATCAAGGCTGAAAACACCCATAATTGATTTTGCATCTACAACAATGCGGTTATAACCCAAATCTACGTCAAAATCACACTTACTTGCCTCTGATACAAAATCCTGAACTGTTTCCCGAGATAAATGAATTTCTCTTGTAAACAATGCTTTCACTCCCTTCAATATTCGGTGATGTCGTTGTCTTATTGTTACCCCCTGCAGTGTACCGGTTCACTGCATTGACATACTTATAGCACATTGTCTCTTTTTTGTCAAATCAACCGGTTGATCTATTTTTTTACTTTTTTTGCATAAAAAATTCAATTTCTATTTCTCATACTAATTTTTTTTATGCAGATTTGTGAAATCCATTTACTCACCATTTAATTGTTAATTCCGTATTGAAGGAATTTAAGGCTTTCTAGTGCTTGATTATCTCCATTTTTGCAGAATTTTAGACTATTTCCCCTGTTTTATAGCCAGAATCCTTCAAACTTCGTCAAAGTCCGTCTGTAAGTAAACGATGTTAAAGCAAAAATGTAGCCTTGTTCTCTGTCGTGCTGTCTGCACCAATATATGCTTCAAACTTGCCCGGCTCACTGCCATAAGTCATATCAATTCGCCAGAAACGAAGCATTGGCTCCGTAATTTCAAATGACACATCACGACTCTCACCCGGCTTAAGCGTAATCTTCTCAAAACCTTTAAGTTCGCGTACTGGACGTACCACACTGCCGCTCACATCACGGATATAGAGCTGAACAGTCTCGGTTCCTTCCCGGTCGCCTGTATTCGTTACGGTGGCAGATGCAACCCATGCAATTTCTGATTTCTCATTTGCTTCCCTCTTAACGACAGTTACCGGTGAATACGAAAAAGTAGTGTAGGACAATCCATAACCAAAGGAATGCAGTGGGCGATACTCCGTGTCAATGTAGCCGATGCGAAATGCCTTCGGATCGCCCGGATTTCTCGGCCGTCCCCCTTGGAAGCGATTGTAATACAAAGGCTCCTGTGAGGAGGCATTCGGAAAACTCATCGCCAGACGACCAGTCGGCTCTTTCATGCCAAATAATACGTCCGTAATTGCTGCAGCGCCTTCAGTTCCCGGCATCCACACATACAAAACAACTTTTGCAAGTGCTTCGATCGGTGCTACCTCAATTGGACGTCCTGCAAACAACACAACAATTACATTATCATTGACTGCTGATACGCTGCGAAGAAGCTCCATCTGAATCTCAGGCAGTGTAATACACGTCCGGCTCGCACCCTCTCCAGTCTGGCGGAAGGATTCGCCTAAAAACAGTACTACTTTAGACGCTGTTTTGGCGGCTTGTACGGTCTTATCAATCGCAATTTCTGCCTCCTTAGGTGTCATGCCATCCTCCACATGATCACGGATTATTTCACCTTTATAGAACATACTGCAGCCCCTCATAAAATGACACGCATCTCCTGTGTGCTCCTGTATGCGTTCCTGCACAGTTTTGATGTTGTCATAGGTTGTCGGGAACGACCATGCACCACAAAGCTCTCTGGTATCCGTATACGGGCCTACAAATAAAACATTGGAGGCTTCCTGTTTTGAAAGTGGCAAAATCCCATCCTTGTTTTTCAAAAGAACAAAAGTCTTTGACGCTGCCTCTCGCGCTGCTGCACGATGTGCATCGCATAAGATCAGATTCTTTTCATCCTCCTCGCTTGCATCCTTATATGGATGTTCAAAAAGGCCAAGATCATTTTTCAGCTTGAGAATACGAAGCACTGCCTCATCCACAAGTGACTCGTCTACCTCACCTGATGTTACAAGTTCCTTTAAATAATGAAGATATACGTCCGACATCATATCAATGTCCACGCCTGCCTCAATGGCAAGCTTCGCCGCCTCTTTCTTATCCTCTGCAATGCCATGTGGAATCAGTTCTTCGACTGCCGCATAATCCGAGATCAGCACACCATCAAAGCCAAGATCCTCTCGCAGTATCTTTCGCATCAGCCACTTATTTGCCGTTGACGGCACACGATTCAACGTATTAAAGGAAGTCATTGCCATGCGACAGCCACCATCTACAGCGCCCTGATAGCCATTTAAATAATCCTGACGGAAGGTGCGTTCTGACAGCTCTACATTGTCATACTCACGACCGCCTTCTGGATAACCGTAGCAGGCAAAATGCTTCAGGCACGCCGAAATAGTTCCCTTTTCCTTTAATGCATCCGGCGTCTTCCCTTGAAACCCCTCTGTCATCGCCTTCGCAAAGCAATAGTCCAGATACGGATCCTCGCCCGGTGACTCCATAACTCTACCCCAGCGCGCATCGCGCACCAAATCGGCCATCGGTGCAAATGTCACATGAAGACCGGACGCTGCTGCCTCTTTTGCGGCAATCTGTGCACCAATCCTTGCAAGTTCTGGCTCAAAGCTACAGCCTTGCGCCAGTGGAATTGGGAAAATCGTCTGAAATCCATTGATTACATCAAGCATAAAAAGCATTGGAATGTGATGCGGCTGTGCAGCCATCGCATCGTCCTGAATCTTCTTTAACTTTGCTGCTCCACTTGTTCCGAGAATCGTTCCACAAAGCTTCATTTCCTCTGGCTCGATCTTTACACTTCCCATCGGGCCTGTGATTAATGTGTCCGTTCCATAAAAGTTTGCCGTCAGCTGCACCATCTGACCAATTTTCTCCTCCAGGCTCATGTCTGCCAGAAGATCCTTTAACTGTTGTTCTGTCATCGCACATCTCCTTACTGTTTTTTTGATAGTTTTCTAATCCTTTTCTGATAGTTCCATGCTATCGTATCAGAGCGGTTCTGTCAATGTGAGAAAATTGCCTTTTTATTCTGTTTTTCTTTTTGTTCCAGCAAGAATGCTGATAAGCATAACTACCGGGAAAATGATTGCGACAAAGATACCGATTCGCATATTGTTTCCGAATATGTCAGAAACAAAGCCAACAAGTGTCGGTCCGCCCGAGCAGCCTAAATCACCAGCAAGCGCAAGCATAGCAAAGAGTACCGTTCCACCGCGTCTGAGTGCTGCCGCTGCCTTACTGAAGGTTCCCGGCCACAGAATACCGACCGAAAATCCACAGATTGCACAGCCAATCATTTCTACCATAGGAATTGGAACGAGGCTGATACACAAATAAGATGCCACACATAGCACGAGGCTATATTTCATGAATCGGTCCAAATCCATCTTTTCACCATATTTTCCGTAAATCAATCTGGAAAGACCCATCAGGATCGAAAAGGACATCGGACCAATCAGATCGCCGAGTGTCTTTGTGATGCCAAGTCCTTCCTCTGCAAATGTGGATGCCCACTGGCTCACAGACTGCTCTGCGGCACCAGAGCAAAGCATCATGATCATTAACACCCAGAACACCTTTTCACGTGCCAACTCCGAGAAGGTCATTCCCTTTTCGCCCTCTTCCTGAAGACTGTAGATCGGCACCTTTGTAAATAAGATCAGATTGCCGATTGGAAGTAACACCCATAAACGTGCAAGAATCTTCCAGTTTTCGATTCCCCAGATACTGAAAAAGATCGTTGAAATAAGTACGACTCCCGTGCATCCCCAGCAATAAAAGGAATGTAACAAACTCATTGCACTCTCTTTGTTGTCTGTTGGGCATGCCTCAATAATTGGGCTGACCAAAACCTCAAGCAGACCGCCTCCTACCGCATAGACCATAACAGAAATCAAAATTCCTATAAATGGTGTCGGACAAATTTCTGGCAAAAACGTCAGCATACCAAGTCCTGCCGCTGCACAAACATGAGCCAGAATCATCGATGCTCGGTAGCCGATCCTGTCAATAAAACCTGCTGACAGCATATCAATCAAAAGCTGAATAACAAAGTTAATTGTGATGAGCAAGGTGATCTGCGTCAGCGGAATGCCGTAGCGTTTTTGAAATGTTACAAACAATAGCGGCACAAAGCTGTTTATAACTGCCTGAACGATGTAGCCAATAAAGCAGGCATACATTGTTTTCTTGTAGTTGAATTTCATAATCTCATTTTTCTCCTCTTGTTTCTTATTACAGTTCACATAGCCTGTAGATCATTTTTCTAACTCGGCAAATAATAAAATTGCCGTCTTGATGATATCATCTGGAAATTCATACCCTTCTGTGTGAAGCTGTGCATACTCCTCGCCGTCGCCAACACCAAAGAATGCGCCTGTTGTCTTTTGCAAATAGTAGCCAAAGTCCTCTGACCAACGCATCGGATCCGGCAGCTCATATGTAGAAAAACCAAGCTTTTCGGCGCATTCGCGTACCTTTGCGGTCGCACGTTCATCATTTTCTGTTGCCGGAAAACGCTCGATTTCTTTGATCTGAAGTGTCAATCCGTAGTCTGTCGCAAGCGTCTCGGCCAATTTATTGATTTCAGATAAGTATTCATCAAAAATGCTCTGCTTTGCGGCACGCACCGTCAGACGCAGCACACCATCACTTGCCGATACACCATACGAATCACTTCCGATTTCCATACCGATCAGCGTCATCAACACAAAGCCTTTCGTCTGATTGATCTGCTTGGTAAGGGCATCTGTCTGAATCAAAAGCTGTGACAATGCCAGCCCCGGATTTTTGCCTGCCTCTGGGTAAGCAGCATGGCTCGGTGTTCCTGTCATGCGAATTTCAAGGCCAGTGGATGCGCACGCAAAAGTGCCATTTCTCGTTAAAATCTGCTTCTTTGGATAGCCTGGAATGTTATGAAGGCCATACACTTCTCCAATCTTCTTTTCTGTCAGAAGCTCGCTGCACACACTAGCTCCCTTTCCGATCTCCTCTGCTGGCTGGAAAATCAGATACACATCTCGATCCCATGTTGTTTTATGTGCTTCTAAATATAACGCTAGTCCAGCAAGAATGCTGCTGTGACCATCATGGCCACAGTAATGTCCCGGCTTTCCATCTTTACCGCACACGGCGTCCATATCGGCTCGAAATGCGATTGGAAACTTGATGCTTCCAGATGTCGTCTCTTCGCTGTCTGTCTGATCTGCCTTATGGAATGCATAAAACCAGCCACCCTTGTCTACTAATTCAAATGATGTATTTTCCTTTAAGAATGTCATCAACGTCTGCTTTGTCTTTACTTCCTCAAGTGAGCGCTCTGGAATTTTATGCAGGCAGCTTCGCAGCGCCTTTACCTTTTCGAGAATTACCTTTGTATTCATTCCTTTTGTGCTTCCTTTCTGATGTCGAATCCGTTTTCTGTCGCAACACTCTTATTTTGCACTGTCAAGATAGCTAGCACGCTCACCACCGATAAATTTCAGTCTCGTGCGTGCACAAACAACGTGTGCCTCTCCAATGCTCTTTGTGCGAATACGCACCGGAACGGCAACCGGGCGAAGATGCATACCAATTAGGGTATCGCCAATGTCAATCCCTGCGTGAGCCTGAATTGCCTCAACTGCAACAGGTGCCTGTAATGCAGCATACACAGCTGTCGCAAATGAGCCACCTGCTTTTAGCTTTGGCACTACATTTACCATTGGAAGGCGATATTCCTTCGCTGCTGCCTTCTCAATGATGATCGCACGATTCAAATGCTCACAACACTGAGCGGCCAAATAAATCTTCTTTTCCTTGCAGCAGGAAAGAAGTGTCTGTGCAACTGCCTCTCCGATCTCTGCACTTGAATACGAGCCAATCTTATGGCTTGCGATTTCACTTGAAGAACATCCAACTACCAAGATATCGCCCTCTTCCAGTTTTGCCTGCTCCATCAGTTCCTCAAACACGGCTTTTGTCTGCGCCTTGATCTCATCAATATGTGTATATTTTTCTTCGGATATTCCATTCATAGCGATTGCCTGCCTTTCATTAGTGTAATTCCATATTTTTTTAAGTCTACTTTTCCATCTTCACTCACCACGCCTTCCGATGCCAGACGTGATGCCTGAACACCTGGACCGCCAAATACAAATTCATCGGCTAACTCGCCTTTTGAATTGACAACACGATGACACGGAATCGTAGATGGATCTGGATTTTTGTGTAATGCATTTCCAACTGCTCTTGCCATACGCGGGTTTCCTGCCATCTTAGCAACCTGTCCGTATGTTGCAACCTTACCCTTTGGAATCTTCTTTACAGCCTCGTAGATACGCTTTGTAGGGCTGTCCGTCACCATGCGATAGCTTTCGTCGATCATATTTTTGATAGCCTCATCAGGTACCGTTCCATCCAAAATAATCGTACTCCAATTTTCTTTATTTAGATGATATCCGGCTTTTACGGACGCAAAGGCAGACCTCCAGTAGTCACGCCACTCGGGGTCTGCCTTTACATTTAAATTGATATAACCATCTTTCTCATAGGTCCATAAGAAAACTTTTTTGCTGCTCTTAATACGCACTAATTGCCAATTTTGATCATGAAATGGTGCATCTTGGCAGGTATCTGGATAGGACAGACCAAATGCCAAAGCTTCTTCTCTCGTTGTCATATTCTTCACTCCAATCTTTAGCAAATCAAATCGCTTTGCTATTATTGGAATGATAGCACACTTATGTTTACAAATCAAGTATAGCAAATCCGCACTATATGAAGTCTCCACGCCCATGCGGTGCGTAACTCCTATGGACGTGGTACTCTGCCTACTTTGATAGATACCGTAATGACAGCCTGTGCCTGACGCAATCCATTTCCGAATGCACGCACACTTACTCTTCCTGGCTTGCCATCAAACTCAAGCATCACACTTGCACAGCCATGATACAAATGAACACTATTCTCCTGATATGGCTCATTGCTGCAAATATCGCCATTATCAACACCGACAAGTCTTGCCTGACCTTCAACTGCAAAGCGTACCTTTGAGCTCTCACGAAAACATGAAATTCGCTCTTCATCTACGGCACGAACTGTCAACAGTAAATGCTGTTTTTTCTCTGGATCGCCCAGCTTTACCACGGTAAATTCTTTGTCAAATGCCAATGCTACGGCCATTTTGGGTGTTATCGTTTCCTGTCTGCATACCTCGCTTCCATTTTGATAACCAATCACTGTCACCTTTCCCGGCTGCCACGGCAAGAATCCTGTGATGATACCGTTTTTGCACTCAGACGGACGTGGGATGAAAAATTGCTTTCCATTTAAGAACAAATGAACTTCATCACAATTTGACGCGATCATATAAGGAATCAATGTTTTATTAAACTGCGGAAAACACCAATGATCTGCGTAAATTGGACTGTCCCAATGTTCCTTTACACCCTCATCAAAAAGTGAATAGTCCATAACTGAAAAATGAACAACTGGCTCTTTGCTCCAAAGACTCTTCAAAATATAAGCAATTGGCCGATACTCATTGTTTGTATGAATCAACGCTCCGCTCCAACCCTTTGCAGGATAGCCCATGGATTCACCCAGATAATCATATCCTGTCCAGATAAAGCTTCCTATGCAATATTCGTACTTAAACGGAACTGATGATGGAATTTGTTCTGTAAAGTTTTGCATTTGATCATAATGACCGCAAAAATACTCATATACCTCAGTTCCCAAAATTAATTTATCGGGAATCTGTTCATGAATCAGCTCATACCACTGCTCCTGATAATTGCATGAAATGATATCGACAATTTCTGCGATCTTTGCAATGCGGCTGACACGCTCCTTAGCATCATAAATCTCAGTATCGCTTACCTCATCGACAAATTGCTGAATATCTTTAATTTTACTCAGATCTACGTTACTTTCTCTCTTAAAATGTGGGTTCATTGCATAGGTGACTGGGCGAGACGTATCAAGAGTTCTTACCTTATCAGACAGCTGTTTTAAAATCGCAAGCATAGAATCCTGCCCCTGATTTTCAACTTCATTTCCAACACCCCAGATCACGATGCAAGCATGGTTTCGATCCCTCCTTACCATTGCTTCTATATCGGCTTCCCAATTTTCATCGAAATAGCGACCGTACAGACCTCCCTTCCACTTGTCAAAGCTTTCTTCATAGATGAAAAATCCTATCTCATCGCACAAATCTAAGAAGTCCTCTGCATAGGTATGATGAGCAGCGCGGATTGCATTGCAACCAAGACTCTTTAGATGAGCAAGTCGTTCTCTCCAAATTTCCTTTGTCACAGCTGTTCCAAGGCAGCCTGCCTCCTGATGCAGACAAACACCTTTCAACTTGATTGGAACACCATTTACAAGCATTCCTTTCTTCGCATCAAATACGACCTCTCGGATTCCGATGTTTACGGACACTTTGTCATTTTCAGTTGAAAGAATCAAACGATATAGCTGTGGATCATCAGCAGACCAGAGCTTTGCATTTTTGACATGAAACTGTAGCGTTCCGTCTAATTCTTCTGAAGTTTCTGCAAGAAGTACTTCCTGTGCTTCTGAATCTTCATAATCTGTTTCTTTTATATTTGTATTGTTTGTATCCGCATCATCATTCTCTATGCTTTTCCTTATCGGACACAAAATTCCCTGTACCAACACCCGACTCTTCGTCTCTACTTCAACAATTGCATCGGTTCCTTCTATCTTTGTATGAACCTCAATCTCCCACAGATCAAGATGCTCTTCTGGCACGATGCAAAGCGTCACGTCTCGATAAATGCCACATCCACTGTACCAGCGATCTGCCGGTGTTACTGAATTGTCCACGCGCATCAAAAGTTCATTGTCACCAGCCTTTATTTCATCTGTAATATCCATCTGAAAAGAGCTGTAGCCGTATTTGTGGCTGCCAATTTCGAAGTCATTGACCCAGAGAGTTGCATTTTCATATACGCCACCAAAATACAAAAGATAACGCATTCCCTCTTTCTTCTCTTCAAGCGTTACTGTCTTTTTATACCAGCCGATACCCCAGCGGTCACGAAAGCCCTGTGGTTCTCCCTCTGCCATTTCCTTATTAAATGGGCGGCTTACTGCCCAGTCATGTGGAAGATCAACTGGAGAAAATGATAGGGCACCTAACTCAGATCTCAAATCGAAGCTAGACTGTTTTCTTTTCTCATCTCTCTCTTTTGCTGTCTGAAAGTCAACTGGTTTACATGGCAGTAAAGCAAACTGCCATCCACGATTGATTAGCTTTTCTTCTCTCATTATTCTGCATCTTTCCTTCTGTTTTTAATATTTGTAGCTATTCAAAGCCATGCAAAATTACTTTATTATATACATTAAAAGTTCAACGACACATCCTCACATCGCTTAATTGAAATATGACCAGCAGTATCTGATTTTTCTTTTCCAAAACGAATATTAGAGAACTTAACATGCTTAATCTCATGTCCAATCTTATCAAAGCCACATAACTCAATTGCATCGCACTCATGCCATTTTGCTTCGTGATCCTGATAGACGCCAGGCAATCGAAGATTATCAAATGTACAGTCTGAAAAATATGGCTGATCTGGTCCTGCAATTCCATCATCATTGTAACCGACACTATGCATCAATACACGCGGAAATACACTGTCATAAACATGGATTTCTTTTACATATCCACCGCGCTTCGCTGTACCCTTGATCTCAAAACCACACAGCGATGCCTCCATATCGCAGTCCCATATTTTTACATCCTCTACACCACCTGACATTTCACTTCCGATCGTGATGCCATGACCCATCGTACAGCGACAGTCAAACACACGAACACCTTTTGTCGGAATGTTCACTTCATTTCCCTGTGGATTTTTGCCTGACTTGATAGAAATAGAATCGTCTCCTGTATTAAACACGCAGTCAAATATTACACAATCCAAAGAAGAATCCGGATCCCAGCCATCTCCATTCCAAATGCCATGAGAATAAAATGTGCATCCGTGTGTTACAACATGATCACAGTAGATCATGTGAATATTCCAGCATGCACCATCACGAAGCGTAACGCCAGCTAACTCTACATTTTTGCAGTTGCTCATATTAATCAAGCGTGGACGCACTCTTGCCGGGATCGTCTCTGGCTTCTCGCACTCCTTGATCTTATTGCCAAGCGAGGCCAGATAGTCTTTTAGATTTTCTGTCTCAGAGGCTATGATACGCTCTGCTAACACGCGGCCGCCGCTTGCAATCGTTCCCTTTCCACGGATGGCAACATTTTTGCAGGCAAATGTACTGTCATAATCAGCACGATGCATTCCCTCTGGGTCAAGTACGCCTAAGTTTAACAAACTACTGTAGCACTCCATCTCAGTTCCCTCAAAACGACTCCAGATTCGTGGAAGATAATCTTCTGGATTAGAAGTTCCCTGAAGAACGGCACCCTCATCTAAGTACAATTCCATATCGCTGTGAAGACGCAGCTCACCTGTCATAAAAGTACCACTTGGAATCAGCACGCAGCCATCTTTTGGACAATCATCAATCGCTGACTGAATTGCCTTTGTATTTAATGTTTTTCCATCTCCAACTGCATTGTATGGTGCCTTTGTGATATCAATTACAATGCTTCTATTAAATGTATGCATTGTGATCGTCTGCTGCTTAATTTCCTTCTCAGTCTGCACCGACTTGCTTCCATCTTCAATAAGCTCCATATCAACTTGATAAATCCCTTTTACTAAAATCTCATACTCCGTATTTGCCTGTAAATTTTCTATCGTGTAATGCGTCTTTTGCGTGCTGCCAATTAATGTAAAATCAGCCTCCACCTGATCCGCACTTTTTAAAAAGATTTCGTATGTTGTTCCAAGTCTTCCCTGTGGACGCTCCCAATAAAGGGTAATACTATCTGGTGCTGATTCTGCGCGCAGCACTGAAAAAGTCTCTCCCATAAAAATCACCTTTCCAATAATATTTTTATCTTGTTAGCATCATTATATGGTAATTTTTACAATATTTCTATAGCATAAAATTTTGATACTATGCACTTTTGACTATTTTTTCCTTGTCTGCAAAAATAGGTGCACAGCCAGATTTTTCCTGACTATACACCTATTAAACAATTTTATTTATTTTTGATTTTTACTCAAACTCCACAGTATCCTGATAAATCATTTCAAGTCCACCTTCTGTTTCCTTTAATGGATAAACAACATAACCAGACTCAAAATATTTGTCACCGTCACCGCCCCAGCGGTCTCCTACATACAAAAGCTTTCCATTTACAATTATAAATTTAGAACACAAAATTTCCGTGATCAAATACAGTTACTGTACTTCCATCCTGACAAATACCTTCAATATGCATCTGTCTTGATCCAAACATGAAATCCACATGAGTCATAGATTTATTTGCACCTGCTGCAGCTAATTCCTCATCTGTCATCTCAGTTCCACCCTTTACATTCATAGGATAAGCGTCTCCCAATGCCAGATGGCAGGATGCATTCTCATCAAATAAGGTATTGTAGAATAAAATTCCAGTATTTTTGATCGGAGAGTCATAGCTGATCAATGCAACCTCGCCTAAATAACAGCTTCCCTCATCAAATTCAACAAGGCTCTTTAATACATCCTGTTCCTTCTTTGCACCGTAATCAATAACCTTGCCATCCTTAAACTCCAGCCAAAAATCTTCAATTAATTTTCCCTGATAGCTAAGAGGCATTGATGCATATACTTTTCCATTTACGCCAGTCTTAAGCGGCATGCAAAAATTTTCCTCAGTCGGCATATTCGGGTTGAATAACACTCCCTTTGTGGAATACTCACAGCCACCGCCCCAGATATGATTTTTCACAAGCTCTACTGTCAAATCAGTTCCAAGTTCATTTGTAAAATGAAGTGCCTTGAAATTATACTCATTTAACTTCTTTGAATGACCAAGAATCTCTGCATTATGTTTATTCCACTCTTCTACTGGATCATTCTCCTCATTCACACGCACACTCATTAAAATAGCATCCATGAGTGCCTCAACTGCTTCGTCTTCTTTTTTGTCTGGAAATACCTTATTAGCCCAGCCTGCTGATGGCAATGCCACAATACTCCACTGACCATCATTGTTCATAGTATATTTCTTTAACGGTGCATTCTTTTTGCTGTATGCAGCCTGAACACGCTGGATCTTTGCTGGATCAATGTCCTTCATCAGACCTGGTGTATCAGAAATCACATGAAGATAACAGCATCCTTTTTTATGCTCCCAGTCTGTCATATCGTACTTCCACTGAGGAGTCTCCTCTAACGTCTCTGTACTTGCATACTGATAATTCATCAGATTATCCTGCTCATCATGCCAGTTTATTTTAACGTATCCGGCACCAGCCTCATATGCTGCCTTTACGCACATTCTTACAAACTCATAATCAGTTACTGATGCGCTGATTACAAGCATCTGACCTGACTGAACATTTACGCCGCTCACTACTGCCAGCTTTGCGTACTTTTCCATTACTGCCTTACTAGCCATTTTTTTCTAACCTCCCTATTTTGCCTCGTAAAGAGACATTCGCAATCCACTTTCACAACTGCATTCAAACTATGTCTGATTCAGACATACTCATTCTTAGTATACCAGATATCAGCAGAATTGGGAATATTATAGAAAAATTTTGGATGAAATTTGTAAAATTCCATCATTTTAATAAGAATACGCATTGACTTCAAGTGCCCTTGAAGCAGTGTGATACTCCCACGCGCGTCCTTGCGAACGGGCGGGGCTTCTTGAGACATGGTAGAACGCCTCAAAGGACATCAC
>DAVZID010000077.1:0-13505 GCA_052273485.1 Lachnospiraceae bacterium
AAAAAGAGTAAGGATAGGAGTCTACAATCCACAAGAAACAAGTGAATAATCACTACAAAATATGAATTTTTCAAGGTGCTATAGAAATGGGATTGTCGAAACGTTATGTTTCGACCCCAACATCATTTATATGTATATATTTGTCGGAGGTAAACAATGAAAAAATTACGCATTTTATTTATCGGAAACAGTCATACTTATTACAATGATATGCCAAATATGGTGGCAGAAAAATCCAGAAAAGAAGGATATGATTGTGAGGTAACGATGATTGCTCACGGAGGATGGTTTTTGGAGCAGCATGTTCAGGAGCCAGATGTGAGATTTAATATTTTATATGGTCACTATGATTATGTTGTACTTCAGGAGCACTCACATCCATTTGGACCAGAGGAAAAATTGTTTGATGCAGTTAGACAATTAAATACATGGATTCGCGAGGCAAATGCAAAGCCGCTTGTGTATATGACATGGGCAAAGAAGGATGAGCCAGATCAACAGGCTTGCATGACAAAAGCATTTCGACAGGCTGCAGAAGAGGCAAATGCGCTTTTAGCACCAGTCGGAGAGCTGTGGTGGGAATATCGTAAAAATCATCCGGAAGTGGAAATGTATGCAGAAGATAATGCTCATGCATCAAGAGAAGGCTCAGAATTTGCAGCTGACTGTATCTGGAATACGATTAAAGAATCGTGTGAACAATAAGAAAAGATAGTTAAAAAATAAAAGGAATAAAAAGGAGAATCAAATATGGAAGGCAATGATATTTTATCGCAAAACAGTAGATGCTGAATTTATAAAGGGAGGCAATCCAGAAAACAGCGTTTATTCTAATATGATTTTCATGTCCTAAAAAGTACAAATGATACAAGCGGAGGTAAACATTGTTTGCCTCCGCTTGTTTTACAAAAATTTATTTTATATAGCTGTTAATAAAATCAAAAACGGTATTCCAATAGCTTTCGCCAAGAAGATAAAGTGAGTTAGCGTGGGTAGCACCTTCGGCTGTCAGCATTTGCTTGTTTGTGCCAGGCTTTGCTTCATAAAGCTCATTCATCATAGAATATGGGATAAAGTCATCTGCTGTTCCATGAATAAAAAGCATAGGTCTTTCACATTTAGATACAGCAGTAAGTGAGCTTGCGAAGGTTATGAAGAGTTGATTAAAATTCATCGAAAAAAAAGTAAAATCAATTGTGTATAACATGAAATATGTGGTAAAATAAAAGAAAGGGAATTAAAATAAAAAACGGAGGTTTATTATGAAGGTTACAAGAGCGGCAAGTATACCGCTTATTACGCATGATCCATATTTTTCAATCTGGTCATCAAGTGACAATTTATATGATACAGATACTGTTCACTGGACTGGTAAGCGCCAGCAGATTCGAGGATATCTGACTGTGGATAAAACTGTATATTGTTTTATGGGAGATAAGGAATTTCACCAAGTATTACCTCAGATATCATTGGACGTGACAGCTACTGCGACAACATATACATTTGAAAACGATAAGGTGCGATTATGCTGTCGTTTTACGTCACCGCTTATTATGAGTGATCCATTGCTGGTATCAAGGCCGTGTACATATATTGATTTTATGGTTGAGAAAAAGAATGCGGACAATGTACAGCTTGATTTTATTGTATCAGACTGATAGTGGAAGGTATTGCTATTTTATTGCTCGAAGTGTTCAGGGCGGTATTTTTATGCCGATGCTGGCAGAGCAAATTAAACAAATAGAATAGGAGATAACATGGAAAAGGCAAAAGTTTATTTTACTGATTTTAGAACATCAAATGGAGTTGGACTCCCGGAAAAGCTAAAAAGATTGTGCCGTAAGGCAGGTCTTCAAACAATGGATCTTGAAAATAAGTTTGTAGCGATCAAGATGCATTTTGGTGAGCTTGGAAATATTGCATATCTGCGTCCTAATTATGCAAAGGCAGTAGCAGATCTTGTTAAGGAAGCCGGCGGAAAGCCATTTTTGACAGACTGCAATACTTTGTATCCTGGTTCTAGAAAAAATGCATTGGAGCATTTAGATTGTGCGCAGGAAAATGGATTTAATGAAATAACAACAGGATGTCATGTTATTATCGGAGATGGTCTTCGCGGTACAGATGATTGTATTGTTCCCGTTGAGGGCGGTGTATATTGCAAAGAAGCGTACATCGGAAGAGCTGTTATGGATGCAGACGTGTTTATTTCACTGACGCATTTTAAAGGTCATGAATCAACAGGTTTTGGAGGAGCACTGAAAAATATCGGTATGGGATGCGGAAGCCGTGCAGGAAAGATGCATCAGCACAGTCAGGGAAAGCCAGTTGTAAATGCAGATCTTTGCAGATGCTGTAAGCGCTGTGCAAAGGAATGTGGATCAGATGCGATTTTCTTTGATACAGGAAAGGCAGTGATTCATGAGGATATTTGTAAGGGCTGCGGCCGTTGTATCGGTGCCTGTTCATTTGATGCAATTCATAATCCAAATGATAATGCAAATGAAATTTTAGGCTGCAAGATTGCAGAGTATACAAAAGCAGTTGTAGATGGTCGTCCTCATTTTCATATAAGTTTGATTGTAGATGTTTCTCCAAACTGCGACTGTCATCCAGAAAATGATGCGGCTATTCTGCCAAATATCGGTATGTTTGCATCATTTGATCCGGTAGCGTTAGATCAGGCATGTGCAGATGCATGTCTTAAGGCAGATCCAATGCCAAACTCTCAGCTGTCAGATAATCTTGTAAAACCAGATTGGCATCATCATCATGATCATTTTATGGATTCCAATCCGAATGTGCGTTGGAAGGAAACGCTGGAACATGCAGAAAAGATTGGACTTGGAACAAGAGAGTATGAATTGATTAAATTTTAAAGAAAACCGCGGTGATTTTGCTCGCCGCGGTTTTTTAAAAAATTTAGTTTTTATAATTTAGTTCTTATCACAGATCATGCTGTGAATCTCCTGAAGAGATTTTACATCAGAATCAGAATGCTGCTGAACATAGTGGATACCCTTTGCGGTAGCTCTTGCTGCAGCGATTGTAGTCATGTAAGGAATCTTGCCCTTGATAGCTGCCTTACGCAGGTAACTGTCATCGTGAGCGCTGTCCTTACCAACTGGTGAGTTAACGATCAGATCAATCTTTCCATTATCATATATCGATCACACATGATACAACAACCGCTTCGCGTAAGATTCCCGATATGCGGACGGTGATAATCCCGTACATTTCTTATAGGTACGGGCAAAATTATGGGCATCGGTGTAACCAAGCGTTACGGCAATTTCACCGATGCTCAAATTTGTGTCGGTTAGAAGATAGCTTGCCTCATCCATTTTTGATTTTAAGATAAATTGCTTTAATGGCACGCCAGAAAGCTGACGGAAAAGATGCGATAAATATTTTTCATTGTATCCAAAATGGAGTGCAATGTCTGAAACACGCAGATTATTTGATCGGTTTAACTTTATGTAGTCTAACATATCAGAGTAGATTTGCTTCTGCGCAAGCTTGTCTGCATCCAGATCTTCCTTTGTCAGCTGAGAGTAAAGCTCACACACAAGCGAGGTTGTTTCATAATTCAATGCGAGATGACAGTGGCCATCACGCACGTTGCTTTGCAATTGTTTCATTAACGCGATCAATTTTGCAGGGTTGGGAGTAGTTCCCTGAACAGGAATGCAAATTGAATTCGCGTCAGATGCGAAATTGTCTGCTTCCTTCCTTGTATTCGTTGTATCGCTTTTGGTTGCTTTAACTGTCTTTTCATTCGCTTGCATGAATGCGTCTGATGACAGCAAAGCATGCGGGGCACAGGATGAAAAGTGAATCCAGTAAAACGAGCAATTCGAAGCTTTCAGCCCCTTACGGCGGTTATCCGGTGCCGGAAATGGAGGAAGAAGCAGGTATTCACCGGGATGAACCGTAAATGGAACATGGTTGTATTCCAGATACAAGACATCATCGGTCATTAAAATCAATTCAAAATCAGTTAGATCAAAATCTTCATGCATCCAACTGTCTGAGGGCGCTTCAAATTTCCCACTCATATGATAGACTAGAGGGGCATTTAAAGGGATCTGAATCAACGAATTTTTCATGGTCGTATCAATTTCCTTTCTACACTTGATCAAAAGCACGTAATCTGAGTATATCATAAGAAGACGCAAAAGAAAAGAGTAACCTTTTGACACGATTTCTATCTTTTTGATATCGTTACAGTTCACGGATAAGCTTTTCGTAACACCACCCGTGAACTGCAACTGATATAGAATTTAAATTCCGTGTTCTTCTCTGATTTTCTTCCAACCATCAACAAGATCCGGTCCACCTTCGCGGATAAACACCGGAATCTCTTCAATCGGGGCGGTAACGCAAATTGTCTGGCCGCCTTCATAAACGGTTCCGTCAGAGAGCAATGTCCACTTTGTTCCAGCTGGTAGATAAACCTCACGCTTTGTCTGATCTTCATATAAAATTGGTGCAACGAGAATGGAAGGACCAAACATATACTGTTCTTTTAAGGTCCAGCAAATATCCTGCTCAGGGAAATCATAGAACATCGGACGCATAACAGGCTTGCCATACAGGTGAGCCTCTTCCATCAGCTTTCTGGTGTATGGTCTCATCAGCTCTCTTAAGAAAATATAGCTCGTTAAAATCGTTTCATTTTCTTCGCCAAAGCTCCAAATCTCATTGTTGCCGCCGGTAAAAAGTGCCGGGCGTCCATCTGCATGAAGCACGCGTCTGTCATCGCATTCACGATCCCCGTGCAGACGCATAACAGGGCAGAAGCATCCCCACTCAAACCAACGGACAAGAAGCTGCTGGAAACGTGTATCTTCCGGTCGGCCACCAGAGAAACCGCCGATATCGGTTGTCCACCATGGAATTCCGGCAATGCCCATGTTTAATCCGGCACTTACCTGACGGCGGAAGGTTGGCCAGTCACTGTGAATGTCGCCTGACCATACAAGCGCGCCGTAGCGCTGGCTGCCAGCCCATGCGCAGCGGACAAGATTGACAACTGTTTCCTCGCCCTGCTCCTTCAGACCATCATAGAAGGTGCGCGAAAAATACTGTGGGTATACATTTCCAATCTGATTATCCGGTCCGAGATAGTAGCGATAGTTATCATAGTCATAGCCAAGATATTCTGGTTCTGCCTCATCCAGCCAGAAGACACGGATACCTTTATCGTAATAATTCTGACGGCATTTGTTCCATACATAGCGGCGTGCAGCCGGGTTTGTCGGATCAAAGAAAACACTTTCACCGCCGAAGCGCATGCAGATTTCAACACCGTGATCGGTCTTTACAAGCAGGCCTTTCTGCTTCATTTCCTGATAATTTTCGCTTTCGGTATCAATCTGCGGCCATACAGAAACCATCAGCTCCATGCCCATATCCTTTAATTCCTTTACCATAGCCTCTGGATCTGGGAAGAATTCTTCCTCAAAACGAAAATCGCCCATCTTTGGCCAGTGGAAGAAATCGCATACGATCACATCAACTGGAATTTTCTTCTCGTGATAGGTTCTGGCGACGGAGAGCAGCTGCTCCTGATTCCAATAACGAAGTTTGCACTGCCAGAAGCCCAGGCCATATTCTGGCATCATTGGAGCTGTGCCGACTGCATGGCCGTAAGACTTCTCAATTTCATCTGGGGTATCGCCAGCCGTGATCCAATAATCCATCTGCTTTGTGCTGGCTGCATACCAGTCGGTGACATTCTTTCCAAATGTGACCTGACCAACGGCCGGATTGTGCCATAAGAAACCATAACCAAGACTAGAGAGGACAAATGGAACACTTGCTTGAGAATTGCGGTGTGCCAACTCAAGTGTCGTGTATTTCAAATCCAGATCGTCCTGCTGATACTGGCCCATTCCAAATAGTTTTTCATTTGACGCAGAGCAGAAAGAAACGTGAAGGCTGTATGCACCGCCGATAATGCCACGGAACCGTCGGCTATCTTTATTTAATGCGCCTCCGTCACCTGTCTCACGAAGCAATAGCTTTCCGTTCTGATTATAATAAGAAAGAATGCATTTGTGATTCCAACTGCTCACTTCAATGCGTGCTGTGATCTTTCCATTTGTAATGCTTGCTTCATACTCGGAAATGGAGATCGAAGGTGTAATCGCCTGATCATCTTCTGAAAGAGGAAGCAGCGCATAGTCGGTATCAATGATTTCGCCCTGCATAACGGAGCGTACACGCAGACTGTTTTTGCCCCAAGGTTCCAGACGCAGAAGTTCTCCGTCGTTTTCATAGATGAGGGCATTGCCCTCCTGATGCATTGTGTTCATAAGAACCGCCTTTCTGCCAATTTATTGGCGTTAGATGTTTTCGTGATAGTTTCTTGATGCTTTCTGTACTTTTATGATACAGGAAATTCAAGAAAAATACTTGAAAAATGGTAGTAAAAAGTAGCACTATATTGCGCATTTTAAAGTGTCGTGCTATTCTGAATAAGGAAATTAGAAAAAACAAAATTAAAAACGAGAACGTATATCAGAGGAGATAAAATTAGAAAATGAGCACGAAAAAAGAGGAGAAGAATCGCTATAAAGAGCGGGTAGTGCATAAATCGCATTTTATTCCAGTATCGGTACATACAACTGAAATTAAAATGAGTTGTCAGGATGGGAATTGTCAAGATGAGTTGAGAGCAGAAAAGAAAACAGAAAAGGATATAGAGAAGAATACAAGTGCCCTGGCACTCTATGTACATTGGCATCCAGAATTGGAGTTCTTTTATGTGGAAAGGGGCGAATTGGAATTCTTTATTGAAAATCGCACTTTTTTGCTGAAAGCGGGAGAAGGAATTTTAGTGCCACCAAAGCTGATGCATTGGGCGCGAACACAAGAAACCGTGCTGTTTCATGCAGTGGTGGTGGATCCGTTATGGTTATGTCCATCGCAGAATGTAGAACGCTTTGGACGGTATTTCCAGCCAATGTGCAATGGCTCTGCACAGTATGCGACAAAATTGACGCATGCAGAAGTTTGGCAGCAAGAGATTTTAGCGTTGCTTACACCCATTTTCTTTATGAATGAGGAGGAGATTGTTGCAAAAGAATTGTTTATTCAGGGAACGCTTTTACTGATCTGGCAAAAGCTGTACGATCATTCTTTAAAAGAACGGTATCCAACGATAACGTATCATTTGGATCGGTTGAACGATCTTCAGGAAGCGGTATCCTATATTGAAACACATTACGCAGAGGATATGACATTAGAGAAAATGGCCAGTCAGGTTCATTTGAGCAGAGGGCAATTTTGCAGACAGTTTCAAAACTGGACAGGAATGACACCATTTTGTTATTTGAACCGATGTCGGGTCTTAAATAGCAGCCAGCTTCTTGCGCATTCCTCTAAGAAAATCAGTGAGATCGCTTCGTTGTGTGGCTTTAACAGCATCAGCTATTTTAACCGCACGTTTTTGAAAATGATCGGGATGACACCATCTGCCTACCGTAAAGAAATCGCAGACGCAAAAAACGGTGACCTTTTGAACCCTTTTCTATCTTTTTGATATTTCCTTTTAATACTGTTAATATTATACTAGAACAAAAAGACAAAACAGCGAATATTCAAACAGTATTACAATAGGAGGAAAAGAGAGAATGGGACAACTTCAAACATTTGACTACAAAAACGTCGTTTTAAAGGACGGGCATTGGAAGAAACAGCGAGACGAACTGATTGAGACTTACTTGAGCATTGACGATAATGATCTGCTGCATCCGTTTCGAAAGTTAGCCGGATTGCCAAACAAAGGATATGGTCTTGTTGGTTGGTATGGAAGCGGTGCCTCTACATTTGGACAAAAACTTGGCGCATTTGCAAAGCTATATCTGGTAACAGGCGATGTTCGTTTAAAGGAAAAGGCGATTCGACTGGCAGATGGCTGGGGTGCGTGCCTGGCAGCATCAAATCGTGTGGCCGACTGCAACGGCACTTACAATTATGATAAGCTGATGGGTGGCTTTTTGGATCTGTATGAGTATCTTGGCTATGAACCGGCGAAAGAATATGTGCGTGCGCTGACGAAGAGCGCAGATGCAAGACTTGACAAGGAAGTTTGCCGTGACGGCTTACAGATCATGAGCGGTGATATGATTGAGTGGTATACGCTGCCAGAGCAGATTTACCGTGCTTATCAGCTGACAGGCGAACAGCTCTATCTTGATTTTGCAAAGGTGTGGGATTACGATTATTTTTGGGACAAGCTTCTTGCTGGAGATTTTAAGATCGGACCAAGACACGCCTACAGCCATGTCAACAGCCTTTCGAGTGCGGCGATGGCCTATGAGACAACAAAGAACGAGGAATACCTGCGTGCAATCGAAATTGCCTACAAAGAAATTTTGGATCACCACACTTTTGCGACGGGTGGCTATGGCCCAGCAGAGTGTCTGTTTGCCGATGAGGAAGGATATTTGGGTGATTCGATTAAAGCCAGCTGGGATGCAGATAAGCGCCATATCCATTATCGAGATTTTGGCAATTCCATCCGTCAAAGAGATGACCGTTGGGGCAGCTGCGAGGTATCCTGCTGCAGCTGGGCTGTATTTAAGCTGACGCGTTATTTGATGGAGCTAACAGGCGAGGCACGCTATGGTGATTGGGCAGAGAAACTTCTATATAACGGATGCGGTGGTCAGCCTCCGATCACACAGGATGGAAAGGTCATGTATTATGCTGACTATTTCATCAATGGTGGTTTGAAGTCAACAGAAGATGGACGTCTTCAGGATAATGGCGCTTCTTTTGAGTGGCAGTGCTGTACTGGAACATTTCCTCAGGATGTGGCTGAGTATGCAAATCTTTTATATTATCATTCAGAAGAGGGACTGTTTGTCAGCCAGTATCTGCCGTCAGATGTAACTTTCTCTATTGGAGATAAGCAGGTACGCCTAGAAAATACAAGTTTTTATCCAAAGGAAAAAGAGCTTCGATTTGTTGTTCACGCAGAGACACCGGTTACAACAGCACTTCATTTTCGTGTGCCGTCATGGGCAACAAAAACCAATATCGTCTGCGTAAATGGAACACCTGTCGATGTCGATGCTGTGCCGGACACTTGGCTGACATTAGAGCGCGAGTGGAAAGAGGGCGACGAGATTACAATTTCCTTTGAGTTTGTGCTTCGCTTTGAATCTGTGGATGCCTATGCGCCAGAGGTAGCAGCACTTGTGTATGGACCAATTGTTCTTGCTTGCAATAAGATGACGCTCTTTGACGGGGATCGTGCAAATCCAGAGGATTGGATTGAGCCGATTCAAAAGGACGGCTATTCCTTTGCATTTCGCACAAAGCCAGGCCATGTAAAACCATATGAACATTTGACAAGAGAATTTTATCCATATTATGAAATTCCACAAATGCAATGGTATTACATGTACAATCGCTTTGCAAAATGACCATGGAGTTTGCCAGAAATTGTATATCCAAACTCTGAAAAAGAGATTGATAGGTTAATCACAGCTTAGGAGATATGAGCCTTGTAAAGATTCATTCAGGTTGATTGGCGAGAACTCTGAACCTAGCGTAATTGTCAATGGATGCTGTGTAGCAGTATAGTTCTTGCTATTACTATTACGTCAGGTACAGAGTACAATAGAACATCCTGAATGAATCTTTACAAGGGAAGGAGGAATATTATGAAACATATATTTGAACAGAAAGAGATAATGGATATGAATATGAAAGACCAACAGAGTAATTACTACTATCTGTTAAAAAAATATTCAGGGTATAGCGACGAAGAAGACTAAGTGGGGGGATAGTGAAAATGAAAAATTGCTTTTGGTTGTTAAAAAAAAGTTTAGTAGTATGTCCTCAGAGGCTGTTTGCTATGTTTATAGTAGCACTGCTGGATGCTGTGAATGCCATCAACATTATTCTCTTTTATAAGTATGCAGTTTGGGCTTTGTATCAGGAGAATGTCCTAAAGCATATGCTGATCGTGGTATTGGTCTATTTAGCAGTACATTGTATCCATAGCGTAACAAACAACTATCTGACACAGGTAAAATATCCAATTTGGAATGAGACGATAAAACAGTCTTTTTCAAAAGAAATTTATGTACAGTATCAGTCTCTGGCAACTAATATTGTGCAGGACCCAAAATTTTATGATGCTTATAAGAAAGCATTGGATGAGTCTGATATGAGAACAGAAACGGTATTAAATATGATACAGTCAGCGCTTGGAAATGTGTTCTCGGCAGTTGGAATTATATCAGTAATTGCATCAATGAACTGGATTCTGGTATTACTTGCAGTTGTACCTGTTTGCACATCAGCATTGATCAATTTAAAAATTGTAAAAATGAGATATCAGTATGATATGTCGCGTGTAAAACCAAATCGTATGGCAGAGTATATCGTAAGATTGTTTTATCAACCGGAATATCGTGAAGAAATTCGTATTCATGAGAATACGCTTTTGAAGAAGCATTACTATGATGCAATAGATGAGGCAAGCAGTCAGACAAAAACTCAGATGCCAAGGATTGTATTATTATCGACATCTGGAGCAAGCTTATTTTCCCTTCTTAATTATGGAATTCCAATGATTGTGCTAGGCTGGCAGGTTTTTCAAGGCATTACGACGGTTGGAGAATTTTCTACAGGTGTGATTGGTGTATCTAATATGAGCAGTTGTTTATTTGGTATTTGGTGTATTATTCCTGGAATTCGTGAGCAGTCATTGTACATTGAGAATTTAAGAACATTTCTTTCGATAGAAAAGGAAAAGGACGGAATTCATAAGCTTGAGTCAAAGATGCATGATATTATATTGCAAAATGTGCACTTCCATTATAGCACAAATACAACTAGAGAGGTTACGGATGGAATCAGTCTCCATATCAAAAAAGGTGAAAAGATTGCATTTGTAGGAGAAAATGGAGCAGGAAAGACAACGCTGATAAAACTGATCGAGGGACTATATCGTCCGACAGAGGGTAAAATATTGATTGATGGTAAATCTATTGAGCAGTTAGACAAACAGTCACTTAGGAATAGTATTGCAGCTGTAATGCAAAAGCCTGTTCACTATTCATTTACCATTGCAGAGAATATCTTGCTTCGAGAGGTGCAAAGTGATGAAGACCGTAAGAGAGTTAAACAGGTACTTGAAGAGAGTGGACTTTGGGATAGAGTATCGAAACTTCCAAAGGGAATAGACAGCGTATTAGGAAAAGAATTTGATGAGGACGGGATCGAGCTTTCAGGTGGAGAGAGCCAAAAATTGGCAATAGCGCGTGCTCTGTATGAAAATGCAGGTGTGCTGATCCTTGATGAGCCGGCAAATAGTCTTGATCCACTGGCAGAGGCAGAAATGTATGATAGGATGTTTGCAGCTGGAAAAGACCGTACAATGATTCTTATTTCTCATCGTCTGTATTCCACAAGGAAAGCAGATCGTATATGTTATATTGAAAATGGAAAGGTTATCGAGGAAGGGACACATACTGAGCTTATGAGAATAAATGGAAAATATGCGCAGATGTATACACTTCAGGCAAGCTTGTATGTAAAGGAATCAGAAGAGGTAAATAAAGGCAAAATACATGTAGAAAACGTAGCAGAAGCAGATCTGATAAAGGAGGTGGCACGATGAAAGAAGCAGTAAAGGTGAACATGTGGTACTTAAAGAAGCTGTATCAATATGATAAAAAGCGTTTTGGAAGTATGACAGCGCTGATAATTATTCGTGCTATAAAAACTCTCCTTAATGTTATCACGATTAAAGTGGCATTAGACTGCGTTGTAAAATATAATTCTTTTTATTATTTACTGATATTCGTTGTAGCAGAGCGTATTGTATCAAGTCTGATTGCATTAATTGAGAATAAGATTGATTGGTGCAATAAGGAAATCCAAAATAATACGATAAGACAAAAGCTTGGAGAAGAGATTTTTTGTCAGGCAGAGAGGCTTTCATTGGAACAGCTTGATCATGCTAAAACATATGACCAGTATAAGATAGTGTTAGAGGAAATTGGAACAAGAAGCGGAAGTTTTTTACAGTGTATTGAAAACTTTTTCACGGGAATCTGTAATATTATGGTAACTATGATCTTTGTTCTAACTCTGGACATGCGTTTTATTCTGATTGCAGTCATATCGGCATGTGTCGGAGCAATGGTTGGCGGCAAGATTGCACAAAAGGAAATTGAGAAGCGTGAGGAATTGATCCGCTATGAGCGTAAGCGTGATTATATAAAGCGTATTTTTTATGTTCCAGAGTATAATGAGATGACGCGTCTGACAAATGCAAATGAATTTTTACTTCATAAATACGATAAGAGTGTCAGTGATGTAAAAAATGTGCTTCATATCTGTCAGCCACAGATTGCCCATTTGAATGATTTAAATACTATGCAGATATTTGTACTAAATTTTGGAATTAGTGCATTGTTAATGGCGAGAGATATCGCAGCTGGAACTGTTGGTGTGTCAGCATTCACGAGTGTTATGTTTGCGTGTTCGACGTTGAGTGGTTCGGTTGGATGGGTTAGCAATGAACTTAGTGAGATGAAAAAGCATGCATTATATATTGAAAAATTACAAAGTTTTTTGAATGAAACAAAGAAAGAATCCTCAACCTTAATGCCATCAGAAGTGAATGATATTAACTTGCAAAATGTACACTTTCATTATAGTGCAAATGCAACCAGAGAGGTTACAGATGGAATCAGCCTGCATATCAAAAAAGGTGAAAAGATCGCATTTGTAGGAGAGAATGGAGCAGGAAAGACAACGCTGATAAAGCTGATTGAGGGACTATATTATCCTACAGAAGGTAAAATATTGATTGATGGCATTTCCATTGAACAGTTGGATAAAAAGTCACTTAGGCATAATATCGCAGCTGTCATGCAAAAGTCTGTACATTATTCATTTACCATTGCAGAGAATATCTTGCTTCGAGAGGTGCAAAGTGATGAAGACCGTAAGAGAGTTAAACAGGTACTTGAAGAGAGTGGACTTTGGGATAGAGTATCGAAACTTCCAAAGGGAATAGACAGCGTATTAGGAAAAGAATTTGATGAGGACGGGATCGAGCTTTCAGGTGGAGAGAGCCAAAAATTGGCAATAGCGCGTGCTCTGTATGAAAATGCAGGTGTGCTGATCCTTGATGAGCCGGCAAATAGTCTTGATCCACTGGCAGAGGCAGAAATGTATGATAGGATGTTTGCAGCTGGAAAAGACCGTACAATGATTCTTATTTCTCATCGTCTGTATTCCACAAGGAAAGCAGATCGTATATGTTATATTGAAAATGGAAAGGTTATCGAGGAAGGGACGCATACAGAGCTTATGAGAATAAATGGAAAATATGCAGAGATGTATAAATTACAAACTCAACTGTATGCTGTGTAATGAAAAGTACAGCTTTATAAAGGAGGCTTAAGTTTGGAACAAAGAAGTAGAGGTTACCCGAGAAAATAGAGCATAACAAATAAACCATCCCA
>DAVZID010000078.1:0-13142 GCA_052273485.1 Lachnospiraceae bacterium
TTCTTATGCTAACACATAATAGCTATGTTTTCCAGCTCCCTGAGCCTTCATTTGTCCTTTTTCGCATAGCTCTTTAATCAATTTAAATGCTTTTGTTGAACCAGAACCAATTAGTTCCTCAACTTGCTTTCTAGTTATTTTTCCATTCTCGCTGACAAAATCAAGCACCTTTTGTTGCTGTTTTCCTGAATTTTTTTTCATCTTCGGCGACTCTGTTTGAGTAAACTCTCTATCCGACTTTTCTATCTCATTTCGATTTGGAAGAGTTACACGGAAGACACCTTTAGCAGTTTCAAATTCTGGCTGCAGTAGCTCGCTTTTATATGCTCTTTGGATCTTTCCAATTCCTGTTCCATAGCTTTCAATCAATCTCATTCGATAAAAACAAGCTGCCAAATTTGGATTTCTTGACTGCGAAACGCCAAGAAAAATTGATTCTAATTCAAGGCCAGAAACCAATCCTCCTAGCGAAACAAATTCCATCCGATCTTCATAGATGTTGATCAAATTACTTGCACTAAATGAATAATCCCGATGTACAACACTATTTAATAGCGCTTCTCTTACCGCTTCTTCTGGATAATCCCTCTTATCAGTTCGATTGAGTCCTGAAAAACTGGCTTTTGTCCTATTCACAAGATCTATAAATTCATATACATCTTCCAACTGCTTTAAAATTGATCCTGAAAATTCTTTCCGATCTCGAAAAATTTCTTTATCAATTCCTTGAAACAATGCCACTTTTATTGTTGTTTCACACTGATCAGAAAGCAGCAATGCCAAATTGGTATATAACCCATCTTCTCCTACTAATTTTAATGTTTTCATTTGGGCAGGACCTATCGCAATTGATCGTGCCTCCATTTGTGCTGTAAATTCTTTAAATGTTAATTCCTGATTCATACTCCTGCACGATTCAAAAGATCTTCCGCTATTCTCAATAATCATTTCGCGAATCCCTTCTTCCGTCATCGGTTGAGTTGAACTTCCTTTGCGCACATATACGCCACTTGGCTTCAAGCCCTTCTCTCTAAGATAATATGGACGGTTTGTTCCTGTTGTTACATGAATTTCAACAACATGTTTTCCTTCCATTTGTTCTGCCTGTACTTTAACAAATGGCATTATATCTGGTGCAATAGAATCTTTTAATGAATTTACAATTTGAAGCATTGCAGAATCAGGATCTTCCATGCCAATTACAACTCCATCCTTACGGATGCCGACATATACAACACCACCATCTGCATTGGCAAATCCAATTACTTCTTTTCGAATATCCGAAACATATTCCTGCTTAAACTCAATATTTTGGTTTTCAAAAGAAATCATATTTATACCGTCCTTTCTTGTTTTTCCTCTTTCCGCTTCTTTCTCTTATTATATAAAAGTGAGAAAGAAACGTCAAGAGTAAGAAAGAAAGCTGCTGTAGAATGTTCAATTGGTTCCACATATTTTTTTGTAGATTAAGCTGCTCTGTGGTGCTATAAAGTTGCAGTTCACAGATAAGCCAATATTTACAGCAAAGCCCGAAGGTGAATGGCTTTCACAAGGCGGACACTTGAAAATAAAACCATTTTTCGCTATCATACAGCAAGACGTTATCGGATTTGTTCTTTTAAAGCAAAGACTACGATACAAAAAAGTTTAATAGGAAGGATTTTTTCTCTATGAAAAACAAGTATCAAAAAATGCTGATTGCCTGCTATCTTGGCTTTATCACTCAGGCAATTACAGCAAATTTTGCGCCGTTGTTGTTTTTGACCTTTCATCGGACGTATCAGATTTCACTTGGAAGGATAGCTTTTATTTCAACGGCATTCTTTTTTACACAGCTTCTTGTTGATCTTTTCTGCGCTAAATACGTAGACAGAATTGGATACAGAAGAAGTGTTGTCGCATCCGAAATTTTCTCTGCTGCTGGACTAATCGGACTTGCATTTTTTGCCAAGTCTTCTTCCAGATCCTTATGTTGGCATTATGATCAGTGTAATTATTTACGCAATGGGAAGTGGTCTCATCGAAGTTCTTGTCAGCCCTATTGTAGAAGCGTGTCCATTTAATAATAAAGATATTGTTATGAGCCTTCTGCACTCCTTTTATTGTTGTGGATCTGTTGGTGTTATCTTACTGTCAACGATCTTTTTTGCCATGTTTGGCATTGAAAATTATGATCGCTTCTGGCATACTTTGTCTTATATGCTATCTGCTCGCAGCACTTGCACCGCTTCCATTCTTAAACCTTGTAGGATACAGTTTATGCGGCTTTTCTGTCGGCATCATGTGGCCAGGCACAATCAGCATTGCTTCAAAAAAAATTCCGCTCGGCGGAACTGCTATGTTCGCATTTCTTGCTATGGCAGGTGATCTCGGCGGCGCTGTTGGACCTGGAATCGTTGGACTTGTTACACAAGCCGCAAATGATAATTTAAAAATTGGTGTACTTGCTGGCTGTGTTTTCCCAGCTGTCTTAGTTCTTTCTGTTCTTTTACTGAGAAGAAAGCGCGAAGAAGCATAATTACAAATAAAAAAAAGAACTTACTTTTTACACATAATTTCAGCCCATGCTAGTCCGTTTCGTCAAAGCGAGCTAGTATGGGCTGTCGATTTTTTTCTACTTGCAAAATCAAGCTCTCATCCCACGGTTTTAATCGTTGGGATTTTTTAAACCATTAAAACCGGATCAATTACAAGGAAGTTGTTTCCGCAAGCTTTCTCACGATCAAAATGACTCTCTGGGTCGACTGCCATCCAACCATCTATTACTTTTGATTCTTCCTCTTTTCCTGTAATATTTACGTTGTGACGCGGCTCCTCAAAATATGAAAACAGAACATTTTCGTGCAGTGATATATACTGATATTTATCTCCCTTAAGCAATCCTTCCTGAACAATTGCATAATGCCAATAAGTATAAGAAAACAGCTTTTCTGGTTTTAAAAATGCAATACGACCAATGCGGTTCTCATTTGCAGCACGCTCTTTTACCCACTCATAAACATCACCTGGAATACTGTGATGATAAATATGATACATAGGTGCCCACGGCGTCAATCCGCCTTCCTCTGGCCACTGCTCCAAATATGGCGCAAGCGGTGCGAGAAGTGTCTGCGGACAGATGCCATCCTGTAAGGTTTCCATGTATAAAAACAGCATATTTTTATGCTGATACAGGCATACCGTCAGTACCTTATCCTGCTCCTTTTGCTCCTGCACAAGTGTCTTTGTCTTAGCGAGTGCAGTCTCCCAATCTTCCTTTAAAATACCTGCCTTTACGCAACCGCGATATTCATTTCTTTTAATCATGATTTTCTACTTTCCTTTCTTGTATCTTGTTTTGCTATTATTTCTGCTATTATTTCTTCAATTCTTGCTTTTTTTGATATCAGTCTTTCGTGTGCACACGCCGCCCGGATATAATGTCGAGGAATAAAGGCGCTTTGTCTGTGGAATTGGCTTGCCAGATGGTATCTGTGATAAATCATATGGAGTGCCACTGCAAATCCACGCGGTATTTTTATCATACACAATTACATCCTCTTTTCCTCTTCCGAACAAGTCTGCATGAACAACATAACCATCATGCGGAAATGTAACTACCTTTTGCATATGTCCGTCGTAAAGTGCCGGTAATTCTCCGCCGCCTCTTCGGTAAGCCAGTATGTAATCACGATCTTCACCATTCCAGTTGTACAGTGCATCCACAATCGTCAGCCAGCCTTTTGTTTTTCGATCTTCCTTCCAAAGCTCATGGCCATTACAATCAAGCAAAAACATGCCATCTTTTCCATCCCATTGTCCCTTATATCCATCACCTCTTCGGATGCGATCCAGGCCTGCCACCTGAAGTCCCAAAAGCTCTGGGCAGAATTTTCCGAGTGCAATATGCTGCGACTCTATTGATCCATCATAACGCCAAATTTCTTTGCCATCTGCACTGTACAAACACGTTACACTTCCACCGACTGCGATCTGTACATTACCACTTCCTATTACATCACCAGTCCACAGACAGTCTGCATGATCTTCCAAGTCATGACAGGACCAGAGCAGTTTTCCGTTATGGTCAAGCAAATCGTATCCAGCCATGACCTCCTCATAACCGTCACCATTCACATCAGCTGTCCACGGGAAATGTCCAATATTTCCCTCATGTGTCCAAAGCACATTCCATTCGGAATCAAACGCCCACATTCTGCGATAGCGATCCTTTAAAATAATATCCGTTGGACGTCCTTTTCCAGTCAAATCTGCAAGAATAATACAATCATGAGCCTGCTCATCTGGCAATGGATGACGACATTTTACGTTGCCTGTCATTCCATCTAACACCAGAAATTCATGATTCATCACACAAAGGATTTCTGCCTTTCCGTCTGCATCAATGTCATACACCTGAGCAGGAAAATCAGATCCAAAATTTCCACATTTTTCATAGCACTCACCTGTCTGCCAGAGCATTTCTCCAGTCAACCGATACGCAGTTACGCATGTAATCTGATGTGGCACATAGCGATCATCAATATCGTTGTCCGCCTGAACCACAACAAGTTCCATGCGTCCATCTCCATCAAGATCACCCAGCAGACATTTTCCTCCACCGGCTGCCGTAATATCAATACTTCCAAGTACCTTTGCCTCTTCCATTTTGACCTCCTGTATTTTGTTCTTACATCCTCTTTGCAAAACTTTCATTCTTGTATTTTCAATATTCTTCTTTATTGTTCTTGCTTTCTTCTTCCTACTTCTTCATTTCATTATAAAAGAACCCTTCGCAAAACGCAAGTGCGCCGCAAAAGGTTCTCTATTTGATAGATGATTTAGATTAATTCCAATAGTTGCTGGATGTTCTTCTTTCCAAAAGATACGTTATCCTGATTAATTACCAGGCAGGGAACGCTCATGACGTTATATTTTTCTTTTAGCTTCGGAAAATGAACGATATCGTATACTTCTGCTGTTACAAGCGGATTCAGGGAAGCAATCCTCTGGGCTGCCACTACAAGATCCGGACACATGGTGCAGGAAAGTGATACCAGGATCTGCATCTGAATTTTATGGTCGATCGCCAGGATTTTTTCTCTGATCTCAAGGTCAAGCGGCTGTCCCGTTCCTGCTGCATTATATAATCCGAGGATAAAAGACGTAAATTCATGTCCTCCCGGTACACCGTGAAAAGCTAATCCAGTCTTTTCTCCGGATTCAGTCAACACTTCTACATAAGGAAGTGAAGATACAGCATCTGTTGCGGAGATATTCTCATATACAGTCAGTTTGTCTGTATATTTTTCCAACTCTCTCATATAAGTTTTTAATTCCTGACTTACGGGACGGGAATCCAGATGCAGTTCAAGCTGTAGTTTTCCTTCCATTCTGGAAAATACTACATTTAACTGGTTTACGATGTCCTGTGAGAAAATGCCAGAGGAAGCTTTAGCTTCTGCTTTCATCTCTTTTTTTACCGGTTTTTCCGGATGGATTTCTGTTTTCTCCTGCATGGACGCGGCATATTTTTCCAGTTCTGTAGCGGCTGTGGCGCCATCTCCTACTGCTGTTACTACCTGCCGGAGATTCTTCTGGCAGACATCACCTGCTGCATAGATGCCTTGACAGCTGGTCTGCTGGTTTCTATCTGTTTCTACATATCCATGAGGATCCAGAGCTACAAGTTCTTTTACCAGTCCGGTGTTCGGGGCATAGCCTGCGAATACAAAGACTCCGAAAGTGTCATTCGTGGAATCAAAGATGGTTTCCTCTCCGGTATTTTTGTTTCTGTAACAGATCCTGCGCAGCATATGGTCACCTTCTACGTAAACGACCTCAGTATTTGTTAAGACAGTAATCTTAGGATGATTCTTAGCTGTCTCTGCAACAGCCTCTGCGCAGGAGAAGTCATTTCCTCGAATCAGAATTGTCACATGACTTGCATATTTTGTCAGGAATACGCTCTCCTCTGCTGCTGCGAACCCGCCGCCTACTACAAAGATTTCTTTTCCGCGGAAAAATTCTCCATCACAGGTTGCACAGTAAGCGACTCCGTGGCCGCGAAATTCCGCTTCACCAGGAAAACCGATCATTCTTGGATGCGCTCCTGTTGCCAGGAGAATTCCAAAACTCTGGTATCTGCCCTTATCTGTAATTGTTTCCCATATATCTGCTCCAGGTATGATCTCTGCTTTTTTCAGTTCAGAAACTTCGCCAAGCAAAAATTCAGCTCCGAAATTTTCTGCCTGTCTGCGCATGGTTTCTGTCAATTCTTTTCCACTGGTCTTCTCAACACCCGGATAATTTACGACTTCATCGGTAATTGTGATCTGGCCGCCAAATTTCTCTTTCTCGATTACAAGAACACGGTAGCAGGCACGTGCCAGATATAATGCTGCTGTCAGTCCGGCAGGACCTCCTCCGATCACTACCACATCATAGAAATTTTCCTTTTTCATCAAAGCATACCTACCAGATCAAGACTTGGTTTCAAAGTCTCTGCTCCCGGCTGCCATTTGGCAGGGCACACCTGATCTCCATGCTCTGCTACGAACTGGCTTGCCTGCAGACGACGGAAAAGTTCATCCGCATTACGTCCGACGTTGCCGGCATTTACTTCATAAACTACGATCTTACCTTCCGGATTAACAATAAAGCTTCCTCTCTCTGCCATTCCATCAGATTCGATCAGAACTTCAAAGTCTTTACAGAGTGCATGGGTAGGATCAGCAAGCATAGGATAGGTGATCTTACCAATTCTGTCAGAGGAATCATGCCATGCTTTGTGTACGAAATGAGAATCTGTAGATACAGAATAGATTTCGCAGCCTGCAGCCTGAAAATCGGAATATTTGTTCTGAAGATCTTCAAGTTCGGTAGGGCATACAAAGGTAAAGTCTGCCGGATAGAAGAAAAATATACTCCATTTTCCCATGATATCTGCTTTGGTTACTGTTTTAAATTCCCCATTCTGATAAGCCTGGACAGAAAAATCGTTTACTTCTTTATTAATCATTGACATCTTAAAATTCCTCCTTTTTTGTAATTAGCATTCCCGCTAATACTACGGTTTATTCGAGTTAGACACAACTAACTATATATAATATATCATTAGCTTTTTGTATTGTCAACGGATTTTGCATAAGTGAACATTATTTTCAGTAAACCAAATTTGGTTTAGGTGTCAAAAGTACCCATCTACCATAATCCTCACAAATGTTGTATAATACGTATTCCCTTCTTGTATTCTTTTGGCGAAACGCCGTACTGATCACGAAAAATCTTTGCAAAATGCTGACTCTTTTGGTAACCAAGCTGCAGCATAATTTCATTAATTTTCTGATCAGTGTTGCCTAACAGCCACGCCGCCTTTTCCATCTTGCATCGCGTTACATAACTCGATAGATTCTCTCCGGTGCTCTCCTTAAAATAACGGGACAGATAAGACGGATTTAAATGTACCACACTCGCAAGCAGCTCAAGTGACAGGTCACTCTCGATATTTTCTTTAATGTAGTTTTCTACCTCAAAAATCACATCGCCTGTCTTTTCCTTTTCCTGCTGCTCTCTTTGGCTTGCAAAATGGCGATCTAGCATCTGCTCTAAGCCCTCCTCAAACTCATCCTTAAGGATTGGCTTTAACAAATATTCAGAGACACCATACTGGATTGCCTGTTTGGCATACTCAAACTCGCCGTAACCGGATAAAATCATGATTTTCGTCGAATACTTATTTTCAAACACATGGCGGCACAGATCGAGTCCCGATATCTTTGGCATACGAATGTCCGTAATCAACAGCTCTGGCTGATGCTTATCGAGCAGATCCTTTGCCATGGAACCGCCGCCCGCCGTATATACATGCTCAAAGCCATATGCATTCCAATCAACTAACTTTTTTAAATAGTCGACCATATACGGCTCATCATCTACGATTAATACTTGCATTGCTTTCTATTTTCCCTTCTACAATTTCTGCTTTTCGTTCTGGCCGAATCGTAAAATAAACCGTCAGGCCACCCCAGCGGCTGCTCCGAAATCCAAGTGCCGCTGATTTTGAATAATAATTGATCAAACGCTGATTCACATTCCACAGTCCCACGCTTTCCTCTTCTTTTCGCTCTTTTCTGGAAATGCGCTCCTTGAGTGCTGCGATCTGCTCCTTTGTCATTCCCTCTCCGTCATCGGAAATTGCAAACGTCACGGCACGACTTGGCGTCCATCCGATCTCGATCTCGATCTGCTTGGCACTCTCGCATCCCTCTAAGCCATGCTCAATCGCATTTTCAATCAAGGGTTCTAAGATCAGTGGAATAATTGGAAGCTCTCCGATCTCTTTTGGCATGTTGATCGTATAACGGATACGCTTTCGCATCGCCATGATTTCCAGATAGGCTTTCGCGTAGGAGACTTCTTCTTTTATCGTGGTGATCATCTTTTTCTGTGTACAGTAACGATAGTAGCGCGACAGATGCACCGCCATGCTGCGCACCGCATCCGGCTCCTCCGCCACCGTCACGATATAGGAAAGACTGTTATAGAGAAAATGTGGATTGATCTGAAGCTGCAGCTGTTCAAGCTCTGCCTGCATACGAAGCTCCTGCTCCTTTAACGTCTCATCAAACAGCTCATTCATGCGTACAATCATGTGGTTAAACTGATCAAATACATAATAAAATTCATTGTCTGGAAGTTCTGTGATCTGTGTAGTCAAATCACCATCCTCCACACGCTTTAACTTATATGTCAACATATTTAACTGCAGCAGGATATTTCGGTTGTACATCTTTAGGTACAGCGCACCAATGAGAAGCGCCACAAGAAGAAGTCCACCCGTGATGTGAGTCATGTTGTTGACCGGAAGAAGCATTTTGCTGAGTGGATAATACGTTACCAGCATCAATCCATTTTCTGCAATGCCGGAGATTACGACCTGATAGCGCCCCTTTTTGATATGAAGCTCCTGCATACCAGGTTCCACATCAAGTTCTTTCATCTTATCCTGAATCTGTTTTCCTTCAGAATCAACTGGAAATAAGCTCTCCTCATTGCCATACAAACAGAGCGTGCCACCGCCGTCAAAACCGGATGCCATGTTTTTAATGCGATACAGCCAATCTCGCTCCATACGAATGATCAGATAGGGTTCATCGTCATTTTCTGCCCATTTTGTCTCATATTTATGGCAATAATAGACTTCATTTTCATCGATCAGCCATTGCACATCCTTCTGTTCTTTTCGGATTTTTTCAAGTAATGTTTCCTTGACTCCATACTTTGTCATACTTGAAAGAACACGTCCTTCCTCTGGCCAGTAAAGAATGAATTCTGCCATTCCGGAGTTTTCCTTTTGCCGCTCCAAAAAAATTTCCCGCAATGTCTTTACATTCATCACATAATTATAAATATCCTCGTTATCGACAATTGCGACTTGAAGCTGTTTCGTTTCTTCTCTTGTAAGAATTGAGCTGGACTCTAGCTCAATTTCCTTGATTTTCTGCTCTAGCTGATCAAATGAGTATTCCATCTGAATCTTTGCAACTCGCTGCAGCGAAACTTTAAGATTCGTCGTGCCATACCAATACAGAATAAGAAAGCTTCCACTGCTAATGAGCAGAAACAGGACAAAAATCCGGTAAATTGAATTGATTCGCTTCATCGCTCTTTCCCCTCTCTCCACACGCAAACAAACTCCACACCGTTCTATTTTTTGAACTTTTTGCGTGCATTTTTATACCCAGTATAGCGTATTTCCACTTTAAAGTCCACAAGGGACAGATTTCTCTGCCCCTCGTGTTCTACTCATTTACAATCATCTTTCACTGAATTTTACTGCAATCATTTGTATGCGTTTGCTTATCATTTTTGTATTAAAAGAAACCGACTGCCCCAATTACTTAATGCTCTGATACCACTCGTTTACTTCCTCAGTGATCTTGTCGCCGCCCTGAGAATACCAATCTTCTACAAACTTATCAAATGCGTCGATGGACTCATTTCCGTAGATGATGTTGGTGTAAACCTGCTTCTCCATGGTCTGTAACTGCTCCCAATACTTGGACATACTTGCAGTTGGAGCTGCCTTAAACTTGCTTGGATTCTGATATGCTGCATACTCATTTGCGATTGCATAGCCCTCTGCACAGTTGTAGGAAGACTCAAAGTGAGCTGCTGCACGAATTTCCATACCGGTCTCTGGCTCCTTACCTGCGTAAACATCTGCGTATGCCTGCATAGCACTCAGTGTCGGGGAATTCTTTAATACGGTTGACTTTCCTGGCATGAATGCATCTGCTACCGGCGGATCAAACAGATTGGAATCGAACACAACCTTATCTCCCTGTATCTGATAATCATATCCTTCCAGATATCCATACTTGAAATCACCTGTTCCAAATACTGCATCATACATCCAATCGTAGTAGGTGAAGAATGCTTCCATGTTGTCGAAATTCTTGTTGAACATTAACCAACCATCATTCAGCTCTGCATCCTGATAGGTCATATCTCCATTCTCCTGAAGAATGTTCGGATATGCCTTTACAACTGCATCCGGTGCTACGCTTGTTACGTCCTTTACGGAGTCGATACACCACGGACGGCCAATAAAGATACCTGCCTTACCCTCGGTAAACTGCATCATTGCATCCCATGCACCTGTTGCAGCTGCTTCCTGGAATGTCCAACCGTTTGCATGCCACTTTGCCATGCGCTCAAGTGCCTTCTTGTTGCCCTCGTCAAGAGAACCATATACGAGCTTTCCGTCCTCGTCCTCCTGCCACTGTCCTGGAAGCATGTCTCCAGAAAATACAGAGAAAATGCTTACTGGATCTGCACACCAGCCGTTGTTATAGATACTGTCACCCTCGTATGTAAATCCGTATGTATCGTTCTCACCATTTCCATCTGGGTCATCTTCTGTGAATGCACGGATTACTTCCTCGAACTCGTCAATTGTAGTCGGAGCCTTAAGGCCTAAGTTGTCCAGCCAGTCCTGACGGATAATCATAACCTCACCCTCAGTCAGATGTGGGGAAACTGCCAGGCCATAAATCTTTCCATCGTTTGTTACAGTGCTGTAGGTACTTGAATACTCGTCATAAATTTCCTTTAAACGATCTGACATATAGTTGTCGATATCCTCTGTGATATCTTTTACCATGCCAGACTCGATCATATCGGCAGCTAACTGTGCGGAGTAAACTGGGAATACATCCGGCAGATCATCAGAGCTGGTCAGCGCCAGACGAAGCTTTGTCTCGTAGTTGGATGCGTCACCACCGAGAAGAGTGGTCTCCATGTTAATTCCAAGGCTCTCTCTTGTCAGTTCGGTCATCGGATTCTTGTTGATGTCCTCTCCGTCGCCATAGCGTCCGGTGTTCTCGTCTAACTGCTTTCCGATGGTGATGGTGATTTCTGGATCATACTTTCCATCTGCATTCTTTGTTGCATCTGCTGCGAATGCGCTCATGTTTCCCATTGCCATTGCGGATGCCAGTACCAGTGAACCAATTGCTCTCTTTTTCATAGTTTTTGTTCTCCTTCTTATTTTTAATTTTTTGATTTTGATGTTTGTTAAGTTTGTTAAATTTGTTAAATCTTCGTTTTATAACAACCTATTACTCTTTGACAGCTCCCATTACAACGCCCTTTACGAAGTATTTCTGTAAGAATGGGTAAACAAGCAGAATCGGAAGTGCTCCGATAAATACCTGCGCTGCCTTGATGGTTCTCTCAGACATCATCGCTGCGGAAGTCGGATCCATGGACAAATCCTGCTGATTGCCCTGTACAACGATAACCTGAAGGAAGGATGCGAGCGGATAGTCCTTTGTATCGGACATGTAAAGGATTCCGGTGAACCACTCATTCCAGCTTCCTACCATGATGAACAGTCCGACCGTTGCAAGTCCTGCCTTTGACAATGGCAGATAAATCTTACGAAATACGGTGAAGAAGCTTGCGCCGTCAATTCTTGCTGCCTCTTCGAGTGCCTTCGGAATGGTACGGAAGAAGTTCATGATCAAAATCATGTTGTAGCAGCTGAATGCGCCTGGAAGAATGTATACCCAGAAACTGTTCTTGAGTCCTAAGGAGGAATTGATTAAGTAGGACGGAATCAAGCCGCCACCAAACAGCATTGTGAATACGAAAAACCACATAACTGCTGTTCTTCCCTTGAAATCTCTTGACAGCGCGTAACCTGCCATCGTGATGACTGCCATGCTCACTGCGGTTCCCACTGCGGTACGTGCAAATGAAATCATCAGTGAACGAACGAAGTTATGATTCTGGAAAGTCTTCTGGTATGCCATGACGGTGAAGTCGATTGGCCAGAAGGTAACTCTTCCACTGTTTGCTGCTGCCTTTCCACTTAAGGAGATTGCAAAGAGGTTTAAAAGCGGGAGGAAGCATAAAAGCGCTAATGTACATAAAAAGATGGTGTTAAAGACAACAAATATTTTTCTGCTTACAGATGCCTTGCGCATGATCGTTCCCCCTTTCTTAGAATATTCGGTAACCGGCAAATTTGTATGCCAGCTTGTATGCAACTGCGGTTAAGAATAGGCTGACGCCCGATTTGAATAATCCAACTGCAGTACCGAAGCTGTACTGTCCATTGACAAGTGACTGACGATATACGTATGTATCAATGATATCACCGGTGCTGTAGGTCAGTGGTGAATACAGGTTGAAGATCTGATCGAATCCGGCATTTAATACGTTTCCAAGGCTAAGTGTTGCCATTACGATGACCATTGGAAGGATGCACGGGATTGTGACGTAAAGTGTCTGCTTCCAACGACCTGCACCGTCGATCTGTGCAGCTTCATATAAGCTCTGATCAATGTTGGAGATTGCTGCCAAGTAAACGATCATTCCAAATCCGAAGCCCTTCCACAAATCGGAGATTACGACGATCTGACGGAACATTCCGGCGTTTCCAAGGAAGAAGATCGGGTCCATTCCGAAGATCTTCTGTAAAAACATGTTTACGATACCGTCCATTCCGAGAATATCGCGAAGCATTCCGGCTACGGTTACCCAGGAAAGGAAGTGCGGCAAATAGACAAGTGTCTGGATGCCTTTCTTGAGACCCATATTATGGACTTCATTCAGAAGCAGTGCGACGATAATCGGGAAGATGAGTCCGAGTA
>DAVZID010000079.1:0-12993 GCA_052273485.1 Lachnospiraceae bacterium
TCATTATACCGTTTTTCATTTTAGCACCTTTCCATACTTTTTCTTTTAGTCTTTCATATTCACTTTCACTCATATCACGATAATAGGCTATCATCTCATCTGCGGTTCTGGTTTCTTGTGCAATCCCACCTATCATCTTCGCACCTATTCCCATAATAAAAGGAACTTTCAATGTCGTTTCATCACAATATTCTAATATATTCTGTAATGCTTGCTTCTGTTCCAGAGTCTTCAATCTTACATTAAGAAATGGTTTGAAATGACTTTTAAAATAATCTCCCCATTCTTTTCCCGGTAGCAAAGACTCAATCGCATTTTCAACGGTTTGATAATCAAGTGCCTCATTTGCTTTGTCTGTGTCACCATCATCTATAAATTGCTTCAAAGCTTCAAGTTCTGAGTCCTTTAAAACTTTTTCCTGCACTTTTTCTTGATAAATACGAAGAAGAATACTTTTGTCGCCAGTTTCCAAAAGGCTCTGTATGTCTTTAATACTAATACCGAGTTTTCTATATACTGAAATCTTTTTTAAAGTTTCAACATCTTGTGCAGTATAGTTACGATAACCATTGTTATCTTTATCCACTGACAGCAATCCTTTTTCTTCATAATACTTAACTGCACGCTTTGTCATTCCAACCTCATTTATAATTTCATTCAATAACATCGGATGCACCTCCTTATGATTTATGTTGATAGTATAAGCGTATACGCTACGTGCAGGTCAAGAGTTTTTCGTCTTTCTTCTAAATTAATATCCTTTAAAATTTCTTTTCCATCTGCTTCATAGCAGATATTTTCCAGTTTCAGCATTTTGGCACCTCTTTTCTCCTATCATCCTGCGCAGTTTGTGCAGTGCTTCTGCGATATCCATTGGCAGCATCACGGTCTTGTCTTTGATATGCTCTGGTGCCTGCGTCTCTCCTGCATTCATGCAGATAAGCCTTGCATTTTTCAAATTTCTCGTCATTTCCCAAAAAGGAAATTTAATGATACTCGGTGTCATATCTCCTACACCCAATTCCAAAAACACAATATTGTGCTCCTTATGTGCAGACAAAAAGGACTGATAGCGTTGTTTCTGCCAGTTCCATTCCTCGCCCTCCAAAAAGGTTTCCTCTCTTATCCAGAGGCTTAGCTGTCTCCCGCAGTAAGGACAGCGCGGAATGTCATCTGCAGAAACTGTATATGCACGAGCATTCTTTTGCATTTTCTGCACAGTCGTCAGGTTATCATAGATGGCATCATGGCAGGGCTGAGGGCACTGAAGGAAGCTAACGTCTCCCTGAAATGCCCATATTTTCTCTTTCTGAAATACTTTATAAAACTGATTGTCAATATTGGTAGTCAAAATAAAGTGTTCCTTTTCTGCCACGATTTCCTGTAACATGCGGTATGCCTCTCCCGCAGGCTCTTCTCTCATCGTCTGAATGTAGTGAGCCAGAAAACTCCAGCGCTCTTCCGGCATGCTGTATACATAATTCAAGCCTTCAAACAGGTTTGTAAAACCGTATTTCTCTCGGTACTGTGAAAAATGACGTTCAAAAAAATCACAATTATGATAATACTCATAGCCGCAGGAGCTTGACAATCCAGAGCCACCACCAATGACAAGGGCATCTGCATTTTCTATCAGTTCGGCTGCCTGTTCAAGCGCAGCCTGTATTTTCCCATTCTCTATCACAGACCTTCCGTTCTTATGCACAACTTCATTTTCCGATGGAATGTGATATAAAAAATCAAGCTTCATGCCTACACCTGCTCTGCCAGCTTCGAAAGCATCTGCGTCATATCACCATCTAGTCCAAATGACTTTCCCTTAATTTCATCTGGCAAATAAATTTCCCCTTTGTTAATTGCCACATAGGTCACATTAGGTTCCCCCGCTGCAAGACGCATAAATGGTCCTTTAATTAGTTGATTTCTCCAACCGATTCCAAGTTCCAGAATGACAAGGTTTTTTCCATGGTATGTGTCTATAAATTTTTGGAACCGATCTCTTATCTTATTATCCTGAATAAAGCCGTCACCTACGATATGAAGCTGCATGGGGCCGCCGCATTTCGGACACTTTGGCACCAAATCAGATGGAACGAGACCATTTTCTTCAGCCTCCGCCATTTTCTTCATCGAAGGAAACGCTGGATACAGCTTGTCATGGCAGGGTTTTGCGCACTGCATTTCCTTCCAACTGCCTTCTATTTCATAGATACATTCCGGATCAAACCCGGCCAGTTCAAAGTGGTTTTCACCGTTGGAGGTTACCATAAAGTATGGCTTATCCCCGATGATTTTCTTTAAGGCATCCGTGTTTTTGCTTCCCGTATAACTGCCGCTGTAATGATTGGCAAGTCTGCTAAAATATGTCCACTTCGCCTCCTCAGAAGGAAATCTAGCAAACATTCCCTCCAATATATTTCTGATACCATATTTTCTTTTAAAATCCCCAAACAAATCTTCAAACGCCTGATTTGAAGCAAATATATGCAGACCTTCTGATATAGAAAAGCCATTGCTTGCTCCTACTAAAACAGCATCTGCATCCCTCAACTTTTGTGCAATGATTTCAAACTGATTCATTTCGTATCCTACCTTTCTTCCATATTCTTCCTCACATCTGAGAGAACATCAGAAATGCTTGCAAGAATCGTCATTCCCTTGTCCTCAATCTTTTCCGGGAGAAATCGTACTTGTCATTGACTGCAATATAATACGCATCACTTAGCTGCTCCGTCAGTACCCAGAACGGCTCCTGAATGAACATCGGTGTCAGGCGGCCAACGCCAAGTTCAATAAAGAGTAGCTTTTTGTCTTTATTCTTTTGAATGTAATCAGACACCTTTTGATACTGTTCGTTGTACTTTGTTCCCTGAAGAAAATTGCCATAACCACGAACCCACGGAAACATCTCTGCGCCACAATGAGGGCAGTAAGGAATCAGCCCGGTTGCCACCTTTGTTCCATCTCCCATAGAAGCAACCATGTCTTCCACTGGCTTCACTGCATCCCATGTTTCATCACAGCACTGACTGCTGCACTGGAAAAAGCGGTGATCTCCCTGAATTTCACTGACATCCTCCTCTTTATACAATTTCACAAACTGCGTATCCTGGTTAGTCGTCAGAATATGAAAATCTTTTCCTTTTAAAATAGCATCCAGATCCAGATAAGGCTTCCTAACCGGTGCATGCACTGTTGTATATAGAAATGTGGAAAGATACCCCCAATGCTCCTCTCTTGTGGAAAATTGATGCATCATTCCTGCAAAAGCGCCTTGAAAACCATATTTCTCATAGAATTTTCCAAAATGCTCTTTATAGGAGGGGGTTGCAGCATAATAAAAATCCCCTCCGCCCGCTGCAGACAATCCAGAAGCACCTCCAACTACAATACACTCAGCCTCCTTTATCTTATCTGCAAATTCTTTTATCTGCTGTTCATAGGGCAGTGGCTTTTTTTTGCTCATCTTTACTGCAGTTCCTCCGGACGCATATAGTCCATAATTTCTGCTGTAATTTTTCATCTGTGTTTGCATTACAATATCTTCGTAAAAGCTCATACATTCTCCTTTCAAAACAATGTCGTCCCTTGTGTGTAATCCGATTTTTAAAGAGACAGTAGGGACTTTCTTGTACCTAAAACATCCTGTTTTTATGCTAACCGCTCTGCATTACTCTCATATACAATGCTGTTTCCATGTGACTGGCTATGATCGTAGCATTTCTGATTTGTGTGAAAATCATTACTATCCCTCTTTCATCATATTCAATGTATCCTTCAGAATCTTCGAAATATCCTCATGTATCGCCAGACCTTTTGTTTTCAACTCTTTCGGAAGCAATGCGTCCTTGGGATTGATTGAAATATAGAATGCCTGTGGAAGACGATAGGTCAGATTCCAGAAAGGCTCCTGTATAAACATTGGTGTCATCCGCCCTACACCCAGTTCCAGAAAGAGAATCTTTTTGTTCAGATTTTCTTCCAGAAAAGCATTCAGTTTCTCATATTCCTGCTTGTATTTTTTTCCTTCCAAAAAAGTGTATCCGCGAACCCAGGGTTCCATGGGCGCACCACATTTCGAGCAACGGGGAATCATATCCGAAGGAATATGGGTATCCTGTATTGCCTCATTCATCTTATGAATCTGGTCCTCATTATAATAAATCTCATCATGGCATCTTCTGCTGCACTGAAAATATCTCCAGTCACCCTGAATGGCAGCCAACTTCTCTTCCGGTACAACACGGGTAAACTGAAAATCCTGGTTTGTGGTCAATATAAAATAGTTCTTGTCCCGAAGCAGTTCCATCAAATCATAATAAACATCGCCTGTAGGCAGCTCATACTGCATATGCACCATCCTTGCAATAAACGCCCATCTCTCTTCTGCCGTTCTGTAGTGATGATAAAAGCCATTGAACGTACCTGTAAAATGATATTTCCGATAAAAATCGTCAAAATACTTGTGAAATATCTTATCGTTTTCATACCAGAAGGTATATCCTGCTGATGCTGACATCCCTGAGGCAGCTCCCACTACAATTGCTTCTGCTTCCTGTACTTTGGTCAACAAAACCTGTCTGTCACTTTCGTTTATCAGTTCTTTTTTCATGTAGTCTACTCACTTTCCTTTCAATTTCTATTAGTTGTTATTATAATAATTACATCTATTGAGAATTTTACTACATGTTTTATTACATGTCAAGACCTTGTTAGTAATATTTTAACATCTTATGCTTTCAGCGATATGCTCACGACCTATGGAGATCAATTCTTTTGCATGACGATCTGCAAAAGTATAATAAATATTTTTCCCTTCTCTTCTACTCGTAACTAATCGACTTGCCCGTAACATTTTTAACTGATGGGAAACTGCTGACTCTGTGACACCCATCTCCTTCGCCAGACTACTCACACTCATTTCTTTTTTTACAAGTATAAACATTAACCGTATTCAAGTTGGATCACCAAGTGTTTTGAATAGTTCTGTTAAATGGTACATTTCACCTTCTATCGGTACACGTTCCTGCTGCATTTCCTCCATAATCTTATATCCTCCTTCCGTTTCACATTTTAAAAATCCGGCAGTACAATGTCCTTGTCTGCCGGATTGTTTTTATAAGTTGCTTGTATATAAACAACGGATTGCATTTAACACTGCCAGAATCATGACACCTACATCTGCAAAAATTGCAAGCCACATATTTGCGATACCTAATGCTCCAAGTACCAGACACAGCAGTTTGATTCCAATGGCAAAGGTAATATTCTGATATACAATTTTAAGGCATTTTCTTGAAATCTTAATCGCCTTTGAAATTTTCATTGGATCATCGTCCATCAGAACTACGTCCGCTGCTTCAATCGCTGCATCAGAACCCATGGCTCCCATGGCAATTCCAATATCTGCTCTTGAAAGAACCGGTGCATCATTGATACCGTCACCTACAAAGGCAAGCTTCATCTTCTCCGGTTTTACTCGTAACAATTCCTCTACTTTCTCTACTTTTCCGGCAGGAAGAAGTTCGCTGTATACCTCATCTATACCAAGGGATGCTGCTACCTGCTCTGCCACCTTTTTGGCATCTCCTGTGAGCATGACTGCCTTTTCCACACCTGCTTTCTTTAGTTCTGCAACCGCCTCCTTTGAGTGAGGCTTCACAATATCAGAAATTACGATGTGACCGGCATATTTTCCGTCAATCGCCATATGAATAATGGTTCCTACCTGATGACAATCATTGCACTTGATTTTCAGCTTTTTCATGAGCTTCATGTTACCGGCTGCCACTTCCATTCCGTCAACCTTTGCAATAATACCGTTTCCACTTATTTCCTGAACATCAGTTACACGGGTTCTGTCTATTTCCTTACCATAAGCACGTTGCAAACTCTTGCTGATTGGATGGGAGGACGAACTCTCTGTCAGAGCCGCAAGCTCAATGAGCTGTTCCTTTGGCAGTTCATTGTGATGAATACCATTTACCTCAAAAACACCCTGTGTCAAGGTTCCTGTCTTATCGAATACAATGTAATCTGTCTTTGACAGAATTTCCAGATAATTTGAACCCTTTACCAATACACCTTCCTTGCTTGCTCCGCCAATTCCTGCAAAGAAGCTTAATGGTATACTGATAACTAAAGCACAAGGGCAACTGATAACAAGGAATGTTAGTGCACGATAAATCCATGTCCCCCAGTCAGCTGGTAAGTCCATCGCAAACATTCTTACAAGAGGAGATAAAATTGCCAATGCTAATGCACAGTAACATACCGCCGGTGTGTAAACTCTTGCAAACTTTGTGATAAAGTCCTCGGATTTTGATTTTCGGGAGCTTGCATTTTCCACCAAATCCAGTATTTTGGATACGGTAGATTCTCCGAATTCCTTTGTTGTCTGAATTCTAAGCACACCTGTCAGGTTGATACAACCACTTATAATTTCATCCCCCACAGCTGCTTCCCTTGGAAGACTTTCTCCTGTTAGAGCACTTGTATTAAGACTTGATGTTCCTTCTACAATCAATCCGTCAATCGGTACCTTTTCACCGGGCTGCACTACAATAACACTTCCTATGCCCACCTCATCCGGATCAATCTGCATAAGTTTCCCATTTCTCTCTACGTTTGCATAATCCGGGCGGATATCCATCAAATCACTGATATTTCGTCGGCTTCTTCCTACCGCATAGCTCTGGAACCACTCACCAATCTGATAGAACAGCATAACTGCAATTGCTTCCAGATACTCACCGTTTTCATAGATAGCAAGTGCCATGGCACCAATGGTAGCCACTGCCATCAAAAAGCTTTCATCAAACACCTGCTTGTTTTTGATACCATAAAATGCTTTTTTAAGTATGTCATAGCCTATAATCAGATAATCAATCATATAGATTACAAATCTTGCGATACGTCCCGCAGACGGGAATAAATAAGTATCCAGCTTTGCAAACATCTCTGCATTAATAAACTGGAGCGCCAACATGATCGCCGCAGAAATCAGAATACGTTTCAGCATACTCTTCTGTTTCTTCGTCATTCCTTTATCCTTCTTACTGATAATAAGTATAAATACTGCCGCTGTCACAATAACGATTGCAAGCAGCGCAGTTGTTACAATTTCACCCATTTTAATTTCCTTCTTTCATTTATGTTTTAAGGAAAGGCACCCGAAAATTCACTTCCGGATGCCTTCAAAGATACGCAAATGCAGCGATTCATCCTTAGATGAACACTTCACAGTCCTCTTCTACCTTCTTGCAGTTGCTACGAACTTCTTCCATAACTGCCTTTACATCCTGTCCTTCTTCAAACTCCACATTCATTTTCAAAGTCATGCAGTTTACAGTAGCATCCTTCACACCTGCAGTATGTTTTGCAGCATCCTCCATCTTATTTGCACAGTTGGCACAATCCACATCAATTTTGTAAGTCTTTTTCATTATTAAAAGCTCCTTTCTTTTTACGAACGATTAAACACTCGTTTAATCATCTTGAGTGCACTATACTACTCTTCTTTTACGATTTCAACACTTTGAGCTGCTATTCTTCCCTTTGGGTTAAAAATACTCCCAAACAGGCGAAATTATTGCCATTATTTGATGCAAAATCCGGAAGCATGATAAGGACAATTAAGGCAAATATGCAAGCTGTAATCATCACCTCTGTTTTAGCTGTAGCAATGGTAGGGGCAAAACCAGTATTCAAAAAAGTATTTCTCCTAAGAACGCTGATCATCATATCAGCATTCTTGGGAATTCTGGTGTACGGAGTATAAACTTAATTTTTACCCAATAAAGAGCATTTCACATGAGTAAATATTTCTTTTTGGAATAAATAAACTCCTTTTTTGAGCGTACCCCACTTGTTTTTTCTGCTATACTGTTACCGAAATACAAATACCCCGTAGAGGTATTCTGCTTCTTAATAATAATGAGCGAAATAAAAATACATTTCACTCAAATAATGAAAGGTCGGTGACTTATATGCAAGAAAAGTACAATATTACCGGCATGAGCTGCGCCGCCTGCTCATCCCGTGTAGAAAAAAGTGTGTCTGCACTATCCGGTGTCAATGAAGTCTCTGTCAATCTGCTGAAAAACAGCATGGTAGTGACTTATGACGAAGGTGCACTTAACAGCGAACAGATTATAAACTTTGTTGTGAAAGCGGGTTATGGAGCTTCGCTTCAGATACCTGCCGGAAGTAGCAAAGCTGCGAGCGTTCCTCCGGTAAATACGGCAAAAAAAGAATATGAGACTATGAAAAAACGTGTGATATGGTCTTTCGCATTTACCATTCCACTGTTCTATGCTTCCATGGGACGTATGCTTCATTGGCCGCTTCCTGATTTCTTACTGGGAACAGAAAATGCCATGATTTACGCCTTACTTCAATTTCTTCTGGTAATTCCGGTTGCTATGATCAACTCGAAATATTATCGAATGGGATTCAAGACTTTGTTTCATGGTTCACCAAATATGGATTCCCTGATTGCACTGGGTTCCGGAGCCTCCATTTTATATGGTGTCTATGCACTCTTTAAGATTGCCTTCGGTTTTGGACATGGGGATCTTGCCATGGTAGACCAGTTCTCACATGACATCTATTTTGAGGGTGCAGGAACAATTCTTACACTGATTACATTGGGGAAATTTTTTGAAACCCGTGCAAAAGGAAAAACTTCCGACGCCATCAATAAGCTGTTAAACCTGGCTCCCAAAACTGCCACCGTGCTTCGGAACGGAATTGAACAGACTGTACCTGTGGAAGAACTGGTAACCGGCGATACTTTAATCGTAAAATCAGGAGAAGCTATCCCGGTGGATGGCACATTACTTAGTGGAACCGCCTCCATAGATGAATCTGCCATCACAGGCGAAAGCATTCCTGTTAATAAAAAAGAGGGTGATGCCGTCATCGGTGCTACAATTAATAAGAGTGGTTATTTTACTATGCGTGCTGACAAAGTTGGTGATGACACTGCCCTTGCGCAGATCATCCGCCTGGTGGATGAAGCCACCAGCTCGAAAGCTCCGATTGCAAAACTTGCAGATAAGGTTGCCGGTGTCTTTGTTCCGGTTGTCATCGGCATTGCACTTCTTGCCGCCATTGTATGGCTTATTGTGGGTGCCTCCTTTGAATTTGCCCTGTCCATCGGCATCGCTGTGTTGGTCGTATCCTGCCCTTGTGCTCTGGGACTTGCCACTCCTACCGCCATCATGGTCGGAACCGGACGTGGTGCTGCCAACGGTATCCTGATCAAGTCGGCTGAAAGCCTGGAAACAGCACACTCCATCAACACCGTTGTATTAGATAAGACTGGTACCATTACAGAGGGAAAGCCCGCCGTCACGGATATTATTTGCAGAAACGGCGTATCGGAAGACAGACTTCTTCAAGTTGCTTACTCATTGGAGAAACTTTCAGAGCATCCGCTGGCACAGGCAATCGTTCATTACGCACAGAACAGAAAAGCAGAATTTTTCCCTGTTACAGATTTTGTTCAGATTGCAGGCGGAGGTATTAAAGGCAATCAAAACGGTTCTCTCCTCGTTGCCGGTAATCAGAAGCTTATGGAGCAGCAAAATATCTGGGAAACTTCTTTTTCAGCTTCCTATGACGCTCTTGCAAACGAGGGAAAAACGCCATTACTCTTTGCACAGGATAATCAATTACTTGGTATGATTGCCGTTGCAGATACGGTAAAGCCCTCCAGCATACAGGCAATCTCAAAGTTAAAACAGCTTGGCATTGAAGTTGTTATGCTGACAGGCGATCATGCAAAGACTGCAGAAGCAATCCGTAAACAGGTAGGTGTTGACCGGGTAATCGCAGAGGTTCTTCCTCAGGATAAAGAACGAGAAGTGCGTGCGCTGCAGGAAAGCGGCAAAACCGTTGCCATGGTGGGTGATGGCATCAATGATGCTCCTGCTCTGGTTCGAGCAGATGTGGGAATCGCCATCGGTGTCGGAACTGATGTTGCCATGGAATCCGCTGATATTGTACTAATGAAGAGTGATCTTCTTGATGTTCCTACTGCCATCGAATTAAGCAAAGCCACCATACGCAACATCAAGGAAAATCTGTTCTGGGCATTTTTCTATAATGTCATCGGAATTCCGATTGCCGCAGGCTGTTACTATGCTGCTTTCGATTTAAAAATGAATCCAATGGTTGCTGCGCTTGCTATGGGCTTCAGTTCCGTGTTCGTGGTTTCCAACGCTCTGCGTTTACGCTTTTTCAAGCCAAAACGCAAAGAATCCGATACAACAGATAAGAACACATCTGTCACGGGAGCGTCCGTAAAGATACATACTCCCGTTGGCAATCCCATCTCCGCACAGCAGATGGCAGAACCAGTCAATAAGACCAAACTAACAAATACAGAAAAAGGAGAACGAAATACTATGAAAAAGGAACTGAAAATTGAAGGCATGATGTGCCAGAATTGTGTAAAACACGTTACAAAAGCATTATCCGAACTGGACGGTGTTACAGATGTACAGGTAAGTCTGGATGACAAGAATGCGATTGCAGTCATGACTCAGGTAATTGAGGACTCTGTTCTGTCCGCTGCCATAGAGAATGCAGGTTATGAAGTAACGGAGATTAAGGCTTATGAAGGCTGATAAAAGTTCAGTTATGAGGGAGTTAAAGATTGCCAGAGGTCAGATGGATGGTATTATACGAATGATAGAAGACGACCGCTACTGCGTAGACATTTCCAATCAGCTTCTGGCAACAGAAGCTCTCCTGTTCTTTCATCTGCAGTTTGGACTGTTCCCGTGTTAAATATATGTGCTACAGCAATTATTCAAATCTGAATATTACACATGAAACTCAAATTCTCCCATATGCAACCGATTTTCATACTCTGAAATCACATCTCTTAGTGTGATGCTTTTCATTTCCTCCTCCGCTTTTTCCTGCACTCTGTCGTAAAAACTCTGCAATGCCAGCTGGATATTCACTCCTGCCGCACATTCCGGATTCGTCTGGGTATCCAAATGCAATAAAGGCTTGTCCTGCTCTACTGCCCTGTAAACATCAAGAAGCGTAATCTGCTCCATTGGTTTTACTATTATGGGATTTGCCTTGCCACGGGTATTCGACAACAATCCCGCTTTCTTTAGGGACATCATAATCTGTCTGACATATCCGGGATTAGTGTATATACTTTTTGCGATAGCTGCACTGCTCAAATCCTGAGATGGATTGATGGAAATAAAACAAAGTACATGAACCGCATCACTCAGTTTGGTTGAATATTTCATATAATTTATAAACTCCTGTTTTGTATTGAATTTAAAATACTTTAGTGTTATTATTAAAATAACATTTTAATATATAAAAGTCAAGCTAATGCAAAAAGTATACAAAGTCAGAATATTCTGCATACTTGAAACATTTTTCCTTGCTATACTTTAGGTACAATGTTGGAATGCCAAAAAAATTTTGCTTGTTGAAAGGAGGAGGTACACCATGCACAATCTACCACACGACCATGGACAAAATATTGAAGCAATTTTATTAAACAGTCCTTCCAGTGATGACTTTTTCACTGTTTCTAATATCTTTCAGCAGCTAAGCGATCCGAAGCGCTTACAGCTGTTTTGGATTCTATGCCACTGTGAAGAATGCGTCATCAATCTGTCCGCTATGATGAATATGAGTAGTCCTGCTATTTCCCATCATCTGCGCCAGTTAAAAGTACATGGTTTGATTATAAGTTCGAGACACGGTAAAGAGGTTTATTATAAGGCTTCTAAGTCTACTTCCGCTGATGCGCTGCATAAAATCATTGAACAAATGATTGTTATCTCCTGCCCCGACAATAACTGATTCTTTACTTTAAGAACGAAAGGTATATCTATGAAACATAACACAACCGATTTATTATGGGAATTACAAAGAAAAACTGAAAACATACCAAAAGGAGAACTTGTCCTGAAAAAGCATTTCTCTGAACAGACAGACTCTGCCCTTCTTTCTGGACATTTTAGTCTCTGTTCCGATGGAAAAGGTCTTTTGGAATATTTTTGTGTATATCCTGGAATTGAAGTGTTTTTTTGTAACTATGTAGCAAAATTTATGAAGGATCATCATGCTCCTTATGACCATGTTCTGCAGATAAATCACTGCAACTATGGTCGTATGGGATGGGATATGGGCGATAATACCAGCATCTATCTTGGTCCCGGCGATTTATCTCTGCATATGATGGATACCTGTGCTGACTCAGAAATAACTTTTCCTCTGGGATATTACTACGGTATATCCATTCACATTGATTTAGATATTCTGTCCAGGCAAACACCTGAAATATTGCGGGAAGCAGAATTAGACGGCACTTCACTCTATCGCAAATTCTGCGAAAATGAAAAATATACTGCTATGCCGGCTAATCCTAGAATTGAACATATTTTTTCTGAGCTTTACGACCTCCCGAAGAATATGCTGCTACCATATTTCAAATTGAAAATACAGGAGCTTTTACTCTTTTTAAACTTGCTAAATCCAGCGTTGGAAAGAAAACTAACACCACAGTTATCAAGACAAGTAGAAATTATTCAACAAATTCAACATCAGCTTACGCTTCATCCGGAACACAGATTTACCATTGATGATTTATCAAAACAATATTTGATAAATACTACAACCCTAAAAGACACCTTCAAAAACGTGTATGGAATGCCTATTGCCACTTATATGAAAGATTTCAGAATGAAAAAAGCCGCTGTATTACTTGTGGATACCAATAACAGTATTGCAGATATTGCCACAGCTGTTGGCTATGAAAATCAAAGCAAATTCTCCAATGCTTTTCGTGATATTTTTCAGATTTTACCTACTGCGTACCGAAAGCAATACAAACGAGCGACACTTAATCGTTAGGCAAACGATAAACTACACAAGCCTGCTAACAATCACCTTATTTAGGAATCTGGCGCGGGAATCCTCGGCCATTCAATGACCGAGATGAAAGCG
>DAVZID010000080.1:0-11673 GCA_052273485.1 Lachnospiraceae bacterium
ATTCCATCTCCGTCCGAATCTTGAAAGCTTTTCGGATAAATCTGATATACAACTGCATTTTTCCACCAGTTATTCTTATTTTCCATACTCTGTTTCGATATCTCTCCGGCAGATTATCTGGTTCTACCGGGATATCCTCTCCCTTCTTTATATGCTCTCTAAATTCTACGAATGAGTGTTCCATTCACACCAAGTATCTCTCCATCAAATTCTCGGGCAAAAAGAATTTTTCCATTTCCTTTTACTTTTATTTTTTCCTCCGATGCATTTAATAGAACCTCAATTTTATTACCTTCTTCATCTAATTTTATATATTCTACACATCGATCATTTTTGTACGTATCCGGAAAATGAAAATGCGGGCTTCTGCACATTTTCTCGTTTCTTCTAAGCATGATCAGTTTCCGCATTATTGCAATTTTTTCCTGATTCTCTTTGCTTTCGATCTCGCTCCATGGCATACATCTTCTACAATCCGGGTCATGTGCGCCTTCCATCGCAATCTCTGTTCCGTAGTAAATGCAAGGACTTCCCGGAAGTGTGAAGAGAATTGCAAGCTGCTGATAGAATTTATCCAGATTATGAAAACGGTTCATAAGTCTCTCCGTATCGTGGGAATCCAGCAGATTGAAAAGTACATCGTTATTCTGTTGCATATACATGGTATAGCAACGATTTACCATATATTCAAATTCCTCTTTTTTCATCGTTTTATCTAGAAAAAAGTCATGGATTCCACTGAGCAGCGGGTAATTCATAACGGAATCATATTCATCTCCTTGCAGCCACTGGCTTGCATCGTGCCAGATTTCTCCCAACAGATAAATGTCCGGTTTTATCGTTTTTAAATGTTCTCGCATCCGCTTTAAGAACCGATGTGATACTTCATTTCCTACATCAAAACGGATTCCATCTATATCAAATTTTTGAACCCATTCCTCGCAGACCTTACAAAAATACTCAATTACTTCTTCGTTATTCGTATTTAATTTTGGCATCGTATCTGCAAATGCGAAAGAGTAAAAGCGCCTGTCTCTGGTGTCTGCTCTTTTTCCGATCTGTTCCCAGTCTTCTATCATAAACCAGTCCGCATAACGGGAATCTTTCCCATGCTCCAGTACATCCATCCACGGCGCGAATTTTCTTCCGCAATGATTAAATACTGCGTCAACCATAATACGGATTCCTTTTTCGTGCGCTTCCCTGCAAAGTGCTTTCATCATTTCTTCATTGCCGAAAGCCGGATCAATCTTTGTATAATCTGTAGTATCATATTTGTGGTTAGATTCTGCTTCCATAATCGGATTCAGATAAATTCCGGTAATTCCCAGCTCCTGAAGATACTGTAGTCTCTGACGGATTCCCTCCAGATTTCCTCCGAATTTTTCCTGATTTGTCACTGTTCCGTGATTTCTCCACGGTGTGATATCATTTCCATTCTTTTCCGGTGTGCCATTGCAGAACCTGTCTGGAAAGATCTGATACCAGATCGTATCATTTACCCATGCAGGTGTGCGATTTATATCTGCAGGATTCATCCATGGTACAATAAAACACTGCTGTATACGACCATCCATCTGAAGCTGTTCTTCTGTCAGGAAACCGTCTTCAAAATAATACCAGACTTCCTTTTCTGTCCTCAGTTCAAAATAATATTTACATCTTTTATATGCAGGAAGAAGCGTTGTTGTCCACCAGATTTGATGCGACAGACGTTTTTTATAAATAATTTCCTCTCTTTTTCCAATCCACTTTTCCTTTCCACCCAAGATTCCTGCTTCATAAGGATCTCCATAATGAATAAATACCTGTTTTACATCATACCCGGTCTTAATATTTACAATTAGTCTGTCCTCATCCAACGGATAACTCATCTGCTCTGATGTTTTATGATATACCCCGGTAAACTCCATCTTATTATTCCTCCAATTTTTCATAAACACGCAGAATTTCTCCTACACTCCACGCCTGTGCAAAACATCCTTTTGAAGAAACCGGAATCTCTCCATCATAAATCTCAGGAAGCTGGCCAATACATCCTTCACGCATTGCACTTTCCAACACTTCCAACTGCTTTGCCACAATCTCTTTTGCTTCTCTTGAATCTTTATTTACTTTTAGATATGCGAGATAATATCCACCCATTGGAAAAGTCCAGACGGTTCCCTGATGATAAGCAAGATCTCTTTTTATCATCTCTCCGCCGTAGCTTGCATGAAATTCCTCGTCTTTTGGATCTAATGTCCGAAGTCCATACGGCGTATACAGCTTTTCAAATACCGTATCTACAATTTGTCTTTCTTTTTCTTCATCCAACATTGTAAATGGCATAGACACCGCCCATATCTGATTACATCGAATTTGTGTATCTGCCTTTGTTTCTGAGATTACATCCTTCAGGCAGTGTTTTTCCTCCATCCAGAATTCTCGTGCAAAAGATTCTTTCACTTTCTGTGCGAGTTCTCCATATTTCTGCTCTTCATTTTTCTTCAAAACTTCAGAAAACTTTTGCATGATACAAAGTGCATTATACCAGTAAGCATTGATCTCCACCGGTTTCCCATGTCTTGGTGTCGGAAGGATTTCTCCCACACGTACATCCATCCACGTTACCTGATCCAGCCCCGCTCCGGCACTGATAAGACCATCTTCTTCCATATGGATATTGAAATTTGTTCCTCTTTCATAACCGGAAATAATTCTTTGCATTACCGGATACATTTCCTCTACAAATTTGATATCCTGAGTTTTTTCATAATATAACCACACACAGTTGATAAATAATAGTGCCGCATCTACAGTATTATAAAGTGGCTCATTCTTCCCCTCTGGAAACAGATTTGGCATCAATCCATCCTTTTCATAAAATGCAAATGTCCGCAAAATTGATTTTGCACTTTCAAATCTTCCTGTGGAGATACAGATTCCCGGAAGTGCAATCATTGTATCTCTTCCCCAATCCTCAAAAAAAGGAAAACCAGCAAGAATGGTCAATCCGTCCGTGGACTCTCTTTTCGAAAGGAATTTGTCTGCACTACATACCAGTGTCTGTGCCAGTTTATTTTTCAAACCTGAAGTCTTTATAAGCTTCTCTTGGTGATGGATCTGTTCTTCTTTCATTTTATCAAATATTTTTTTTGCATCCATACCAATCTGACTTTCCAGCGAATAAATTACTGTCAAATCTGTCTCTTCTCCTGGCTTTACCCGCTTTTTAATCTGATACACTGCGCTTGCGGTTCCATTTTCTCGTCTTCCATCACATTCATCGTAGCGATAAAAATACGTTTCTTTCTTTTCCTGAAATTCTTCTGCCTCCCCATTTGTTTCAAAGAAAAGATTATACTTTCCATCGGTAATCTTTTGCTCTTGTCTTGAAAATATCTTATCTTCTTTCAAATCTTCCCCTTTAGGTTCAAATTGAAAAAACGGAGTTACACAAAGAACGGCCTCTTTCTGACCTCGATTTTTCAGATGGTAATTCACTGCGATCTGATTGCAGCCCTGTGCCATCGCAATCTCTTTTTCTATCTCTATTCCACTTGTCAGATAACGCCACAAAGGAAGAATTCCAAAAGAAAACTCTGTAAGATAACGGTATCCTTCTTCTTTTGTTCCATCTGCAAATTCCTGAGTTGAAAGAACATACTTTGTTTCCCCAATACCCAGTTCTTCTTTTATACGGTGAACCATATTCACTCTGTGATTTGGAGCTTTCGTACATGCCATAAATACCGAGTGATCATTTCTTGCCACAGCTCCGGTCATAGTAAGCGAAGAAAAACCTCCTAGACCATTGGTTAATAAATAGCAATTTTCAAGACCTCTCTCCAACGTTTTCCAATCCTGTCTTCCATAAATGCATTTCATGCACCACTCCTCCTTAATCATTCCTTACGTCCAAGTATCAAAACGCTCTGTGGTACAGCCTCTATCTGTCTGCCTGCACAAATTCCCTTTTCCCAGCACCAGCTGTCATCTGCATCGCTCAATATTTCCCAGTCGTCATCCAAAACTTCTTTATAGCTACTTTTTCTTGCATTGTAAATTATTTTTACCTGACTCCATCTTGCTTTTTCATCATTGAGCACTGTAAATCCTACTACGTCTTTTTCTTTCCACATATCCGTAATTCGTTTATAACTGTCTTTTGATTTGTCACAAAGCCCAGAGAGCTGTTTTCGAAGTGCAATCAGCCCCTGATAATAACGAACCAGTTCCTTATTTTCCCGTGCCTTTTCCCAGTCGAGACGGTTTAGAGTGATCGGCGCCTTAAAGGTATTATCCTGTCCATCTTTTGTACGGGCAAATTCTTCTCCCGATAAGAAGAACAGCGTTCCCTGACAGGTCATATAGATTGCTGCTGCCATTTTATTCAGCCTCATACATTCTTCCTCTGGGACTGTCTCTTTTAATTTATCCCACAGGGTATGATTGTCATGTGCTGATACATAGGTAACAATCTGTGAAGGTGCTTTGACATTTTTAAATCCTTCTGCATGATAAGGATTTGTACACCATGCAGCCACACTTGCAAGCATTTCGTCTTCTTTTCCTTCCGCTCCATTTATAAATCCGGCTTCCTTTGCCCGGAGTGCAGAGCCTTTGATTCCATCTCGGGTGCTGTCACAGAACGCTCCGATATTTTCATCCAGAAGCCCAATACTTTCTTTTGTTGCCAGTTTTTTACCGCCTTCTACAGCTGTCTGTTCTGCTGCCCAAGGTTCTCCATAAATAATCTTCTTTCCTTTTCCGTATCGCTGATCCAGTTCACTTCGGATTCGATTCATTAAATCTACATCCAGAAGTCCCATCAGGTCAAAACGGAATCCATCAATATGATATTCCTCTGTCCAGTAAAGCACTGATTCCAGAATATATTTCGCACACATCTCTCTTTCGCTTGCAACATCATTTCCACATGCGGAACCATCGGAGATCTTACCATCCGGAAATACCCGGTAAAAATACCAAGGTACAGTTCTCTGAAACCAGGAGTCCAGCGAATAAGTATGGTTGTAGACAACATCCATGATTACACCAAAACCAGCTTCATGAATTGCCTGGATCATTTCTTTCATTTCCCGAATTCTAACTTCACCATGTCTGGCATCTGTCGCATAGGAGCCCTCCGGCACATTGTAATTGACTGGATCGTACCCCCAATTGAATTCTGTATCTTCCCCTGCTTCATTTACAGAACCATAGTCATACATCGGCATAATCTGAATGTGTGTCACCCCGAGTTCTTTTAAATAATCCAGACCGGTCGGATGAATCCCATCCTCATTCAAAGTCGTATGTCTGCACGTAAATGCTTTGTATTTCCCACGATATTCTTCTGGAAAACCACCCGCTTTATCCCATGAAAATTCTTTTACGTGAAGTTCATATACGATTCTCTCCGGTCCTTCTTCTGGTGTCTGATCTTTTTCCCATCCTTTTGGATTGGTCTTTTTCAGATTCACTGCCATGCTGCGCAATCCGTTAACTCCGCATGCCTTTGCATATGGGTCTGCTGATCGGACTTCTTCGCCATTGCGTGTAATCAGATAATCATAATAAACGCCGTGAAGTTCTTCTTTGCTCTCCCAACTCCACACACCCTTTTCTTCTTTTTTCATCGGAATCTGCTTGTATGCATTTCCTCCATCTCCTGTCTGATACAGGTTTAAACTAATGCATTCCGCCTGTGGTGACCACAGGCGGAATGCCGTTCCTTCTTCTGTACATTCTACGCCAAGATTATTTCCCTCATAAATATAATTTTCGAGAAACTCCTTTGTTGAATAATACTTTTTCAGTTCTGTTTTATCTTTCATCATCTTATCTTTCATCATCTTATCTTTCATCGCCTTACTTATCCTTTAACTGCACCTGATACACCATCTACATAATACCTCCTGGTACATCCATCCAAAAGTGCAGCTTCATCAATTGCAACCGGAATTGTATCAAAGAATCCTTTTGCAATCTGGAAACCCAGTCCTGCACCACTGGAATAACATAAGATCAGAGCCAGTTTAATCAGGTTTCCTTCTGTAAGTCCCATCGCCTTTAAAATAAAGTACACAGCGATCATGGACATAAATCCCGAGAACAATCCCAGAATCATTGCCATGTTCATATATTTTCTCATTTTAAATTTCAGTCTGGACAAACAGTAGGAAATTGCCAACACATGCGTATTATATGTCACACATGAATTAAAGTCAATATTATAGTTACCATTTTATTCATTTGTTTAATTCCTCCTGGAGACGCTCTTTGAGCAATGTATTTCGTTTTGTCACGGTCACGTTTCGCACCGCGTAGGCAAGCGCTTTTTTCGTTCCAATGAGTACCAAAATCTTTTTTGCTCTCGTAATTCCCGTGTAAAGAAGATTTCGCTGAAGCATCACAAAATGCGTCATCATGACTGGCATCACCACAATCGGATACTCCGAACCCTGCGCTTTGTGAATCGTCGTTGCATAGGCATGGACAAGCTCATCTAACTCCGACACATCATACTCGATCTCTCTGCCTTCAAAGTTTACCAGAAGCGTTCGTTCCTGCACATCGACTGCGCTGACGGTCCCGATATCACCGTTAAAGACTTCCTTATCGTAATTGTTGCGCAGCTGCATCACCTTATCGCCCATGCGAAAGGCAAGTCCACTGCGCCGAAGTGCCTCTCCCTCCGGATTTAATGCTTGCTGTAACGCCAGATTTAAATTTGCGGCGCCGACAACACCGCGCTGCATCGGTGTCAGCACTTGAATCTGAGTAGGCGGTGTCTGGTAATAGTGGCTCAGCTTATTTGTTACGAGCTGTGTAATCAGCGTCACCGCCTGTTCTGGGTCTTCTTTCTCCATAAAGAAAAAGTCTGTGTTACTTCCATTTGAAATGTCGGGCATCTTCCCCTCATTGATTCGATGTGCATTCATGATAATACGGCTTGTCTGCGCCTGCCGGAAAATGCGCGTAAGGCGCACAACTGGAATCACGCCTGAATCAATGATATCGCGAAGCACATTTCCCGCGCCAACCGACGGCAGCTGATCAATATCGCCGACTAAAATAAGTCGCATTCCAGATGGAATCGCCTTCAATAGGGAGTTCATCAAAATAATATCAATCATGGAACATTCATCCACGATCAGCACATCTCCTTGCAGTGGATTGTCCTCATTTTTCTGATAGCCTTCCGGTGGCTTATACTCGAGCAGGCGATGAATGGTCTTTGCCTCCATCCCGGTAGCCTCGCTCATACGCTTTGCCGCGCGCCCAGTCGGTGCTGCCAGCAAAATCTTAAGTCCAAATGCGCGATACGCCGCGATAATTCCCTGCGCCGTCGTTGTCTTTCCCGTACCCGGGCCGCCCGTCATTACCATAATTTTCGAAATTGCTGCTTTTCGAATAGCAGCTGCCTGCACCTCATCATATTGCATCTGAACCTTCTGCTGAATTTTTTCTACGTCAATTGAAAGCTCATTATTTCCTGTTTTCTTTCTCGCTGCGGTTAACTGCTGCCACAGCCGATCCGACGCCGGGGCATCCATCAATCTTCTTAGCTTCGCTGCTGTTCCTGTTTCTGCGTAATAAAAAGCCGGAAGGTAAAGTGCCTGAAAACTACCAGAATCACTTTGAAGTGCTACGTCTTGTGCAATCAAATCCTGCGCTTCCACCATCTGCTCAATAACCGTCAAAACCGTCTGTTCCTCAGCCTCTAACAACTCCTGTGCTGTTTTTACAAGTTGATCTTTCTTTGCAAATACGTGACCTTCATCCGCCAGATTGCTTAATGTGTAGAGGATTCCACTTCGCACGCGCACCTGCGCATTCTTCTCAAAGCCCAGCTTTTGCGCGATACCGTCCGCCGTTTTAAATCCAATTCCCCAGATATCATCCGCCAAACAATACGGATTTTCCTTCATTTTTGCAATGCTGTCATTTCCATATTGGCGGTAAATCTTCGCAGCAAAAGAGGTGCTGACACCATGCCCCTGCAAAAAGAGCATCACATTTTTGATCTCCTTCTGCCGCTCCCAGCTCTCGTGAATCTTCTCGATTCGCTTCTGACCAATCCCTTCGACTTCACGCAGACGTCCAATGTCATTTTCAATTATGTCAATCGTCTCAGTGCCAAATTTACGCACAATTCGGCCTGCAAATTTCGGGCCAACGCCTTTGATCAAACCAGAGCCTAAATATTTTTCAATTCCAAAGACCGTTGCCGGAAGTGTCTCCTCCCACGACTGCGCGGTAAACTGCCTGCCATATTTGCTGTCCATCTTCCAGTTTCCATCAATCAAAAGCACCGATCCGACGCTGACATCCAGCAAATTTCCGACAACGGTAACCAGATCCTTCTCATTTTTTACCGCACACTTCAAAACAGTGTAGCCATTTTCCGGGTTTTGATAGGTGATTCGTTCTACCACACAGCGTAGCTTCATACTCCACCTTTCATTTCTTTTAATCCATCCACATGCAGCGATTCTAACTTCTCATATGCCGCAGTCTTCTCAATAATCGCCTGAAGCAGGCGGTCAAGCTCCTGTCCCTCGCGGTAATCGGCCGGTGCAAAGTAACGAATTCGATTATCGCGCATCATGCGATACACCTTTTCCTTATTGCCCGTGTTCGGATCGTATACACCGATCGCATGACCACCATATGTATTCACCAGCTTCATACTTGGAATATCGGTATCACTATCCCCGATATAGACAATATTGCGAAATGGCACACGCATCTGATTCGCAGGAAAATAGTCATTGACTGCCTGATCATTGACATCAAGTGTTCCTTTCTCAATACGGAATAAAAACTGCGTCTTACTGGTATAGTTGATTGCCTGTGCTGGCCAAATCGCTACCCCCTTCTCATCGTAATAAAACGCACTCGCATAAATCTCCTCAAAGGAACCACGCTTTGCAATATCCGTTCCCTCGATCATTTCCTTTAAACCGGAAGAAATGATGTAATGTTCTACAATAACACCATGCTCTGCACCGTACTCACGCACGCGCTCAAACCACTCATTCACACCCGGAAACAACGCAACCTTCGAACCATATTCCTCCAAAGCCTTACGGCTTAGATCAAAATGACCTTTGGCCTCGCGCACCATTTTATACATGTAAGCAAGATTCGAATCCATACCGTTTTCCCTTGCCATCTGGTTAGACTCTGCCCAGAAACGATCCACATGGTAATTAACCGACTGAATATAGCCCTGCGCCTGCATATCATCTGGCGATAAGGTCTTATCAAAATCATAACAGATCGCCAGTACTGGGCGATCCTCTTTACTCTTTCGCTTAAAGCCATATGGATTTTCTCTGATTTCCTGCTTAAAATGAAATTCCGTTTCAAATTCATCAAATTCTTTTTTCTGTCTGTTCACACAAGTCCCCTTTCCACCAAAATTTTCTTTCACATAGCAAGCTTACCGAATACTACAAGCATACTATATTTTCAATACAAGCTTATTTTGTCAAAATGGCAGCACGAAATTTTCTTTTTCGCGCCGCCATTTTTCTTACGTATCGTGTTCCTCTTACGTATTGTATTTTCCAAAATATGAAGCTTGCTCGTCTCTCCAACTCATATTTTTTCTCATTTTCTATTCATTTTTATTCGACCGTAACACTCTTTGCCAGATTTCTCGGCTTATCCACATCTAGACCCTTTGCCACGCTGACATAATAGCCCATCAGCTGCAGTGGAATAACCGCCAGACTGGTTGCAAAATGCTCATCCGTCTTTGGAATGTATACCGTAAAGGATACCGTATCTTCAATATTATAATTTCCATAGGTTGTCAGGCCCATCAGATATGCACCGCGACTCTTGCACTCTACCATGTTCGAAACGGTCTTCTCATACAGCTCAGACTGAGTTAAAACACCGATTACAAGCGTTCCCTCCTCGATCAGACTGATCGTTCCATGCTTTAACTCACCTGCCGCATACGCCTCTGAATGGATGTAGCTGATCTCCTTCATCTTTAAGCTGCCCTCAAGGCTAATCGCATAATCGATTCCTCTTCCGATAAAGAAGATATCACCCGCATTGGCCTGCTTCGCTGCAAACCACTGAATGCGCTCCTTATCTTCCAAGATCTTTGCAATCTTATCCGGAAGCTGCTGCATCTCTTCAATTAAATGCGCATACTGTGCCTCATCGATCGTTCCTCTAACCTTTGCAAACTGAATTGCCAGACAATATCCCGCAATCAGCTGGGTGCTGTAGGCCTTTGTCGTTGCAACAGCGATCTCTGGTCCTGCCAATGTATAGAAAACATTATCCGCTTCTCTTGCGATTGAACTTCCGACTACATTAACAATACCAAGTGTCTTCAAGCCCTTCTGCTTTGCCAGACGAAGTGCCGCCAGGCTATCTGCCGTCTCTCCAGACTGACTGACAATGATGACTAGACCATTCGGATCCAGAATCATTCTGCGATAACGAAACTCCGATGCCAACTCCACACGAACTGGAAGCTGTGCCAGGTCCTCAAACACATACTGGCATGCTACACCTACATGATAAGCAGAACCACATGCTACAATGTAAATCTGACTGATATTTTTGATCTCATCTTCCGTCAGACCAACGGATGACAAATCAATCTGATCATCCTTTACAACAGAATTGATCGTATCGCGGACTGCCTTTGGCTGCTCGTGGATTTCCTTGATCATGAAATGTTCAAAGCCTGCCTTTTCCGCTGCCTCTGCATCCCACTTAATCTCTGTCGCTTCTTTTTCGATCTCATCTCCATCCAGGTTGTAGAAGGTGATCGCACCATTTGCCATACGCGCCATCTCCAGATTGCCAATATAATAAACGGTACGGGTGTACTTTAAGATCGCCGGAACGTCAGATGCTACAAAGCAGTCACCATTTGCCACACCAAGGATCATCGGGCTGTCCTTTCTGGCAACATAAATCTCACCTGGGTAATCCTTGAACATCATAACAAGTGCATAAGAGCCACGGATACGCACCAGTGCATGATTGATGGCATCGACTGGCGTATGCTCATACTTCTTATAATAATAGTCAATCAGTTTTACCGCAACTTCGGTATCGGTTGAAGAATAGAAGCTGTAACCTTTGCGAAGCAGCTTTTCTTTCAGTTCCTGATAATTCTCAATAATGCCATTGTGAACACCAACCACATTGCCATCATCGGACATATGCGGATGCGCATTGGTCTCGCTTGGCTCACCATGTGTTGCCCACCTCGTATGACCAATACCACAAGTACCAATCAGCGCATGACCATTGTCCGTCTTTTCTGCAAGTGCCTTTAAACGGCCTTTTGCCTTGACAATTTCGGTATCCTTTTCGCCATCGCGAACTGCAAGTCCGGCTGAATCATAACCACGGTACTCTAGTTTTGACAGACCATCCAAAAGGATCGGTGCTGCCTGAAGATGTCCAGTATAACCAACAATTCCACACATAATCGTTTTCTCCTCTAGCTTAGCGTTTGTCCTGCAGTTGATGCAAGAGCGTTCTGCTTGTTACACTACATGTTATGATGTTGGGGTCAAAAGGTCTTTTGCCCCCAACTGATGCCTACGAATTGCTCCGCTGCAAAGCAGCTCCCGCAATTCTATAAACATTCGAAATCCGCTGATTTACTGCGTAAATCGCTACTTTCTCATGTTTAGT
>DAVZID010000081.1:0-11153 GCA_052273485.1 Lachnospiraceae bacterium
CTCATTCAAACCTTTTGTAAAGGAAGAAAAGCGAGCCTGCTTGTATTCTGTACGAAAGTAAATTAGATAGCGAAAGCCAATACACATGTTTCATGACACATTGGTGTCTTTCGCAGAAAGACGGGTAATATCTATGAAAGAAAAGAAAGTAATTGATTATACCAGAACCTATCGAAGAATTGAGGCAGATAAAAAGAAATGTATTCTGTATATTGTCATACTGCTCCTGCTGGGGTTTCTGCTTATGTGGACTCAGATTGATGATTTGACCAGGATGATCTGCAAGATATGTGCCGGTATTTTAAAGAAATATGAACCGCATATGTACGTAGGAATCCGTTCAGAAGCTTATCCGCTGTTTGGAAAAATCAGCTATCTCAGTGCAGGAACCGTATATCCGGGAATACAGATAAGCCTTATAAATGCAGGAATTTCTCTTGGAGTAATCATTCTGCTGGCGGGACTGCCATGGAAGGGGCGCCCTCTTGCCATATATCTGATCCTGTGCAGTGCGATTCATCTGATAAACAGTCTGTGGTTTGTATTTGGGGAAAAATATTTTCCGTATACTTTAACTGTTTATTCAAAATTATATATGCTTCAGGAAATTGGCATATGGGTAATGTTTTTTGTCATGACAGTTATGGTCACCGGAATTATAGGAGACAGGGCAGTAATCTATAAGCTTTTGACACTTCTTGCGGTAATGTTGTATTCCATTGTATTTGGAACTGTTCGCTATGTGATCTTTATCTGGCTGCTGTACCGATTCTCTGTGATCTATATGGCGTTCTTCTACTTTATGATAGGTCCTATGTTTGACTTTTTGTATCTGGTTATGATTTATGCAGTGTTTGTCAACCGCATGATCGGTGTTTACGATTCAAGGAAGGGAAGGGAGGTATGGAAATGGTCGTAGCTATTATGAAAGGTTATACGATTTTTGTTATTATCCTAATGCTTCTGTACACAGCCAGACATTTTTACTTTACAATTGTAAGGCTTCTGGGCAGGCAGCGTCTCTATTACAATGATATTCTTACAGACAGGATGAAAAGTATTTCCGTACTGATCCCCATGCATAATGAGGAACAGGTGCTTTCCAATGTTCTGGATTCTCTGCTGAAATGTGAGTATGACAGGGACAGACTTGAAATTATTCCGATCAATGATAATTCTACAGACCGTACAAGGGAAATGCTGGATGAGTATCACAGAAAGTATGAGTTTATACGTCCCCTTCACAGAGATTGTCCGGACAGAGGAAAACCGGTAGGTCTGAATGATGCAATGAAGCTGGCAAAAGGGGAGATCATCATTGTATTTGATGCGGATTACAGACCTGCCAGAAACATGCTGAAACAGATTGCGCTGGGATTTGAGGATCCGCAGGTAGGTGCAGTTATGGGACGGGTAATACCGTACAATACCAACACGAATATGCTGACCAGACTTATTAATCTGGAACGGTCCGGAGGATATCAGGTAGATCAGCAGGCACGATATAACCTGAAAACAATTCCTCAGTATGGTGGGACAGTAGGGGGATTTCGAAAAGATTTTCTGTTAGAAACAGGTGGCTTTAATCCAAAGGTTCTGGCAGAAGATACGGAACTTACATATCGGCTTTTTACCAATGGATGGAAGGTTGTATACGCTAACTCAGCGGAATGTTATGAAGAGTCCCCGGAAAGCTGGAATGTAAGAGGCAGACAGATCAGACGCTGGTCAAGGGGGCATAATGAAGTATTGTTCCGCTATCTGATCCCGACGATTACAACGCCCTATATGGGACTGTTTCAGAAAATTGACGGCTTGTTTCTGCTTTTTATCTATTCGGTACCGGTATTTCTGCTGCTGGGCTGGGTAGTTTCCCTTGGATTATTTTTCCTGGGTGAAATGCAGATATTCAGTGGCTGGTGGGTTATATTGTTTTTGGGAATTTATAATTCCCTTGGAAATTTTGCACCATTTTTTGAGATAGGTACCTCGCTGATCATAGATGGACTTCCCGGAGAGGCACTGCTTCTGCCTCTTATGATGTTTAACTTTTTCTTCTATATGTGGAATATCTCTCTGGGATTCTGGGATGCTGTGGTAGATACTATTACCGGAAGAGGTGTGAAGTGGGATAAAACAGTGCGGTTTACTGTGCAGAAAACGGAAAAGGAGGCTGAAAAATGAAAGTATGGATTTTGATTTTTGTCTGTATGTTCTCTATGCCTCTGTTGGTCGCAGTATTACATTTCAAGATGAGAAAAGGGCAGATCCTGAAAATAAGGCAGGATTATGTTAAAAATGCCAGATATTTTGGCCGAAGCTTCTCTTCCCTGGTGGAAAAAGCCCTTCCGGAAATGAAAAATGGTATGATCATGCTTTCAAGACAGGAAAAGGTGTTGGAAATAGATGGAAACCAGGAGTTTGTGCAGCCTGAGATTGAAGATCTGGTCATTGCCAGAAATACCATCTTCTGTCCGCAGCAAGGGGATTTACAGTTCCAAAAAGAAATCTACAGCGAAAAGGATGCGTTGTTTGTGAAAGAAAATATACGACTTCGAGCTGTATACAGTAAAAAAAGACTGCTTTTTGGAAATAAGATCCGGCTTCTTAGATGGGCGGACGCAGAACATGCGGTTGTAGTTTATGATGAGTGTGATCTGGGTAAAAGGATATCAAGTGGAGAACAGCTGGTAATTGGATTTGATAATATTTTTCATAGTCTGTACGCTCCTATGATCCGTCTGGGACAGCGCCCGGAGGAACCTGACCGGTTTATGGAGAGACGTGATCCCAGGATATTTCGTATGCCGGTAATGAACAGTCATGAATATAACAGGCATTACATAGATGATGATATGGTTACAGAAAGTGGGACCGTTCCTTATACGATTATTTCCCGTGGGGATATAAAGGTGATAGAGGACATTATCCTGCAGGGAGATATCCATAGTGATGGGGCTGTGAGAATCATGGAAAACGCATCAGTGCTTGGAAATATTTTCGCAGAGAAGGATATACTTCTGGAAAAAAATGCAACCGTGCTTGGCAACATTTTTACACAGGGTAACATTATATTTGAAGAAGGTGCCAGTGCAGGGCAGCCGGATAAGATTACTTCAGTTATTGCCCGCGAAACAATAACATTTTATGGCAGTAATTATGTTTATGGATATGTGGTTTCAGAGGGCGGCGGAAAAATCTTGAAATCAGACAGGGAGATGTTGGGAGAGTATTGTTTTCCAAGGGAACCTGTTCATGAAGAAAAGATTACTTTCCATGATCTGTCGGAATATGAAAATGTTGATTTTCAGGGATTTCGAGGAGATATATATGTAAAAGAAGCGGTTATTCCTGAAGGTGCATCAGTTATTCCGAAGAGTCAGTTTTTCGAATGCAGAAGTCTTGAGAAGGTGTATCTGCCGGAGAGCGTTTCTGTTATTGAAGACTATGCATTTGCTGACTGTCATGTATTAAAAGTATGGGAGAGCATAGAAAAGCTTTCACTGAAATCAGTAGGGATATCAGCTTTTGAAAACTGCTATGCACTGGAATTTATAAATCTTCCGGATTCCCTGACTGTGATTGAAGGAGCTGCATTTGCGGAATGTGTGTCCGTTAACAAACTGATATTTTCAGATACCTCGCTGTTAAAGAAAATAGGTGATCATGCTTTTCGAGGGTGCAGGAATCTGAAAGAGGTATACCTGCCGGACAGTGTGGAATATGTGGGAATCAGTGCATTCAGAGATTGTATTTCTCTTGAACAGATTTCCGTATCAGAGAAAATAAAAAATCAGCCGGGTATTGCAGAACTGGAGAAAAACTGTCCAAATGCCAGGATCAGGTTTAGGGAGGTGAATTTAGTTGAAAAAGAATAAAACCGAAGAACTGTTTCTTGTTTTGCTCATTTTGATCGTAATGTCTGTAGGAATTCTGATCCTCCAGAATGGAATGGAAAAATTGCAGAGTGTTAAGCAGCAAAGCGTATATGTTCCGGAAACAAGAGATTTATATAATAATTATGGCTTAAAAAATAATCAGTCTCTTTCAAAAACCAAAATTCTGGAAACGCAGGACCAGGTGATTTATACAGACCGTATCTTTAATATAAATCAGATCTCTGAGGATCATATTTCATATGCTGCAGATATTATGAAAGCATTACAGAAAAAGAGTGGAAAAGCTACTTATATTATGCCGATACCGGAAAGAGCAGTATTTGAAGGCGGATATGAAAATGAAAAGGAAAAATACAGTGATTTTATAGAAAAACTGGAAGCCTCTTTTTCCGATCCTTCTGTAGTTTTAAATCCGTTGTCTGAACTGGAGAAACATCAGTATGAATATATTTATTTCAGAACTGAAAATAACTGGACAATGCGTGGGGCATTTTACGGGGCGCAGGTGATTTTTGAAGAACTTGGATATAATAAGGAGAACCTGGATGCTTACCGAGAATATGTCTTCGAAACTTTTGAAGGAAAACTATTCCTCGAAGCGTTAAAAAAGTATACGACAGATGAAGTAAAGAAAGATATAGAAAACATGGAACAGGAACCATTCTATATTTATATCAATGGTTCAAATCCAAATCGTGAAGAATTAACCTTTAAAAACAAACAAGGACAGCTGCAGACACTAAAAAGACAAATGATACAGTTTAATAGCAGCGGAAGCCATGCAGTCATTGGTTCAGGTTATGAGCATAGTGTAGTGGAAGGAAGAGGAAAAGGACAGAGAAAAGGAAATCTTCTTCTTATTGCAGATACAAGCGGGAAGATGATGATCTCTTATCTTTCAGAGATTTTTGAAAAGGTTTATGTGTCTAATATACATGAGGATGCAGATCTTATACAGAATCTGGATGAAATACTGGAAAAATATAATATAGAATATATTGTATGGGCACAGGATGTTGCTGAAACAGGAAACAGATCCTATATGAAAGCATTGAATCCACTTTTAAAGAAAGGAGGAGTGTCTGATGTCTGAACTGATTCTTAAGGGAACTGACCTGTTTATGGAAACAACAGGAAGTGCAGACAAGATTCATATAAGCGGAAACACAGAAAGAATGCTATTTCTGTTCCTGGGGATTCTGCTTGTTTTTGCAGGAGCTAAGGTGTACCGTCTGATCGTTTCCTTTATAATGTTCTGGGGAGTGACGATTGTACTATGTACTGTTATGAATGGAAAAGCAGGATGGGGGACGATCGTAACTGCATTTACGATACTTGGATGTCTGATGGGATATATGGCATTTAAGTGGAAAACAGCAGATTCCATGATCCTGTCTGCTATGACTGCTGCGGCAGTTGTATGGATGTGTTATCCATTCTGGTGGGCTGCCGTTATTTTCGCTGCAGGAGCTGCAGCTACAGCGGCTTTTTTTCCTCTGGAGGGAGCAATCCTTTCTTCTGTTGTAGCGGGAATGTTTCTTCTTCACGAGACGGGAGTCAGATACGTGGTTTTGCTGACAGTATGCGGATTCCTGCTCCAGATAGTTCTGTTTGAACAAAAATCAGAGAGGGGGCGTAAGATTTGGAAACGGTTTTTCGTAAAGAAATCAAATATCTGATCAGTCGCAGAGAGGCCATGATTCTTCAACAGAAGCTGGATGGCTTTATGGAAAGAGATATCCATGGAGAAAATGGCAGATATTTTATCAGATCTCAGTACTATGATTCCATAGACGATCAGGATTTATGGGATAATCTGGATGGAATGTATGAAAAAAGGAAGATCCGTTTAAGAATCTATTCACTGAGTGATTTATCTGCAAAGCTGGAGTTTAAATGCAAAAACGGATCTGACGGAGTGAAATATTCCATACCTGTCAGTCGTGAACAGGCACTTCGGATGGAACAGGGAGATGCGTCCTTTCTTCTGGAATATGAAACAGATCTGGCTATGAGATTATATTTGCGGATCACACAGGGCTGTTATCGTCCAAAGACGATCATAGATTATCAGAGGCTGGCATTTGCTTATCCTGCAGGTGATGTAAGGATCACTTTTGATACGGACATCCGAGGAGCTTTATATCCATATGGCCTGTTCGAGGAGGTTGGAACAGATGCTTTGGGCAGTACAGAGCAGGTACTGATGGAAGTAAAATATACAGGATTCCTGCCAGATATGATTGCAGAGACATTGAAAGAAGCGGATGAACTGTCAACCAGCCACAGCAAATATTCCAGAGCCAGAATGATGTGACTGTAAGTTTTACATACGGCAGACCGGAGACCGTTAGTAAACCGGGTGCCGGGATTGGAGAGAAATATGAGAGAATTTATCGTAGAAAATCTGACAAATACAGAAGCACTGAGTGTGACTGTAATCTTAATGAATAATGTGATCGCACTGATCGTTGCCTTTTTTATCATGTTTACTTATAAAATTTCTTATGCAGGACCTGCATACAGCAGGAAATTCAATATTTCAATCGGATCGATCACGATCATCACAGCCATGATCATGAGCATTATCAGTAATAATATTGCATTGTCCCTTGGTATGGTCGGTGCTCTTTCTATCATAAGATTTCGTACTGCTGTAAAGGATGTAAGAGATGCTACTTATATTTTCTGGGCAATTGCGGCAGGTATTGGCTGCGGTGTATCTCAGTATGCGCTTATTGTTATTGGTTCTGCTTTTTTACTCCTTTTTCTGATTATTACAAGAAAGGGCTTCACATCCTGTAATAAGCTGCTGGTTGTTCAGGGAAAACCGGAATGCTTACATAAAACAGAGGCAGCAGTGGATACCTTTTTTGCCGGAAAGGTACATGTTTCCATGAGAAATGTTACAGAAAACAGCTTTGAACTGGTTTATTCGATCGGAGAGGGAATCCTGTATAAAGCTGCAAAAGAAAATCAGATGGATATTTCAGAGAAACTGATCAAAATCGACGGCGTGAAAAGGGTAAATATAGTTGACCAGAAGGATGAACTTTCGCAGTAAAAAGGCTGCCGGACTGAGAGGTGTTGCTATGAAAAGGATAAGACGTATCCTTTTATGTATTCTGATGATAACAGTTCTCTGTGGAATATCCATTGTGGGAAATTCTGTTGTAAAGTCAGAAAATAAGTCAAAGGAAAAAAAAAGAACAGCAATCACGAAAGAAGAAATGAAGGAGTGGGCTGCGCCGGATGAGGATATTCTGGAATACTATGATCTGGGAAAGTTTTCTACTACACTTCCGGTAGTCTATATGAATACGAAGGGGCAGCAGATCCTGAAGGAGAATGTGATCTGGGGAAATATTGTTCTGCTGGATGGAAACGGAGAAGAGCAATCTGTTTTCTCTGTCCCCAATTCGATATACCGTGCTACGATCAAATACAGAGGAGCATCTTCTTATAGCAAATTTGATAAAAAGCAGTATCGCATTAAATTTTATAAAAATGAAAAAGACAGTGCAAAAAAAGTGTCACTTGCAGGAATGGGAGCAAACAGTGAATGGGTGTTAAATGGTCCTTATCTTGATAAGACACTGATCAGGAATAAACTGGTATATGATCTGGCAGGGGAACTAAATGGCTGGGCTCCGGACACCCGGTTTGTGGAATTGTTTGTTGATGGAGAGTATCAGGGAGTTTATCTGGCAGTGGAACCGGTAACAAACGGAGAAAGCAGACTGCGTCTTTCAGAATTTGGCCTGCTGTCTGGGGAAACCGCATATATTGTAAGCAGAGACAGAAGTGATACAGAATCAGAAGAACTGAAAACCTGGGGAAAGACGGCAGGATATACAAACAATTCTTTGTATATAGGATATCCGTCAAAAAATAAGGTGACAGAAAAACAAAAAGCATATATCCAGAAAGATATTTCTGAATTTGAACAGGTTCTGTATGGGAAGAATTTCAGTGACAAAAGATTTGGTTATCAGGCATATATAGATATGGATAACTGGGTGGATTACTTTATTATCAATGAATTTGCCATGAATTATGATGCAGGTAATCTTTCCACGTACGTATACAAAGAACTGGGAGGAAAGCTACAGCTTGCTGTATGGGACTTTAACAATGGATTTGATAATTATCAGTGGTTTCGTACAGAAACAGATGTACTTTATACTGTGAAGAATTCATGGTTTGAAAGGTTGTGGCAGGATAAAACTTTCAGAGAACATGTCTGTGAAAGATATAGACAATTACGAAAAACGACTCTCTCCGATGAATATATCTATAACAAAATAGCATCTTATCAAGAGGAACTGGGAGATGCTGTGGACAGAAACTTTAAGGTGTGGGGATATTCTTTTAATGAGACTCTGTTAGCCGGAACCACTAAGGAGGGCACGTCGAGAGATATCGGAAGTTATGAAGAAGCTATGAAACAGCTGACAGATACTATCCGCGAAAGACTGGCGTATCTGGATAAAGAACTGGGAGGAAATTTAGAATGAAAAAAGTACTTGTAATTTTTGGAACAAGACCGGAGGCAATTAAAATGTGCCCTCTTGTTCTTGAACTGAAAAAAAGTGAAAAACTGGAAACTCTGGTGTGTGTCACAGGACAGCACAGGGAAATGCTGAAGCAGGTTCTGGATATTTTTAAAGTAGTTCCGGATTATGATATGGCAATCATGAAAAAAGGGCAGGATCTTACGGATGTGACAACGGCCATCCTTACAGGAATGAGGGAAATCCTGAAAAAGGAAAAACCGGATATTGTGCTGGTTCATGGAGATACGTCTACCGCATTTGCCGCATCTCTGGCTGCATTTTACCAGCAGATTCCGGTAGGACATGTGGAAGCGGGACTTCGTACTTATAATATGAACTCTCCCTATCCGGAAGAATTTAACAGGCAAGCCATTGGACTTACTGCCAGCCTGCATTTTGCACCGACTCAGAAAGCAGCGAATGCACTGCTGAAAGAAGGTAAGAATCCAGAGCATATTTTTGTCACAGGAAATACAGGAATTGATGCTTTGCACTATACGGTGAGAAATGATTTTTATCATCCGGAGATAGAATGGGCAAAAGACAGCAGATTGATCGCTGTGACTGCACACAGAAGGGAAAATCTCGGAGAACCCATGCGTGACATGTTCCGGGCTATACGCAGGATCGTGGAGGAATTTACAGATGTGAAGGCTATTTATCCTGTACATTTGAATCCGCAGGTCAGAAAAATCGCAGATGAGGAACTCGGTGGATGTGATAGAATACACCTGATCGAACCACTGGATGTGGTAGAATTCCATAACCTGATGAAAGCCAGTTATCTGATCATGACAGACAGTGGCGGAATCCAGGAAGAAGCTCCTGCACTGGGAAAACCTGTACTGGTCATGAGAGATACAACAGAACGTCCGGAAGGTGTGGAAGCAGGAACCTTAAAGCTTGCAGGCACGAAGATGGAGGATATTTACAGAGAATGCAGAAAGCTTCTTACAGAGCCGGAGATTTACAGAAGAATGAGTGAGGCCAGAAATCCTTATGGTGATGGAACTGCAAGTATCAAAATCAGAAAAATCCTGGAGGATATAGATGCATGAGCATAAACACAACCAATGCAGAAGAAAAGTAAAACATCGAAAGAACGTGATGAAACTTATTATATTTTGCATAACTGTGGGGATTTCACTTATGTTCATTTATTATCAGAACCTGAGAAAAGAAATAAATGCCCGGCAGAAATGGCTGGAAACAGTCCTGACCGGAGAAAAAAAGTGGATTCTTGAGAATCAGGGCCCTGAAGGTGAATTTTACATGAATGGAAGTAAAGCCGGAGATGTTAATCCATACTTTGCATGTATGGCTGCACTGGGGCTTCTGGCAGAAACAAAGAACTGCCCTATTACTGAAACAGAGAAAAAAGCTGTTGGCAGGTATCTGGACTGGCATACCGGGATTTTGCTGGAAACAGATGGAAAAATGGGAATCTACAGGAAAGAGAGTGGGAAACTTATTTATAAAGAAAAGGCTGATTCCGAAGACGGGTATCTTGGTATGTATCTTTTTCTTATGGGAAAATATCTGGAAAAGACAGAAAGTACAGATCTGCCAGAATACTGGGAAAAGGGAATCAGCCTTGCATTAAAAAAGATTCAAAGTCTGATGCAGGATGGAATTACACAGGTCTCAGAAGAAAATACAACAGTTTATCTGATGGATAATCTGGAAGTATGGAAAGGCCTGTATGAATTGGAACAAGCAGGGCTAGAAGATGTACAGGTAATCCGTGAAATGCGTAATAAGCTACAGGCACAGATTGAAAAGATATTCTGGGATGATGCAAATCAAAGATGGAGAATTATTGAAAACAGTGATCTGTATCACCAGAAAGAGTTTTATCCGGATGGAATTGCTCAGATTTATCCGCTGATTTATGAATTTCCAGTAAAAGAGAAGAAAAAGCAAAAGATATTATATGAGCAGTTTACGGAAAAGTTTCAGTGGCAGAAGCTGAATAAAAAAAGAAGTGGCTTTTTGTGGGCAATGACAGGAATGGCTGCCGCGCAGATGGGGGATATCAATAACCTTTTGGAATTGATAAGAAATTATGAAACAGACTACTGTGAGAACCGAAAATATCCGCTATACACAGGCGAAGCAGGATGGATCTGTATGGAATGCGAGAAATTGTATAGTTTATATGAAAGAAAAATAAAAACAGGATTTATACTGTGTATGACGTGGTATAATATAGTTGTAACGGTAGTGGCTAATGATGTATACTGAAACAAAAGAAAGAGGTACTCATTATGTCACAGAATTACACAGATGAATTTAAGAAGAAAATAGTCCGCCTTCATGAAGGCTTACCGATTTATTGATGCATATGGGAAGGAGTTTGGTATCCGTTGGCTCCTTAGACGGTTCGGGATTTATCCGAATGCGTACTATAATTATCGAAAACACAGAAAGGCATCGTATCATGCCCAAAAAGAACAAGTTCAAAAGGAGATCGAAAAAATCTACCATGAACATAATGGTGTAGATGGTTATAGAAGTATGAAAGTCTATCTGGATCGCAAAGGATACCAGTACAGTGATACAACCATACACAAGTATATGAATACAGAATTAAAACTGTATTCGATCGTACGTCACTAAAGTAAAATTCAATTGCACTTTTTAAAAAAATGTAAAAGAATGGCTTAAATGCTTTGGATTCGGAATAAAGTGCACTATA
>DAVZID010000082.1:0-10931 GCA_052273485.1 Lachnospiraceae bacterium
AAACCGGGGCTAATGTTTCACTTATTTTGGGACATTTTCAAAAACGCTTGACAGCAATCACTTTTTAACAATTTCAGTTTTTGTTTAGTTTGAAGATTACAGTTCGATGAACACCCAAATTCAAAACAAATACTCGTATTTTCTCATTTGTCTATATAAAAGTTCTTTTACACGTGTCAGTGTTTCTTCATTATAAATTCCTTTAAACTGATCTATTTCATTCTCTATATCCTTCTTTGAAAAATGAAATGATACGTTTTTTTCTGGAAATGCAATTTCACACGCGTCTAATTGTTCATCAAAGTCCTGTACAAACGGTTTTGCGCAAATTTTTTCTATACATTGGTCGATCGAAAGGGTATACGGATAATCTCCTACTACATCTGACAAAAGTGCTGCACCATTATCAAAGATTGGGCATTTTCTATATGTGCCGTCTTTTTTCTGCACAACTGCTATATTGTGAAAATGCCTGTCCTCATTTAAAAATAAAGCATCCGCTGTAATAAGTTCCTTGATATATCCACCAAAATCTGTTAAACCTGTAATGGATTGCACGATCTCGTTTACATATTTCATCTGATCAATCACATCTGGATATTTTATTATTTTTTTTGCTGCGCTTTGTCCAAATTTTGCTTGAAATAGGCGTTCGACAGAAATCACTTTGTCATCATCATTCTGCATAAAATCCTTTGATACACATGCATGATAGCTTTTTTTGTCAATTTCCACTTGCTCATATTCATATAAAACAAATGAAGTTATTGTTGATTTTCTTAATAAATGTGATACCACAACTTCCGACAATGCTTCATATCCTAAACCATCCACTTTATACCATTTTCCATTTTTACACCATTTATTCTGATTTCCTTTGGAGGATGTAATTCTTGCACTGCTTGTCATTCTTGTTCCTCCTTCCACAAATCAATAAACTCCAGAAACGCTTTTGCCTGTTCTTCTTTTGTTTTTTCAGACGTTTTTTTCAGAATGCAGTCAATTTGATCTATTCCTTTTTGATCCATTCGCGCTAACCATTGCCCGTCGCCATATACGCGCCCCTTTGTTATCTCCACAATCTGAAATGGATCGTAGCTGTCTAGCCCCATATGTTCCAGTTCCTTTTTTATTCCGTATCGTGTTCTCGGCATACAGCGATCCTCTAAAAATTGCTCATATTCTTGCCACGAAGGTTTTTCGCGGCTGCCAAATGCCCGACTAATCAGATCATCTGTGAAGTTCCAGATTTCCAGTCTGTTTATTGCTGGATAAATGTCCAACAATGTTGCTGGTTTTTTACGATCCATATATACATAAACAATTCTTGAAGACTTTTTTGCCTCATCAATAACATTGCTTACTGCACCAAGCGACACTCCTGCCTTCTGCGCTGTCTGACGCATGGAATTTCCCTGCTGATAAAGTGTGCAAATTTGTGCCTTCTTCTCTGTACTTAGTCCTGGTCTTCCCTTCTTTCTTTTTGCAGCATTAATCGCTGCCATTAGTTCATCTCTTTCTTTTGCACACTTCGCATATTCATCCATCACTCGCTTTAATTTGCGGTTAAGACGCTCGATTTCCTTCTCATTTTGCGTTTCCTTTATATCCTTATCTTTCTTTTCACTTTTAATCTCCATTTGCGGCCTCCTTTCCCTTAAAAATAGTATATCCGTATATGTTCAAAAAATCAATCTTTTTATGAACATATACAGATTTTCAAATACATTTATGAATAAATCGTCACTATACAAGTTTTAGCTAAAAACTTGTATACTTTTAAACTGCGAATAATGATAAATGGCTTTCTCATGGGCAATAATTTTAGATCTAATTTTCTACCTTAGCCTCAAACTTCCACTCGCCACTTCCAACCTCAAACTGTGAACCACCGTATTCTTTTGGCATACATACAGTAGCAGTGATTCCTAGCGGAATGTATGCCGCAAGAAAAAAGCTTTCATTCTGCTTTTTCCATGACACCTTTACAATTCCCCACGGGGTCATAACACTCCCCTTCGCATACGTCAACTCTGCTACGGCATACGGTGCCACTAACATTTTTGTCCATCCCGGTGACTGCGGACGAAGCCCTAACACAAAACTTGTCATCCATTCTCGCACATGCCCCATCATTGCATGATTGCGGGAGCGCACCATACTACCAAGCCAAAGTTCCTCATAATTCCAATACTCTGGCAATGTTGTAAGTCCAGTATCGGCAAATACACGATAGCTCGGCGCAGTTGGATTCATGACCATCTGATAGACAACATCACTATAGCCTGCCTCTGCCAGTACAGTAAATACCTGTTTTAAACCAACTTCTCCTGACGTCAAATGATAACCATTTTTCTTTACAGCTTCTACGAGTGCTTTCACTGCCTGCTCTTCATGCTCCTCTGCCATACCGCTAAACAATGCAATAGCATAGCTTGCCTGACTGCCTGTTCCAAACTGTCCAGTTGCCTCATCGTAACACTCTGGATGGTGATAAAATGCGTCTCTTACAGCTTGTGCTTTTGCCTCGTATAATTTTGCTTTCTCATCTGGCTTATTTTCTTTCTGTTTTTTCTGCCCTTTTAAAATTTCACAAATCTGCTTTGCAATCACGAGCATTCTGTAATATGCACAAGTAGCGACCAGCACATTTGGTGTATGCTCTCCATACTCGCCCCATTCGCCCATCTGCGCATAATTTTCCAAGACACCATTTGTCGTCTGGCGATCCAGATAGGCTAGGTAACGCTCTATTACTGGAAATGCCTGACGCAATACAGCTTCATCGCCATAATATTGATAATATGCCCACGGTGTGAAAACACATGCACCATTCCAGTTTGGATCCTTGTAAAGTCCTCCGATACGATAAAACGCAGGAACGATACCTGGCACAAAACCCTCCTCGTTATTTCCTGCAAGCGAAGCCTGCTCGTTATCGAGCTGCGAATCGCAGATATCATGAATGATCTTTTTCATCCATGCACGAATGTCATACACATCTGCAACAGATGCAAACATCAAATGTGAAGTTTCAATCCAGCCGAGTTTTTCAATCTGCGGACAATCGGTAAAGCTCCAGTACATGTTGCTTGAAATTGAGCGGTCTGTAATTTCGCAGATACGATTTAAAGTTTGATTTGAAGTTTCAAAAGTGCCATGCTTCTCATTGGCTGCTGCAAGACGACAGCAGATGATCTGATCTGACGTAAGCTCACCCGGGAAGCCGACGACCTCCACATACTGAAAACCGTGATAGCAAAAGGACGGATGCCAACGCTCCTCACCAGTTCCTGCCATTCGATAGGAATCGCGAATCACACAGTCAAACTTCTCACTCCAACTCTGCGTGCACGACCTCTGGTCTACACCATTGTCAGTCTCATTTATCATTTCCGCTGGGTACATATAAATCCAATTTCCACGATTTTCTTTTGTTGTTCCATGCAACACAAGCTCCACAAAACCTGCTCCATTTTTGCCAACATCTACCAGGAAATGACCTTCTCCCAGTTTCTTTACGCTCTTTGCGGTAAAGCGCTCCTCGATCCTAATTGGCGGACACTCGCGCGCCATAAGCACTCCCTTTGGCGACTGCATTTTCTTTACTTGGACCCAGCCATTTTCCTCTGATGGTACCTTTCCTATAAGCTCTTCTGCCAAGCAGGCATCGTAGTCTTCGCCGCCATACCAGTTCTGAAAAACAGTCGGTCCATTGACCCACAGCCAGTTTTCATTGGATGTGCAAACAATCTTTCTTGTTCCATCCTTTAAGGTCAGCTCTACTTGAGCGATCAACTTCTTTCTGCCACAGATTCCCGGCTTAACAAAGCAACTGTCATTTTTCTGATAACGACCAAATTTTGTCTTTGTTCCATCTTGATATACCATAACCGGGTTGATTGTGTACCCAGTGTACTGACCATTTCCCAGCGTTATCGTAAGGAAATTGGTGCCTGAAATAAGTTGATTTGTGATGTCATAAGTCACATAATAAACAGTCTTTGTCGCATCTGACTCGCCAGGCTCAAAAAAAGCATCGGATAACTTCTGTCCATTCATATCAGCCAGAAACACACCAAGTCCACTGATATACACTCGTGCACATACTACTTGTTCAAGATCTGTCACTTCAAATTTACCTACAAAAATCGGCGCTAACTCCTGATTTTCATAGTCTTCACCCTGTCCAATCCAAGTGCCTTTCCAATCCTCGCGTTCTAGTAAGCCTGTCTCAAAGGATGCTGTCTCACTCCACGCGGATGCCTGATTTTCTCCATCCCACACCATCACCTTCCAATACGCTTTCTGTGCGGAATGCAGCTTTTTGCCCTGATACAAGATTCCAAAGCAACGGCTCTCCTTTACAACACCGCTGTCCCAGAGCATCCCTGTCTCATTTATAAGCGGTGTCTCACTCTCTGACACCAGAATTCGATATGCAGTCTGTCTTTCATTTTTTTGGTCTTTTTTATCCGATGCCAGTTGCCAGGAAAATACCGGATTTTCGTTGATTCCCAGCGGATTTTTCAGCGCCTGTACCCTCAGATCTTCAGTTCTCATTCCAATCAAGCCTCCTTCATCGTTCGTCTTTATCATTTCATATTTTTATCCCTTTACAGAACCTACAGTCATACCCTTTACAAAATATTTCTGTGCAAATGGATAAATCAAAATGATCGGTATAATTCCAACAAAGATCTGCGCACACCGCACGGTACGATCTGAAATCATCGACATAGACTGCCAGTCCTCTAAGCTAAGCAATGCCATATCACGCTGTACAACAACGGTCTGCAAAAACGATGCCAATGGATAGCTTGATGGGAAATTGGAGAAAATTAATCCATCAAACCAGCTGTTCCAGTGACTAATAAAGGAAAACAGCATCAGAGTCGCGATTGACGGCTTTGCACATGGTACAAAGATCTTGAAACAGATACGCCACTGTCCTGCCCCGTCAATCTCGGCTGCCTCCTCTAATTCGTGTGGAATTCCTCTAAAGAAATTTAACATCAAAATTACGTTGTAAACAGGAACTGCTGCTGGAAGCACCAACGCCCAGATCGTATCCATCATTTTCAGATTCTGAATGAGCAAATAGCCCGGAATCAGGCCACCTGAAAACAGCATTGTAAAGAAGAAAATCCATACATACACAGTTCTCATGCGAAATGAAGTCGATTCCTTTGACAGTGGGTACGCAAGCATAATTGTTAAAACCATATTTAATGGAAGTCCGATTGCGACACGCTCCACCGAGCGAAGCAGTGCTTTCCAGAAATCAGCCTTCCCTACTACATAATCATACGCATACATATTAAATTCAACAGGAAAAATAGAAACTTTTCCAGCTGCAACTGCTGTACTGCTTGAAAATGACATTGCCAGAATATTTAACAGCGGAAACAGGCAGGCAAATGACAGCAATGACAGAACAATTACATTAATTACATCAAAAACAATACGCCCTTTTGATTTCTTCATGACAGTTCCTCCTAAAAGATACGATAATCGGCCAGCTTATACGCCAAAAAATACGATACCGAAATAAAAAGTGTTGAGATAACGGATTTAAACAAACCCACAGCTGTTGCTGGTCCATATTGCGCATCCAAAAGGCCAAGACGGTATACAAACGTATCAATGATATCTCCTGTCTGGTATACAGAAGTGCTGTACATATTGAAAATCTGATCAAAACCTGCATTTAATACATTCCCAAGACTAAGTACCATCATCAGCACGATGATCATCTTCATACCTGGAAGTGTAACATGCCATGTCTGCTGCCAGCGATTTGCGCCGTCAATCTGCGCAGCCTCATACAGCTGCGTGTCAATGCCCAAAATAGCAGCCAGATACACAATTGCTCCGTATCCAAAATTTTTCCAGATATCGGTCACAATCATCGTACCTCTAAAATATCGATTGTCTCCTAAAAAGAAAATGGATTTTCCGCCAAATGCGGTTATGATCTGATTAATGATTCCTTCTCCCGGGGAAAGCATATCACGAAAAATTCCACCGAGAATAACCCAAGACATGAAGTAAGGCAGATACACAATTGTCTGCACGACTTTCTTAAAACGGCGTCCCTTTATTTCATTTAAAAGAAGCGCAAACACGATTGGAACAACTAATCCCAGCACAATCTTCCATGCTGCTATAATAATCGTATTCATCATCGCCCGCGTGAAACCCGGAAGGGAAAATACATAGGAAAAATTGTCAAATCCGATCCACTTCTGGTTTCCAAACATTCCCTTACTCGGGATAAACTTCTGAAATGCAATGATCAATCCGCCCATCGGAACATAGGAAAAAATAAGAACAAGAATCAGTCCCGGAAGAATCATTAGATGCAATGGCAACTCTTTTTTTAACTTTGCTTTAGTATATTTCATCTTTACCTTTTTTACCGTATTTATATTTGGCATTTCAAATCCCTCATTTCCATCGCTGTATTCCAACTGTACTTCAATAAACCAATGAAAAAGCTGCCGTGCAATGCCGCACCAGACGCTGCATGACAGCCTTTTTTATTTCTGACCATTTACTGCTGTGCCTGATACCACTCATTCACTTCATCCGTCATATCCTGACCACCTGCAGAATACCAAGATTCTACAATGTTATCAAACTCATCGGCAGTTGTCTGTCCGGTGATGATCTTAATGAATGCTTCATCGAGCATGGTATCCAATGTTGTCTTTCTCATACTCATGGTCTCAGTTGCGACTCCATAGAACTGATCTCTTATTAACTTTACGTTTTCATCGTTCTCATAATCTATCAAAAGCATCTGGGAGCCACCTTCACCGAATACACGATTCCAACCCCAAAGTGTTGTATCGCCATCCTGCGCTGCCTTGCTGTACTCATACATGCTAAGCTGCTCTCCGTAAAGATCTCCCGGATCGCCAGTCTTTAACGGCTCTGCAATTGCCTTTGCGGTCTGCTGATTCTTATCCGGGCTGTTTAAGGATACTGGTGAAAGTCTCCATACACCCTCTAATCCATCACCTGGGTTTGCGTAGTAGCTGTACTCATTTAATTCTGGATCGAATACCTTCTCACAATAGAGATTTAACAATTCAACTAATGCCTCTGGATGCTCGCACTCAGAGCTTACTGCATACCAGCTGCTTGTCATCATGTTGATACCCGGTGTCACTTCTGCACCTTCCTCACTGGTTACGATCTGATATGGTCTCCAGTCTGCATCTGGATTCTGGTTCAAATTATCCTGCAGTGGCCACAAAGCAGTTGCATGCCATCCATACAATACACCACACTTATCGTTTACAAGATCCTCTGCCGCCTTTGTTCCATCATTTACATGGAACTCTTCATCCAGATAATCATTCTCATACAGATCGGCCAGTGCTTCCAGTGTCTGCTTCATCTCTGGTGTCGTGCTGCCGTATACGAGTGTTCCGTCATCCTGCTGTACCCAGTAATGCGGATATGCACCATATGCATTTGCAAAGCCCTTAATATCCATCAGGTTTCCATAAAGATCGTTGCAAAGAGCCATGCCAACTGCACCATCTCCTACCTTTTCCATAAAGGCATCCATGATTCCCTTTAAATCATCAACTGTCTTTGGTGCTTCCAGCCCTAACTCGTCCATCCAGTCCTGACGAAGCCAAAGCATCTGTGCGGTCTCAATATCACAATCAACATATGGGATTCCGTACTGTACACCATCAAAAGTACATGCCTGCACACACTGCTCTCCTGCGGATTCGATCATTGACTTGAGCAGATCACTCGCATACTCATCAAAATATGGTCCCATATCAACAACCAGATCTGCGTCCACCAGATTTTTCAGTGTCAATTTATCGACACAAACGATATCTGGTATCGTTCCTGCTGCAACGGCTGCATTAAACTTCTGTGTCTGCTGCTCTGCATTCGGTGCAATCCACAGATACTTCACATCAATTCCAAGACGATCGGCAATCAGTCTAGTCCAACGGTTATCCTCGTAGGACTCATCCTTTAAAATAGAGAAAATATCACTCTCCATTGTGGAATCCTGCGTTCTACAGAATGTCACGGTATATTCATCTTTGTTTTCTGCTGCCTGTGCCATCGTTGGTGCTACACTTGAAAGTGCTGTCAATGTGCTGAGAAGTGCTGCTAACGTTCTTTTTTTCATGTTTTTCCTCCTAGTAAAAGTGTATTTTTAGACAATAAACCATTAATTTTTGTTCTTGGTTTTATTGCTTTTTGTTGTACTCATCATATCTTTTTTACTAGTATTTTTCAACATGCTCAAAATTTGCTTTTTATGACCTTTTTTCTGAATTTTTTCTAATTTTTCTATAACCGTTTCCATATCCTCGCTGGATTCGGTATGTCTGCGGTGTCACACCATATCGTCTCTTAAAATTCCGGTAAAATGCAGCAGAATCGCCGCAGCCGACTTCCTCCATAATCTCTTCCACACTTTTATTTGTCCTACACAGCAAATCTGCCGCAGTCTGAAGGCGAATATCACTAAGAAGCTGCGAAAAAGAATATCCAGTTTCCATCTTCAATTCATGTCGCAGCGTATCCTCTCTTCGATTCCACCTTGACGCCAGCTCTTTTAACGTAATATCCTGTAAATGATGCTCCATATCCTGCAAAATTTCTGGTATCTGCCACACGCTTCCATCAAAACCCTCCAGAATCTTCAAATTCTGGCTATGTCTGCGTATTCCCTCACCGAGCAGAATACAGACATAGCTTTCCTGTACTAGATTGCTCTTTTTTGTCTCTAACTGCGCCTGCTCATACAATCGAAGCACAGTCTGTTTCATCCGATCATCTGGTGTTGCTGAAAAAAATAATACGCGATTGCAATAATTGGTGTATGCCATTTTCCAGAAAAAATCGCCTAAAATTCCCTGCTCATACAAAAGTGTGGAAAAGGTTCTGGTAAAAGTCGATGCTCGCATCAAAACATTCACGGCAATTCCGTTTGAATCAGCTGTAAAAAGTGCCTGCTCAACTCCCGGTGCCACAATGCAAAAATTCCCCTCCGACATGTCATACCGCTTATCGCTGAGATAAAAAACAGCAGTTCCTTCCATTATGTAAACAATCTTAATAAATTCCAGTTTATGCAAAAAAGGTGGACAAAATCTTACATTTTTAAAACAGTGTACCTGCACATCCTCATTGGTAAAAATTTCCTTTTCCGACAAAAAACCTTTTACTGGCGTCGGTGCTTCCTTTGTTATTTCAGTTGAAAAACGCTCACGAAATTCCTCCCAGCTTCGAATTGGACTGTCATACGCCGTTGGATTTTTCTGGTATAAATTCCTGTATTCTTTCTGACCATGTTCTTCTTGTCTCAATATTTCTTCTAATTGCTTGGATACCGACATAATTCTCCCCTTCCTTTGCGGTATTTCACAGGTGACACACCATACATTGCCTTAAAATTTCGATAGAAACGACTCTTATCGGTATACCCTACTGTCTCCACAATCTTCTCAATCGAAAAATCGGTGTTAAGAAGCATTTTCTCTGCACGTCTCATGCGAAATTCACACAAAAGCTGTGCAAACGTTTTTCCAGTCTCTTTTCGAAAATATCGGCTCAAATACCCTTCACTTAAATTAAATGTACCTGCCAACTTTGGCAAGCTGCATGTAAGATGGTTTTCCATATAAAATAGCATATCTGCCAACTGATAACCACCTGCACGTCCCTCTCTTCCCAGTACAATCAATTCTTTTTCGTGAAAGCGCAGGACATTCCCATAAAAAAGCATCAGCATGCTTTTTCTAATCAAGTTGCTAGGATTTTGCGTTTCAAAAAGAATCTCCTCACACAGATCCTTTACATTTTCGGTCATAATTTTTTCTTCTTTTCCATCATACATCAGACAACCATTGTCCGTTCTGCTGTACAACATTCGCCAGAGAAATTCCGACATAATCCCCTGTTCCCACATCAATCCCAAAAAGGATTCTGCAAAGGAAGAAAAGCGCATAATTAAATTCACAACAATATCCTCATCATTGCAGCTATACACAGCCTGCTCTACATTGGGTCCAACGAGACAAAACGATCCTTTTTTCATTAAAATTTTTTCGCTGCCAATAAAGAAAAAGCAGCTTCCTCGGAGCACATACACGATTTTAATAAATGCCAGACGGTGCAAAAATGGTGGACAATATCCGCAATTGACAACTAACGCGACCTCATCCTTTGGATTTGGAAAGAAATAGGCACTCTCCTCCAAAAATGGATTCATGTAAGTAGGTGCTTCTTTCGGCATATGAGCGGCAAATTCAGTGCGAAAACGCCTGCAAAATTCCTCCCAGCTGCGAATTGGACTATCATATGCTTTGGGATTTTCAAAATAATAGGGGCGATATGGATTTTTCTCCATATCTCCTGATAGATTTTCCAACCGTCCCAGCTCGCTGATTTCCTGCCCGTTCACCTCCTGCTCATTCATTCCCTGCTCGTACATATCTTGCTCGCATGTTCCTAACTCATTCATCCCCTCAGAACACCTCCAAATTATTTTTCTTCTTGCAAACGTCCTCTTTTCTCCCTTATAATAGCAAAAACAGGAAGAAAATAATATAATTTTCAGCAAAAATTTACCAAGGAGGTCATTATGCCAATCGATATGAAAGCGGCGATTTGCCGTTCTGCATCCGAATTTTTGACAAAAACGCGTACTAAAAAACTTACAGTTAAGGATATCGTTGAGGAGTGCGGCATCACGCGCCAAACATTTTACTATCATTTTCAGGATATTCCGGATCTTATCTGCTACATGATGGAGCAGGGTTCTAAGGAGCTTTTGGAAAACTGTCTTGCCCAGCCAACGCTTGAATGTGATACTCCCACGCGCGTTCTTGCGAACGGGCGGGGCTTCTTGAGACATGGTAGAACGCCTCAAAGGACATCAC
>DAVZID010000083.1:0-10124 GCA_052273485.1 Lachnospiraceae bacterium
TAAAATTTCTAGTTGACGAAATCAAAATCTATGCTATAATAGAATACGTGCTAAAAATACCCAAACAGTTGTATTTGCACAATACACAACTGGAGGGAGGTTGAGTGAGAGTCTATGTCTAATGTAATCGTTAAAGAGAACGAGAGCCTGGACAGTGCATTACGCAGATTCAAGAGAAACTGCGCTAAGGCAGGTATCCAGCAGGAGATCCGTAAGAGAGAGCATTATGAGAAGCCAAGCGTAAGACGTAAGAAGAAGTCTGAAGCGGCTAGAAAGCGTAAGTATAACTAATCTTCGGATTGTTAAGCTATGGTATGCAGAGAGGGATTGCCGAGAGGTAGTCCCTCTTTTTCGTTAAAAAATAGTAGGAATAGTAGGAAAGAAATCGTAAGATAGGAATAGTAGGAAAGGAAGTGAAAAATTATGAAAGAAAAATCAATCGTTTTGAACATGATGCAGGGCGGTCCTGGTGATATTCTTGAAAAGGGGCGTTATTATGCAGTAGAGAAGTTTGCAAATGGACTTGTTCATGCAGAGTACAGCAATTCTTCGCAGGAGGATGCTGCCTTAAAGCTGACGCTGACTGCGCTTGATCCGTATGCTGAGTTTACCATTCAGGTACAAAAACAAAAGCCATATATGCTGAGAGCAAATGCTGCAGGGATTCTGGAAGGCCGTTTTCAGGTACCGGCAGGACGGCGCATTGATATTGATGAAAAGAAAAAAGCATAAAAAGCATGAGAAAGCATAAAAGAATGAAAAAGCATAAGAAGTATAAAAGCATAAGAAGTATAAAAGCATGAAAAATAATAAAGAAGAAAAAAGAGTGAAAGCGAGGATATGAAAAATGGAGCTTATTAAAATGAATCTGGAGATTCCATATGAGAAGGCAGGTATAACCGCACCGGAAGGAGCAGCACAGCTTGTCTGCTATTTGCAGCAGCCGCAGAACATGCCAGTTCCGCGTCCAGCCGTTATCGTATGTCCGGGCGGCGGTTATCGCTACACCTCATCAAGAGAGTCTGAGTCGATTGCAATGCAGTATTTGGCAGCCGGTATGCAGGCATTTGTTTTGTATTACCATTGTGCACCGGCGGTATTTCCATGCGCACTCTTAGAGCTTGCAAAGTCGGTAAGCATTGTTCGCAGCCATGCCGCAGAGTGGAACATTGATCCAAACAAGATCTTAGTCGCTGGCTTCTCTGCAGGTGGTCATTTGGCAGCAAGCATTGGCTGCTTCTGGAATCAGGAATTTGTCTATGGACCGCTCGGCCTCACGGCAGAGGATGTCCGTCCAAATGGAAATATCTTAGGCTATCCGGTCATTACCTCCGGCGAGTTCGCGCACAGAGGCTCCTTTGATGCATTGTGTAACGGTCTTGATCAGGATAAGTATCTGGAACTGACTTCCCTTGAGAAGCAGGCAGGTATTCAGAATCCGCCGACCTTTATCTGGCACACAAACGAAGATCAGGCCGTACCGGTTGAAAATTCCTTCCTGTATACAGCAGCACTCAGAAAGGCAAAGGTTCCGGTTGAGTTTCATATGTATGCGCACGGCTGGCATGGTCTGTCACTTGCAAACGAGGAGACAAAGTGCGACAAGGACGGTGCGCTTCCAAAGGTACAGTCCTGGATGGATTTGTCCATTACTTGGATCAAGGATCTGGGAAATGAGTATTGATTGAAGGCCCCACTTCGCCGAGTCGCATTTCGATAACCTTTCGATAACCTTCTGGGTCACATTTGTTTGTGATTTTTTTGACGATTTCCAAGGAATGGTATTGCAGTTTTTTCAGGAATATAGTAAAATAGCATTCAGTGCAGTGAATACAATCAAATGGAGGTTACTATGTATCAGATAACAAAAGCAAAAAAGCTGGCAGATAAGATCTATCTGATGGATGTTGTGGCACCGAGAGTGGCAGCAAACTGCCTTCCGGGACAGTTTATTATTGCGAAGGTAGATAAGGCAGGCGAGCGTATTCCGCTTACGATCTGCGATTACGACAGAGAAAAGGGAACGATCACCATCGTATTCCAGATTGTCGGAGCATCAACCGAGAAAATGTCAAAGCTTGTCGCAGGCGACAGCTTCGAGGATTTTGTTGGACCATTAGGCGTTCCGTCCGAGTTCACCAAGGAAGATGTCGAGACATTAAAGAATAAGAAGTTCTTATTCGTTGCCGGAGGTGTTGGTGCAGCTCCTGTTTATCCGCAGGTTAAGTGGCTGCATGAGCATGGCATTCAGGCCGATGTAATTGTCGGTGCAAAGACACAGTCCTTAATCCTTCTTGAGGAAGAGATGAAGGCAGTTGGAAATGTTTATATTACAACCGATGACGGCAGCTATGAGCGTAAGGGAATGGTTACTCAGGTTATTCAGGATCTGCACGATCAGGGCAAGCAGTATGATGTCTGTGTTGCAATCGGACCGATGATCATGATGAAATTTGTCTGTAAGCTTACAAAGGAGCTTGGCATCCCGACCATTGTCAGCTTAAACCCAATCATGGTTGATGGTACTGGTATGTGCGGTGGATGTCGTGTATCTGTAGGCGGAGAAATCAAGTTTGCCTGCGTAGATGGACCAGAGTTTGATGGTCATCTGGTAAACTGGGACGAGGCAATGATGCGTCAGCAGACCTATAAGACAGCAGAAGGCAGAGCAATGCTGAAGGCTCTTGAGGGTGAGACCCATCACGGTGGATGTGGCAACTGTGAGGGCTAATAAGCAACGCAATGTATAGGGCTGATAATAACGATAGGAGAAAAGAGGTTTAAGATGAGCGTTTTAAATAGAGTCCCAGTAAGAGAACAGGATCCAAAGGTTCGTGCAACCAATTTTGATGAGGTCTGTCTTGGATATAATATGGAAGAGGCTATGGAGGAGGCATCCCGTTGTATCAACTGTAAGAATGCAAAGTGTGTTCAGGGATGTCCGGTAGCCATCAACATTCCGGCATTTGTACATGCAGTAAAGGAAGGCAAGATTACAGAGGCAGCTGATATCATCGCAGAGTCCTCTGCACTTCCAGCAATTTGTGGACGTGTATGTCCGCAGGAGACACAGTGCGAGGGTAAGTGTATTCGTGGTATCAAGGGTGATCCGGTTTCCATCGGTAAGCTGGAGCGTTTCGTTGCGGATTATTCCAGAGAGCATGGCTATGTTCCGAAGAAGCCAGAGACCACCAATGGCAAGAAGGTTGCGATCATTGGTTCCGGTCCGGCAGGTCTGACCTGTGCAGGTGACCTGGCAAAACTTGGCTACGAAGTTACTATCTTTGAGGCACTTCACGAGCCAGGCGGTGTATTAACATATGGTATTCCGGAGTTTCGTCTTCCGAAGGATGAGGTTGTACAGAAGGAGATCGACAATGTTCGTAAGCTCGGCGTTAAGATCGAGTGTAACGTTGTTATCGGAAAGTCTGTTACCATTGATCAGCTGATGGAGGAGGAAGGTTTCCAGGCTGTATTCATCGGTTCCGGTGCCGGACTTCCAAAGTTTATGGGTATCCCGGGTGAGAATGCAGTTGGTGTTTTCTCAGCAAATGAGTTTTTGACCAGAAACAACTTAATGAAGGCATTCCGTGATGACTATGATACCCCGATCTTTAGAGGAACAAAGGTAGCAGTTGTCGGCGGCGGAAACGTTGCAATGGACGCAGCAAGAACCGCACTTCGTCTTGGCGCAACCACATATATCGTATATCGCCGCAGTGAGGCAGAGCTTCCGGCCAGAGTGGAAGAAGTACATCATGCAAAAGAAGAGGGAATCATTTTCCATCTTCTGACAAATCCAACTGAGATCCTTGAGGATGAGAAGGGCTGGGTAAAGGGCATGAAGTGTGTTCATATGGAATTAGGTGAGCCAGATGCATCTGGAAGACGCCGCCCGGTTGTGATCCCAGGTTCTGAGTTTACACTGGATGTAGATACCGTTATCATGGCACTTGGTACTTCACCGAATCCGCTGATTTCTTCTACTACAGAGGGTCTTGAGACCAACAAGTGGAAGTGTATCGTGGCAGAGGAGGCAAATGGCCAGACTTCTAAGGATGGCGTATTTGCAGGTGGCGATGCCGTAACAGGTGCAGCTACTGTAATCCTTGCAATGGAAGCTGGAAAAGCAGGTGCAAAGGGTATTCACGAGTATCTTTCTAATAAGTAATAACTATTAATAGCCATGCAAAAGTGCGCTTGGCAAATTTAATATAAAAGAGGCAGGCATGAAATATGTCTGTCTCTTTTTTTTAAGCTGACGAATTTCTTACGATTTTTGACGGGAGCAGAAGAATCAGGAAAAAGGGTTGTGCAGAACAAAAAAAGATGATAAGCTGAAAAAAACAGGGAAAGGAGCAGCTTGTGTGAAGAAAAAAAGAAAGAAAACAATGACGGCAGGCATGAAATTTCTGTTTGCACTTTTATTTACAGCATCAATTGGTTTGATTGTAGCAGGTGTGTATCTGATGTTCTTTAAAAATCGGGATGCCTACGAGCGCCAGGCAGAGGAACGCGATCTTGCTGATACGTATATAGATGATCTGATTTTAAAGCTTACAGATCCAGAGGCATATGAAAAAAAACTTCAGGAAGAAGCAAAGGAAAAGGCAGAACGCATGGCAAGACATAAGCAGCAGGAAAATGCAAAAGGCTGGGACGATATAGAAGAAAGCGGTGAAGGTTCCGGAGAGGATGAATCAGCACCAACATACGATTTTTCAGATCTTGACTATGAGGATGCCAATTATTATATGAGAGACGGCATTGTCTATACGCCAGACTACGCAAAAGGCACGATCCAGTGTGTGCTTGAGGTTCCAACAGCAGGTATAAGAAGAGGTGTCTACACAGGAACATGGGAAGAGATAAACTACGACTTAGATATCTGGATGGTAACAGCAGCACGACCGGATTATACACTTGGCGAGACTCATATGTGCATCTATGGCCATAACCATACGGCACAAGATCTGTCATTTAACCGTCTAAAAGATGTAGAAGTTGGCGATGCCTTTTATCTAACGGCAGAGTCAGGACGCTATACATATCGTGTGACAAACGTATTTGCCGTATCAAGAGACGAAGCCACAAGAAACTACGTAGATAACTTTAGTATAGGAAGCGATAAGTGTTATATCATTACATGCGGCCGAGACGACGGCGTAAAAAATTATCGCTACCTTGATCTTATTGTAGAAGGTACACTGGAAGAACAGATGCCGCTGCTGGAATATGCAAAAATAAGACAGCAATCAGGAAAAAACAAATAAAAAACAGTCCGGTCAAAAGCCGGGCTGTTTTTTTAAAGGCGATCATACAAATCAGGCGGAATATATTCTTTTAGGTCAGCCGTAGTCAATTGCCACTGCTTCCAGTCATCAATAGGGCGCTTCATCTTTTTCTTAGAAGAAGACTCAGATAAATATGTTTCAGAAAGATTTGATAAAGTCTGACCATTGATAAGTGAAAAATTTATCTTTTCACGCTTTTGAAAATCATGAGCAAATGTCCGTGCTTCCTCAGAAAAATCACTAGTCGTTACAAAAATAAGATAGTCAAGGCGTATCGGATAAGCCATGCAGGCGCCTACAAGCTTTTGAAGCAGCGGACGTCCAACCTTAGAGTCAGGCGCATAGCACTTACATTCAACAATGCCATTTAGACCATTATCATCGCTTACAATAACATCATAGCCGCCGTCATTAGTGCGAGGCGTTGTACGTGCCCGTTTGCCCATTGCGCGAAAAAGAGCGGCACAATATTCCTCAAACGCAAACGGATCATCCTGAAAGCGGCTGTGAAGCTCGTGGGAAGAGCCGCCTCTGTAAGTGTCATCACTCTTACGCAGCAGCCTTTTCTTTTCAATCTCAATAGCACAAGGCAAAATCTCATAGCCCTCCCCACGCAAATGACGCACAAGACGAACCATCTGCATAGGGTTTTTCATGAAAATCTTATAAGAGTCAATCATAAGACAGCTGTTTTTCCAATTGATTTTATTGCCCTTACGCCTCTGATCACGTGTCTTATCCTGATTGGCATAGCGCCAGGACGGAAAGCGAAGAACATAAGAATTTCGCGTAAGTGGCAGACGAAAACGACGCTTAATAATAGTATGCTTCGGCAGACGGCTAATGCCATAACGGCGGGCAAAATGGCCAGGAAGCCATAGATGGTAAAGACGCTTTAAAATCAAAAAAAGAAGAAACGCAAGCAGGAATATACCAGTCCAGCGTAGGATATGGTGTAGATCGGCCGGCAAGATACCAGTCGTTTTTTGTATAAAAGTAGTGAAAGCTTGAAAGGCATTTGAGAAAAAAGCAGAGATGCTTAGTACAAAGCCCTCAAGGGTGGTAGTAAGGGTCATAGGAGAATCCTTTCTCATTAGTTGGTGAAAGGCGACTGAGGGGCAGTTCACGGACAAGCCAATGTTTATAGCAAAGACTGGAGGTGAAGGACTTTCATAACCTGACTCCGTGAACTAGAGTCGCGACAAGGAATAGTGTAACATTTAAGGGAGGAAAAAGCAAGGGAGAAAAACTTGAAGATTCACTATAAACATGATAAAATTGTTGATAAAGAAAGACGAAAATTCGGGGAAAGGCAGATAAAAAGATGAATATAGATGTGAATGAGTTGGAAGTAATGGAAGATATCGCTTCGCTTGCCGTAGTCACAGGCGAGAAAAGAGAAAAATATTTGTTTTGGCAGCTGGAAATTAGTATGACATATGCAAAACGAATAGACTTAATAGTATCTTTTTTAATGGAATCAGGTGTAAAAATGCTTCTTCCCCAATTAAAACAGGCACAAAAAAGAGGTGTTCCAATCCGCATTCTGACAGGAAATTATCTTGGAATCACGCAGCCCTCAGCCTTATATTTGTTAAGAAGCGAGCTTGGTGATCAGATAGATCTTCGCTTTTATGCAGACAGTCATCGTTCTTTTCACCCAAAGGCATACTTCTTCCACGCAGATAAAGAAAGCCGCGTGTTTATTGGTTCATCAAATATTTCAAGAAGTGCGCTGACGAGCGGCATAGAGTGGAACTATTGTCTGAGCAGCGTAGTTGATAAACAGGCATTTGATCAGTTTTATGCAAGCTTCGAGGATCTGTTTTATAATAAATCTGTTGAGATTACAGATACTGTGTTAAAAAAATATGCAAAAAGCTGGGTGCGTCCTGCTGTGGCTAAGGATCTTGCCAGATATGAAAAGCAGAGTGAAGAAGAAAAACAGAGTGGATTAAAACAAGAGTATAAGCCTAGAGGTGTGCAGATAGAAGCACTGTATGAATTGGAGAAAAGCAGAAAAGAAGGCGCTGAAAAAGGAATTGTTCATGCAGCGACAGGTATTGGAAAAACATACCTTGCCGCTTTTGATTCGCTGCCATATAAGCGTGTTTTATTTGTTGCGCATCGAGAGGAAATTTTACGACAGGCAGCAGAGGCATTTCATAATGTAAGGCCAGACAATTCATATGGCTTTTTTACAGGAGATAAAAAGGATGCGGATGCTGATTTATTGTTTGCATCAGTTGCTTCTCTTGGAAGAGATGAAGTGCTGAAGTCGTATTTTACTTCCGATTCGTTTGACTACGTTGTGATGGATGAATGTCACCATAGTACAGCGGATCAGTATCGAAGAATTTTAAGCTTTTTCGAGCCGAAGTACTTGCTTGGCTTGACTGCTACACCAGAGCGCATGGATGGCCGAAGTGTCTATGAGCTATATGATTTTGAGGTGCCATATGAGATAACGCTTAAGGAAGCGGTTAATCGAGGCGTATTGGTCCCGTTTCATTATTATGGAATTATGGATGAGACGGTTGACTATAGTGCCTTGAAGTTTGTGAAAGGTCATTATGAGGAGAAGGAACTGAATGCTGCTTATCTGGAAAATAAAAAGAGAGATCAGTTTATTTTCGGCTATTTTCAAAAGTATCGCTCAAAGCACGCACTTGGCTTTTGCTGCTCAAGGTTACATGCGGAACATATGGCGAAATTCTTTTCAGAGGCTGGTGTTGCTGCGAGGGCAGTGTATAGCAGAGGTAGAGAAGGTAGTGTAGGGAAAGAGGAAATTGAAGGAAAAGAAGAAATTAAAAGCTATTGGATAGACAGGGAAGAGGCTATTAAGAAGCTGGAAAGCGGAGAGGTCAAAGTCTTGTTCTCTGTCGATATGTTTAATGAAGGCGTTGACATACCTTTGGTCGATTTGGTGATGTTTTTACGACCTACGGAGTCACCGATTGTCTTTTTACAGCAGTTAGGGCGCGGACTTCGGAAAGCACCGGGAAAAGAGTATCTGACGGTACTTGATTTTGCCGGAAATTACAGACAGGCAAATTTGGCACCATATTTGCTAAGTGGAGAGCAGATTGATTTTGCTGTTTCGACGGCTGATGTGGCACTGAATCTTCCATATCCGCAGGACTGTGTTGTAGATTTTGATTTGAAGCTACTTGATTTATTCCGAAGGATGGAGGAAGGAAGCCGAAAGGGATCGCAGGCGGTTATGCGGGAGTATCGCCGCGTAAAGGAACTGTTGCAAAGAGTTCCGACCAGAGTGGAATTTTTTATGCATATGGATGAGGGTGTGTATCAGTACTGCTTGAAAAATAAGAAGGAAAATCCGTTTCGTCATTATCTGAGATTTCGTAGTGAGACGGGTGATGGTGATTTGGAAGACGAAAAGCGCAAGTGGATTGGAACAGACGCTGGAGATTTTCTGGAATTAATAGAGCAGACAAATATGCAGAAGTCCTACAAGATGCCAGTGCTGAGTGCTTTTTGCGAAGCAGATGGTGGTAGTGAGAATGGTTTAAAAATGGCTGTGACGGAAAGTGATGTGTTAAGGTCATGGAAGAAATTTTATCAGACAGGCACAAACTGGAAAGATGTAAATAAGTGTAAAACTAAGGCTGATTTTGAGAATATGACAGATAAGGAACATTTGCAGCTTATCACGAAGAATCCGGTAAATTTCTTAAAACAGTCAGGAAAAGGCTTCTTTGTAGATAAAGAAGGTTATCTAATTGCGTTAAAGGACGAGATGCAGGCTGTGCTGCAGGAAGGCGGCACAAGATTTGCAGATGAAATAAGAGATATTGTGCAGTACCGCGTGTTAGAGTATTACTGGAAGCGATATCGCGATAAGGATAAGAAGGGAGAAAGCTGAAATTGAAAATAGAGAGCAGAGAGAAAGAGAAAAGGACACTTTCTTATTACGAAGAGAATGCCTCTGCATTTTGTGAAGGAACGCGAAATGCAGATATGAGTGAGACAAGGGGGCGGTTTTTACAATATTTGAAGCCAAATGCTTTGATTTTAGACGCAGGCTGCGGCAGTGGACGCGACAGCAAAGCTTTTATGGAAGGTGGTTATCGAGCTGTTGCAATGGATGGATCTGAAAAGATATGCAGACTGGCAAGTAAGTATTTGGGGCAGGAAGTGCAGTGCAGACGGTTTGAGGAGATTGATGAAAGGAATGTGTATGATGGAATTTGGGCATGTGCGTCGCTTTTACATGTGCCGTATGAACTATTGCCGAAGGTAATTGCGAGATTGATAGCTGCGCTAGTAGATGGAGGTGTATTGTATGCTTCTTTTAAGTATGGTGGAGATACGATAAAGGGAGAACGGGAAGCTGGAGGCCGGTATTTTACGGATCTGACGGAAGATGGATGGAGAAAAGTGCTGGAAGAGGCAGAGGAAGAGATGAAGGGAAGTAGGTTGGAGACGGTAGAATGTTTTGTGACAGGGGACGTCAGAGAAGGAAGAGGAGGAGAGAAATGGTTAAATGTGGTGGGGAGGAAAAGAGAGGAATAAGTAAATTGAAAAAGAACTAAAAAGTCTATATTTTTGTGATTTTGTGAGAGAAAAAATAGGTAAAAACGATGAAAATTGTAAAAAATAAACAAAGAACTTGACACAGATTTTTAAGTATGTAATAATATATGGGATATAGGAGAAAAAAGTCGAATTTTCGCTGATTGTCAACATAGTTGTCAGTATTTTTTATATTTTTTATGCCTCCCCGAGGGTATCCCGGATTGGATTAAGATGTCATCAGAAGGAAGATAAATTAGAAAAGCGAAAGTAAGCCAATATGTTTCATGGCAC
>DAVZID010000084.1:0-10085 GCA_052273485.1 Lachnospiraceae bacterium
TTTAAGAAATCTTCAGGGTTGGTTATACTGTTCAATTATCAAGGTTCTTTGTTTTCTTTCAGCCTTGGCACTCATCTGTGCTCTTTGCTGACAGTTCATTACTTTATCACATTGTTCTGAGTTTGTCAAGCACTTTTTTCAAAACTTTTCAAGTTTCTTTTGTGCTGATTTGCTGTCTCACAAGCGACTTTGCTATAATAGCACGCATCCCTCACTTTGTCAACTGTTTTTTTCTAATTTTTTCAAGTTTTTTCGATTATTTCTATATAGTAAAGTGCTTTCGCGTTTTTTAATACGTTTCTAATCAATTCGTTTCTTCATTGTTTAGTTCTGTCATTCTCTCATTTTCCAATTTCAAAATAAAAACAACCGACAAAAAGTGGGGGCAGACTTATACCTCTGCCCCACCAAATCTTAAATTTGCACCCTTTCTCGAAACTTTCAAATTATCAGTCAACCGTAATACGGAATACTACTGGTTTCTCACTCTCTACATCGCACTCAATATGCAGCCCTTCGGCATCTCTCGTCCATGCAAGCTCCCCATCCGTTCCCAGTACTTCAATCTTACGAATGATTCCACTAAAGTTTGCTTTCTTGCTTGCATCCTGAATGCCAAGTGATTTGATGCAATACGTATGATCCTCACTGCATTTTAATGCAGTCGCATAGAGCTTTCCATTTGCAGTCGTAAAGCGGAAATCCTGTGAAGTAAAGTTCTTCTTGATACCATCCGAGAACTGGCCTTCAACAATCTCAGTTGGACCCTCTCCTGACTTACGCCATATCTGTGCATCGTAGATCGCCTCTCCATTTACTTTCAGCCAGCTTCCAATTTCTTTTAAGACATGCTGATCTTCCTCCGAAATCGTTCCATCGGATTTTGGTCCGACATTTAAGAGCATACGTCCATTTTTGCTGACAATGTCGACCAAATCGCAGATCAGATCCGTCGGATTTTTAAATTGGTTGTTCTCGGTATAGCACCAGGAATTGAGTGCAATCGCGGTATCGGTCTGCCACAGATACGGCTTTACCTCTGCAAACTGTCCTCTCTCAACATCCGGAACTGCTGTTCCAAACAAGAACGCATCATGCTTATAGTTGATGACCGCTCCGGTTCCCCACTCTGCCGCACGATTATAATAATACGCAGCAAGCTTCTTTAAATATGGCTTTGCGGATGCATGCTGAATCCACCAGTCAAAATACAGAATCTGTGGATGATAACGATCAATAATCTCACAGGTACGTACTAGCCAATCTTCCAAAAATTCCTTGGTCGGCGTCGGTGTACTGTTAATATCATGATGATCTGCTTCTTTCATTGCTGGCCAGTAAAAATCACCGCGCTCCATCGGATCCTTGATATCACTATCAAATTCTTTTCCATGTCCCATAAAGAACCAATGCTCGATACGATGTGTGGATGCACCCATTCTCATTCCCTTTGCATTGCAACTTCGTCCAAGTTCACCTAACACATCGCGCTTTGGTCCCATCTCATATGCATTCCAGCGGGAAATTTCACTCTTATACATCTGAAATCCATCATGATGCTCGGCAACTGGAACAACATACTGTGCTCCAGCTTCCTCAAACAAAGATGCCCATGCATCTGGATCAAACTTATCCGCAGTAAACATTGGAATAAAATCCTTGTAGCCAAACTCGCTTTGCTTTCCATAGGTCTTGATATGGTGCTCATACTCCGGAGACCCCTGGATATACATATTGCGGGAATACCACTCATTTCCAAATGCCGGCACGCTGTAAATGCCCCAGTGAATAAAAATTCCAAACTTTTTCTTCTGGTACCAGTCCGGTGTGTGATACTGTGACAGAGATTCCCATGTATCTTTATATGGTCCTTTCTCAATCACTTCGTCAATTTTCTTTAAATATGGTGTCATATCATACATAAAACACGCCTCCTTCTTGCCCTCATACGCTGGCTCTTTTTACCTGCATTATAGAAAAAGTAACACGTACTTTCAAGACAGTGTCGTGACATGTTTTCGATAGTTTTGTCGCATTTTTGAATTTTTTCTTGACACCACTTCTCTACTTTGCCATACTAGTAAAGGTGATACTGCACCCAATTTGATAGAAACAAATAAGCAAATCTAACTACCATTTTATGTAATCTTATGCAACTTTATACAACTAATTTTTAAGGGGATTTTTATGCATTTAAACGAGCTTTCTTATTCTTTTACAATTGACAAAACAGTTTTTCGTGTGTCTATGCTCTCGGACGGTATTATTAACCATGTGATTCCAGGACATAGCCATGCAAAGGGCTGCTACGAAATTCACTGCGTCACCGATGGTGCTGGGAGTGTACTCTTGGATGATACACGCTTTCCTGTCACAGCGGGCAGCGTATATGTGACTGGTCCTCATATTTTTCATGAGCAGACACCCGATTTGTCTCACCCAATGGCAGAAATGTGTGTCTACATACAGCTTCTCACACCATCCGAACCGCATTCTGACACACTCTCCTATCCAAATCCGCATGTAATAGCATCTTTTCTGCAGCAAACCTGTTGGATTGGATCCGATACTTCAGGCATCCTTCCAATTATGAAGCAAATCTTCTTGGAAGCGGCTGATCCTAACGCTGTTGGTCACATGGCCTACATGTCCGGCTTGTTTATGCAGCTCTTTTGCCTTCTTGTGCGCTGCTATCAGACGAATCCGAATGCACCTGCTATGCCACAGCCTCAAAGTCAACTAACCCGAAATGAAGTGGCTCAATTAAATTGTACAAAAGATGTACATCGAAAGCAGACAAATCATGATCAAACAAATTTGCTGCAAAATGCGCTGTCTCCACTTGCCATTGAAGAAGCTTTTTTAAATAATTATCGAACCATCACACTATCCGATTTGGCAGCCGCCACCCATCTATCCATCCGTCAATTACAGCGCCTAATTCAAAAGCAATATGGCACCACATTTCAGAAAAAAAGGACACAGGCGCGCATCAGCGCAGCTTGCATCCTCTTAAAAACAACGTCTTGCTCTCTCGGTGAGATTGCCGAACGGACCGGTTACTCATCCCCGGAACATTTTTCTTATGCCTTTCGCCAACAGATGGGCTGTACCCCCGGCAGCTACCGAAAGCAAAAAACAGATTAAAACAGTTCACCGCTAATCTAGGTTACAATATTTCCCCGTAAACTGTAAAAAAGCACTTTACAAATTTGAAAAATGTGATAGAATAGTTAGGCATGGTTTGAGCAGGACAAGTGATCGCGGCTGCAGAAACGAAAGGCTGCAGGTGAGGAAAGTCCGGGCTTCATAGGGCAGGATGCCGGATAACGTCCGGTGGAGGTGACTCCCAGGAAAGTGCAACAGAAAACAACCGCCCGCAAGGGTAAGGGTGAAAAGGCAGTGTAAGAGACTACCGCTTGTCTGGTAACAGAGAAGGCTGTGTAAACCCCATTCGAAGCAAGACCGAACAGAAAGCATACGGTTGCCCGCCGGCTTTCGGGTAGGTCGCTTGAGCTTGGTGGCAACATCAAGACTAGATAGATGATCACTCCAGACATAACCCGGCTTATCGTTCTGGTCAAACTATGTATAAAAAATCCCGAAGGCACAATTGCTTTCGGGATTTTTTTCGCTTATGTGGTAAACTTCCGGGATGCTCTACTATCACACATTGAAGCAACTTCCGCCGATAAATTCTCGCAAAACCGAATTGATCGGAATCTTCTGACTGTCGATTCCGACAAAATAGTCGAAGAACTTTAACAGGCGTTTTGCCTCTGCATACTCTGGTGCACTGCGATCAATACCAAACAAAAGCGGCTCTGCATATGGCTTTAATACGGCAAGCTCATAGATTAATGCCGAGTTAAACACAACATCTGCCGTCTCCTGATACGGGAAGATATTTTTCTCCTCACCCTTTCGCACACTGTTCCACATTGCAATCGTATCCTTTGCGGATGCACCTCTTGTTCTGGCATCGCGTACCATACGACGGATCAGGCGGCCATCGGTCGTTGGAATACGGTTATGCTCATCAATGTTTAGCTGAGTCAATGCACTGATATAGATACGGAAAATATTTTCTTTTGGAAGCGACGGATACAGCTTCTCGTTTAGGCAGTGAATGCCCTCGATTACAAGAATATCTTCCGGGCCAAGCTTTAGAAAATCGCCACGGTATTCGCGATGTCCGGTAACAAAATTATAGGACGGCATGGAAACGGTCTTTCCCTCAAGCAAATCTTCCATATCCTGATTAAACTGTGCCACGTCAATGCACTCCAAATCCTCATAATTGTAATTACCGTCTGCATCCTTCGGACTCTTCTCGCGGTCAACAAAATAATTGTCCACACCGATCGGATGCGGACGAAGGCCGGCCGCCTTTAGCTGCACGGAAAGGCGATAGCTAAAGGTCGTTTTTCCAGAGGAGGACGGACCCGCGATCAGCACTAATTTCTTTTTTGAATCTTTCGCAATGGCATCGGCGATCTGTGCCATTCGCTTTTCCATCAATGCCTCCTGAACCAAAATTAACTCGGTGATATCACGACAGGAGGATTTCTTGTTTGTCTTTCCGGTAATTAGCTCATTTAACTCGCCTACCGTTGCAACGCCAAGCTCCTCGCCCCACTTTCCACTCTCTCGCATCACCTTAAAGAGCTTATGCTGTGGCTCAAACTCTGGAATAGCCTCTGGCGCTTCCTTGACTGGCATCTGAAGCACAAAGCCATCCTCATACGGATACAGCTTAAAATACTTTAAATAACCAGTTGACGGCACCATATATCCATAATAATAATCTTCAAAGCCACCCAATGAATAAATATTCACCTTGGAGGCACGACGAAAACGAAACAATCTTTCCTTATCGGACATTCCTGTTTTTCCAAACTGCTCAATCGCCGCATCGGTGCTAATGCTGTATTTTTCAATCGGATAATTGGCATCTCTTAGCGCTTCCATCGTAGACTGCACTTGTTTTAATTCGTCTTCATTTAGCACAAGGCCCTTGTCAAAATGACAGAACAAGCCCTTGCTTAATGAAAAATCTACCTTTACCTGATTGTGCCCAATACGCTCCTTTGGGATGCTATCTGACAGTGCCTTTAATAACAACAATACCACGCTTCTTCGATAAGCCATGATTCCTGCCTGACTCTGTGTCGTAAGAAACGTCACCTCTGCCCCATCCTTCATATATTTCCACAATTCCTGAAGCTTGCCATTTACCGATGCCAACACAATTTCATGGTCAAACTCAGACTGCACGCTCCTTGCTAATTCCAAATACTTTGTACTATCTGCATATTGATGCGGCTTCCCATTGTAATAAACTGTTATCATTCTTACTCCTTTCCCGGTGTTAAGAACCTGCACTTTCTTCTTGTCGGCACCGTCAATATTTCGATGGAAGAACTTAAAACCTCAGATAAATATTGTTCGACACAATCCATAAAAATATCCTCTGCGGTCTCGCCAGATAGTTCAATGACAGCACGATGCTCACTGCATGCCTTCATCGCATCCTGACTACTTACTCCGCAGGTGACAATCAGCTGCACACCGCGCTCCATTGCTGCATCCATACTCGCTTCGTCCGCCCATACGACCACTGCCACATCGGAAAACGCCAGTCCATCTTCTTCTTTTGAAATATAGGCGCGAACTGCCTCTAACGAAAATTCATCGCAGACGCGGTTTACGATTTCCTCAAGTGTTTTTTTCTTTTTGTAATGACCGATACGGCCTGCACCACTTTGACAAGACTGTTCGTTTATGCCGGTATATTCTGCTTTTGGTTCTGTAACGTAAATACCAGACAAGTCAAGCTTTGATGCAATCCAGTCCGCTGTTCCACCCTTGCACAGATCAAAGCTGCTGCCTGTTGCATAGCACGCAATATCATAACGCAGCAGCTGTAACAAAAGGCGTCCCTGATAGCTGTCGCTTCCGATTGTAAAAATAGGTTCTTTGATCACCGGTTCACGGGTGATAATCATATCGGCCTGTGCGGATACGGCATAGTCAACCGTTTCCTGATCAATACGATATGCAACGACAATCGTTGAAATATTTTTGTCGCTTCTGCCTACGATCAGTCCTGTATTTTCCTTTTCAGCTGCGGTTATTCCCTTTGGGACAAACAGCTCCAGCTGTTTTTCAATATCACTGCATTTCATAGTATGTAAAGCCTCCTGTAACATTTTCTTTTTCTGAAATTCTACCTTGTCGTTTTTCTACACAGGCAATGTCTCTCTGCAGCTGCGCAATGCGCTGCACTGCACGGTCGTTTTGTGGTGCCTGTTTCATTTTCTCTAAAATCTGCTCATATTGTCTCGTTTCTTTTTCCAGATATGCCTGGAATGTGTCCTGATCTTCTGCGCAAATCTCCTTGCCATAACGGTATTCGTCCTCAGCCCAATCGCGCTCGTCCTTTTTTATAATGACATGGAAAACAAAATAGAACTTGCCCTCATCACACAGCATATGCTCGTATTCAATAAAATAGCCATTTGCAACAAGGTAACGGCGCACATCTGCCAGCTCTGACTGGGGTGAAAGAATTAACTCTCGAAAGCTCTTTGCTGTCTCACAGCCATCCGTTAGCAGGCGCACCATCAAAATGCCGCCAATGCCAGACATCACTAGAGAATCAGCCTCACCAGGCTTTATGTTTGCTAAGCCATCGGACAGTCTCGTCTGTATCGTTTTCTCTAATCCATGCTCTTTTATATGCTCCTTTGCGCGTGAAAGCGGACCCGGCCGCACATCCGCCGCCACAGCGGACGGCGAAATACCGGATTTCACAAGAAAAATCGGCACAAAACCATGGTCACAGCCGACATCCGCTGCACGATTTCCTTTTGTCACCATGGATGCCACTGTTTCCAGTCTCTTTGATAATTTCATAACGATCCTTTCTTTCCTCTCTATTATTGTAATCAGTTCAAAAAGTCAATATAAATCCTTCACACTGAAATATTTTCTAACTTTTTGCCCCTTCTATTCTTCCAAGTAATCTCTTAATTTTCGACTTCTTGTCGGATGCTTAAGCTTTCGAAGTGCCTTGGCCTCAATTTGGCGAATGCGCTCTCTTGTTACATGAAAAATCTGACCAACCTCCTCAAGCGTCCTCGCTCTGCCGTCCGTAAGGCCATAGCGAAGGCGAAGCACCTCCTCTTCCCGGCGCGTGAGTGTGTGAAGCGCCTCGGAAAGCTGCTCATTTAATAAGACTCTTGTTGTCTCCTCAAGTGGAATCTTAGACCCATAATCCTGAATAAAATCGCCTAGATGTGTCTCTTCCTCTTCCCCAACTGGCATCTCAAGCGACACCGGTTCCATATTCATCCGAATCGCATCGCTTACTTTTTCCACTGGAAGTTTAAGTGCATCCGCCACTTCCTGAATACTTGGTTCTCGTCCAAGCTCCTGCACCATACTGCGCGATTTTCGAATGATTCGATTCATATTTTCCACCATATGAACCGGAATGCGAATTGTTCTGGACTGATCGGCAATCGCACGCGTGACAGCTTGACGAATCCACCAAGTCGCGTACGTTGAAAACTTATAGCCTTTTGTGTAATCAAATTTTTCAACGGCCTTCATAAGGCCAAGATTTCCCTCCTGAATCAAGTCGAGAAGCGGAAGTCCACATCCATTGTAATGCTTGGCCACACTGACGACAAGACGCAAATTTGCCTCTGCAAGCTGTCGCCTTGCCTCTTCGTCCCCAAGGGACGCTCGCCTTGCAAGTTCGGTTTCCTCCTTTGCATCCAAAAGTGGCACCTTTCCAATATCTTTCATATACAGCTTGATCGGTTCGTCCTCGTCGTAAGAGGAGTTGTCTAACGGTGCATCAAATTGTGTATCAAGTTCCGTTTCTTCTTCCTGACCGACCGCGATCAGGCTGCGCCCGAGAAACTCCACAACACGGTTTAGTCCTTCTTCGGTGCGCATGGCTTCTGGAATCGTTTCTGCAACCTGGGAAAGCTTTAGAAAACCTCCCTGTGTCTTTCCCAGACGAATCAATTCCTCTATTCTTTTGTCAGATTCTAACTGCTTCATTCCCATGTCTGCCTTCATTCTGCCCGCAGGCGTTTTGTTTGAATCGTTATGATGTCTGACTATATTGTTGCCCTATTAAAAAGATATATTCAGGTGATCCAACCCTTTTAATGCTTCCATTACCTCCTGAAGACGCTTGATATCGTCTGTCGTCTCAGCTTCTTTTTGCAGGCTGTGACGCTTTAAGCGAATCACACATTCACGAATGCCTCTTGTTTTTTCTAAGCCGGATGCATCCTGAACCTGCTCTGCGTTAAAGATTTTCGCAACTTCCTGATATTGGCTTTCATCTTCGATAAAATTCGTAAGAAGCTCTGCTGGGCTCACCTTTCCCTGCTCGATTTGGCGATACAAAATCCGAGCAACCTCTTGATAGAGAGAATCCGAAAAATCTTCTGGTGTGATGATATCCGCTAACGGACTAAATTTGTCCGGATACTCGCTAAGCCATGTCAAAAGCAGGCGCTGTGCTGCTTTTAACCCTTCATCCTTCTCACGTTTCTTTTGTGTTTCTTTTCGCTCCTGTTTTGCAGCCTGCACATAACCGGTATACGCATGTTCCTCAACTTTTTGCTTTAAAATCTGGTAATCCATACCGTAGGTTCTAGAAACAGCCTCGATATAATTGTTTCGCTCGAGCGGATCCTGAAAGGTGCGAAGCTTATTTGCAGCCTCCTCGAAAAATTCCGTCTTTTTGCTTGGATCAGAAAAATCATACCCATCGCGCAGCACCTGAATCTCAAACATAAAGGATGGAACTGCCTCGTCGATGCGCTTTTGGTATGCCTCTGCTCCCATATTTTTAATGAATTCGTCTGGGTCCTTGTATGGCTTCATTGTCAGTACGCGTGCCGAAAGTCCTGCCTCCTTTAAGATTGGAATTGCACGAAGTGCTGCCTTAATTCCTGCGCCATCACTGTCGAAGGTCAGCACAACTTCTTTTGTATAACGCTTTAACAGCAGTCCATGCTGTACCGTAAAGGCGGTGCCAAGCGCTGCTACCGCGTTCGTAAAACCTGCCTGATGAAGACTGATGACATCCATGTAGCCCTCACAGATTAAAAAGTAGGGCTTACGATTTCGCTTGGCAACATGCATACCGTAAAGGTTACGGCTCTTTTCAAAGATCGGGGTCTCCGGTGAGTTCAAATATTTTGGCTCGCCCTCACCCATGACACGGCCACCAAAACCGATGACTTTATTATTTAAATCCATGATTGGGAACATAACGCGGTTCCAGAATTTATCGTAACAACCCTTTTCCTCGATTTTTACCAGACCAGAATCTTTTAATTGTGCATCCGAAAAGCCTTTCTGACGCAGAAACCGGTATAAATCATCCGGGTATGGATTGGCATAGCCCAGGCCAAAATTTTTAATCGTCTCATCGGAAAGTCCACGGCTGCGGAAATATTCGTAGCCCCGTTTTCCGTTTTCGCTCATCAGCTGATGGTAAAAATACCGTGCTGCTTCTTTTTGTATTGCAAACAAAATACTTCTGTAATCTGCTTGTCTTCTGCTCTCTTCGCTTTCTTCCTCCTGCGGCAGCTCGATTCCAGCTCTGTCTGCCAACGTTGCAACCGCCTCCTGAAAGCTTTCATTTTCATAGTCCATGACAAAGGTGATGACGTTTCCACCCTTTCCGCAGCCGAAGCAGTAATACATCTGCTTCTGTGGGGATACGGAGAAGGACGGTGACTTTTCGTTATGAAACGGGCATAGGCCGAAGTAGTTGCTGCCTTTTTTCTGCAGATGAATGTATCCTCCGATTACATCGACTACGTCGTTTCTTGCACGTACTTCCTCTATCACTTCATCTGAATACCGCATGAGCGCCGCTCCTTTCTTTCCCTGATTTTGTTCTAGTTTTGTACTTTTGAGTCCTGTTGCATCATACCATATTTTGTGCAAAAGTTCAAGGAAGGGATTCACCCCAGAAGGTTATCGCAATATCATGATACCAGGGTCAAAAGCTCCAAAAGCCGTTCGTGCTTGCACGATTAGGTTTT
>DAVZID010000085.1:0-10045 GCA_052273485.1 Lachnospiraceae bacterium
TAACCTGCCGTACTCTTCCAATTCTCCTTGAAAGCGTAGTTCTGAACGTGCGATTTTGACTCGCGTATTACAATATCAAATATAGTCATTTACTCATCGCTCTTTGTAAACGACACTGTAAAATTACAAAAAAATCGTCAAATACATGTAATCCAATTGCAACATTTTACTTCATCGGCAATATAAACAACCGACAAAAGCAACTGAAAATCAATAAATAATGGCGAAGAATATCAATTTTCTCCGCCACTATAAAAGGTATGAGAAGGGGTTGTTATCTGCGCAGGCCTCTACCTACCTGACGGGGCTGCATAGGCTTGGCATCTTCGGTCAGTTTAAGTTCAGAGCCATTGGAAAGTTCTACTTCATAGCCACCACGTTTGCGTGAAATCTCCACAATAGTCTGTCCTTTGAAGTTTGTAGCCACATACTTGGCAATCGCTGTGGGTACTATCGCTGAGGGAACAGAAGTGCCACAGGCTGCTTTGACTTTCTTCCAATTACCGTCAGAGGTAAAATCGACCTCCGCACCGCTTGTGAAATCCACCTCGTATTCAATGCCTCTGCGACCATTGTCTTTCTCCACTTTGCGGACTTGATCCTTGGGGAAATACTTGGTGATGAATGACTGTGCTGCTTTGGGCAGTTCAGATTGTTTGATTGGAGTGCCGGCGAAAATTGTAGCTGACACTGATGCGACTACCATGAGTAGCATCGTTGCTAAAAATTTTTTCATTGTGTTGTATTTATTTTGTTTGTATTATGTCATTTAGATTATTAAATACCGATATATACTTTCTTCCGGCTGGAACCGGTCTTGGAAAATCCTGAAGATATACTGTTTTGTTGGAGAACTTCTCCACAAAAGACAGTGCTATTATATATGACCTGTGAATTCTGACAAAAGTATCGTCAGGAAGCATTGACTCTATTTCCTTCATCGTTATCTGCGATACAACGGTCGGCAATTCCTTACGATAAATTTTCACATAGTTATCCATCGCCTCCACCAAAATAACATCTTTCAGATTTATAACCACATTTTTATGTTCCGCTTTAAGTGTGATTATACCTGCTGACGTTTCCGTATTGGTCGCTTGAAGATACTTCTTTGCTTTCTCCATAGCCTTTTCAAACCGGGGATAGAAAATAGGCTTATGAAGAAAATCTACAGCATCGACATTGAAACCGTCAAGGGCATAGTTGGCGTATGCAGTAGTAAAAATCAGACACGTACCTTCCGGTAGATCCTTTGCCAATGCCACTCCATTGTGGGAATTCATTTCAATATCAAGAAAAACTATATCCGGCTTGGTCGTGCGGATATATTCCATGCCGACTATGGGAGAGGTAAAACTTTTGAGTTCAACCCCGCCATATCTATTGCAATATTCCTGAATGATGCTCAGAGCAATCGGCTCGTCATCTATTGCTACACACTTAATCATACTGACAAATCCATACAGAGTTTTACACGATAGAATTTCCCGTCACTGTTGTTATCCATAACATGCTTTCCGGGATAAAGAAGTTCAAGCCGTTTGCGACAGTTCTCAATACCCATGTGCTCACCGATACGTTTCACTGGGAATATCCTGTTTACTGTCGAGAATATCAAATTACCACTGCGTTCTGTAAGCATTATAGAAATTTCGCTTTCTTCAACAGGGGATATTCCGTGTTTGAAACAGTTTTCCACAAAAGTCACCAATAGCATAGGGGGTATATGCAGACTCTCATTCTCAATGTCTATATCCATCTTGACGGTAGTCATCTCGTTGAGCCGTAAAGACTGCAACACCACATACTGCTTTATGTAATCGACTTCATCCGATAGAGCTACAAAGTCGCACATTGAGGTTGTGTGGATATAGCGCAGCATGGATATGAACTTTTCCAAAGACTCCAAGGCATTATCATTATGAGTCAGGAACAGACCATATAATGAATTCAGCGTATTGAACATGAAGTGCGGTTTTATCTGCGCCTTGTATAATTCAATCTCTGCCTTGTCACGCTCAGCCTCAACCGCCCTACGACGAGCTTTTTGCAGATTTGCCTGTGTCAATAATCCTATTGCAAAACTAAACGCCTCGACAATCATGAAGAGTGCCCATACAGCCTGCTGGTATTGTTGGATAGATGGGAATATTCTCAATATACCCTCATCGTGGATATTCGGTTTCGGAACATAAAGACTTATTTGCGACAAAAGATATGTAACCACGAATGATAACAAAATCATTGTCACTCCGCCCCATCGTCTTTTCCTCGTGCCAAATAATGCGGGCACAGCAAAAAGTCTATTCAAGAAATAGAGTACATAAAGCCAAATTCCAACAGTAATCACATACCATTGGAAATTGTGAAACCATCGCTCCACCGGAAATATCATTACCATGACAGGCAACACAATCAGGCAGAAAACGAGGTCGATATATATCGTTACATTTTTCATAAAGTATCGTTTTAGTAATTACGATGCAAAGTTAATGCTTTTATAGCTAATGGAGTATGATATGATTTGACATTCACCATCACATCTGTGCCGTTAGTCATTTTCTAATAAGACGGATAACCATATCAATAGTTTAATCCCTTAATTTTGCCTTAAAATCACAAGAAATATGACAGAAAAAAACATTCATAGGTCGCCCGATTCTTGCAGGCGTGATTTCGGTTTTGATAGTGATTTCGGTTTTGATAGTGATTCTCGGAGTCCTCGGACTTGTGCAACTCCCGATTGATGAGATACATTCGCCATCATTTGTGTGTCATCTGTCATTTTTAGCCACAAACAAGAAGATCGTAACTATCTGTATAACAGCGTATTGCCAAAAGAGGTACCTAATTATAGGTATTGCAGGACTTGATTAAATTTCCTAACTTTGCAGTCAAAAACAGATAATTTCATGGCAATTTGGAAGAAATATTTAGTGTGCTTTATTACGATGTTTTCAACGGCGGTAATATCTTATGCAGCTGGTGAAAGCGGTATGATTTCAGGTAAGGTTCTATCTCTTGATGGTGAACCGGTGGATTATGCAACGGTGTTTCTAAAGGGCACTACGCTATCCTGTTCTACCAATGAAAAAGGACTGTATCACATATCTGCTCCTGCCGGTGATTATACGATAGTCTTTTCATCAGTTGGTTTTGAGAAACACGAGGCAAAAGTGAGAATCAAGTCACATGAGCGTGCGAAGCTGATTGAGACAATATTCTCACAACTTACAGACCAGTTCTTGGTCATCAGGAACTACGCGAAAATAACGAATGGTTTGTTTGCCAGAATCATTGGCAAAATTAGTGCACTTACCATTCTGCAATACGTAAACTTCATTAGCGACAAGCCCATTGGCAGAATTAAGTATGCACTAAATTAATTCCGACAACAGGTTATTCTAAGCATAAGTATTTAATGAATATTAAGATGAGGAGATTGTTTTTTATATCGAATATTCTGATTTTATTTCTGATGACCATATCGGTTTACGGCCAACAAATGAACCAGATGTCCATGATTTCTGGAAAGGTCCTGTCGACAGACAAAAAAGCGGGAATTGTGGAATTTGCCACCATATATCTAAAAGGTACGTCCTACGGAGGTAGTACCAACGAGGAAGGTATTTATCACCTGAATGCTCCAGCCGGCAAATATACACTCGTCGTATCAGCCATCGGCTATCAGACTGCGGAACAGGTCGTCACGCTTATGAAAAACTCCCGTCTCAAACTGAATGTCACACTTACCCCCTCCGTGGAGCAACTGAACGAGGTTGTTGTGGCCGGAAGTATGGTAGACAGGGTCAATAAGTCCGCCTTTAATGTGGTGGCGGTAGATACCAAAAAACTTTTCAATACCTCACTCGATTTGGGGCATGTCCTCGATAAAATATCCGGAGTGAAAATCCGAGAAGAAGGCGGTGTGGGGTCTGCCGCACAAATCAATCTGAACGGCTTCACCGGCAAGCATGTAAAGGTTTTCATGGACGGGGTTCCGTTGGAAGGGGCTGGCTCTTCCTTTCAGATAAACAACATTCCCGCCAGCCTTGCCAAACAAGTGGAAGTTTATAAAGGCGTCGTACCGGTGGATTTCGGCGGCGACGCATTGGGAGGAGCCATCAACATCGTGACGAACACTTCATCAAACACGTTCGTGGACGCCTCCTATTCTTACGGCTCATTCAACACCCATAAATCCAACGTAAGTTTTGGTCATACGGCAAAAAACGGATTTACCGTGCAAGTGAATGCCTACCAGAACTATTCGGACAATGACTACAAGGTAAAGACCAATGACAGTAATCGTGGAGATTCTGAAGAGAAATGGTATAGGCGTTTCCATGACGGCTATCACAATGAGGCGGTCGTCGCCAAGGTTGGTGTTGTGAACAAGCCGTGGGCTGACCGTCTGCTGCTGGGATTCACTTACAGCCACGAGTATGCGGAAATACAGAATTCCAATATGATGGCCATTGTGTTCGGCGGCAAACATAGAAAGACGGAAGGCCTAGCCTCCACGCTGAACTACGTCAAGAAGAATCTGCTGGTCAAGAATCTCGACTTGAGCGTTTCCGCCCGCTATGACAAGACGACGACCAACAATATAGATACCGTGGCACGTACATATTACTGGAGCGGAGAATATATCAATAAGGAAACGCAAGGGGAAAGCAACACTACTCTTTCCAAATTTTACGGGAAAACCGGTTCCGTGGTGACTAATCTCAGATACCACTTTTCAGACCGGCATTATTTCTCCCTCAATAACATGTACAGCGACTATAAGCGTAAAACGGACAATCTGGCTGCCAATGCCGGACAAAATACGGCCGCCTATTATATGGAACGGTATAACAAGAAGAATGTGCTGGGATTCTCATATAAATTCCTTCCCAGCGAGATCTGGAACGTGATAGCTTTCGGCAAGTATTACCATTCGTATGTGAAAGGGCCGGTGAACAAAGGCGAGAACGGAGCCGCCAGATACGAGCTGCAATCCCAGACAAACGACGCCTTGGGATACGGGATGGCCGCCACATACAACCTGAACAGGGATTTGCAGGTAAAAGCGTCCTTCGAGAAAACTTACCGTCTACCGACCGACCGGGAATTGTTCGGAGACGGAGATCTTGAGATGGGAAGCTCCGACCTGAAACCGGAGAGCAGCCGGAACGTGAACGTCAATGTTTCCTATACACATGCCTTCAACACCGACCATTCGGTTTCCGTCGATGCTGGGTTCAATTATCGCTACATAACAGATTATATCATACGCAGTATCAAGAACGGTGGCATAGGTATCAGTGAGAATCATGGAAGAGTGCGGGGCGTGGGAGGAGACATGACCGTGAGGTATTTTTATAAGAATATATTCAGCGTAGGTGGCAATTTCTCCTATCAGGACACGCGAGACAGAGAACAGCATACCTCTTACGGCTCACAATCCATTACCTATGGAGACCGTGTACCGAACATACCTTATATGTTCAGCAACGTGGATGCCGTTTATAACATCCACGGACTGTTGGGAGAGAGAAATACGCTGACCTTCGGTTATAACCTGCAATATGTCCATGAGTTCTATTGGGATTGGGAAAGCAACGGGGCTAAACGTTATATCCCGAAGCAGATTTCCCATGACGCTAATGTGACCTGTTCACTGCAGGACGGACGCTACAATATCGTGCTAGAAGCACGCAACTTTACAAACTCGCTGTTATACGACAATTACAGTTTGCAGAAGCCGGGGCGCAGCTTTACGGTGAAGTTCCGCTATTTTTTCTTCAGACAGAATAGATAATTAATTTAAATACAAAAAGGAAATGAAAAGAAAAATATTGTTTGACTTGAATATGGGCATATTCCTCATGGTCGGTGCACTGCTTGCATTGTCTTCATGCACGGCCGAGGATACCGGAGGAGGCAAAGAGGTGGAACAAAAGACCGGTGAGTATTTCATCGCAGTCAAGAATAGCCAAGGCTCGCGAGAGTACGTCATGCAGGCGGAAACCTTGGAAGGCGGGGATTTGAATATCAGCGATAACGTGTTTGAACTTCCAAGTACTGAATATACATGGATATTCAGGAACAATCTGGCCGTCGGGCTGGTTTACCAGCAACAGTTTAGCGGTCTTGGCTATGGATTGCGGCTCAAAGCGGACAAGACGCTTGAGAAAGTTTCTGAGTTCACAATCAGTAACCGTTTCACGAATTTTGGTTTTTTTGAGAATTACCTGCTTACCAGTGTGGGAGGACAGGTGAATACTGACAACAGCAGGAACGATGGAGCCACCTTCACATACTGGGACATCGACCAAAACATTGAAAAAACGGACGAGAAAACACTCTGGACGGAGAATATTACCGGAACCGGACAGCAGGTGACCTTCTCCGGAATCATCGACATGGGAAATGGAGAGTTCCTAACCAGCATGGTCGAATCGGGATTCCAACAGACGGGAACGGGAAACGGCTCCAGCATCGGTGACGTGGCTTATCCTGACAGCGTATGGGTGGCCGCTATGGATAAGAATTTAAACATCAAACGCATCTACCGGGATAACCGGATCAGCTACTCGGCCGGCCAGTTCCGTTCACAAGTGTGGTCGCAGATTGGCAAAGCGGATGACGGGACCGTATATGTATTCTCTAATAACAATGTTAACACCCATAACGACGTGAAGACAAACAACCCCAGCGGGGCACTGCGCATCAAACCGGGAGCCACAGAGTTCGACAGGGAATATATGTTCAATTTAGACGAGCATTTAGATGGATACCGCTTCCGTCGTGTATGGCACATGACCGGTAATAAATTCTTCCTTGAAATCTACCGTGACAAGACGTCTTCCACCATTACACCAGGCACCCAGTATGCCATTGCGGATATGGAGAAACAGACTGTTACTTGGGTAACCGGAGTGCCGGACAAGAATAAAATCATTTCCGGACAGTATTCGGGTTGTATCCCCTTGTTTGACAACGGCAAACTTTACATGCCTATCACCGAAATGGGAAAGGACGCGACCATTTACATGATAGACCCGGACACCGGCGTGGCGACCGAGGGAATTACGATACACGGGGTAAGCGAGATACGCGCCATAGGACATCTGAAATCAGAGTAAACCATTATATTTTTAACATTTAAACAAATAAAAGAAAAAATGGAAATAGTTAAAATCTTTAAGTATGCGGTATTTGCCTTGGCTTTGGGCTTTTTCGCAACTGCATGTAACAATGATGACTCGGTAACAGATCCGACAGAACAAGGAGATGGTAACGAGCCGACGACAGCAAAATTTGTGATTATCTCTTCCGACAAGGCTTTGGATTTGCAAAGCCCTGCCTATTTAAAAGTGTTCACGGACCTGACACAAACGACACAAGACGTGCAGATTGTGGGTGGAGAGAATGTCGTGAAAGCCCCGGATGCTTTCACGCAGGTTTCATGGAATGCTGATACGGAAACCTTTACGGGATATATCTATGGTCGTGGAGCCATCACATTAGGAGGAGCCGGTTTGAGAAGCTATAAGCTGGACGGTGACAAGATGACTGAAATCGGTAGTGCCATTACTGTAGAGAATTTCGGCAACACCGGTACATTCGGAAACTATTCTTATGCCGCACAAATCAGTAACCCGTATGTGATGCGGGTGTCAAGATCTGACGACAACACTGCCGGAGACAATCGATATATTGCAGATTTTACGGAAAAATACGCCATCGATGGTACCATGCCGGCTATTACTAAAATCATTGACCATGGTAACAACGAAGTGGTTATGTCACTGTATTATTCCAACCGGGATTCTGCCGCTGTAGCGTTTGCCGATTATGACCTGAATGTAACTTCTGTCATTTATGACGACCGTATCGGAGCCTCTTACGGAGCACAGCGCAGTGTACGTTATGCGCAGGCCGCCGCGGACGATGAAGGAAACATTTACGTATTCTCCGGACAATCGGCCAACGACGATCATGTAGGCGCTCTGAAAATTGCCAAGGGAAGCAAGGAGTTCGACAAGAGCTATCATTTTAATATTGGTGAAAAGTCAGGTGGCTACCGCTTCCGCAAGGTGTACCACATCGGCGGCGATGATTTTCTGCTCGAATGTTTTCCTGAAAAAGGAGCGGTGGCAAATATGAGCACCTCCGGCAAAATGGCCGTTGTGAACATGAAGAACCAGTCTTTCAAATGGGTGACCGGCTTCCCAGAAGATCCCTCTTCCATCAGCATCGGTTTCCCCGACAATTATGATGGCAAGATTTATGTTCCGGTCAGTGGAGCCAGCAGTATGCACGGCAGTGGTAGCGGAGAATCGGCTACAGTAATTCCGACTATCTATGTCATCGGGGCGGACGGTGTTGCAACTCCGGGAATGACTTTTAAGGATACGGAACTGCTCAAGGCAATCACCATTCTGAAATAAAAATCTTTCATTTCCGCCTATTATAGAATACTATATTAGGTGGAAATGACAAGGATACACCAACGATGATGCAGCCTTTAATCAATAAAGAAATTATGAAAAAAGTATTTAGAAACATACATCTTTGGCTCTCCGTTCCTTTCGGGCTGATTATTACGTTAATCTGCTTTTCGGGTGCTATGCTCGTATTTGAGGGTGAAATCATGCAACTGACACACCGAAGTCTTTACTACGTGGAGAAAACGGACGGCAAACCTCTACCGATGGATAAATTGGCCTCGAAGGTGGCTAAAACATTGCCCGAAGATGTGAGCATAACAGGGATTACTGTCTTTTCTGACCCGAGAAAATCCTATCAGGTGAACCTTTCCAAGCCCGAACGGGCTTCCGCCTATATAGACCAATATACGGGCGAGATAAAGGGCAAATACCAGCGTTCTCCGTTTTTCAAAACCATGTTTTTCCTGCACAGGTGGCTGTTGGGCAGCCGTCCTACAGGAGACGGCATATTCTGGGGTAAGTTGATTGTAGGCGTCAGTACCCTGATGTTCGTTTTTGTCCTGATATCCGGCATCGTCATCTGGTGGCCGCGTACATGGAAAGCGTTGAAAAACAGTCTGAAGATAACTGCACGAAAAGGGACCGCCCGCTTCTGGTACGGCTTGCATGTGGCCGGCGGCATGTATGCGCTTTTGCTTGTACTGGTCATGGCATTGACCGGACTTACCTGGTCTTTCGGTTGGTATCGCTCGGCCTTTTACTCAGTTTTCGGAGTTGATGCGCCTTCCTACACAAATCACGGACACGCAACCGTGAATATAGAGAAAGGTAAGAAAGAAAACGGATGGAAAGGTGGTAAAGAGCATGACAGGAAAGGCGGTAAAGAACATGACTGGAAAGGTGATGCCCTGCACAGCAATTCCCTCTCTTTTGTCTATTGGCAGCAAGTGTACGAAGAATTGGCTAAAGAAAATCCCGGCTGCAAGCAAATCAGCGTGTCCGACGGCTCGGCCAGTGTGTCTTCCAACTTTTTCGGCAACATAAGGGGAGAGGATAGCTATGCCTTCGACTCCCATACCGGGAAGATTACCTGTGTTTCCCGTTACGCAGAAATGGATAACTCCAGTAAAATACGCGGTTGGATTTATTCAGTACATGTGGGAAGCTGGGGAGGAATGCTTACCCGCATTCTATGGTTTCTCGCAGCCTTATTGGGAGCCAGCCTGCCACTGACGGGTTATTATTTATGGATTAAACGCATTTACCGCAAAAAGCATTCCTAATGCTGTTTCGGAAATCAACAAATTGGGTAGGAGATAAATGTTATTCATAAAAGGCATTTACCTCCTACTTTCACATTTTCCGACCTCCCACGCTATGACCTCTGCTGACTTCTCACGACAAGCTTTACTCCGTCATGGTACATCGAATACGGCACAGTTGCAAATATCCGTGGCTTAATAAGCGTATCCGCAATGCTAGTATATACACGTCAAAAAAATATCGCTCAAGTTTTTATCCTTGAGCGATATTTTTTTGTTTCCATTTGTCCGGCAGCAATTCCCGGTACTTACTTAATGGTGTTCTTGGTGGTAGCACTGCTG
>DAVZID010000086.1:0-9713 GCA_052273485.1 Lachnospiraceae bacterium
ACATTTTTGTAAGAAATTAATTTGTAGTTGACATGGGAGCTCAGGCCGACTCACTTAAAAATAATCTGGCACATAAGCTGTGCAGTGAGTTTTGCAAATCCTTCCTGTTTATTTCTTATTATTCTTCTTCTACAATAACTTCTGCATTTTCTCGTATTTTCTTACGGTATCTTAGTACCGACAAGATTTCCCATGCAATTAAGAGCGCTGCGATTCCTGCATCGATACCATAGGTAACTGCGATCCATTTTGGAAGCTGATTGCCCGTATAATCTTCATATGCCACACTGTTTACTACGGTATACATAATGTTTTTAGCAGCCTGGCGCATTGCCAGTACGGAAGTTGCACTTTCATCATCTACGATCGCTCTTCCGCCCGTTGTCCCAAGCATACTGTCCGTACCGCCTCTAATCGCTCTGTCGGCATCCATGTAACCGTAATCTCCAAAATAATCTGACAGAACCATACCTCGAAAGCCCCATTCATCACGAAGGACCGTATTCATAAGAGGCGCGTAACCTCCTCCCCACTCGTTTCCGATAAAGTTGAAACAGGACATTACTGCCAGCGCTTCTCCTTCATTTGCTTTTACACAGGCCTCAAACGGTTTCAGGTATAATTCTCTTGCCGACTGTTCTGTCAGCCATGTACACAGCATAGCGTTTCGATTTGTTTCCTGCTCATTAAACGCAAAGTGTTTAATATATGGATATACCCCGTTCTCATAAGCTCCGTCACAGGCAGCCATTGCCATTACACTGCTTAAGTATGGATCTTCGGAATAATATTCAAAATTTCTTCCTCCAAATGCAGAACGGTGCAGGTTCATAGCAGGTCCATACCATCCCGCAAACCCAAACTCTACCGCTTCATCTGTAATACCTAGAGCAATTTCCCTTGAAAGTTCTTCATTCCATGTCTGTGCGATCAGCAGTTCTGAACAATATCCAGTACCAAAAGAACTTGTCAGGAAGTAATTGATTCCTGCCGGTCCGTCTGTATCATAGGTGGCTACTTTTCCAACAGAATCTACCGCCACCGTCTGGAAGCCTCCATAAGCAATCAGATTTTTCATATCATCTATACTTAAATTATCCAGAAGTTCTTCCCAACGCCCGTCATCATAATCTGCGCCTCTTAAATCAAACAATTCGATATCGTTTTCTGCTTCGGTTGTCGGCATTTCATCATCTTCATTGTTATAGACAGTCGGATCATAAGTACCCGTCGCCAGAAGTTCTGTCTGGATTTCATGTTCCTCTTCACCAGGCGCTGCTATTGCTGATGCAAGATTCGCAAATCTATCTGCACGTGATAAATACTCCCCGGTTCCTTCTGCTGACTGAAGCTGATTCACTGCCGCTATCTCATCATCGGAACGTGCATTTCCTTCGCCATAAACAATCTCTTCTGACACCGTATAGTCCTGTTCAGTAACTACAGTATGAGAATCTGTTCTCAAACTGATTTCATAAGTGCCTGCTTCCAGCACATAGCAGCCATTTCTATATGTATCATACGCTGCCATTTCCTCTTCTGTAAATGAAAGTGTTAAAGTCTGGCTTTCTCCCGGCTCTAGCATATCCGTCTTGTCCATTGCAATCAAATTCACAGATGCTTTTTCAATTCCGCCATTTGTATACGGAGGATTATAATAGATTTCCACAACATCTTTTCCGGCTGTATCTCCCGTATTTGTCACTGTTACATCCACAGAAATGGTTCCGTCTGCAGCCTGAAGTTCTCCCATTTCCTGCGTAAATGTAGTATAAGACAATCCATACCCGAAAGGATACTGAACCGTTTCGTCATAATTAATAACACCTTCTTCTGCCGCTGTTTCATAGAAACGGTAACCTACGTAGATGTTCTCCACATAATTTACAAACCCTGCCACACCGTCTGCTGCATCCCATGCCTCTTTTGCCGCGGCCACAACGTCGTCTACATTTGTATAAGCCATGTGACCGATGTTATTGAAATACGGTGTTGCTGTCAGATCGTACACCCATGTATCCGCTGTCTTACCAGAAGGATTTACCTCGCCTGCTAAGATGCTTCCCAATGCGTTAAATCCTGTTGCTCCTGCTCCCGGAATGGTCAGTACCCCATTAATCTGCTCATACTCGTCTACCCATCCCATTTCTAATGTATTAGAACCATTATAAACAACGACAACATTATCAAATCTGCCGCATACCATATCAACCAGATTACGTTCTGTCTGGCTTAATTCAAGATAAGTCTGTCCATCTGTGTAGTCCTCATATTCGTCTGAATTGTTCTGATATTTTGCGTTCAGATATTTTGTCCCTGGTTCATTCCAGGAACCGTCCATGACTGCCCCCATGTCATGCGGCAAGTCCGAACCTTCTCCGCCGGAACGTGCCAGTACGATCAAAGCTGTATCCGAAAATTCCTGCGCATTTGCAAGCATTTCTTCGCTGTAATCTTCTGCCGGAACTTCCGGGAGCGTCCACTCTTGTCCTTCATCATTGATTGCAATGACAGGTCTGTCTGCCCGATATTCAGTGTACATATCAGACAATTCTGTATTCAGTGTAAATCCCGCATTCTCAAGACCGTCCAAAATGCTGACAGCCGTACTCGCATCTACTGTACCTGAACCGGTCCCGCCATACACCGGATTGGTGGAGGCCCATCCAAACACATTTAAGTTCCCTTTTTCCAGCGGCAGGGCGCCGTCATCATTTTTCAACATTACAATTCCTTCTTCTGCCGTCCGTTCAATAATGTCTCTGGAATTGTTGATCGTCTCCTCTGATAAAGTTCCCATTTCTGCCATTGCCGCCGTAATCATGTTTCTTTCAGGTCCCAGACAGATCGCATTTACTGTAATGACCGTGACTGCAAGGAAAGCAATCAATGACTGCATCCTGATAAATCCCTTCTTATGTTTCTTCACCTTTCTCACTGCCACCATAACTATAATCATGGCAATGAAAGCAATACCAATTACCGCCAGATATCCTGCAATCTGGCTGACTACGCTTATAACATCTTCCCAAGCTACTGTAACCATTCCTCTTCCTCCAAACATATAAATTTTTTTGCCGTTTTTCGCTACTTATCAAGAAAGTAAACGTTTTGAGATTCTCTTGATATGCTTATTATATTGGCTGCGGTTCTGTATGTCCAATACCTGTTATAAATCTTACAATATGCTTTTAAAGCATGGTTTTATATCGAATCCAAAGTCCATCTCCATCCAGTTTCTCTACACTTTTCACTTTTTCCAAAAGCAGTTCGATATCCATTTCTTCCTTACCTGCAGCTTCTGGTCATTAAGGCTCGCAAGCTGACCTTCTCCAAATAAAATCCTTGTTGGTACATACATCTGAAAACTCATAATTTTAATCCTCCTGAATTCATTTTTTTATCGTCTATTTGGTTACTTTGCTATTTCATTAATACACGCAATCGCATTTAATGTTCTTGGGAAACCAATATGTGGAAGTTCCAGCGGTGCCGTCTCTCGGTTTCTCTCAATATTTTCTTTTCCAAAAATTGTTTTACTCTCCTTGTTTTTTCTTCTTTGCTGACAATCTTTGAATCCCGTGTAACAGATAGTAGGAAAGACACGCCCATAATTCCATCATTGCAAGATACTCCGCAAAAAATGAAATCAGTGACTGCTGCATATCAAAAAACACAAACTGGTTTTTCATGAACATATAAGAGAGCAGATTGTGTTTTGCAAAAGCATACACGCCAAATCCACTAATCAATAATGCCAGAATGCGCAATATCCATGTCTGTAATTTTGATGATTCTTTCTGCTTTCGTATCTTTCGTACCATCCCCATTATCATTCCCCAGTGCAGTCCAAGATGTGCGCTCATCAGAAGAAATCCCCAGTAAGCAGTTACCATGTGAAGCATCCGGGCAAATCCCATGCCACCGTCAATGGGAAGAAAAGAAAATACATCCCTTGACATGATGATTCCGCTTACCATCAATCCCAACATACAGATCAACACGGAAAAATTAATGACTGTCTGGAGAATACGAAATCCTGAATATCTCCCCTTAAATAGATTGCGATACCATCTGATATTCAAAACATGATGGATTATAAACAAAAAGAACATTGCCGCTCCAACCCATTCGTGTACTGTATTTCCAATCAGCATATAGGCCATCTGAAATAACAGAAGAATCGTCATTAGCAAGTCTATGGATATTTTCAGTATCATTTTCGGTTTCACCGCCAGCATCCCTCCTTTAAAACCCCAATTTTTCTAACCATCCTGTCCCATGAGAGCAGAACAAATAAATTTGTTTTCCTGACAAGTCATTCTCTTCAAGAAAAGATAACACAGCCATTGGCAAACCATACCACCAATTTGGAAATCCAAGGAAGACTACATCATAATCTTCTCCCCTTTCTACTGCAGATATCCAAGTCCTTCCAGCCATTCATTTACATCATTCTGTGCGTTCATGGCGCCGGAATCTCTAAGAGCGAGCCCTTCCTGTACGGTCGCTCCTGATTCCATACTTTCGATCTCGCTGATACTTCCGGAAAATCCGCTTCCGCCGGACGTAACAAAAGGAACAATGGTTTTCCCTGACAAATCATACTCATCTAAAAAGCTGTACATTGCCATCGGCATATCTCCCCACCAGTTGGGAAATCCTAAAAAGATGGTCTCGTAACTGTCAAGATTTTCAATATGAGTGGCAAGTTTCGGTCTGGCATCTGCACTCTCTTCCTCCTGTCCCTGATCGACAGTAGCATCATAACTATCCGGATATTTTTCTACCGTCTGAATGGAAAACAGATCTGCTCCGGTAGCTTCACTGATCATATGTGCTACTGCTCCTGTATTTCCTGTCATTTCATCATTCCATGTCTGAATACTTGCGCTGGAAGATGCGTCAACGCCATCCGGTAAATCTGCATTCTCCGCATAAGTAAAATAAGCTACCAGCATATTGGAGCCACCCTGTGCAGAAGCGGCGTTCTGATTTCCTTCCTCTGCCGGTGTATCTGTTGTCTCCTGCGTTTCTTCTTCACTCCCCTGTGTCGCTGCATTCGACTGCTCTTCCTGATCCTTGCTGTTTCCACACGCTGTCATGGAAAGTACAAGCATTGCCGCAAGTAATATAGAAACTGTTCTTTTTTTCATTCTCCATACCTCCAACTCTTATTCTGCTAACTCAAATGTGATATCTACGTTCCCCGGCAGTTCATCAAATACGGATAAATCTGAAGTCACCCGCCCGATAGGAATGACTTCCATTGTCAAATCCGGATTGTCTGTCTGCGCATAAAAGATTGCCATCGTGTTATTTCGGCCACAGTAGGTAATATCTCCGTTCTCAAAAGAAAGCTGTCCTTCGCCTACATTCTCCGGCGTAAAGTCAAGTCCTCCGTAATATTCTCTTTCTCCAAAGCCTCCCATGGAAACAGTCAGCGGAAATTTTTCTCTGAATTCAGCTGCAAGCGCCGTATCATAGATAACGCCTTCAAGTGTCTCATCCCCAATGGTAATGCGGATTGGTGTTTCATTCTGCTTTTCTGTTTCACTTTCTGAGAAAGTTTCTATGCCGATTTCATTGAGCCACTGGGCTACGGTGTCCTCTGCTTCCGGCACATCCCCCGCCTCGACGGCAAGACCATCCAGAACCTCTGCATTCGATAATTTGGATGCAATATCACTATAACTGCTTCCCGCTCCATACCCATCGTGGGTGCAGAATGGAATCACCGTTTTCCCTGACAAATCATATTCCTCTAAAAAGGAATATACTGCCTGTGGGGCATTCGTTGCCCAGATTGGATAACCGATGAACACGGTATCATACTGTGAGAGATCTAAGTCACTGTTTTTCAGCTCCGGCAGCGTCCCTTCATCCATCTCATCATGATTCTGATCCACAACAGAATCAAAATCGTCAGAATAAGACTCTGCTGTTTCAATCAGGTGCATATCGCCTCCTAGCAAATTCTGGATCATTTTCCCCATATATTCTGTAGTTCCGTAAATTTCTCCGTCTTCCTCCACAAGACTTGCAGAGGTTGTCGCGTCCACATTTTCCGGGTAATCCGCATTTTTCCCTAATGTGAAATATGCAATCAATACCTTCTCCTCTGCTGTACTCTCCTGCATGCTGTCCGATGCTGTCTCTTTGTCTTCTTCCATATTCTGTGGTGAAGACTGCTCCTTACTCTGGCATGCGCTTAATGAGCCGATCAGCAGTAATGCCAGCGCCGAAACTATCAATCTTTTCATTTGACCTCTCCTCCCTTCTGTCTGATTCGTTCAATCATAAAATCTACAGAATCAAGACTTTGTTGTTTCTTATGAATATCATTTAACATTTCAAACCGCAATTTTAGTAACAGCCGGATCTGACTTTCCTGAGAATCTGCTTTTTTCTGCAAAAGCACTAATTCTTTCAAATATTTCATATCCACGCCAGCTTCATCCAGAAAACAAAATTCAAATAATGATTTCAGCTCTTCCTCTGAATAATATCGAATTCCATTTTTCTCCTGACAATGCAGGATGCCATAGGATTCATAATCCCGTAGTTTCTGCTCGCTGATGCCAAACCGGCTGCTGGCTTCATATAATGTCATAAAGAACCTCCTTCCAAAAAAATGTAGGTGTATTCCCTTAGAATAATCATTGGGATTTACACCTACATTATAAGTTTCTATATTAATCACGTCTAATACTTAGATTTCATATTTTAAAATGCTTGCAAGGCATTGCTTCTATTTTCCGGAAAGATACACTTTTAAATATTCAATAAATTTTTCCGCTGCCTTCCCAAAAGGCTGATGTCGTTTCCATGCCATTACGCTGGTCGCTGTCAGCTCCGGATAAAGAGGGCGGTAAGTAATCTTCTCTTTATCCCACAGTTCAATAGAGCCGGTTACCGTTATAGCATATGCCAAACGGCTGCACACCATAAGAGAGCTGTTTGCCGGAAGGTTACTTTTAAATGCAACATTTAATTTTTCGTAAGAATTTCCAAACCAATTTGCCAGTTCACTTTGAACATTCAGCCTATGGGGCAGAATCAATGGCGCGTCTGCCAAATCATCCGCCGTCACATATGGTTTTTTTGCCAGCGGATCATCCGGATGCATGGACACCACCCATTTTTCCTTTTGGTTTAGGCGAATAAAATCGTATTTATCTATACTGATGGGTTCTAATAATATCCCAATATCGGTCAGCCCCCGATCAATTCTGTCTTTAATATGATCTGCGGTTGCTGTATACAATTCAAAAGTCACTTTCGGGTATTTCTCCCGAAATCTCTCCACGATTTCCGGCAGCAGCTGCATGGCTTTTAAGTCTCCGCCGCCGATAGATACAACACCCTCTAATTCTTCCTCCTGTTCCACCAACTCCCTCTCCGTCTTATCCACCAGTTCCAGAATCTCCTCTGCCCTGCGGCGCAGCAGCATTCCTTCATTAGTCAAGACGATTTTTCTTGTTCCTCGGATAAACAGCTGTACTCCCAATGTTTCTTCCATTTGTGCCAGCTGCCGGCTAAGTGTAGGCTGTGTGATATGCAGAACCTCTGCCGCCTTTGTAATGCTTTCTTCTCTTACGACTGTTAAAAAATAACGAAGTACCCTGATTTCCATTCCTGCTCCTCCTCGTATAATGCCTTTATTTTTATTAAGACTTTCCTTAACTCCGGCTCTTTCTATTGTTTAGTGTAATCAATTTTAAACTGCCTTGCAAGAACCACTTTCAGAAGACTTCACTCAGAAAAGCTTATATTACCTGAAAGGTCTTCCATCTTCCACTATGAAATCTCTTCCAGAACAAAAAGGCTCTTACTCCCCAGTCTATACACATGGCAAAAGCTACGCCGATAACGCCCAAATTCAGCCATATCCCCAATATTACAGAAAAAAGCACGCGGCAGCCTATGGTAGACGAAATACTGACGTACATGGTAAACTTCACATCTCCCGCTGCTCGCAGCCCATTAGATAATGCTCCCGAAAGGGGATAAAATACTGCATTAAAAAAGTTATGAATAAGGATCAAAACAATTACTAATCTAGCGCATTCCTCAGAGATTGCATAGCCTTTTAACGCAATCGGCGCTGCCAGTAAAATCAAAGCATTCCATAAAAACGAAGCCAAAAATGTGATACGAAGCATTTTTTTCATATAGTATTCCGCCGCTTCGATATCTCCGGCGCCCATACATTGCCCTATAACAGTAACAAATGCAAGTCCCATCGTTGTTCCCATTAAAGCCGCAACCGACCAAAAACTCTGTGCCACACCATTTGCCGCAATCTGAACAGTGCCAAACAGTGCCGTAATGCTACTCAGCGCTACCTTTACAAGCTGAAACATCCCGTTCTCAATTCCATTAGGGACTGCAATCCCCAATATCCTGCGAATCATCGTCTGATTCCAACATAAAAGATTTTTTGTTTCCAAAAATACTGTATTTTTCCTTCTAAAACACAGAACAATAATGACAATAGCAGAAAAACTTCTGGCAATCAGGGAGGGATAAGCCACTCCTGCTACTCCCATATGCAGAACAAACACACCGATTGCATTGCCCATAATGTTAATTACATTTGATATAACTGAAAGATGCATCGTCACATCGGTTTTACCCATACTTCTATATACTGCTGCTCCTGCATTATAAACAGCAATGGCCGGATATGAATATGCAGAAATTCTCAGATAGGTAATACAGACATTCATTACATCCGTTTCCACTTCTCCAAATAAAAGTCTCTGCAACTGCTGGTTAAAAATAAGAACGACTACCATGATTACTAAAGAAAAAACCGTGGAAATAGTCGCCAGCTGTCCAGCTGAAAAGTTTCCGTTTTCTCTATCCCTGTTTCCGATATACTGGCTGACAACCACTGCTCCTCCAGATGCCAGTGCTGCGAACAAAAAGATAAATACGGTATTAAACATATTTACAAGAGAAACACCCGAAACTGCCGCTTCTCCTGCGTGACTGATCATAAACGTATCTGCGACACCTACCAAAACCTCTAAAAGCTGCTCCAAAAACAATGGAACAATCAAATTCTTCAAATCTTTATTTGTAAAAATCTGCTGTTCATTCGGCAACATCTGTTTCGGTTCTATCAATCTGCTAATCATTTGATTCATACATGCCACCTCTACTTATTTCTCTATATTTTTAACATTGGAAAACAACCCATTTTGTATAGGGCGGAATACCTCTCTTTAAACGTATCTTTAATTCCCAGATTTTCTCCTTGAAAAAGTGCTCTTTCACCAGTTAAGTACTGTTGTATAATTTTTTCACTATCTATCTTCCCTTCTATTCCTATCTTTCGTTTTTATTTTATACAACAGATAAATGAATGTCTAATACCTATATCGAATTAAATAACATGCTTTTAAGGCATGTTATTCTGGTCTAGTTTGCCCTTTATTTATATAGAAAAGAGTAGGAAATCTTTTTACAGACTTCCTACTCGGTGATACCACTTAAGCAGTTGGTGTTCAATTAATCTTCCCATCAATGAAATCATAACTCATATCCAAAAAGTCTAAGATTTTTGCCTCGCTTACGGTTCCGTCCAACAGCATTGTGATCTAGTATTATCTCTAACCTGTCTATTTTAGACAATAAAAAACCTGCTACAAGGCAATGTCATTAAGTTAAGATGATAAAATAAGATCTCGGTATTAGAAATAATA
>DAVZID010000087.1:0-9520 GCA_052273485.1 Lachnospiraceae bacterium
TCTGAAAGTCGTGGCTCTTTCTGATAAAATCCGCAAAGCTGGCAACGAGCTTGTTCGTCTTATGAAAAAGAATTACGACCAGCTCATGCGTACCAAGAAATATCGTAAACTACGAAAACTGTACGGCAATACTGAGGATAAGGGCAAACGTAGAACTCTCGCAAAAGCTCAATTTGTTCAGACACTTGATAAGCTGTATCTGCGTTCGAAAACACAGAGCAGGGCAGGATTTCCAAATGTAACACCGCTTATTCGAAGCGAGGAGGCAAAAACGAATGAAGACCAATGTTGAAAAAAATTTTCGCCCAAACCGCATTCTTTCGTATTTTAAGGCAGAATGGGTGGTTCTTTTCATTGTCACAGTTTCTGGACTGATTTATAATGTCGGATTGCTTGCAGGGCCATGGTTTGAGGGACGCATGACAGGTTGCTTGATCGACATTTTAAATGGAAAGAAAACATTTTCAGATATGCTCGTTCTAGTGGCATTTTATGTTGCCGCGATCGCGGTCGTACAGGTATGTCGTTATGTCAAGCGATTTTATGTGCGTCGTTTTGCAAATAATGTAAACCGCAGAATGAAGGGTATTTTGTATGACAGCCTGATTCATAAGACAAAGTCGGAACTTGAAGCGGAAGGTGCTGGAAATGTTATGACAAAGGCGATCCTCGATGTGGATGACTGCGCAGAGGGAATGCGTAAGTTTACGACTGAGATTTTTGATACTGGAGTCGCACTTGCCGCTTACGCTGGTATGCTTTTTTATTACGACTGGCGCTTGGCTCTTCTTTGTATGATCTTTCCGCCGGTCTCCTATGTGCTGGCAGAAAAGTTAAAAGTTGTTGTCCAGAAAACGGGTGCTGCCTACAAGGAGCAGTCTGGACGCTTAAGCAGTGCGACACTTGATCGTGCAACGAATGCGATTACGTATCGTGTGTTTGGCTGCGAAGAGCAGCGAAAGCAGGCATATGAAGACAATCTGCTTGCTTACGAGAAGGCTGCAATTAAGGCAAACATCTGGAATACGGCACTTGTGCCACTGTACCGCGTCATTTCGATGGCAAGTGTGTTGTTTATTCTTTATTTTGGAAGCAAAAATGTGCTGGGAACAGGCTGGAAGGTATGGAATGTAGCTGCGTTTGCAACGTTTCTTTCTTGCTATAGCAAGCTGGCGGTCAAATCCTCACGGGCAGCAAAGCTGTTTAATGCTGTACATAAGGCGCAGGTTTCCTGGAAGCGTATCAAACCGCTTATGATGCCGATGGAGGAGCCAAAGAAGGTGCCAGAAAAAAAGCCTCAGACACTCGAGATAAAGAATCTTTCCTTTGCATATCCGGGCAAAAGGGAGATTGTAAATGACGTAAACTTAACGGCAAAGCCGGGACAGATCATTGGTGTCACAGGACCGGTAGCCTGTGGAAAGTCGACACTTGGAAAGATATTTTTATGTGAGTATCCGTATCAGGGAAGCATCGAGTTTGGCGGCAAAGAGCTGAGCCAAATGGATGCAATCGACCGCACTGGAATGATCGGCTATCTCGGTCACGATCCGGAGTTATTTAACGATACGATTGAAAACAATATTCGCATGGGCAATCCTATGGATGCGAATACCTTTTTAAAAACGGTTTGCTTTGAAAATGAGGTGGCCGCAATGGAAAAAGGCATTCAGACAATGGTTGGAAACGGCGGTGTGCGTCTTTCGGGTGGACAAGGACAGCGACTGGCGCTTGCACGAACATTGGCACACAAAAAGCCGGTAATGATTTTAGACGATCCATTTTCTGCATTGGATAAAACAACAGAAGTAGAGGTTTTTGAAAATGTAAGAAAGCTCGCTTCAGACAGTATCGTCATTTTAATCTCGCACAGACTGTATCTGTTCCCACAGATGGATCAGGTCATTTGGATGAACAATGGTCAGATTAAAGTATCCGATCACGAAACACTGATGAAAACAGTGCCGGAGTACGCTGAGCTTTTTCTCGAACAAAGCAGTGGAAACGAATCGCCTGCAAATACACAGAAGGGAGGAATGTCGCGATGAGACAGCATGCAGAAAAACAAAAGAAAAAAGTCGGAGGCATCATTTTTCAGACAGTAAAGGAGAAAAAATGGTTGTCGCTTGGAATTGTCGTCTGTGTCTGTACTGCAATCGTTTCAGCATTGTTTCCACCACTGATCTTAGGAAAGGCAATCGACCGAATGACGATTGGCATGCAGGTACCGCTTTTTATGGTGCTTTCCTATTTTGGACTTATTGTGCTAACTGGTGTGACCGAGTCGGCGCGAGAGGGACTTTTGACGATATTTGGACAGAAAATCACACATGCGCTTCGAAGTGCCTTGATGGGCAAATTTACACGTCTGACAGCAGATTCCCTAAATCATCAGGAGCCGGGAACCCTTGTTTCAAGATTTGTCGGCGATGTTGACACCGTTGAAAATTTGTTTACTTCTGGCATTATCAGCATGTTTGCCGATGCCTGCAAGATTATCAGTATTTTAGTCATCATCTGGTTTCAAAATAAGGGTCTGACAATTGTACTTTTTGTATTGCTTCCATTTTTGTTCTGGTTTACCAGACATGTACAGAAAAACATGCTGACTGCCCAGCTTGACAATCGCCGTGCTGTGGGGCGTGCGTCCGGCCATGTTCCAGAAACGCTTCACAACATCCGCACGATTCATTGCCTTGGCGCAGAGCAATATATGGAAGAAAAATACGACGAGTATATCACGCAAGGGTATCGTGCAATGGAAAAAACAAACTTTTACGATGCCATTTATTCCCCGGTGATCCTGATTTTAAATGCAATTGTAATCGCCGTTGTTATGCTGCTTTCCGCATCAGGAAATAAGACGGTATTGACGCTGTTTGGGATGTCTGCCGGTACTGCGGTCGCTGTTATGAATTACATCTCTCAGATTTTTGAGCCAGTTGAAAGCCTTGGCATGGAGATTCAGACGATTCAGTCCGCGTTAGCGGGTGTTAAGCGAATCAATGAGTTTTTAAGCCAGGATGAGCTTTCAGAAAAAGATCACAGCGCAGATGATGCCCATCAGAAGACACTTTTGACCGTTGCAAAGCTAGCGACAAAGGCAACTGCAAATGGCGCGAAGGAAACACCATTTGTCGAGTTTCGTGATGTCACTTTCGGCTATGATGAGCATATCGTGCTTGACCATGTAAGCTTTTCGGTAAACACAGGTGAGCAGGTTACACTGTCTGGGCGAACTGGTGCCGGAAAGAGTACGATCATGAGGCTTTTGCTTGGCCTATATGAACCGCAGAGCGGAAGCGTGTTCATTCAGGGCATTCCATCTTGTGATGTACCGGAGCGTGCAAGAAGGCGTTTATTTGGCTACGTGGAACAATCCTTCCATATGGTGCCAGGTACCATAAGAGATCAGATTACTTTATTTGATCCGAATATTTCAGAGGAAGATGTCCATGCAGCAGCTATGATGACGGGACTTAACGAGGTGATTCGTAATTTTGAACATGGCTACGATACGGTCTGTACGCAGGAGCTTTTCTCCCAGGGTCAGTGGCAGCTTCTTTCCATTGCCCGTGCAGCTGCGGCAAATCCGAGAATGCTGTTACTCGATGAGATTACAGCCAATCTTGATGCGGAGACGGAAAAGCAGGTACTTCAGGCACTCGAGCAGGTTTCTGAAAATCGTACGGTAATTTCGATTTCTCATCGAATCAATGCGCGTACTGGACGCGTAATTCCAGTGTAAAAACCACTTGCAACTTTGTGTAGACTGTGTTACAATACAAGATTGTTTAAAGAAGATAATAAAAATCAGCAAAACAGTCGAAAGGTTGTGACGCAAAGCTAAAGGGCCTGTGAAATGGCAGCCAGTTGCACTTGTAGAGTATTGTTTTGCAAATGAAATTGTAAGACAATACTCTTTTTTTATAAAAATTGTCTTATATAGAATTATGGCGATTAGGAAAGGGAGAGAATGACGGAACAGGGATATGCGATCAATACAATCAGCGAACAGAAAGTATTTACCACGGATAAGAAAAAGATAAATGCATCTGCGAGCCGAGCGATGGAGTCTGCCTTAAAACAGAACCAACCGGTGGGAACGATTTCAGGATATTATGATGAAGTATTGAGTATCTGGGCTGTGAGCAGTTTTTTTCTTGAAAATCTTGGATATACGTATCAGGAATTCATGGATGTTGCGCAAGGCAGCTTTCTCAATATCATTTGCAGTGATCCGCTATATCCTTTTTCCAGACGGGATTTTCAACGGTCAAGAGGTGTGGGCAGGCTCCATATGAGAGATAAGAATGGAGCATCTGTTTTTGTGCGAACGGTGAAGACGGAATCAGCAGATAACGATGGGCGTCCGGTGTGGATTTTGTCAGCAAAGGTTGAGCATCTAGATCCATATCTGTTGCAGCAGGAAGAAGATGAGAGACAGACAACAGTAGTCGATCAGCTGATCTTTGGTATCAGCAGAATTGTCGAAAAATTTGCAGTGTGTGATCTTGAAAAGGGACTGTATGAGTATTATGAACTCGGAAATACGCAGACTGCACATCCGTCTGGACCGTATCAGGAGCTTCTTCTGACACTCGCAAAGTCACATGTTATAAATTCGGAAAAGCAGGAGATGACGATCGAACAGCTGCTTTCGACAAAGCATATTCGCAGCGTGCTTAAGTCACCAAAGGATGTATTTGCGTTTGAGTGCATAACATACAATGAGATGGGGAAAAAGGCATTCAAGGTGATTTCATTAGTGCCGATTGAATGGAAAAATGGAATCTTAAGAAAGATTATGCTGATCGTGCAGGATGTTGGTCAGAAACACGAACTTGAAAATCTGGCAAATACCGATTCTTTGACGGGGCTTCGTAATGAGCGCAGCTTGTCCACAATTCTTCGCACAAAGATCGAAAAGAAGCAGCGCTTTGCTTTGTTTTTCTTGGATTTGGATATGTTTAAATCGGTCAATGACACCTATGGACACAATATGGGTGATAAGCTGCTGTGTGCTGTATCGCAGCGTATTCTTGGCTGTATTCGAAAGACCGATTATGCATTTCGCATCGGAGGTGATGAGTTTTCCTTAATTATGAGTGGAAACAATATTAATGAGGAAGCCTGTCAAGGGTTGGTGCATCGAATCAAGGAAATGGTGAATAGTCCATTCCATATTGATGATCACATTTTGCGTGTTGATACAAGCTGTGGCTATGCCATTTGTCCAGATTGTGGTACAAACGCACAAAAGATTCGTGAGCTAGCGGATCGCAGAATGTATCAGGACAAGGCAGCTGGAAAGCGCAGTCGATATCAAAGTTAAAAAATCAATCGTTTACAACAAAAACAGCTCTCAGCGGGAAAAATAGCAGAGAGCTGTTTTTGTTGATTCAGGAAATCATCGAATCGAGAAATGCAAGCAAGGCTTCACGCTGCTTTGGTGTGAGCTGATAAACTCTAGCGACAAGAGGATCATCGCAAAATTGTTGATTGGTCTGCTCGTCGAAGAACTCTCGAAGCGATATATTCAAAGCTTCACAGATATAAGAGAGAATTTCAATCGTCGGGTTTTTATTGCCGAGTTCAATATCGCGCAGATAGCTCTGTGAAATACCGGATAGAGTGGCCAGCTTATTGACGGAATAATTTTTTGCTGTGCGAAAAAAGGTAATGCGTTTTCCAACATTCATAGTGAAATAAATCCTTTCTGCTGCCAGTTTCATTTCAAAAAACGGAGAAAGCTTATACAAAGAAAGCTTGTTAAGAACCGTATATGAAATCGATGCATGCAATTAGAATAACAGAAACAGAAAACTAAAATTACATATATAGAGATTATAAACAATTACTATAATAATTATCATGGAAAAAGATAGAAAAATATGATAGAATAAAAAGGAAAATTTGATCATAGACAATGGTTGTCATTCAGTACGGCTATAATAGCTTCATGAAAGGAAGATGATTTGCAGATGATACAGGGAGGAACGCAAATGGTTCATACAAAGGAAGCTGTTTTAATGCCGGATATACCGTCAGAATTAGGTGATTTGAAGGTATTTGGCAGTACAATTTTTCGCAGTCAAATTGTTCGGGTTGAGTTTTGTATGCAGATGCCAATTGAGGCGTGCTTGGAAGAATTGTGGGACGTATCCCTTCAAAAGAATGGAAGCATTCTCGCGTGGGCAAAAGGTCTGGATTCGCCTGAGCAACGGTATGAATTATACATAGCTGCGAATACAAAAATAAAGGTACAAAATTGCAGGGGATTGTTTTGGGGGTATGAAAATGTTCGTGAGATCCGATTTAATAACTGCTTGGATACGAGCAGTGTGTCGGATATGAGTTATCTGTTTTGTGGATGTCATCATCTACAAATACTTGATTTGTCTGGCTTTGACACTTCGCAGGCAGTCAGTATGGAGGGGATGTTTTATTGGTGCAGCGCACTGAAAAATTTGAATCTAAGCTCATTTGATACATCACATGTGACAAATATGAGGAGTCTGTTTGACTATTGCAGCAGCTTGAAAGCATTGGATCTAAGTACATTTCGCACGGCGCAGGTGACAGATTTTTCCTCATTGTTTGGGGATTGCATTTCCCTAGAGGATGTGCAGCTTACTGGAATTAACACGACACATGCGATACAAATGAGAGGAATGTTTGAAAATTGCAGACAGCTAAAGAAGCTTGATGTATCGGGGTTTGATACAACATCAGTGACTGATATGAGCAGCATGTTTTCTGGGTGCGAACGGTTGGAAGAACTTGATTTATCAGCGTTTTCAACTGGGACACTTCAAAATATGAGAGAAATGTTTCATAACTGTAGGAAGTTAAGGAAGCTTGATTTGTCAGGTTTTGATACAAGACATGTAACGAATATGGCCTATTTGTTTTGCAAATGTGAACATTTGGAACATGTTGATATACGTGGTTTTCATACGGAACAGGTTGCAGACATGGGAAATATGTTTTATGGCTGTACACATTTGAAAACTCTTAATGTAAGACAGTTTAATTGCTCAAGTGCAGTGGATTTGTCGTATATGTTTTATGGCTGTCAGGCACTTGCAAATAGTGAATTTGAATCATTGATACAGGATCATAGGAAAGGAAGTGATATATAAGCTATGAAAAAGAGTATGCAGGGAAACAATGAAAATGAAAAAAGAAAACAAAGCAAGCAGAGCGCGAAGAATGCAAATGCTGATTTTAAATATAAGCGAATTTTACAGTTGTACACGAGACTACTCAAAGGTGAAGTGATCAGTAAGTCAAAGGAAGCGGCTGCGGCAAATGTCACTGAGCGCTCCATTCAGCGTGATTTAGATGACTTGCGTGCCTTTTTTGAGGAACAGGCGACGGACGGCAAGGATTCCTATGAATTGGTTTACAGTCGTAAGGAGCATGGATATTTGCTTAAGACAAAGAGTATGCCGACATTCACCAATAGCGAGGTGTTAGCAATCTGTAAAATCCTTTTGGAGAGCCGGGCATTTCGAAAGGATGAGCTTGAACCGATGATCCGAAAACTGATCAACAATGGTGTGCCAAGAGAAAAGCAGGCGGTAATCAACGAACTGATTTCAAATGAACTCTTTCATTATATCGAGCCACAGCACAGACAGGCATTTGTCGAGAAGTTATGGGATTTGGGAATGGCAGTTAAAGAGCATCGCATGATGAAGGTGTTCTATCAAAAACAAAATGGCACGGTTGTCGAGCGAACAATCAAACCGGTTGGCATCATGTTTTCGGAGTTTTATTTTTATATGCCGGCATTTATCGAAGATATTGACAAAGAAGCACGCTTCGCCAACAAAGATGATAGTTTTCCAACCATTTATCGGATCGACCGTATTCGCTCCTTCGAGGTGCTAAAGGAAACATTTGATATTCCGTATCGGGATCGCTTCGAGGAAGGAGAGTTTCGCAAGCGTATTCAGTTTATGTATGGTGGACGGCTTCGAAGCATTCGCTTTATCTATAAGGGAAGCAGTGTCGAAGCGGTACTTGATCGTCTGCCAACTGCTCAGATTATTGCAAAGACGCCCGAAGGCTATCTGATTAGTGCGGAGGTGTTCGGAGACGGCATTGATATGTGGCTGAGGAGCCAAGGGGATCGCGTGGAAGTGGTGAAGTGAGTGCAATATGGAAGTTGTGTGAGGAAGCTAGGGGCTAAGGGTGTCCCGGAATGTTTATGAAGGGCGGTAGGAGTGTAACCCGAAAGCTCTACGAAGGGCATCCTCGGCGATGACTTTGTCGGCGCCCCTTGTTCCCGCGGCGCCTTCTACGCGCCTTTTTGTCTCAGATGCAGCGTAAGCCCGCTCCCACACGGGAATCGCCTCGTAAAGATCATCCGCCTTGGCCGCCCTGGCGAAGGTTATGGACTGAAGCGTTTTTATATAATTATGCAGTTGACTAACGGGCAATTTATGATAGGATAAAGGTAAGTAGATTTGAGAAAGGGGAAATAATGATAATATGAGAAAGAAAACCAAATTGCTGGTACGCATAGTGGATATCCTTGCGTTAATCGCTTTAGCAGTATCTTTGGTAATTCATTTTGATGGAACCAATAAAACTCAGATTATGACGTCGGCAACGCTTGAAAAAGCCATTGACGTATCAGATTTATCAACAGCGCAGTTTACATATAATGGAATTGCAGAAATTTACAAAGACATCACTCATAAAAAGGTGAAGTGTTACATGGTCCTATGTCAAGATTTAGTACAAGTTAAAATGAGGTTTTTCCCCATTTTAACTAGCTATTTGCAATAGTGCTTTGCCATAATGAGATCCTCCTTCAGTGCGGTACCTACATTGTACCATGAATTATTCAATAAGGAAGTCTCATTTTGACTTGTACTATTTATATTCTAGCACCAACTCGGTGAAAACATATAATGTAAAACAGATAACAAATATGCTTAATACTCAGCCGGAAACAGTTCGGAGATGGATTCGTAGCGGGAAATTGTATGCGGAAAAGGCGTCGGGAAAAGAGGAAAATGTGGTAAAAGAAAGCGATCTGAATAAATTTCTTAAGAGTTCACCAAAGTATGCTAGTTTGGCTGGGGGATAGTCGGTGCAGCAGTAATGATGCCGGTAGCAGCAGTTCTGGTCGTGAGTGGAATTGCTGCTAGTTATTTAGCAGCATCTAAGAAGGCAAAGGAGACTGGTGATGAATCTTTTTCTAAGGAAGATGTTACTAGATATCTTCAGGCGGAGATTGAAAGGCAAAATCAGTTCATAAACCAAAAGTTATCTACAATTGAGCAATTACAACGTGAGATTACAAATGACCAGCAGCAAATTACAGAATGTAATTTTGTGTTAGGGCAGTTAGAAAATAAGGAGGAATAATGATATGATGACAGAAGAAAAGGTATTAAAAAAGTTAGATATTGTTGATTTTAGACATCTTACAAAGGATAAGGTAAATAAGATGGCGTCTATGCTTGATAAGATGGATCCTGAAGTTGCAAAGAAAGCGCTT
>DAVZID010000088.1:0-9376 GCA_052273485.1 Lachnospiraceae bacterium
ATGTCAATCAGAATAGGAACAAAAAAGTAACACGAGGAAAGTCTGTGCCTTAAAAGAAAGAACAGAACAAAAGTTTTGACAGCTTGGTAGAAATTCAGTAAAAGAAAAAAACGAAAAGTTTACTCGTCAGAGCTGAATAAGCAGAATTGGTAATTGACAGGCTTGTTTTCATATTGTAAACTCGAATTAACAAGGAGCTTTCATAATTATATTATGTGAAAGCTCCGAACGGTCGTAAAGGAGGAGAGAGAATGAAACGAGTTTCAAAGCGAATGTTGATGATGCTTGTCTTGTCGCTTGTGTTGTCAGTATGTTGGACAGCAGCACCGAAGCGAACAGAGGCAGCGAGTGCAAATGGTCAGGATATTGTTGACTACGCGATGCAGTATGTGGGTAAGGTACCATATGTATGGGGAGGAACTAGTTTGGCTACGGGTGCAGACTGCTCTGGTTTTATTTGCCGGATTTATGAGCATTTTGGCTTTAACTTATGGCCACATCGCACGAAGTTACGTAATGCAGGTACGAACATTGGAACAGATTTTAATCAGGCAAAACCGGGCGATATTATCTGGTTTGACAGTCATGTGGGAATCTATGCAGGTACCAAAAATGGCTATTATATGATGGTAAATGAGATCGGTGGAAATGTTCAAAATGTTTCGTACATGAAAGTCAAAGATTGTACGGCAAAGGTAAGGGGTATTATCCAAATTCCTGGTGTGAATGGAACTGCTGCCACGCCGACGGTTCAGTTTTTGGCAGCAACCGATCCGGCATATGCAGGCAAACAGGGGATTTGGGATACAAATGCTATTTTAGTTTCTCAAATTACAAAGACAAGCGGTTTAACCTGTACAAAAATGGGTATTCAGCTGTGTGATGGAAATTATAACCTGATTAAAGATTATTCTGAGAATGTAAGTAATGTAAGTGCTGCTCAGACAATCTTTCACTCATGGTTTGATGTGAATGCGGAATTAAAGGTCACACTGACAAAAGCAACTACATATCTCTATCGTTTTTATGGTGTGTTTAGTGGAAATACATACTATGGTGATTACAGAAGCTTTACTACAACAGGAACGGTTGCAACGTATACCGTTCATTATGATGCCAATCGTGGAACAGGTGCTCCGGCAGATCAGGTTAAGCTGCAGGGAGCAGCACTTACATTATCGGATGTTGTGCCGACCAGAAAAGCAGGAACGATTACATTTGATCCAAATGGTGGTGTCGTAGACCGCACAACACAGTCTGATGAGTATATCTTCGCCAGATGGAGTACATCTGATATTTGGGGAGTCGGTGACAGCTATTATCCAGGTGGAAGCTATACATTAGATCAGAATATTACGCTGTACGCGCAATGGAATTTAAGAGGAATTGGTGAGCTGCCGGCTGCAACGCGTGATGGATATGTATTTAAGGGCTGGCAGATAAAAGGTGGAACCGGAAGCTTTATATTACCAGGAATGGTAGTGGCAGAGGATTTTGTAGCCATTGCAGCGTGGATTCGTCAGGGGTGGGTTTATGAAAATCAGTCATGGTATTACTATGATACAGCAGGAAAAATAACAACAGGCTGGAGTGTGGTCGATGGTGCATGGTATTACTTTGATGAAAATGGCATTATGCAGACCGGCTGGCAGTTGATTGATGGAGACTGGTATTATCTGAATGTGAGTGGCGCGATGCAGGTTGGCTGGATGAACCAAAACGGAATCTGGTATTATTTATATGGAAATGGCAAGATGGCAACTGGCTGGGTATTGATTGGAAATGACTGGTATTACTTTAATGGAAACGGAAATATGATAACTGGCTGGGCACTGATTGGAGATAGCTGGTATTACTTGAATGCAAGTGGAGCAATGCAGATCGGCTGGTTACATTTAAATGGTATTTGGTATTATTTGACTTCAGGCGGAAGCATGGCAACTGGTTGGGCACTGGTTGGAAATACCTGGTATTATTTCAATGTGAGCGGCGTAATGCAAACGGGATGGCTGCAGCTTGGAAATACTTGGTATTATCTGGATGGTAATGGAGCAATGCTTATTGGAAAGCAAATCATCGGTGGAAATGTTTGGTATTTTGACCGTGATGGTGTCTGGATGGGGTAATTTAAAACAGAATACATAACGATGCCATTTATCAAAATTAGCAGAAAGGGCTGTGCGAAAGCATGGCTCTTTTTGCGTAAGTGTGACAAAAAATGGGAACAAAAGTGTGACAAAAAAAGACAAAAATTTGTCACACATATTGCAAAGGGTGAGTGCTAGAGATATACTGAAAGAAATATTTGAGATTAGAAACGCTTTGTATGATTTATATGGTTTTTATAGCGTTAATTGTATGAATACAATCTCAAGGAAGGGGAAGGTATACACATGAGACGAAAATTATCAAAGAAGCAGATTGGAGCAATGGGCTTAGCAGTAATGATGGGTGCCCAGACGCCGGCAATGGCGGCAGAAACTTCACAGGAGGCAACAACGCAGGAACTGCAGATTACAGAAACACATACGGAAATGTCGTTGGCAGAGGAAGTGGAGACTACAGAGGCGCAGACGGAAGAAACTCAGACGGAAGAAGCACAGAGTGAGGTACAGACAAAAGAAGTTCAGGTTGAGACACAGGCAGAAGAAATTCAGACTCAGGAGCTGGAAATTGCAGAATCACAGCAAACAGAGGGTCAAGAACAAGAGACATTAACAGAAACATCAACAGAAGAATTGATTGATCAGTATGATTTTGCGGAAAATCAGGAAGTGCTGACAGATGGGTGGCATCAGGACAGTGATGGAAATTACATGTATGTTAAGGACGGCGCGTATTTAACAAATACGATAGCTGAAATTAATGGCAGCTATTATGGATTTGATTATAACGGAATAATGTATTCAGATACTTACTTTGACCTTTGGGATTCAGAAAGCCAGCGGTGGGTTTATTATCGAGCAAAATCAGATGGAAGTCTTTATGTAAATGAATGGTATTTCCAAGATGAAGATTCTCATACGGCTCCGTATTATTATGGGGAGGATGCAAAAGCATATTCCGGTCTGCACGAAATTGATGGAACACAGTATTATTTTAGTGGTTCAGGACAGGTTTGTAGGAATCAAGGCGTTACAACGGAGGATGGAGAAACATATTATTGTGACACAAATGGAAAAGCAACAAAGGTTGAAAACAACGGCTGGTTTGAAAAAGAAGGAAAGTATCTGTATGTAAAAGAAGGAAGATTTCTGGAGAATTGCGTCGAAAAAATTGAAAATGCATACTATGGATTTGATAATCGTGGAATTATGTATACAGATTGGGATTTTGGCAGTTGGGATTGGGAAAGTCAACGCAGCTTTTATTATAGAGCAAAGAAAGACGGAGTGCTTTATGCAAATGAATGGTATACGCCAGAATATGGGGCTCCATATTATTATGGAGAAGATGCAAAGGCATATTCTGGTCTGCATGAGGTTGAGGGAATATTCTATTGCTTTAGTGATTTTGGACAGGTTTATAAAAACCAAATGGTGACAACAGAAGATGGTGAAAATTATTACTGTGATGAAGACGGAAAAGCAACAAAGGTTGATAACAATGGCTGGTTTGAAGCAGATGGAAAGTATCTATATGTAAAAGATGGAAGATTTCTAGAAAATTGTGTTGAAAAAATAGACGGTGCATACTATGGATTTAATTCCAATGGAATCATGTATGTAGATGATTATTTTGACATTTGGGATTCGGAAAGCCAGTGTAGTATTTATTATCGAGCAAAGGCAGATGGAAGTCTTTATGTAAATGAATGGTATATACCAGAATACAGGGATCCATATTATTATGGAGACGAAGGAAAAAACTATACAGGCTTGAATGAAGTAGATGGAACCTTGTATTATTTTGATTATGACGGTGAGAGTTATCGAAATCGAAGCGTAACAACAGAGATGGGAGAACTCTATTATTGCGACTCAACTGGAAAAGCAACAAAGATTGAAAAGGATGGCTGGCTCAAGGCAGATGGAAAGTATCTATATGTAAAAGATGGAAAGTTTTTAAAAGATTGCGTTGAAAAAATCGGAGATGCATATTATGGATTTAATTATAATGGAATTATGTATGCAGATTGCCAGTTTTCAATTTGGGATTCGGAAAGCCAATGTAGTATTTATTACCGCGCAAAAGAAGATGGAAGTCTTTACGTAAATGAATGGTATACGTCGAATGGGGATGTATATTATTATGGAGAAGGCGGGAAGCCTTATTTTGGATTGCATGAAATCAATGGAATACAGTATTATTTCAGTGATTCAGGAATGCTTTACAAGAATCGAGGCATTACAACGGAGGAAGGAGAACTCTATTATTGCGATTCAAATGGAAATGCAACAAAGATTGAAGCTGATGGCTGGTTCGAGGCAGATGGAAAGTATCTGTATGTAAAAGATGGAAAGTTTTTAACAGATAGTGTAGTTCAGATTAATGGTGTCTATTATGGATTTGATTATGATGGAATTATGTATACAAACACATCTTTTTCAATATGGGATTACGAAAATAATGTAAATAATTACTATCGAGCAAAACAAGACGGAAGCCTTTACGTAAATGAGTGGTTTGAAAGCTATGCAACGAAGTATTATTACAGCGAAGGTGGTAAGGCATACTCTGGTCTTAAGACGGTAGATGGAAAACAATATTATTTCTATCACAGTGGTGAAGTTGCAAAAAATTATTGCGCTTCAGTGGACGGAAAAAATATCTATTGTGATAACTATGGAACCGTTTATGAACTGAATGATGATGGCTGGAATAAAATTGATGATGAGTATTTGTATGTAAAAGATGGAGAGGCCTTAAGGAATTGCGTAGTTCAAATTAATGGGGCATACTATGCGTTTGGCTCTTCAGGAATTATGTACAAAAACTGTACATTTAATATGTGGAGTGATAATTATAGTGAGGAAAATTATTACTGGGCATCACCGAGCGGAGCCTTATATACAAATATATGGAGTGATGGAGGTTATAGCATTTATTATTATGGATCAGATGCCAAGAGATGTAAGGGTGTGCAGACCATTGACGGTGTCCAATACGGTTTTGACAGCAGGGGAAATCTTGTTATGTCTGAGACGCTTACAATAGATGGTGCAAATTATTATTGTGACGAAGAAGGCAGAACTGATGTGATACCAGATAATCAGTGGTATAAAGACAAGAATGGATATTGGTATTATTCACTGGACGGAACACTTTTAAGAAATTGTTCCGAGCAGATCGGAAATACATGGTATCGATTTGATGACCAAGGAAAAATGCAGACACAGGGCCTGAACGTAAATGCAGATGGAAGTCTTCGTATCAATACCTGGGTCTATGATGGCGACTGGCATTATTATGGCGAATATGGTCAGGTATATGTAAATGGAATCTTTGAGATTGCAGGAGCAACCTATTATTTTGAAAATGAGAAGATGATTACGTCAAAAGTGATTAGTTTTAAGGGTACTTCCTATATAGCAGATGCTAATGGATACTTGACAAAGATTCCTGAAAATGGCTGGATTCAAGCTGGAAGCGATTATTATTATGCAGAAGATGGGAAACTGGTCACATGGAAAGTGAAAGAAATTAATGGCGTTTACTATGCATTTGACGGCTCTGGAAGGATGGTTACGGATGGCGAATATTTACTTCCATCTGGCAGATGCCGTGCGCGTGCAGATGGAAGCCTGTACGTTTCACAGTGGTATCAGGATTTGGATGGAAGCTGGTACTACTATAATCAGAAGGCAGTGCGTGTAATTGATGAAGCAGAAATTAATGGAACTCACTATTTATTTGATACGACAAATGCATTAAAAACAAACGGTGTAGTACAACGATCAGGAAAATACTATCTGGCAGATGAAAATGGCATCTGGGTTCAGACACCGGGCTGGGTTCAAAAGAATAGCTGTTGGTATTATGTACAGCAGGATGGAACTTTATATCAGGGAATTCTGAAGGATGGCGGTTATATCTATTATATGAGTCCGAGAATGGTGACAGATTTGGAACTGGCAAAGGTGGATGATACCGTGTATACCATTGATAGAAATGGACATGCATATGTCGCTACCGATGGTTTCTATAATTGTGGCCTGTCAAATGGCTTATATTATGTATCGGATGGAAAGTCTGCTGAAAAAGGCTGGAAACAGATCAATGGAAGCTGGTATTATTTTGGAGATACTGGTATAAATGGTATGTATTGGGCAGCAGCGGACAGTACGAATAGTATAGATGGCAAGTATTATCGCTTCAACTCAGATGGAACGCTGGCTTCTGCGGGTTGGCATATTGAATCGAGTGGCAAATGGTACTATGTAGATGCATCAGGAGCGTTAGCCACAGGCGATACATGGCTGAACGGTACTTTATATCACTTTAATGAGTATGGTGAGTTAAAGACCGGAGCAATTGTAGAAAATGGAAAATGCAATTTATATAGTGATGATGGAACCTTGCTTGAAAGTGGAGCCGCACAAGGCTGGAATTTCATTGACGGAGCTTATTACTATCTGAAAGGTGATTCATTATTGAGTGGAAGCTATAGGCTTGAAGATGGAAAATGGTATACATTTGACAACGAAGGAAGAATGCAGGTAAACGCACAGGTAGATGGTCGCTGGTATGGAGAAAGTGGAGATGCACAGACAGGATGGTTTACGGTTGCTGGAGAGTGGTATTATGCATCACCGATGAATGGTCGTCTGTACAATGGACTTCATACGATCAATGGTGTTCAGTATTATTTTGACAATACAGGTGTGATGCAGACAGGTGAGATAGTATCAGGAGATTATGTGTTAACAATTAACAATAGTGGTGTCGTGACAGGTACCAAAGAAATGCAGGATGGTTGGAGCTGCTATGACGAGGAGTGGTACTATTACCAGAATGGACAACCATATACGGGCTGGGTTGGCTCTTATTACATCAATGAAGGTAAGATGCTTTGCAATTCAGAAATAATATGGAATGGCAAGACGTATTATCTGGGAGAAGATGGTATATATAAAACCAATGCGTGGTTTCTTAACACTCATCACTACGCAAAGGCGGATGGTTCCGAGGCACAAAGTGAATGGTTAGAAATTGATGGAAATCTATATTATTTTACTTCATGGGGAGCTAATATAAGATATCTAAGTTATTATAGTGAAGCAAAGGAAACAGGTGTATATCGAGAAGATGGTGCGTATATTTCATCGGAAGGCTATGCACAAGGTTGGGCATTGATTGATGGAAGCTATTACTATAAGGAAGGAGAGAATTTCATAGTAAATCAGACAAAGAAGATCAACGGAGATTGGTATTTGTTTGATGCACATGGAAAGATGGTAACTGGCTTTTCAACATATGAGTATGATAGTAGTGCATGGGTTAGCTATTATTATGACTGGGGTAAATTCTACTATGGACAGGATGGAAGAAGATGTTACTATGTCGGCTGGCAGGTAATTGATGGAAAGTGGTATTACTTTGATACTGCTTCGGAGTCCGTATCGGGTTGGCAGATTATCAATGGTGTGCGTTACTACTTTGACACAGAAAGCCATGCAATGGTTACTGGATATCATGTAATTAATGAGAAGTTGTATTATTTTGATGCAAACGGTGCATGTCAGGGCGTTAGCGGACCACAAGATGGTTGGTATCAGGCAGATGGAAAATGGTACTATATCAGAGGTGGCAGAGCTTTAACATCAGAAAGAACCGTTATCAATAATGTCTGGTATGAGTTTGATGAAAATGGTGTATGGATCTCTGAATAATTGCCATTCATTATGCATAGAGCTTATCTCTTGAATCATAGTTACAAAAAAACTGTGCAGAGGAAAAAATCTTCTGCACAGCAGCCCGAGAGGGCATTATGAATCGCAGCTTACTATTTTAACTTTAACATGAAACTTTTAATAAAAAAACAATTCGTCCATGTGTGGCAAAAATAAGGAAAAGTCTGTTACAGATATTGCAAGAAGCAAACATAAACATTATACTAAAGAAAAACGTTAAGGACATTTAATGCCGAAAAAAATATTGTGTTGCCATTTGCCATGTATATTACAATATATGTCGAGTGAGAGATAAAAGTTTTGAATCAAAAAAATGGAGGGAGTTTTTATAATGGTAAGAAAATTATTGAAGGCTGCAATATATATTAAAGTGATAGTAGTTACCACGTTAGTGATAATGTATGAACCTATGGCAGATGAAGTAATAGATGAATTTGTAACATCAGAAATAATGGAAGAAGAACCATTAACAGATGATACTGAGCCTTTTGAAGAAGAAACAAATGAAGAATTAAATATGATTGCTACAAATGAAGAAGAAAATTTAAATAATGTGATTGAAGATACAGATTTTTTAGGATGTGATGGAGAAGATGGAAATAGCATTCAGCAATTTAAACCAGTTTGTTCAGATGGATGGGAATTGGATGAGGCAGGATATCATTATGTATTAAACGAAAATAGAATGAAAAATTGTATAATGTGGATTGATGACGGATACTATGGATTTGATGAATATGGAATTATGTATTCCGAAGAATGGATTTATACATCATCAGGAGTTTGGTATTATGCTACTGCATCAGGAAAACTTGCAGTTGGTGATGTAATGATAAATGGAACCTGTTATCATTTTGACAGTAATGGAATCATGAAAACTGGCATGATTAAGACTGAGAACGGCTATACACTTTATGATTTAGATAGATATCAACAAGGCACAATCAATAAAGAAGGCTGGAATTTACTGAATGGAAATTATTACTATATTAAAGATGGAGAAATGTTGACAGATACAGATTTTCAGACATCGGATGGGGCTAGATATACATTTGACAGTCAGGGAATAATGCGAAAAAATGAGCAGTTTGAAGGAAGATGGTACAGCGAAGGCGGATGGTGTATGGTAGGGTGGATTTTTAAAGCAGGTTCGTGGTATTATGCAGATCCTGTTACTGCACAGATTTGTACAGGTTTTCAAGTGATTAATGGTGTCCAATACTATTTTGATGAGTCAGATTACACTATGCTGATTGGTGATAAAATAGTGGATGGGAAGTTGATTATTGCAGATGAAAATGGTGCAGTTACTATCACAACTATTTTAGCTGAAGGCTGGAGTTGTTATGGAGGTGAGTACTACTACTATGTAGATGGAGAACCTTATAGTGGTTGGGTAGGCGAGTATTTCGTTGATAATGGCTGCATGCAGCGAGAAAAAGTGATTGGAGTTGAGGGAGAAAAACATTTTTTTGTATAATAGGAAATTCCTCCGACCAGAGGAATCACGATGAAAAAAGCCC
>DAVZID010000089.1:0-9350 GCA_052273485.1 Lachnospiraceae bacterium
TTTCAAAGGGGCGATTATTGAATGATCGGTATCCAAAGGAAACTTTGGATGCTCGGCCATTCAATGACCGAGTAGGTCACGAAAAAGAATGTGCGATAAGAAAAAGAAAAGACAAAAGTACGAGATAAATGAAAAGGCAAAAGTGAAAAAAGAACCATGATGAGACTGTACGGGGAAATCATGGTTCTTTTGGAAGTTCAGAAAATTAAAATGATTAATAAACAGTTGTTCCAAAAGGCATCAGCGCCAGCTTTGCCATTTTAAAATGCTGCAGACCAAATGGAATACCGATTATGGTGATACACATGATGCAGCCCCATAATAGAGAGTGAAGTGCAATCGGGATACCAAAGAAAATGGCCCAGATGATATTTAGTAAAAAGCTTCCAAGTCCACCACCGTATGTAACATCCTTTCCAAACGGAAAAAGTGCCAGGCCGGCTAACTTAAAGCATTGCATGCCAACCGGGATTCCCACAATGGTTATGCACCAAATACATCCGGCAATTAAATATCCTAGTGCACTGACAAGACCTCCACAGAGCATCCATATAATATTCCCAAGGCAACCCATAAATTTTAAATCCTTTCTTCGCAGGAAGTCAGAAAACTTATTTTATAAAATTTCTTTTTGTTCCTGCATTTAATATTAAGAAGAGAATACACACTTTTCCAAAGAAAGTCAAGAGGTATGGAATCCTCCAAGCGCGCAAAAGAACGAACGCACTAACATAATACATTCAATCAGAAGGAATAGTGGAATTGTGAGTAGCCCAATGAAAAGTACCCCAAGAAAACAAATTACTTTATCAAAGCGCGACTGCATCGTTATGCCTCCTCTCTGGCACCACTTACGATATGATAATATGCGTTTGATGTGATGCGGTACACAATTGTGTAGAAGATCGCAAATGCTCCAAAGCTGATTAACGTAACAATTGTATATAGATGCAGATTTGTTAAATTAAACAGCAGCAGGATTTTCCTAATCATCGGAAAGGCAAAGATCAAATGAGTACCAGCACCGACAAGAGGCAGGAAAAAGACAGTCAAAAGCTGGGAGTTGATACTTTTTCGAATTTCTTTTTTTGTCATGCCGACCTTTTGCATAATCTCAAATCTAGCCTGATCCTCATAGCCTTCTGAAATCTGCTTGTAATAGATAATCAATACAGCAGCTAGCAAGAAGACAATGCTAAGGACAATTGCCAGATAGAACAACCCACCAAAATCAGCGAAGAAACCCTCATAATTGACAGCGCGGCTTTCAAACCGGAAACGCATAATTCCTGTGTTTTGCGTATCGCTTTGTGTGAAAAAATCAGAAATAGTGGATGAAAGATCATTTGCCAGCAAAATCTGATCATTACGATTTAAGTTGGTATCAAAGTTATAGTGCCAATAAAAGGAAATAGACTCTTCATTATCAGGTAATGCTGCAATGGCATCAACTGCTGCATGAATGTCTGGAACGATTAAGACAAATGTAGTGAGAATATTTGCCATTGAATTGCCGTCAGGTCTAAATTTGTCAATTTGCTTTTTGATTGTGTATGTCATGCCATGCTCAAAGGAAATAGTGCTTTCATTATAAGCAGAGTCCCGAGTTGAAAAAAGCAACGCTTCATCAGATGCAAGAGTTTCATTCGTGCCCATCATTTTGTTGTAATCTGAAAGAGGAACGAAGTAAAACATTTTGCCTTCAGGGTAATTTGCTGTTTCAGAATGGCTGTCAAACGGATTATCGCATACAAAGTCATTATCAATTAAATAGCCGTAAAAACAGGCAGACCGATAATCAGAAACATTGGATGGTGTACATTCATATTTATCCATAGCATCAGATGCAAGCTTGCGAATTGATGCTGTATTTTCATCAGACATTGTATCGAAGGAATTATAAAAAACAGTTGTATTAAATTGATACGGATAGCGATTTGATAATACATCATCAGTACCGAAGTATAAGCTTACTGTAGTGGACAGCATGACAAGAACCATTGTCGCCAAGATACAGATGGAAGCTAGTCCGGCACCATTTCTCTTCATTCGGTAGACCATCGAGGAGATCGACACAAAATGATTTGCCTTATAGTAATAGTGCTTATTTTTCTGTAGCAGACGACAAAAAAGCACGGAGCCTGCAATCATAATCAGATAAGTTCCAACGATAACGAGAATGACAGCAATGAAAAACATGTTAAGTGCTGATGCAGGATCCGCAACTGCGACAGCCAGATAGTAAGCAACAACCAAACAGCCAAGTCCTAAAATACCAAGAAACCAATTTCCCTTCGGCGGCTTTTCACCAACATTCTCACTTCGAATTAACGAAATCGCATTTGAAAAATGAATCTGTCTTAATGCGTTGAAAAACAACAGAATGAAAATGCAGCCAAATACGGTAATCGTAAATAAAATCGAATCTGGTGAAATCTGCATTGAATAAGAAGCTTGTGCATGCATCAGTCGAAGCATGCCAAGTTCAGCCAGTTTCGAAAAAAGAATGCCAGAACCAATGCCAATCACAAGTGAGATTAGAGCAGTAAGCATCGTCTCCCAAAACAGAATTCGGGCAATATTTCGCTTTCCCATGCCTAAAATGTGATACAGACCAAATTCTTTTTTGCGCCTGCGGATCAAAAAGGAATTGGTGTAAAACAGAAAAATACATGAAAAAATGCCGACGGTAATCGTACCAAGATTGAGCATCGTCTGTACAATAGCACCACCAGGCATAGCAGCAACTGAGTCGCTGTAGTGCAGATAGGAAATGATATAAAACATCATCACCATGCCAACACAGGTCATAATAAAAGGAAAATAGAGGCGGCGATTTTTCTTGATGCCGTCTAATGCAAGTTTTGGATAAAATCCAGTATTCATCGTCTGTCACCCCCAGTTGCAAGAAGAGTCAGAGTATCAGAGATTTTTTGATACAACTGCTCATCGGTATCGTTTCCGCGATAAATTTGGTGGAAGACCTCGCCGTCTCGGATAAACAAAACGCGACCGGCCGTGCTGGCTGCCTTGACTGAGTGTGTAACCATCACAATTGTCTGTCCGGTGCGGTTAATCTCTGAAAATAAACTAAGCAGCTCATCAGATGCCTTTGAGTCAAGTGCACCGGTTGGTTCATCGGCCAAAATAAGCTTAGGATTTGTAATTAATGCGCGGGCAGCGGCGGCACGTTGTTTTTGTCCGCCTGAAACCTCATATGGATATTTTTTAAGTAATGCGCTGATACCAAGACGTTCTGCGATTGGCACCAAACGATCATGCATTTTTTTGTAAGGCATTCCGGCAAGTACAAGTGGAAGATAAATATTGTCCTCAAGTGTGAAGGTGTCTAGCAGATTAAAATCCTGAAATACAAAGCCGAGATTGTCACGGCGAAATGCTGAGATTTGAGATTCCTTCAATTTTGACAGATTATTGCCATCTAAAATTACATTGCCTTCAGTTGGTTTATCTAAAGCAGCAAGGATATTTAAAAGTGTTGTTTTGCCTGAACCAGATTCGCCCATAATAGCAACATACTCGCCCTGCTCTACACTGAAATTTACATTCTTCAGTGCTTCAACCTTATTGCCGCCGAAGCGGGTGGAATATATTTTTTTCAATCCATTTACTTCAAGTATTGTCATGGTATTAAGTACCTCCTGTAATTCTTTCTTACAAGGCATAGTATAACAAAACGGAAAATGCATTGCCATTGAATTGGCTTACATTTTCCGCCCCAAAACTTACAGTAGTGTAAGAAATAAAGATTTTTGCTTTATTCAGCTCTTAGTGGATACTGATCGAGAGAAAGATATACGCAGGTGCCATCGCCAATCTCAGAAGTAATCGAGATGCCGATACCAAGATTTTTACAAATTCGTTTGCATAAGTAGAGTCCCAGACCACTTGCCTTTTTATCAGTGCGCCCGTTGCAGCCGGTGTAGCCCTTTTCAAAGATTCGTGGTAGATCCTGCGGTGCAATGCCGATACCAGTATCTTTTATGCACAGCACATTCGGCTTTGAAAAGAAGATCGAAATCGTTCCGGATTGTGTGTATTTGAGCGCATTTGAAAGAAGCTGCTCAATGACAAAGCAAAACCATTTGTCATCAGTAATCATTTGTAGTGTTTTGCTTTCATCACATGGAGGTGTGTATGAAAGGCTAAGCTTTCTGTTAATAAATTCAGATGAAAAGCGTCGAATTGATTGACGAAGCAGTGGATCAAGCTCGTGCATTTTAAATACATAATCGCTTGAATTGGAATCAAGACGAAGAAACGCTAACACCATCTCTACATACTGTTCAATGTGCGACAAGTCACAGGAAAGCTTGCGCGCGAGCAAAGAATCCTCGTTTTGAAGCGTCAGGCGCATGGAAGAGATTGGTGTCTTGATCTGATGAACCCACACCGTGTAATAATCAATCATATCGGTAAGACGAGTGGACTGTGCCGTTTTCAGATCCAATATTTGCTCGGCAAGACCAGACAGCAAGAGCTGATAATCTGTGTTTTCAATCGAGTCTGACTGTGGAAGCGCACGAATCATATCAATTGAAAGATCAGTAAGATTGGAAAGTTCAATAAGCCTTGTGTGCAATGCCTTTGTCTTTGAAAAATCCCATATGAAAAATAAAAGCCCAAAACATACACATAGAAGTGTTGGATAAGTCAACGATTCCAATGGAAAGTTATAAAAGAAAAAGGTGATGGCAAAGGTAATGGAAAACAGAAAAAATAAAAAAATATATTTTAGCTGTTGCTTTAAATAAGAAAAAAATAGTGACATTGTAAATCCTTTCAGAACGTAAATAGTCGGCAGGAAAATGAAATTTTTGAGTTAATTTTCAATAAGATATCCGACACCAAACTTTGTTGTAATAAAATGAGTCAGTCCTGCACCATCGAGCTTTTTTCGAAGACGATTTATATTGACCGTCAGCGTATTTTCATCCACAAACTGATCAGTCTCCCAGAGGCGTTCCATTAGCTTTTCTCGACTAATTACTTTTCCTTTTTGTTCCATCAGGCAGGACAAAATGCGATATTCATTTTTCGTTAACGGAATATCTTCGCCGTTAAAGCTTAGCGTGTGGTCATTTAAATCTAACAGCGCGCCGCGATGTGCAAGCACATTGGAGGTTGGTGCAAAATCATAGCTTCTGCGAAGAAGTGCCTGTATTTTTGCGAGCAGCACATTTAAATCAAATGGTTTTGCAACAAAATCATCGGCACCGAGATTCATAGCCATGATGATATTCATGTTATCGGAGGCCGAAGAAATAAAGATGATCGGCACACGAGAAAATTTGCGGATTTCGCTGCACCAGTGGTAGCCATTAAAAAATGGAAGTGTAATATCAAGCAGGATGATATGCGGAGAAAATGAAGTCACTTCACCAGTGATATCACGAAAATTTTCAACAATGCGAACATCAAAATTCCACATGGATGCCTGAGTCTGGATTGCCTGTGCGATGCCTAAATCATCCTCGACAATTAATAGCTTGTATACTGGATTATCCATTGAATTATTTTGTCCTTTCTTGATTTAAAATTATGTTGGGGGCAAAATACCTTTTGACCCCAACATCATTTTATCATCCGCACTGTGCTTTGGCAAGAACCTTGCAAGAACCTTAAAAATTTGCTATGATGACACCATGAGTAAAGGGGGAAAGAGCGACAAATATTGCAAAATTTGTATTGCTCAAAAGAAAGAGGGGCATTAAAGTATGGAAGCACCAATGAAAAAATTAAGTAAGGATAAACAGATACACAATGGAACCATTTTACTATCAGCATTTAACAAAGTCGGAACAGACCGTGTATCATGCAATTAAAACAGGAGTGACGGAACTTAAGGATCATTTCCTCGTGCCGTATGAAGATCCAGCACGAATCAGCATGATTTTCTTTCTGGTAAGACTCGATTGTCCAGAGATTTTTTATGCGGTCACATTTAAGCTGCGAAAGTGGCCGCAGTCAGACAATTTGGAAATTTTGCCAGAGTATTTATTTGATAAAAAGACAATTCGCCAACAGCAAAAGGCGATGAGTGCGCGAGTAGAAAAGATTGCAAGAGCAGTAAGCACGAAGACAGAACTCGAAAAAGAATTATATATTCATGATTTTATCTGTGAAAATATACACTACGATAAACTCAAAAAGCCATATTCGCATGAGATTATCGGTCCACTCGGCCATGGTGTCGGTGTCTGCGAGGGCATTGCAAAGTCGGTCAAGGTTTTGTGCGATGTCCTAGGAATCTGGTGTATAATTGTAATTTCCGAGGCAAACCCCAAAAAGAAAATTAAATATCGTCATGCTTGGAATATCGTAAAAATCGGAAAGACCTACTATCATCTGGATGCGACATTCGATTTGTCTTTGAGCAAAACGTTGACTCGCCATGACTATTTTAATTTAGGTGATGATGCCATTTTCCGCGATCATGAGCCAATCATGACAGATTATGTTCCATGTACGGATGGCAGTCACTTCTATTACTTAGAAAAGAAACTTTCTTTTACAAAACAGGAAGAAGTAAAAAAGCGTGCAGCACAGGCTGCCAAAAAGAAAAAGCCATTTTTGTTCCACTGGCGTGGCGGTTATCTGACAAGAGAAATCCTGAAGGAACTTCTAATTGGTATAGAAGAGGCAGCAAAGGAAAAGGGCAGACAGGCAAAAGTAAGTCTAAACTGGTCGCAGGCGGTGATTTATGCCGAGTTTGAGGACATGGATGAGGCAGTAGCGGTATCAATGCAAAACCCGGAGAATGTGGATGATGTGGATAATGTTGAGATAGAGCAGGCAAACGAGGGAGAGCTAATGTAAAAAATACTATTCAGAAGCTCATTTGCATAGATCGAAATAGTTAAGTAAATTGCAAAAATAGTATATGGACAAAAATCGTATACCTTGCTATACTCAAAACAAAATCTAAATCTATTCAGAACATTGGGGAGGAAAAAACAATGGGTGATGGAATTAAGCCAGCCGTATACAGCCATTTTACATTTGGCGATATGGCAGCGTATTACATGCTTGAGAAGGAAGATAACCAAATTGAACTTTTGCTAATTCCAGTTCAAAAAGAAAAAAAGTTAACGGAAAACTTTGATGCATTGTTTGACAGCAAGTGTTTGCACGGTGACAGCCTGATACAGGTAAAGCTGCTTGATGACATATATCCTGGTGCATACGGACCAGGTACAAGTATGCGAAACAGCGGTACTGTTGACAAGTGTAACTTTGAAAAACAAGTACATAAAACTGAAGGTGCTGATGAAGTTATAGAGACTTATCTTGAAGATGGCAGAGGTCATCACTTTGTTCATACACTGACATGGACAAAAGGCGAGTATGCGCTAGGCAGCAAAACTACGATAATCAACAATGCAGATACGCCAACGACCATGGAGCTTCTGACAAGCTTTTCTCTCGGTCTAATTTCACCATTTGAAGAAGCAGATGCATCTGAGTGCTTAAAGATTCATCGCATTCGCAGCAAATGGAGCGGTGAGGGTCGTCTTGTTACCGAATCGGCAGAGAATTTGCAGCTTGAACCGTCATGGGCATATTGGCAGGTAAATTCGGCGCGTTATGGTCAGATTGGTTCTATGCCAGTCAAAGGATATTTCCCATTTGGTGCGGTGGAAGATACAAAGGCAGGAGTTGTATGGGCGGCGCAGTTAGCGATTGAGTGTTCCTGGCAGATGGAGTTTTATCGCAGAGATGACGGCATGGCATTTTCAGGTGGTCTGGCAGATCGTGAGTTTGGCCAGTGGATTAAAACAATCAAACCAGGTGAATCTTTCACTACGCCAAAGGCGATTCTTACTGTTTGCTGCAGTGATGAGCGCGCAGGAAGCACAATAGATTATGCATGCCAGCGACTGACTCAGTATGCGCAAAAGTATGTAAATAAGGCACCAGAGAGTGAACAGGATCTTCCAATTTTATTTAATGAATATTGTACCACATGGGGATTGCCGTCCCATGAAAATATTAAGGGAATCCTTGAAGCTGTTAAAGGAAAGGGACTTGAATATTTTGTTGTTGACTGTGGATGGTTTGTTGAGGAAGGTGTACACTGGAGCCGCAGCATGGGAGACTATGTTCCGTCTGATCGTCTTTTCCCAGAAGGTCTTGGTGCAGTAAGTGAGGATATCCGTAAGGCAGGCATGAAACCTGGTATCTGGTTTGAAATTGATAATGTAGGACCGAAATCTCATGTTTATTCAGAGCGTGAAGATTTACTGCTTCATAGAGATGGAAAGGTGCTTACGACGAAAGAGCGTCGTTTCTTTGATATGAATAATCCGGATGCAATTGCGTATTTGACAGACAAGGTAATCGGACAGCTCAAAAAATATAACTTTGACTATATGAAGATGGACTATAACGATACGATTGGTATTGGATGTGATGGTGCGGAATCACTCGGAGAGGGTCTTCGACGTGACCGTGAGGCATCTGTTAATTTTGTGCGTAAAGTAAAGGAAGAGATTCCGGGAATCATTCTGGAAAATTGTGCATCTGGAGGTCATAAGTTAGAGCCATTGATGATGAGTGAGTGCAGTATGGCATCCTTCTCTGATGCGCACGAGTGCGAGGAAATTCCAGTTATTGCAGCGGCACTTCACAGAACGATTCTTCCAAGACAGAGTCAGATCTGGGCAGTTATTAGAAAAAAAGATCCTGTTAAGCGTATCGGTTACACCGTTGCGAATACATTTTTGGGACGTATGTGCTTCTCTGGCGATGTGACTGAACTGAGTGCAGAGCAGTGGAAGGCAATCGAAGATGGAATGGCATTTTATAAAAAGGTGGCACCGGCTATCCGTGACGGCTATAGCTATATTGAAAGCCACAAGGGAAGCAGTGATCGTCATTTGACTGGATGGCAGGCAGTGATCCGAGTGCAGAGTGAGGAAGGAAAGCTCTATGAAGGTAAGCATGAAAGTGCATTTGTTACAGCGCATATCTTCCACGGCGAGATTCCAGAAAAGATCGTAATTGATTTGCCAGAGGACTGCCCAAGCACGATTGCTGATATTTATGCACCGACCGCAATCACCGCTAAAGTTGAAGGCAGACAGTTAATCATCACACCATCAGAGGAGATGGAAGCAATCGGTGTACTGTTAAAGTAATTCCTGAATCCGTGAAGTTCACTCTTTAATAAGTCCAACCTGCCAAAGGTAAGTTGGTTTCATGATTGGAGTATACTTATATGACATTTTCAGTGCCAGTGCTGGAAACTAAAGGTATGCTGTTTACGTCAATGATCACACCCGTCATTCTGATTGTTCTGTACGCTACGTTTCTTGCAAAGGTTTTCA
>DAVZID010000090.1:0-9317 GCA_052273485.1 Lachnospiraceae bacterium
CATTTTTAGATTGCTTATTTACATCAACATCCGCAGTATGTGTCACAGGATTAGTAGTCTTTGATACCGCTATCCATTGGACGGTGTTCGGACAAAGCGTGATTCTTGTGCTGATTCAAATTGGAGGTATGGGCGTTATCACGGTAGCGGCCGCTATCACAATAGCGTCCGGAAAGAAAATTTCCCTGATGCAGAGAAGCACCATGCAAGATGCAATCTCCGCACCGCAGGTTGGTGGCATCGTTCGATTCACAGGATTTATTCTGAAAGGCATTGTAATTATCGAGACTTTGGGCGCTGCGATTATGGCACCTGTATTTATTCGAGATTACGGCTTTGGCGAAGGGTTATGGATGTCTGTATTTCATTCTGTTTCAGCTTTCTGCAATGCCGGTTTTGATATAGTGGATGATGGTGTTCTCTTCAATTCTTTGATGGAATATGCTGCGAACCCAATTATCAATCTGGCAATAATGCTGCTGATCATCATCGGTGGACTTGGTTTTTTAACATGGAGAGATATTTACACCAATGGCATCCATATAAAGCGATACCGTATGCAAAGCAAAGTTATCCTTTCTGCCACAGCAGGATTGATACTGATTCCGACGGTATATTTCTTCTTTTTTGAACTGGCACATTTGTCTTTTGCCGAACGTTTTTGGGGAGCTTTGTTTCAAGCTGTTACACCAAGAACGGCTGGATTTAACACAGTGGATTTGAACGCAATGAGTGAAACCGGACAAATGCTCACATCGCTGCTTATGATTATCGGTGGTGCGCCCGGATCTACAGCAGGCGGCATGAAAGTCACAACTTTTGCAGTGATGATTTCCGTCGCAACGGCAGTCTTTCAAAGACGCCAGAATGGTCATTTCTTTGGACGACGTATTGATGATGAGACCGTAAAAAATGCAGCTACAGTGTTCATAATGTATATCTCGCTGTTTCTTGTTGGTGGCATGGCAATCAGCAAGTTGGAAAATCTTCCGTTGATGGCTTGCCTATATGAAAGCGCATCTGCGGTCGGTACGGTTGGGCTATCTCTTGGTATTACACCAAAGCTGTGTGCTGTAAGTAAACTGATTCTGATTGCTCAGATGTACATTGGCAGAGTCGGTGGTTTGACGCTGATTTTTGCAACATTACCTGCAACAAAAAACACACTATCAAAACTACCTGTCGAGAAGATCTCGGTGGGTTAAGAACAAGGAGGTATCTGTGATGAAATCGGTACTATTGATTGGACTTGGGCGATTTGGAAAATTTATCGCCATGAAACTGCACTTTATGGGGCATCAGGTTATGGCTGTAGACACGAACGAAGAACGAGTGAATACCGTACTTCCCTATGTCACCAATGCACAGATCGGAGACAGTACAAACGAGGAATTTCTGGCTTCTTTGGGCATCAGCAATTATGACTCCTGTATCGTTGCAATAGGCGACAATTTTCAAAATTCCTTGGAAACCGCTTATCTTTTGAAAGAGCTGGGAGCAAAAAAAGTCATCGCCCGTGCGTCCCGTGAGATACAGGAAAAATTCCTGCTTCGCAATGGTGCGGATGAAGTAGTTTACCCTGAAAAGCAGTTGGCAGCATGGACAGCGATCCGTTGTTCCTCTGAACATATCCTGGATTACATTGAGCTGGATGACGAATACTCCATCTTTGAATTGGAAATCCCGTCTGATTGGAAAGGAAAGACCATTCTTCAGTTGGATATTCGGAAAAAATACGGGATCAATATCCTCGGCATCCGTGAGAACGGGAAGCTGAATATGAGTATTACACCGGATATCGTACTCGGATGCAATAAATCAATTCTTGTGCTGGGGCATGAAAAAGCCATTCACAAGTGTTTCCGCATCTAAAATATCGGACTTTTTATCGTTCTTAGCAGAGGAGGTGTTTGCGATGAAAGATCTGTTCTTAATTCCGATTCTATTAGCGACATTTGCATTTGGCTACTATGTTGTAGCAAAATTCGAGGACTTCATCGATGAAAACCAACGACTGATTGCAGAGGGAAATCGAAATAGGCAATGTCAGATTCGTATCGCAGCAGAAAATCCTATATTGCTGGATTCTATTGCCCCCGCATTGGAGAGCTGCTGCGAATCCGCTCCATATATTGCGTTCTTTCTCAGCTGCGGACAAACCAAACACCTTCTGGATAAGCTTTTGAACGAGCGAATTGATATTCTTCTTATGCCGGAGGAGAGTTCAGAACCGTTAGAGCCACAATACGCCTCTACGCTGATTCCGTATGAGAAAACGCAGATATACACAACCTCGCTGGGGCTTCCGGTTGAAAATACGGATGAAGAAAAACGGATTCGTGTTGTTTGGAAGAAGGCGCTGAAATCAAAAAACCGTGACCGTGTAATAGCGTTATTGGAAATGGAACACTACAGGCTCAAGTGTGGTTATGCCGATTATCTGGATTAAATGTTTACATCTCTCGGTAGAAAAAATGGCTCTGATATGATAAAATGATGTGGTCGGAGGTGAGGATTATGAACAAACAGAATAACACGAACAGCAAGCAGGATCATATCCTCGCCTGTCTGTCATCCGCTCCGTCCAATGCAAAAATCATTCGTACCGCCGCAAGAATGGCGAAGGCTTTTGGCAGCCAGTTTACTGCACTATTCGTGGAAACACCGGATTTTACAGTGGCTACCGACGAAAACAAAAGACGATTGGAAGAAAACCGCAGGCTGGCTGAACAGCTTGGAGCCAACATCGAAACGGTATACGGTGAAGATATTCCATACCAGATTGCGGAGTTTGCCCGCATCTCCGGTATCACACGAATCGTTTTGGGACAAAGCTCCGTTACCCGAAAGCATCTGTTTGGAAAGCCGACACTGACACAGCTTCTGCTGTCCTATGTGCCGGACATCGATATTCATATCATTCCAGACAAAGCAGCGGATATGACCTATCATCCCAAAAAGGCAAGGAAATTCCATCACGAACGAATTGCGAAGAACACAGTAAAGAGCGCTCTGATCCTGTTTGCAGCAACATTGCTTAGTCTGCTGTTTCACAGGATCGGTTTTACCGATGCAAACATTATCATGGTGTATATTCTTGGTGTGCTGCTGACATCGATTGCGACTTCTCACCAGATATACAGTCTGATTTCATCTATAGCCAGCGTCTATATCTTCAATTTCCTGTTTACAGTACCCCAGTTTTCGCTGACGGCTTATGGTACCGGTTATCCGGTAACCTTCGTCGTGATGTTTTTAACGGCGTATATCACAGGTACCTTGGCCATTCGATATAAAGAGCAGGCACGGCAATCGGAGAAAATTGCCAAACGAACAAAGACCCTCTTTGATACGGATCAGCTTTTGTCCAGGGCGGAAAATAAAGCTGCCATTCTGCAAACAGTCGGGCAGCAGATCAACAAGCTACTTGGACGAAGCATTGTCATTTTTGTCCACGAAGATGGGAAGTTATCCGACCCGATGCTGTTTCCATTGCAGGGACAGCGATTTTATGATGAGGAAGCAGAATTGGAAGCGGCAAGCTGGGTTCTTCAGAACAATCACAGTGGCGGGGCTACCACGGAGCGATTCCCGGATGCACAGTATCTGTACCTTGCCATTCGTGTCAATGAGCGTGTATATGGTGTCGTGGGCATTGATGCAACGGCAGGGGCTTTGGATGCATCGGAGCATAGCATCCTGTTGTCCATTCTTGGTGAAGCGGCGCTGGCCTTGGAAAATGAGAAAAATGCCAGAGAAAAAGAAGCTGCGGCAGTTCTGGCAGAGAGTGAACAGCTTAGAGCCAATCTCCTGCGAACCATTTCCCACGACTTACGCACTCCGCTGACAACCATTTCCGGCAACGCAGGCAATCTTCTGCACAACAGTCATAGCTTTGATGAAGAAACCAAACAGCAGATTTATGGAGACATTTATGATGATGCCATGTGGCTGACCAATCTGGTGGAAAATCTTCTGTATTCCACCCGTATTGAGGAAGGACGGATGGTGCTGAAAACTGCTCCTGAACTGGTCTGTGAAATCATCGAAGAAGCGATGCGGCACATTCGTCCCAAGGCCAAAACCCATTCCGTCACCGTTGCCTGCGAGGATGATTTTCTGCTGGTGGAGGCAGATGCCAAGCTGATCGTGCAGGTCATTATCAATCTTGTGGACAATGCGTTGAAATACACACCTTCCGGTGCTTCGATTTCTATAAGCGCAGAACGCAGGGAAGGTATGGCAGAGATCAAAATCGCTGACACCGGAAATGGTATCCGTGATACGGAAAAGGAAAAAATCTTTGAGAAATTTTATTGCGGCGAACATAAAATAGCGGATAACCGCCGCAGTCTCGGGCTGGGACTTTACCTGTGCAAGGCCATTGTCGAAGCACACGGAGGAACCATCCGTGTTACAGATAATCAGCCATGTGGTACTGTTTTCACCTTTACCCTTTCGCTGGAGGAGGTTACTTACCATGAGTAAATTTCAAATTTTGGTGGTTGAGGATGACGCACCTGTACGAAATCTGATCACCACCACACTAAAAGCCAATGAGTATCGTTTCATCACAGCTGGAAGCGGTGAAGGTGCCGTGGCGGAAGCAGCATCCCACAATCCTGATATTGTTTTGCTGGACTTGGGGCTGCCTGATATTGACGGCGTAGAAGTGATCCGCCGTATTCGAAGCTGGTCCAATATGCCGATTATTGTCATTAGCGCACGAGCCGAAGATAACGATAAGATCGAAGCGCTGGATGCCGGTGCGGACGACTATCTGACAAAACCCTTTTCTGTAGAGGAGCTGCTGGCTCGTCTGCGAGTGACTCAGCGGCGTCTTGCTTTGATGCAAAATACGAATAACGAGCAGGCATTCTATCAAAATGGTCTGCTCCGCATTGACTATTCCCTGGGCTGCGCTTATCTGGGCGGCGATGAACTGTCACTGACCGCTATGGAATATAAGCTGCTTTGCCTGTTTGCACGAAACACCGGCAGAGTGCTTACACACAAATATATCCTGCAAAATGTATGGGGCGGCAGCTGGGAAAATGATATTGGAACACTGCGTGTATTTATGGCAGCGCTTCGTAAAAAATTGGAGAAGGCACCCGGATCTCCGCAGTATATCCAGACACATATTGGTGTAGGGTATCGGATGCAGAAAACCGATGAATAAGCTACCGGCATAACACAAGGAGAAGTCAAATCATACAATCAATATAGCACAGATTATGCTGCCCAAAGTTTCAACGGTACATATCTATAACAGAGGATGAATGCTGTCGAATAAAGAAATGGTTAAGAAATAGATTTTTGCTCTTTTTATTCCGGCTATAGTTGACAATGCGACAGGCTTATTTTATAATAAAAGCCATTATATTATAAGAGAGAAGGTGAAAAACGAAATGGATACAAGTGACAGTTGTGATGACCCTAACCGATGCAATTACAAAATTTATTTGTTCAGATATAGAAGTTAAGACGCAACCCGTGCATAGGAATCCATGCATGGGCTGTGTCTTTTGCTTTTTGGAAGATAGTTTTTTGTTATTGTAGAAAGAGGTTAAAAATGTTAGCATTGATTTTATTACAGATTATTTTGATTTCCTTAAACGCAATTTTTGCTTGTGCTGAGATTGCTGTACTTTCCATAAATGAAACAAAGCTGGAACGAATGGCGGATGGTGGTGATAAACGGGCAAAGCGTTTGTTCCGACTGACAAGAGAACCTGCCAAGTTTTTGGCTACGATTCAGGTAGCCATCACGCTGTCTGGTTTTCTGGGTTCCGCATTTGCAGCGGATAACTTTTCTGAACCGTTAGTGGATTGGGTAATTGGTCTTGGCGTTGCCATTCCCAGAGCGACACTGGATACCATCGCAGTTATCTTGATTACTTTGATTTTGTCCTATTTCACGCTTGTCTTTGGAGAACTGGTTCCAAAGCGTGTAGCGATGAAAAAAGCAGAATCTCTTGGCCTTGGTATCTCCGGTCTGATCAGTGGTATTTCCATCGTGTTCAAGCCTATCGTTTGGTTCCTGTCTGCTTCTACCGATACTGTGTTGCGGCTTCTGGGCATTGATCCCAATGAAGCGGATGAACAGGTCAGCGAGGAAGAAATTCGCATGATGGTTGATGCCGGCAGCGAGAGGGGGGCCATCGACGAGCAGGAAAAGGAATTCATTCAGAATGTCTTTGAATTTGATGACCTGACTGCAGGGGAGATTGCTGTTCACAGAACCGATGTAACCATGCTGTGGGCGGAAGATCCTATGGAAGAATGGTGCAAAACCATCCATAACAGCCGTCATACACTCTATCCCGTTTGTGGAGATTCCGCAGATAACATTATCGGTATTCTGAATGCCAAGGATTACTTCCGTCTGGACGATAAGAGCCGGGAAAGTGTAATGCAGAATGCTGTCAAAGCGCCTTTCTTCGTTCCTGAAACCATTAAAGCCGATGTTCTCTTCCGTAAGATGAAGAAAAGCAGGACGATTATGGCAATCGTGCTGGATGAATATGGCGGTGTGGAAGGTATTGTGACACTGAACGATCTGATTGAACAGTTGGTTGGTGATTTGGGCGAGGATACAGCCGAGGAAGCAGCAGCCGAACCTCATATTGAGCAGAGGGACGAAAACACCTGGGCTATTATTGGTAATGTTGAGTTGCGTGATATTGAACACACTTTGGGTGTGGATATTGGTATGGAGGATGTGGATACCTTCAGCGGACTTGTATTTGACAAGCTGGATATGATCCCTGACGATGGAAAACAGGATATTGAGTTGGACTTCAAGGGGCTACATATCCATATTACGCATATCGAAGATCATCAGATTTATTACGCATTGATCAGTAAGATTATCTTTTCTAACCCGGATACCGAATGATTTCGCCATTGTGACATAACGCAAAAAAGAAACCGCTGTATTTTTCATCCACGCATGGATGGGGAGTACAGCGGCTTTGTATTTTCTGAGCATCGGTGTCAAACTGCATTTTTACAGTTACAACGTTAGTATAGCACTTCAAATTATATGTTAAATCAATCTGTGTCTTATGATAAATACCTCCAGAGTATTTATTTGCCTTCTCATCCAGCAAAATATCCAACAACGTCGTCGTTTTTTCTTTCTTCTTATTAGAACGCTCTGGCTTTTTTGCATTTTCTGGAATGTTCCATGTCTTTCCGGTAATAAATGCTCCCGCTACACGCCCGTGAGCACAATAATTTCTTACACTACGTTCAGATACATCCCATTTTTTTTGCCAATAAAACATTAATAAAAAACTGGATACTCCTTACTATAAAGCAATATCCAGTCTCACCTATTTTATTTTTTATTGCCGAACCAACGCATACGCAATACCTTTTTTGATTCTGTCCTTTATTGCTATGTCAGCACACGAATCTCTGCATTCTGATCAAGCGGATCGCGATGTTTATAATCAAACAAAACAAACTGCTTTTCATCCGTAAACGGTGGTTCAAAAACTTCTATGTGATAATCACGAATCACATCCTTATAGGAACTCTCTGGAAATGCTTTTAGGCATACTGCACGTATCTCTTCCTTATAAGAGTCCTGTTCAAGCGCAAATGATGGGCGCTTTCTTGCATAATCACGCAGATAATAGTCAATCGTCAAAACCTGTCGTACAAGTATATCATCAAGCGTTGTACGCGCTGCAGCAAAGTCGAGAATAAACTGATACTGTGCTTCTCTGCTATGTTTTTTTTCATGCATTTTTCGAGCACGGTATTCATCTGAAAGAGCCTCGAACAATAAAAATGGACGGTCAAATTGTTTGCACAAAACTTTAACGGTGTTAGAAAACTGTCCGCTGTTGTAGTATGTCTCAACCATCTCTTCTAAACCTTTCAGCCTAATAATGTCATCATAAGAAAGCCATGGTGTTTTTAATACTTCATATGGCGGCTCTGCCTGTGACAATATTCCATACTGGCTTGCCTGTGCCTGCATCGGAGAGCCCTTTAACACTTTCAAAAAGCCTAACTGCAGCTGGCTTGGTTTCATCTTATACACCATATCAAAGGAATGACCAAAACTCTCATAATCTTCTAATGGCAGACCTGCAATCAGATCAAGATGCTGATGAATGTTATGGGACTTATGAATTTTCTCTGTCACCTGTGCCACACGCGCCAAATCCATTTTTCGGTTAATCGCATGAATCGTGTCAGGATTTGCCGTCTGCACGCCAATCTCAAGCTGCACAAGTCCCGGACGCATTGTTCGAAGAAGAGCGATCTCCTCCTCATCAAGAATATCTGCTGCAATCTCGAAATGAAAGTTAGTTACGCCATTGTCGTGGTCGCGAATAAACTGCCAAATTGCCATTGCATGTGATTTTTTACAGTTAAAGGTGCGGTCTACAAATTTAACCTGTGGCACGCTCTGCTCTAAAAAGAAAGCAAGCTCCTTTTTTACTGTTTCAAGTGGACGAAAGCGCAGTTTCTTATCTATTGATGAAAGACAATAGCTGCAAGAAAACGGACAGCCTCTGCTTGTCTCATAATAAATAATTCTATTCTTAAAACCATCCATCCGTCCTGCCTCGTCATAGATAAATGGCAGCTCTTCCATCGGTGTGAGCGGCTGCGGACTTGTCTGGTGGAAGACTCTGTTTTCATCCAACCATGCTGCTCCATCAGGAAATGTCTCGGAGTGTGGATTTGCATCTTTTTCACACGCTGCATAATACTCTATCAGCGCTGGAAAGCTCTTCTCTCCCTCTCCGTATAAAACTCCATCCACCTGCAAAAGTGACCTCAAAAAACTCTCACAGTCATAGGAGACCTCTGGTCCACCAACCCAGATTTTGACACTTGGACAGAGATTTTTTAAGTTTCGCACTAGCTGTCTTACATACTCGATATTCCATATATAGCAGGAAAAGCAGACAAGATCGGCATGATGAAGATAGATATCATCAAAAATCTCTGATGCGTGATGGTTTATTGTGTACTCAGCCAGTTCCACCTCTACCCCAAAAATCTGCTTTTGCTTTAGATCGCGCAGTGCGCACTCGCGAAGCAGGTAAACTGCCGGGTTTGAATGAATATATTTTGAATTGATGGCCACTAAAAGGCATTTCATGCTTTCTTACTCCTTCATATTTTTCTAATCCCAATAAAGTAATTTAAATATGCTAGCGTGTTAAAAGAGCAAATATTTTTCAAGTACGTTCACACACAGTTCCAGTCCAGATCCGTCTCATCAAAGCGAGCCAGATCTGGACTGTCGATATCAAGTACTGCTGCCACTACACCGCTCTTGTTAT
>DAVZID010000091.1:0-9310 GCA_052273485.1 Lachnospiraceae bacterium
ATGCCAAGCCATGGCTTGTAATTCTGGAATGCCATGACCAGACCGCCCATTGGTGCATAGCAGAAGATCAATGCTAAAATGATGGCCGGAAGAAGCATAACATACATTGGCCAGCTATGCTTTACTTCTTTTTTGATTCTTTGAGCAAGCGGCTGGTTGTTTTTCGGCACGCTTTTAGTGGTATTGTTCTTGCCCATTTGGTTCCCCTTTCTTTGTTCTCGTGTTTTGTTACAATTAGTATAGCAAAATCCTTTCTTGTTTTATGCACCTTTATTTTTGCTTTACGTCCCCTTTTTTTACCTTTTTTAGAAAAACTTAAGAAAAAGAGGAACCCATGGGTGGATTCCTCTCATTTTGCTGGTTGTTTGGTACTCTGTTTTTACTTTACAGGCGTTTTTGTGTACAGATTTACTGCTCACACAATGTATTTTCATCAAGTGTCCACACGCTGTCGTCATCAAAGGTAAGTGTGATCGTGGTATCGGCTAGATTGGAGGATGCCTTCACACTGATGAGATGCTTTGTTGCATCTGTTTTTTCTGCCGGGTGTGACGCAAAGACGGTTACAATTCGAACAGCACTACCGGTTGCCTTTGTGTCGATACACGGCACTGCTCGGTACATGCCTTGCTTTGTTCCTGTTGCGATAAAGCCTTGCCACTCCGGTGTTTCCTGACCAGCAATTACAGTGGTGTCTCCTGTTGACCATGCCATATCTGCATCCGCAAATTGAATGTGATCGGCGGTCTGGTCTTTTACTGTACTGTCAATATGCCACAGAACGTCCCAGGTATGTACGTTTTCTTCATTCTGAGTGTCTGATAAGCGGTCAACCGCAATAAGGATTGGATGCTTTTTATCACGATAAAAGAAAATGGAACGCTCGTGAACAGGTGATTTGTCCTGCTCTTCGCCATAGCCTTCATCATAGGCGCTCTTTGCGTAGTCCCATGTTTGTGAGAAATGAGTGTCCAGATTGGATTTTTTCTTGATATATTCTTCCTTCCATGCATAAGTCTTTCTGCGGTTTTGATCCTGTCCATCTACGCGTACAGTATTGTGAGATCTTGTTGACAGCACATAGTTTCTCATCTCGGACTCATCGTAAGCATAGTTTCCGCCTTCGGTCAGAAGAAACTTTCCATTTGCATAGAGAAGAACGGACAGTTTATCCTCGTGCTGATGTGCTTTTCCAAACGGTGCTGCATCCATGAGTACCCACGCATCGTCCTTCTCCCAACCGGTACGAAGTGCTGCAAAACCAGACCATGGCATGGCGGAAGAGGTGTACTCTGGCTTTCCTGCCTCGTTACCTTCAGTAATCCATTTTGCCCGCGCGTCGTTTGGAAGAATTCTCTTTCTTACTTCATAGGACTTCTTTACATTTCGTCTGCAGCCATCATTTAAGTCAGGTGTCGTACCATCTGGCATCATTAATTTGATGTCAAGTTCACACGCTCTGGACAGTTTTTCAAGAAGTGTTGCTGGAATAGTTTTGCCAAACTTATAGGCAACCTCGATGAAACGCTGGTAGTTATTGATAACAACATCGTGATAATTTGTCGTCAGCTCATACTGGAAGCCATCTGGATAAATCTGTCGATCAAGTTCCTCCTCAAGACTTTCAAGTGCCTGCTCAAGCCACTGCGTGGACTTTTTAAACTGCGGATACAAAATTCCAATCTGACCAAGACCGTTCATCTCCATGATCAGCCAGTTACCAGTCATATGATTCTTGCTGAGGCGTTCACCATGCTCATACACTGACTTGTACCAGTCAATCAAAAGATCATCAGTAAAGGCTGGTGTCTTATAAAATGTAAATAAAATATATGGCCAATTTGCACCCATACGAATACCGCATTCGATGGTACGCCAGCATTTTGTCAAGTAACCCACGCAGTCTGCATCTGGGCGCACGGCCTGCTTAAACCAAGAATCCATCAGCTCTGACGCTGCATCAGCAAGCTTTTCGTTTTTCGTTTTGTTGTACTCATGTGCCAAAAGCTTGATGTCATTGTGGCGGCTTAGCTGCCAAGTCCACTCTTTATAACCGTTGTAGGTCGGATTTGCCTCCCAGTCCACTGGATTGTCTTTTCCATACTCGCAAGGAACACCTACAGACACAAGCGTATGATTGCAGATTCGCTCTGCTGCCTCAGGATCACTTTCGCCCGGAAGCTTGTAGATGTTTTCCGGGATCTCATATGGAATTTCAAAGAAACGATCGGCATCGAGTGTCTGACGGATGTAAGTGGCCATCGCTTTTCTTGCTTTTTGGTAATCGTGGCTAGTTTTTACTGCTGCCTTTACGGCTTCCATTCCCGGGTAATCCAGATTCAGACACTCGTTAAAGAAGGTCTCGTCGCTCAGAAGTGGACCCTGTTGTTTTTTGTCCATTGCATTTTTCCTGCTTTCTATTATATTTTGCGAGATGCAAATTCATTTCTTTTGCACAGTTTGTGTTACATACAGCATACCCGAAATTGAGACGTTTTGCAATGGGCAACGGTGGCACGGTATGGTTATGAAAAGGGCAAGAATGACCTCCCGGAAGTTTTACGAAAGGGGCTTCGGCGAAGTGTTTGTCGGCCTCTCTTTTCCGCGGGCACCTGTTACACCACTTATTATCATACGTTACTTTGAAAGTCCCGCTACAACGTTCGGCCTCGTAAATCACATTCGCCTCACCCGCCGTTTATGTTACGAACAAAACATCTAACCATAAATCGTTGTCAATCAATCTGCGTCTTCCAGTTTGGCGTGCGTGCCGCCTCGAAGCACATATGAATCTGCTCCTGATTGTTCTTTTCCTCTGCTAATTTTAGTGCAGGAATTTCGCTTTCTGAAAAATACCGACTCTCGGATGTCTCAATATTTTCCTCAAAGGAACCTCCTACAACGCTGCATAAGGCGAATACTTTGCAAACTTTCCACGCATAGACAGGCTGATTGTGCTTTTCTCTATCCTGTACCGCAATCACAGTATCGACGGTAACCTCAAGTCCTGCTTCTTCTTTTACTTCTTTGATTATGTTATCATGTACCGACACATCTACATCAACCCAGCCACCTGGAAGGGACCATGTACCATTCTTCTCTTTTACAAGAAGGATTTTTCCATCCTGAAATACCGCAGCGCGCGTGTCAAGCTTTGGCGTCTGATAACCAGTTTCGTTGCAGAAAAGAGTCGTTACTTTTTCTTTTGAAATGCCGGATTGAAGACTGATCATCTCTGCCGCAATCTCACGAATCTGCTCATAACGCTCTCTATCATAGACATCCTTTCCATAGGTAAGACCCGCCTGCGCAATGGCCTGTAACTTTACTGCCCAATCTAGCCATGGGCTTGTCTGTGATGCATTTAAGTTCTCATTCTTGTTATTTTCGTTCTTCATGTTAATCTCCATTCCGCCGCCAAACGGCGGCACAAATAGTAATGAAAGTATTCCAACTTCCACTCTTTGGTGTAAAATAGCTTGTAAGAAGCTACACTACAAAGCACGGAAGGAGGAGTTGTAATAACTTTCTTCATTTTAGACAGCATGTTAATCAGTGTAAGTTCTGCCTTTTCAAGCACAAATAAGTGGTACTACGAGTCCGTACACTAAGAATTGTTTAAACGCCTTAGTTTAATTGTGTGGCAGTTCAGTCAATGGCTTCTTATCTTTTACGAAAGGAGTCTGAATTATGAAACTTACTTACCAAACCTGTTGTGGTGTCGATGTTCACAAATCTTTTCTCGTTGCCACAATCATCAAAACATCCTGCGGCATTGAACCTTCCTATCAGAAAAGACGTTTTTCTACTTTCAACAATTCTATTCTTGAATTCAAGAAGTGGTTGCTTGAAAATGAATGCCTCTATGTCTGCATGAAATCCACTGGTAAGTACTGGATCCCTGTCTTCAATCTTCTTGAAGATGAAATCAATGTTACTATTGCTAATCCCAAGTGGGTTAAAGCTATTAAAGGTAACAAGGATGACACAAAGGATTCGAAATGGATTGGAGAAATCCGTATTTTACGTGAATTTACAAGGTATCGCTACAAGCTTGTTTCCTGCCGTTCCAGTGAAAAGAATCGGTATCAGAATGCGCTTACTGTTTGTAATGTCGCATTAGACTCTGTTGTTTCCGATATCTTTGGGAAGTCATCCACATCCATCATTGACTACCTTTTAGAGCAGTCTGGAACTTCTATTGACCATGAAGTGATTGCATCAAAACTTCTTAAGCGCCTCAAAGCTAAAGAAGATGCTGTTATTGAATCCCGTCTGAACTCACTTTCTTCATATTATATAACAAAACTCAAAGGGGTAAATAGAAATACCCCCCACGGCTACCCCCTTTACCCCTTTTTTACTAGGGGGATATTCATACACCCCCTTAGTTAGCATCATTCTTTTATTCAAAGAATTTATTTATCCTTTGAGCCAGTTTCTCTTTTATATGTGAATGATATCCTCTGCTGACATAGTGTATGGATAATGTCATTTGAGTCTTAGTCATTTGAGAGATGCTTGACAATAGACCAGCCAAATCGTTCTTATACCTAAAAACATAATACGCATTTCCAGGAATAAAGGATTCAAACACAACCAGCTTATTTTGGCCATAAACTAGCATAATGTAATCCTTTAATGATTCCACTTTAATATTCTCGTAAATATACGTTGGATTTTTATCCCTCCATAATCTGAGTCTTATCTTGGTTTCTTCATCAGAAAGCTGTTCAATCTTTTTCATAAAAGTTTCTTTTGATACTTGCTGATTTTTTATTGCTTGGTATGCATCCAATTCACTAGCCCAGTTAAAATCAGAAAAATTATCTGCGACAAGCCCATCCAGTTTTTCGCATTTACTTTTCAAATTTGAATACCAGTCTAAAAATGCCACATCTTGCTCACTACCCTTATCAACAATATGTATAACATCCATCTCGTAGTTTTCATTAAATGCTGTTTTACTAATATTACTAGATCCTACTATTATAAAAGCTTTTTCTTCATTACATAAATAATAGAATTTTCCATGGAAAAATGACGGTTTATATGTATAAAACTGTGCATCCTTATTTTGGATGAGTTCATTAACAAAATTGACTGTACCTCTATCTATTTTATTATTTGCATTGACATCATCATATTTCTGCAATGAACCTACAATCAATTCACACACACCCTTTTTCTTCCGTATCATTTCAAACACAGGGTTCATCATATTTAATCCGCTGCGAAATGCGAAACCAACAGCAGCATAAAAAGTATTTATTTCTGTTTGCTTGACTATTCCATTTATAACAGGCAAAATTGTATTTGTTTTCAAAATCTTAAAGCTATTATTTGTTTTCAAAATATCAGCAAGATATGTTTCATCACAAGCCGTTTCATATATTTTATTTGTGCTGTCACTTTCTCCATCCCAATTCTTAATAATATAATATTCATTATCGTAAAACGCAGGCTGGATTTTTTCCTGTCCATTCTCTTTTGAAAAATACTCTTTCAAGAAATTTACTATCCTAAAAGTAGATAGCGTATAACTTGATATTGCTTCAAAATTTGCTGTATCATTTGCTTCAGTGAAGGCTCTTTGAATTGCTTGTAACTCACTATTCGTAAATTTTTTTAACTCATCATCAGTAATAACATTACGAAAAAAAGCATTTCCATTGGCATATGCAAACTTCGTATCACCTATAGGTCTGATTTTATTTATTCCCTCTATATATACAACAAAATTTATGTAAAATGTATTGTTAAAAAATCTGTATTCTCGTATCTGTAAATCAAAAGTATCTTCAGTTTCCTTTACAACATCATATTGCGAATAGTACGTCCCCTCATTTTCAGTTTTACAAACAATAACTCCTGAATCAAAAACCGGATATAGCGAACCGTATGCATCACTGTCTTCCAATACCTCTGTTCCAAACTTTTCTTCTACTTCCTTCTGTACCAATCTTTCTTTACCATTATCAGCTATACCTTTTACTTCTATGCGGCACATCTTTTTAACATCTTTGGCAGAATCAATAACACCTTTGTCAACCAGAAATAATTCCATCTTCTTTAATGCACTACTTACTTGGCTAATATTATTAGCATATATGCTTTGCAACATTTTTAGTTTGTCATTGTAATATTCCATTTCAAACCTCCCTCGTTCTATTCAAGTAACTTTAATGAATTGTCTACGATTTTATATATCTTGAATCCCCCTGGATTCACTGTTTTACCTGAAAGTAAAGACCCATATTTTTCTGATTCACTGTAAAAACATTGGCAAAACACTTTTAACAAATAATAATTATCATAAAAATTCTGCGGTATTGAATGCAATAGATAATCTTCATACTCATATCCGGCTAAGTCATATAATTCCTTTTCTTCCCAATATGCTCTCTCATAATCCATTGGTGCATAGGTTTCCATGTCTTGTATATTTGCATTAAATTGCAGAACATAGCATTGCTTGTTTCTTTGTTGCCACTCATTCCCTAATTTTTCATCAAACAGACTACTTTTCCTATATGCAGCTAATACATTACCAATTGTAAGCAGAATCTCTGGATATTTACTAATACTAGAATAATTTTTCATATCTTTTAGCGTACCATGAATGAAAAATTCCACCGTTGCATTGTAAAAATACAACTTTGTATGAAGAAATGATATTTGCTTATTCAATTCGCACTTAGAATATCCTGTACAAGGCAAATCAGATCCGATATAACAGTCTGTACAATCCTCACTACTGGACTGAATTGGATATAGTTTTTCATTTATGCTAATAATCCGGTTGTCTACATCAACAATAATTCCATGTTTTACCAAAAAACTAGACAATGGAGTATCTTCCTGCAACATACCTCTTAAATCCAAAACCCCACGTTTTCTAAATGACTTGATGTCCTCTTCATTTGAAGTTGTCATGTGGCGGCAGGTAATTTGCACATTCTTGTTATCTGGTTTGTTAAGGTCTAACTTAAACTGCTCTATTAGGGAATACGCTGTTGCTTCATCTTTCAATAAAAATGTCGCAAGTTGCTCATAATCTATATCAAAATATTCAGCTAATGAATTTATCAATTCTCTTGAACTTCCATCAAAAAAAACAAATACAAACATATCAGGTTTCTCCTTCCAAATCATCATTCCATTGGTTCTTTTTTTTCATAAATTCTTCTTTGCTTTTTTGATGCTTACGTTCTAATGCATCAGTAAATTCTGCCTCAATATCTCTTTTTCGCTTTGTAATATACTCATTTGACCAAATGTCTAAATAAATTTGAGGCTTCTGGCATAATGATGGAAGCCTAACACCATAAATTAACAACACCATATTGAAAAAACCACTTGTGTCCTTTAATGTATTAACTGCGAAGAAAAACACAAAAGGAGTATTCACAAGTGGCTTCAGTTAATACATTATGCAAAAGTGTCCTTAATGTCAAGAACACAGTTATAAAAAATTGTAATCTTTACTCTGATAAGAATGGAGTTAAACATATTCGTATCCAAGCAAGACCTAATAGAACGACTGCCCATTCTGCCATAAATCATGCCCTGTTTATGATAAACATTCCAGCAGACCAACTATCTGGAGAGGTCTGGACTGGGGTGGTATTCTGGTCGAAGTTGAATACCAGACTCATCGGATCATCTGCCCTGAACACGGGGTATATGTTGCCGAAGTTCCATGGGCATATCCAGGTAGTAGATTTACCAAGGATTTCGACCTTACCGTTGCATGGTTTGCATCCTATCTTCCAAGAAGTACCACATCATACTTCATGAGAGTGGACTGGGAAACTGTAGACCGCTGTGTCAATCGCGCTCTTCACGATTTAGAACCAGAGCGTTCAAGAAGACTTGATGGTCTGGTTACTATTGGCATTGATGAAACCAGTTATAAAAAGGGTCACAAGTACATCACAGTAATCGTTAATCACGATACTAACACGGTTGTATGGGCATCAGAAGGCCATGGCAAATCCGTCCTTGAAAAGTTTTATAAACAGCTGACTCCAGAGCAACTATCCAGCATCAGGGTTGTCACCGGCGATGGTGCCAAATGGATCACAGAGTGTGTAAATGAATACACTCCCGACTGTGCCCGTTGTGTTGATTCCTTTCACGTAGTCGAGTGGGCTATGACAGCTCTCGATGAAGTCAGAAAAGATATCTGGCATGATGCCTACAGCGAATATAAGCAGGTCAAAAAAGATAATCCACGTGGCAAGGGGCATCCTAAAAAGGATGATCCTGAACTTGCTATTGTGAAAGCAGCTAAAGCTAAAGCAGATGAGATAAAAGGCTCTGCATATGCACTTGGAAAGGCTCCCGAACATCTGACCGAAAAGCAACAGCTCCGTGTTAGTTTGATTGCTTCACAAAACCCTCGGTTGTATCGAGCCTACCTACTTAAAGAGCAGCTCCGATTATTACTAAAGCTTACAAACGTAGATGAAGCCGAGGATGAACTCAAACGCTGGCTGTGGAAAGCCAGCCACAGCAGGATACCTGCATTTAAAGAATTATATCAGAAGATCAGGCGTCACAAGACGCATATCTTAAATACAATCCGCTATGGTATGAGTAATGCCAGGATTGAAGCAACTAATAACAAGATTAAGCTCATTATCCGTAAAGCATATGGATTCAGAAACATACAAAATATGCTTGATATGGTGTACCTTGTATGCTCTGATATACGCATTCCACTTCCTAACCGAAAGTTGAATGCCGCTTAATCTAGTTAAACACTGGGGTTGTGGCGGTTTTTAACCCACCATTACCCCTGAAGAGCCTGTTGATACCTTCAATCTTTCCAGCTGAGATATTATAAGTTGCATGGGCGATAATTCCTTCAAAATGGTTGCCAAGAAGACGTTCGAACCACTCAAGATGTGAATTGCCCGTTGCTTTGCACATATCCATAATGCTGATAATGTCTTTAGCCATGACCGCTTCATCCTCTTGAGAGTAAGCCAATGTCAGTTTCTCCTTAATTAGATCTAACGTAAAAAGAAGCTGGTTATCCTGAAGCAGAGCATCATAGCGTTCTTCATAGCCAGCCTCGCAAACGATGCTGTCAGTTTTAAACAGGCTGCTGCCTTTGTGGATCTGGCGTCCCTTTTTGGCATCAGCATCCTTTGACTGAAGAGTCTTTCTGGAAGACATCAGGATATAACGAGTCTTCTTTAAGGCCCTGGCTGCTTCAATGTTGCCTTCTTTATAAAGGCGGCGCTGCTCATCCTTGCGGACTTCACTTACAACCTTATCATTGAAGTTCTTTACGATATGA
>DAVZID010000092.1:0-9189 GCA_052273485.1 Lachnospiraceae bacterium
AATCAAATCGCTGCATCCTCATGTTTTTGCGGGTCCCAAGCTCCAAAACCTAATCATGCAAGCACGAACGGCTTTTGGAGCTTTTGACCCTGGTATCATAAGATAACAGAATTAGACAAAGCAATGGGGTCAGACGTACAGGTCTGGCCCCATTTGATAGATTCAGTTAACTTATTTTCTTATGCCAGAGCCTTTCCAAGCTCCTCGCAAGCTGCCTGAGCATCCTCATCTGGTGCGTCGTTGCAGATTACGAAATCGTGGGCCATTACAGCGCCGTCATTGCGGCAGGTCTCATCCCAGTTGCGCATCCACTCGCCATCTCCCCATCCGTAGGAACCAAACAAAGCGATTCTCTTGCCGGACAGCTTTGCTTCGCAAGCGGTAAACATCGGCTCAAACTCATCTTCCTCAAGCTGCTCAGAACCCATAGAAGGGCATCCGAATGCGATTGCATCAAACTCATCCATCTTATCAGCGTCAAATTCAGCAGCGGTGAAAGTCGTTACGTCAGCGCCGGCACTTCTAGCTCCGTCTGCAACCTTTTCTGCCATCTGCTCTGTATTTCCTGTTCCACTCCAGTAAACAACAGCTACCTTGCTCATAATCATTCTCCTTTAAAATAAAATTTATTTGTCAGATCAGTCAGGCGATTATGCGCTGACTGTCAACTGGCGAAGATCCTTTCCTTGTTTCCACATCCTGCGATAAATTTGCTTGCATTTGCCGTAGCGCCTGAAGGTTGCGATCGCATTTTCTGGATCGCTGTACACCTTCCAGTCACCGCAATACAGACAGTTGTGACCATGATTTACAATAAAACCTTTTACATCCGCAAGTGGATATCCAAGAAAAATTCCGATTTCATGAGGAAACGTGCCAGACTGCATCAAATGCTGTCTGAGAACGAGGAGGGCATCGACTGCATTTTGGCTTGTATAGCCGAAGGAGGAAAGAAACTCACCGACAGCCGGGTCAGACAAATCTGTTTGCAGACGGCTCATACGAACCACGTAGATCAGAGCCGTGTGCTCGTGAAGGCACAGACAAAAACACAAAACACCCTTGTCGCGCAGTTCGCGATTCCAGCGCCGTATCGCATCAAACAGCTCACTTTGCTTATCAAAACTGACGCGAAAAAGGTTTGCCGTTTTGATTGACGCCAGCGTCGGCGCACAGTGCTCAATCAGATAATGATCCATAAAAGTCTCCCGATAAAATCGAATCCATATCAAAATGATACAGTAAAAATTGAAAATTATACATTGGAAAATTATACATTGCTTGCTCGTGCATCTTATTACCTTAATAACTTAATAGAAAGAATCATCTTCTAAAAAAGTATTTTGATAAGAAAATTAGCTATGCATAATATTAGTTAGAAATATCTAACACAAATGAGATTATACTATCTCACTTCAAATCTGTCAAGAGAAAAAGATGGATAAAATAAATCTTTTTCGGACAGACTGTTATTGTTCATGGGAGTCATCTCCATTCGTCTTTGTTCCTGAACAAATTTTTCAATAAACGAAAAACACTTGCTTTTTAAAATGTATTAGTATAAACTAACTAATAGTTGCAAAGGCTAACAAGAAAACGCCTAAATACAACTTCAAACTTCACGTAAAAGAACCATTGGCTCCTTACTGCTGAAACGGGAGACTGCTGCTCCCGTTTAGGATCCAGTGGAAAGAAAAAGAAAGGTTTGGTATTTTATCATGGATTATTTAGAGATTGAAAAGGTTGTAGGAAGAGAAATTCTGGATTCCAGAGGAAACCCAACAGTAGAGGCAGAGGTTACTCTGGCTGATGGAACTGTAGCAAGAGGAACAGCACCGAGCGGCGCTTCTACAGGTGAGTTCGAGGCACTTGAGCTTCGCGATGGCGATAAGAGCCGTTATCTTGGAAAGGGCGTTACAAAGGCCGTTGAGAATATCAATACAATTATTAACGATACCATCACTGGTATGGACGCTTCTGATATTTATGCAATTGATAAGGCAATGATCGAGGCAGACGGAACAAAGGATAAGTCCAAGCTTGGTGCAAACGCAATCTTGGCGGTATCCATCGCTACCTGCCGTGCGGCAGCCGCTTCTTTAGATATTCCGCTGTATCGTTTCCTTGGCGGTGTTTCAGGAAACCGTCTTCCAGTCCCAATGATGAATATCATCAATGGAGGCTGCCATGCACTTTCCTCCGGTCTGGATGTGCAGGAGTTTATGATCATGCCAGTTGGCGCACCGTCCTTTAAGGAGTGCTTAAGATGGTGTGCAGAGGTATTCCACGCACTGGCTTCTATCTTAAAGTCCAGAGGTCTGGCTACTTCCGTAGGTGATGAGGGTGGTTTTGCACCAGCATTAAAGTCCGATGAAGAAGCAATTGAGACCATTCTTGAGGCTGTAAAGAAGGCAGGATACGAGCCAGGTAAGGACTTTAGAATCGCTATGGATGCTGCTTCTTCTGAGTGGAAGAGCGAGAAAGGCAAGGGCTACTACAAGCTTCCAAAGGCTGGTACCGAGTACACCGCAGAGCAGTTGATTGAGCATTGGGCTGCACTGTGCGAGAAGTATCCGATCATCTCCATCGAGGATGGTCTGGATGAGGAAGACTGGGAAGGTTGGCAGAAGCTCACCAAGAGACTGGGCGACAAGGTTCAGTTGGTTGGTGATGATTTGTTTGTTACTAACACCGAGAGACTTTCCAAGGGTATTGAACTGGGCGCAGGAAACGCAATCCTGATCAAGTTAAACCAGATCGGTTCCGTATCTGAGACTCTTGAGGCAATCAAGATGGCTCACAAGGCAGGCTACACCGCAATTTCCTCCCATCGTTCCGGTGAGACTGCTGACACCACCATCGCTGATCTTGCAGTCGCATTAAATACCTGCCAGATAAAGACTGGTGCTCCGTCTAGATCTGAGCGTGTTGCAAAGTACAATCAGCTTCTTCGTATCGAGGAGCAGCTTGGCGCAAGCGCTGTCTATCCGGGCATCAAGGCATTCAACGTAAAGTAATGCACGAATAATTGATTATTCGTTATTGATTCTTATTTGTAATATGGTAAAATAAATAATTATTCAGAGCCAGACAAGAGTCCTATGGACGAAAGCTTTGTCTGGCTCTTAGTAATTTTATAAGGCAAAATTTGTAAAGGAGGAGCGGCTTACCGCAGTAGAGACTACCAATGAGAACAATTGTTGTAACCGATATTCATGGATGCTTGGAGGAGCTTGAGAGCGTATGGGCGCAGGCAAGATTTGACCCAGAAACAGATCAGTTGATTTGTCTGGGCGATCTGATGGATCGTGGTCCGTACAGCTTTGGTGTATTTGATCGTTTTCGCAGCTTAAAGCGAAAGATGGGAGAGCGCTGTGTCATGATTTTGGGCAATCACGACGACATGATGATGAATTCCTTTTATGATCCGGTCGTTTATGCGAGATGGATGCGAAATCAGGGCCAGACGACACTTGATTCCTTTGAGGAGCATCACTGCGATCTGGAAAAGCAGCTTCGTTGGTTCTATGAAATGAATCCATATTATGAGAATGAGGATGCCATCTTTGTTCATGCCGGACTGGTACATAAAAAGCCAGAGGAAAATTCATTGCATGATCTGATTTGGGATCGAGAGATGGCGTATGGTCGTCCCTATGATGGAAAGCTTGTTATTTTCGGACATACTGAGACAGAAGAAGTAACGCACCGCAGCCCGGATGGCACGAAGCATCAGATGATTCCGGGCGAAGTCTATGAATTGCCAAAGAAGGGGTGTATCAACATGGATACTGGCTGTGTTTACGGTCAGAAGCTCAGTGCACTTGTGATCGAAAATGGGACCATTCGTGTTTATCAGGAAAAGCGAAAACGTCAGAAATAAAAGAATAAGGAGCTTCCGGGCAAGTTAATCATTATCTTTGATATGGAGTTTAATCAGTGTTTTTTTTGAATCGGTGAACACATATCTTAAACAAAAAGGACACAAATTCTTAACGAATCGAACAAACAGCGAACACCTTGCTTTTCTATACTCTAGTCATAACAAAGAAAGAGCACAGCAAACAAAACCGATGCAGAGCAAAAACACCAAGTAGCTATTTGCTTAAGGCAATCGGTCAGGCAGTGCAGAAAAGAGGTATGATTATGAGAAGAAAGAGTTCTTTATGGAAAACAACAGCGGTATCGCTTTCAGCAATGATGACAGTATCTATGGGAGCAGCAGTATGGGCTGCAAACACCGAGCAGACCACACAGGAAAGCCAGACCGAGGGTAATGCAGAAGATAATACAAAAGACAATACAGAAGACAATATAGAAGACAATATAGAAGACAATACAGAAAATAACAGCGCAGAGGATGCAAAGAATACCGAAAATGAGACGGCAGAGCCGCAGAGCGCAGATAGCGATGAGGCGTCCAACACCTCTAAGACACAGACAAAGGAGTGCAAGATTGAACTTTCCGATGATGGCATCTTAGTCGATGGCGAGGCAATTTCTGAAAATCCAGAGGATGCGGTGTATGCAGGAGCAGACATTGTTTATTATAAGGAAGGACAGGACAGCACCTATGGTGCCGGCGATGAGGATGATGGTCACTCTGAGGAAGAGGCAGCTGAGCATACTGTTATCACAATCACAAAGGCAGGAACGTATCGCATAAGCGGAACCCTCTCAAAGGGACAGATTGCGATTGATTTAGGCGAGGATTCAAGAGACGATGAGAGCGCAGTTGTCAATTTGATTTTGGACAATGCTGATATCACTTGCACAGTTGCATCTGGAATCGTCGTTTACAATGCATATGAGTGTGGAAGTGATGACACAGAGACAGCGACCAAAGATGTCGATACGACAAATGCAGGAGTACATATCATTTTGGCAGACGATAGTGAAAATACTGTAAATGGCTCTCATGTAGCAAAGATTTATAAGGAAGGAACCACACAGGAAGATGTCGATGCCGGAAATGCAAAGAAGCAGTGGAAATTTGACGCAGCAATTGATTCTCTTGTTTCAATCGCATTTGATGCAGAAGAGGAAGGAACTGGAACGCTTGCAGTAAATTCCGACAATGAGGGAATTGAAACATCCCTTCATCTGACAATCAATGGTGGAACGATTACGATCAATTCTAACGATGATGCACTCAATGCAAGCGAGGATGGTGTCTCTGTCATCACAATCAATGGTGGTGTATTGACCTGCAATGCCGGTGGCGGACAGGAAGGTGACGGCATCGATTCCAATGGATGGATTGTCATCAATGATGGATTTATCGTCACGGCGGCCAATGCAACTAGTCCGGACAGCGGAGTCGATTCTGACAATGGCATTTACATCAACGGTGGAACCGTATTTGCCAGTGGCAATATGTACGATGAGGTGTCCGATGATTCTGAGCAATCATTTGTGGCATTAAGCTTTGCAGCCAGCGTTGAGGCTGGCCAGATGTTTGCACTGAAGAATGCAGACGCAGAGGTAGTAACCGCATTTTCAGCAGCAAATGATTTCCAGACACTTGTATACAGCAGCAGTGAGCTGACTGATGGTGATTATACATTATATGAGATTGCTTCCGCAGAAGGTACTGAAGTAAGTGGTCTTTACACAGAGGTAACTTCTATTGAGGAAGAGACTCAGTTACAGTATGGTTCCAAGAATGCAGGCGGTTTTGGAGGAATGGGCGGCGCACCGATGGATGGCCAGCGCCCAGATATGCCAGAGGGCGAAGCACCATCCATGCCAGATGGAGAGATGCCGTCCATGCCAGACGGTGAAGCACCATCTATGCCGGACAAAGAGATGCCATCCAAGCCAGAGGGAGAGGCACCGTTTAAGCCAGATGGAGAAGCACCGTCTAAGCCAGATGGCCAGACACCAGATATGTCACAGAATGGCGATGAGGAAGGTGGCACTATATTTACTATCTCTGGTGTTTCCAATATCTTCTCTCGTATCAGTGAAGTAACTGCATCGGAAGAAGTGGAAAGTTCAAAGGAAGCATAATGCATCCTACGAAACGGTAAAGCATGAATGTGCCCCATTGTATATTTCGTCGATTACAGCAGTAAATACAGCTGATGATAGAAATAAGAACGATAGTAACGCTGAAAAAACGAATCAATCTCAGTCCGGCGTTGAAATTGTGATTGCAAACAGAAATGCACTTCCATGTTATGAGGTAGATGGGTATCATCTGGCAGGCTTTGATCGCGCAGACTGCCTAATCAGCCATGTCACATTGGCATCACTTAAGCCAGGCGAAACACAGAAGATTTTTCTTGCTGATGCGCAATCACGACTCGTTCGTATCGCAATCCAACGACCAAATGGAGTAGAGAGTATTTCGTATTTTATTTGACAATCTCAAACCATATGCTATAATAAGGGTCAGGTGAAAGAGTAACCTGACCTTTTTTTATGCAAAAAAGTAAAATCGCATAGCAAAGGGAGGAATTGTCAGGGGATGAGTACGATAAAAGAAGAGAGTAGAGGACTTTCAAATGAAGGCGAAGCTTGCGAGAACGACATTTGAATATGGCGTGATCACGGTAGCGACACTGCTTTTAGTAGTCGGTGTATATTTTTTCAAATTTCCAAATAATTTTTCATTCGGAGGCGTAACGGGTATTGCGGTCGTGCTTTCAGCAGTCAGCAAAACATCCGCGAGTTCATATACCTTTATTATCAATATGGCGCTTTTGGTGCTGGGCTTTTTATTTTTAGGAAAAAGCTTTGGTGCGAAGACCGTTTACGTCAGTGTTTTGACATCCGTTGGATTGTCAGCACTGGAAAAATGGTTTCCGATGAGTGCACCATTGACTACCGAGCCAGTGCTAGAACTGATTTTTGCAATTTTTCTTCCGGCGCTCAGCGCAGCTATTTTATTTAATATTGGAGCGTCCGGCGGTGGTACGGATATTATTGCAATGATATTGAAAAAGTACACCAGTGTACCGATTGGTACTGCACTTTTTATTGTAGATTGCGTGATTGTCGTGGCATCCTGCTTTGTATTTGACATTCAGACAGGTTTGTTTTCACTGACAGGACTGTTAGCAAAATCGCTTGTCATCGACAATGTAATTGAGAGCATCAATCTGTGTAAGGTATTCATGATTGTCTGTGATGACCCAGAACCGATCTGCGAGTTTATTTATAAGGATTTAAATCGCAGCGCAACTGTTTACAAGGCGCATGGCGCATTTACACACAACCAGAAAATGATTGTCATGTCTGTCATGAAACGTGGACAGGCCGTACAGTTAAGAAACTTTGTAAAACGTTATCAGCCAGGTGCATTTATTACTATTGTAAACTCAAGTGAGATCATCGGAAAAGGCTTCCGTGGATTGAACTAAAGCAACGAAAGCCACGGGAGAAGCCACGAAGTCCATGGCTTCCTGTTCATGGCCTTCCCTTGAGTGATCCTGATAAACCTGTCTTTGCACATCAGAAAGGCACAGGTACAACGTATATGCTGCAAATAAAAAATTTAACATTGACACACAAAAAGGATTTGCGTGAAATTTTAGGTGACTTTTCCTGCGTATTCAATAACGGCGACAAAGCCGTAATCATTGGTGAGGAAGGAAACGGAAAATCAACACTTTTAAAGTGGCTGTATGATCCGTCTTTAGTGGAGGAATACTGTGAGGCAGAGGGCGAGCGCCTCGTATCAGGCGAAGTGATCGGGTATCTTGCACAGGAATTGCCAAAAGAAGACCAGCAAAAAAGTGTCTATGAATTCTTTTCTAAACAGGAAAGCTTCTGGAATCAGACGCCAAAAGAACTGAACCAGACCGCGGCAAAATTTCACATCGCCCCTGACTTTTTCTACCGGGAGCAGCAAATGAGTACACTCTCCGGCGGCGAGAAGGTAAAGGCACAGCTGATGCGAATCCTTTTTGCAGAGCCAACGGTTCTGCTGCTTGACGAACCATCAAATGACATCGACATTGAGACATTAGAAACACTCGAGGAACTGATTTTATCGTGGGACAAAATTGTCATCTACATTTCACATGACGAGACCTTAATCGAGCGCACAGCGAATAAAATCATCCACATCGAGCAAATTCGCCGCAAAACAAAGAGCCGTTTTTGCATCGCAAACACAAGCTACACAGAGTACCGCAAAAATCGAAACAGCCAGATGGAAAATCAGGCGCGGCAGGCAGCAGATGAGCGACGTCAAAAGCGGATTCGCGATGAGAAATTCCAGCGAATTTATCAGAGCGTCGAACATGCCCAAGCGGTGATTACGCGTCAAGATCCGTCTGGTGGGCGTCTCCTTAAGAAAAAGATGCACGCCGTCAAGTCAATGGGACGCCGCTTTGAGCGGGAAGATGAAAACATGACTGCCATGCCAGAGGAGGAGACTGCGATCTATTTTGAGCTGGGCACGAAAGACTCGCAGATTCCGGCGGGAAAGACGGTACTTGACTATTCACTTGACCAATTGACCTCGCCGGATGGCAGCCGCGTGTTAGCAGAGAACATTGCACTTCGCATCCGCGGCAGCGAGAAGATCTGCATAATTGGAAAGAACGGAGCCGGAAAGACAACGCTTCTGAAAAAAATCGCAAAAGATCTTCTGGAACGATCCGATATTCGCGCCGAGTATATGCCGCAAAATTACGAAGATCAGCTTGATCTGTCGCTCACGCCAGTTGAATTTTTAAGTACAACAGGCGACAAGGAAGAGACAACGCGGATTCGCACGTATCTTGGCGCACTCAAATATACGGCGGACGAGATGGACCATCCGATTCGAGAATTGTCCGGCGGTCAGAAGGCAAAGGTTCTTCTTTTAAAGATGAGCCTGTCAAATGCAAATGTCCTGATTCTGGATGAGCCGACAAGAAACTTTTCTCCATTGTCCGGTCCTGTCATTCGACAGATGCTTGCCGCATTTCCGGGAGCCATCATCAGCATTTCTCATGACCGAAAATACATCGGGGAGGTATGTGAGAAGGTTTATCGCCTCGAAACACGCGGGTTAGTGGAAACAAACCCACAAAACGAAGGATGAAACTGAAAAAATAGCGCAAAATAAGGAAAAAATAAGTAAAAAATAAAAAGGTAAGCACTTCTTTTGCTTGCCTTTTTTTTAACAATGCTGTATAATAGGCCCGTATCAACCTATAAAAACCGTAGGAAATAGGTTTTGTAATTATATAA
>DAVZID010000093.1:0-9027 GCA_052273485.1 Lachnospiraceae bacterium
GTATCGAGCGAGGATTGTATCTGTGCAGGGAAGGCTATTGCATCAATGCGGACTGCAACGGTGCTGCCAATATCCTTCGAAAAGCGTTTCCGCATGCATGGGATAAATGCAAAGATTTCCAATTTTTGGCAACACCTGCTTCTGTCGGATTTGAAAGCTTAAATCCAAGCTCAGTTCTTAATAGACAGAAACAACGTGCTGCAAATAAAAAGAAATAAGTAGTAGAACTGCGTCATCCGGACGCGCCCTGCAAGGCAGGTTTAAAAGATCCGGATCTAAGTATTCCAAAGGTTTCATTCGCCAATGGATAGGGGGCTTCGTGAACAGTCCTTTGTATGCACGGCTAGCGATAGGCTCATTTGTCTGCGTTCGAGAGACGTAAGTAGCACGTCATCAAAAACTTTACGAACATCGGTCATAGCTTTTAGTGTGTATTTTCAAAGCGAAGCTCCGCTTTTGATACCACGTCCATAGTAGCTATGCACCGCATGGGCGTGGAGACTTCATAACTATTTTGCTTTCTGCCAACCGCTTCTGTTAAACTATAGCTTCTAGCGAAATCGATCCGCCAAGCCGTCTCCGATAAATGAGAGCGCCACTCCTGTATATACAACAAACATACCAGGCAAAACTGAAAGCCACCATGCACTTGTCATAAAAGACTGCCCCTCCGAAATCATCGTTCCCCAGTCAGGCGTCGGCGGTGCGATGCCAATGCCAAGATAGCCAAGCGTAACGATAATGACAAGCAATCCAACCATATCAGTCATCAACAAGACAATCGCCTGTGGAATGATATTCGGAAGCAGTTCACAAAATAAAATTCGAATATCAGAGTAACCAAGAATCTTTGCCGCAGCAATCCACTCTGAATTTTTAAGTGCTGCACTCTGTCCTCGTGCTACCTTGCAGTAAATAAGCCATCCAACTAACAAATATGTGATAAAGATACCGTGCGAGCCTGCACCAGATGCAAATGCGATCACAATGACAAGCAAATAAAATGGAAATGCGATAAATGTATCTGATGCCATTCCGACCAGCCATTCAATCACACCACCAAAATAGCCGGCTGCCATTCCAAGAAAAATACCTATTATAAATGGTGCTATCTCAGCCATAACCATAATCCATAGATCAGTTCGCGCAGCATACAGCGTTCTTGCAAACAAATCTCGTCCCAACTGATCGGTACCAAATAAGTGCTTTGCTCCGGGCTTTTGGAGAAACTCGACAAGATTTTGTTCGAGTGGATCATACGGACAAATCACGGGAGCAAGCACGGCCAACCCCACCAATATCCCCATCATCACAAGTCCGATCAGTAGCGTCGGCGCATGTGTATTTTTTTGTTTTTTTCTTTTTACTTGTTTCATAACAATATACGCCCTCGCCCTTTCTGTTTTCTTTTCACTTTTATTTCATGCTTTTTCTGTTGTTACTTTCACTTTTTTGCCATACGCGGGTCTAGCTTTCTTGCAATCAGATCAACCACAAGACTGATCAATACAACAAAAAATGCACAGTACAGCGTAATCCCTTCTACAAGCGGAAAATCGCGGTTTGAGATTGCCTCGAATAAGAGCTTTCCAATTCCCTTTACAGCAAAGACCTGCTCAATGACAAGTGTTCCGCCAATCAGATAGGATAAATTGACCGAAAGCAACATTAACGTCGGCACAACTGCATTGTGAAGCACATGCTTCCATAAAATTACACGTCTTGGCAGCTTTGCTGCGCGAAGCGTAAGCACAAAATCTGCATCAAGTGTCTCGATCAATTGCTCTCTAAGGGAACGCACAAGCGGCGGAATCTGGCCAAATGACACGGTGATGGATGGAAGAATCAGACTGTAAATCATTCCACCAGTTCCTTTTTTCAGTCCACCAACCGGAAACCATTTTAGATTCACGGAAAAAATCAAGATTAAAATCAGTCCGACCCAGAAAACAGGCATTCCATGTGTCACAATCGGCACAACTCGGATCACATGATCCACGATGCCATCCTTATGCGTTGCTGCTGCAAAGGAAAGAAATAACGCTACAATTATCGAAATTGTCATCGACATGACAACTAATAAAAGCGTCACCGGCGCATACTGTAAAATCAGGCTGCGACATGACACGCCATACTTGATCGAATTTCCGGTATCGGCATGCAAAAATACATTCTGCAAAAAGATCACAAACTGCTTTCCAAGCGAATCGTTTAAATGCAGTTGATTTCTTAACTGATCGACAGCCTCATCTGTCGCATGTTCTCCAAGAACCATGACCACTGGATCTCCTGGGACAAGACGAATCAAGAGAAAAACAGCCACCGTAACAAGCGCAATGACAAGAGCCGCCCGAAGGAATGCTCTTGCCATTGACTGATACGTCGTATTCGTATTCCTATTAGTTTTCAAAATAAACATCCTCAAAATGTACGCTTCCATTTGGCAGAACTGTGAAGCCTTCTACATTATCACGAAGTCCAACTACATTTTCGGAGTTGTACAGCGGAATATATGGAACCTCATCTGCCAAGATCTGCTGCAGCTCTTCGTAAACTGCGGCACGCTCATCTCCGTCTGGTGTCACTTGTCCTTTTCTCATCAAATCTGCTGCTGTCTCATTGTTATAAGAAGTCCAGTAGCACTTGCTCCATCCATCTGGATCAACTTGGAATGCGAAAATGGAGTTTGCATCCGGGTAATCAGCTGTCGCACTGTTGATCATCATAGAGAAGTTCAAATCACGGAAATCTGAACGGAATGTAGAAATTTCCTGTGCGTTAATCTCAATGTTAATTCCAATCTGCGCTCCTGCTGCCTGAATAATCTGTGCCTCCTGAAGACGTGTATTGTTGCCAGACGCGATGCTAATTGTGGTATCAAAGCCATCAGGGTATGCAGACTGTTCCAATTCTTCCTTTGCAGCGTCAATATCATACGAAAGCGCATTTACCGTATCATTTGTCTGATACAAAAGCGCACGCGGAAGAACCGTGTTTGCAAGCTCTGCATAGCCAAAGGTTAATGCCTTTGTCAGTGACTCTCTGTCAATTGCCATCGCAAGTGCACGGCGTACATGCTCATCACTGAAGTGCTCATCAAGCGTATTAAAGAACAATTCTTCTACATTATAGCTAAAGCTGGTTGCTGTTTTCGTATCAGCATTTCCATCCACATTTGCTGCATTGCTAAGCGACAAATCCTCAATTCCGTCAATCTCGCCTGCAAGCAGCTGATTAAGTGCCTGATTGTCATCATCTACTACTTTATATACCAGCTCATCAATATATGGCTTTCCCTCCTGCCAATAATATTCATTCTTTACAAAAGTCAAATCTCCAGATGGATCCCACTCGGATACGGCAAATGGACCTGTACCAACTGGATTCTTGAAAAATTCCTCCTCACTCTTTCCACCAAAATCCTTTGGAATAATTCCATTTGAGAAATTGGCAAGCTCTGAAAGAAATGGTGTGTAAGCTGTTCCTAGTGTAATCTCTACTGTCTTTTCATCCACTGCCTCAACAGATTTTACATCTGCCTCAATTGGAAGGGATCCTCCGACTTCAAGATGACGCTCAATGGAAAACTTAACATCCTCTGCCGTTACATCTGTGCCATCGCTAAACTTCAGACCATCGCGCAGTGTAAAAGTATAAACCAAACCGTCGTCGCTGATCTCGTGGCTTTCTGCCAGCCAGTCTGTAATATTGCCATCATTATCAAACGTTACCAATGACTCAAAAACTTTGTCAATTGCAAAGGCATTATTCTCTGTAATCTCCTGATGAAGATCAAATGATGTCGTAGAATCGGATCTGGCATACGTGAAGGTTCCACCAGAAACCGGCTCCTCATCTGCAAAAGCCAGTGTGCTGGCTCCAAGACTGAAAACGGCTGCTGCCGCTACTGCTGTAAGAATGTGATGTTTTCTCATAATCGTACCATGCCCTTCCATTCCCTAAGATAAATTGTTCGCAATAGGGAACCCTTATAGTAGTTTAACTACTTGAACTCTATCATACCATGATATTTTTTTCTGTCAACAAAATTAAAAAAGGATTTTTTCTATATTTTGTTATAGTGTATTCCTATACCAAAATATCTTTATACGTATTTTCCCTTTACGAGCTTTGCATTTTGTGCTACACTTCAAGACAGTAAAAGAAATCAAACAACCAAAAAGAATGGAAATCGGCAAAAAATAGACAGGGGGATTTTATCATGCAGGAAAAAATTGTTATACTCGGAACCGGATTTATCGCTGGGTACTTAAACAGCGGACTGCATCATCTTTTTTCCAAATTAAATCAATCCATGACTGGAAATGTGTGTGCAATTGGAAAGCATCAAGAAAAGTTAGCCACGCGCGCCAATGTGTTAAAAGACTGTCTGCTCTGCGTGGATCCAATTGATTTGGTACTAGCCGATTTTCATCCTACAATCATCATAATTGCGGTGCCGCCAACTGTTGCTTTTGATGTTGCAAAAAGTATACTTCTTCCCTATTATAATGCACTGCGCGTAGCCTCACAGTCACTACCAGATTTATATTCCTTTACGCCGACACCGGATGAAAACTGGTATGCAACTCTTCTCGGAGATGATGTTCCTATCGTCAAAATTCTGCCAAATATTTTTACTGATGTTCATGGAATTGATATCACAAGCGTTGGCATCAATACCATCTCACCGACACCTGCATTTGAACATTCCAGCCGCCGTGCACTTGTTGATTTCATGCTGTCTCCTTATGGAAAAACCGTTTCTTTGTCCGCCTCTCAGGCACTACTCTTTCTGGCTGGAAAAATTACAAGTCATGTCTGCTGCGAAGCCTGCTTTTGCATCCACGAAGCCGCACAAAAGGCTGGTCTTTTGGTCACACTAAATGATATTGGCAAAGCATTTCAGTATGCTCAGCAACCGCTTACGAGATTTTTCAATGATCCAATTCCTGATCTTCGCCGTAACGATCTTCTCCAGCCGACTCTGCAGACATTTATGGAACACTTTTCAGGTGCATGGTTTGGTGGTCTTCACGATTTTACAAGCTCCATGCCGGTCTGTGTATCCGATGAAGAAGCACTATCTCTTGATGTCTACTCCTATGCACTCAACACGATCGCCATTGCAGTAAAAACAAAAGAGGAGTTGGAGCAGGATACCAAAAATGCCGCCACAAAGGGCGGCATACTCGAACGCGGAGTCGAATATTTTTATGAAACCATCGAAAACGAACTTGGCAATCAGGCATTTTCTGCCGCTTGTGGGCACCCAATTTCTTCTGAATACTGGAAAACGCTTCGCAGTCAGGTATGCAGCCTAAGCCGCGAAGCCTATGAGCGCAGTCTGCATCTTACCGCGCATTAACCATTGTTTCAAAACCGATTATCCATCGTTTTATTCACTACGACTTTGTAGTCTGTGTTTTTGTAGTCTGTGTTTTTGTTTTCTGCGCTTTTATTGTCTGTGGTTTCCATCTCGGATAAATCATCCACGATGCAATGCCAATCACAATGATCACACGTAATGCCCACAACAAATACTGTCCTACCGAATAAGACGTATTTTGCTCGTACGATGACAGCGATACAGAGATCAAAACGTGATGCAGCAGAAAAATCTCGTACGAATACTTTGAAAGCACACCGACAATCTTTTTCAAAATCACAACTGGTACATTTTCCACTCGATCAAGAGCATTTCCTACTGCCATGAAAATCAGATACCATAAACTTCCCTCCAGAGCAAACAAATACCAGGTTATGCGTTCTGGAAGTGGAATAAAAACAACAAGGCACAACAGTACACCTGCTGCCACCCCTATGCGAAGTGACACACGCCTTCCATAGCGGTACAGATAAATACCTGCCAGAAAGACAACCACGTTTAATAAAATGTCCTTGTCCACTCTTCCAGTTTTTCCAAGCAGCTGTACCATCACCAGATAATAAAGAAGTGCTGCGATCAGTGTTTGCTTTGGATAGCGCTTCACAAGTGCATACAGCACTGGAAAAACTATGTAAAGGACAAGAATCATTCCGATAAACCACTCTCCGACCAGGTAATGGCTCTGAATACCAAACAGCGATGCGTATCCGTCCAGTCCGGTCAGCGTCCATAAAAAGGACAGGTCAAGCAGCTTAACACCGCCTCCAAAGCCTCCCATTAAATAGCAGACAAAGTAGGCCAGATAAAAGGATGGAAAGATGCTCCACCAGCGCTTTTTATAGTAAGTTTTTAAGTCACTGCAGCGCTCGTAGGAAATGCACTGTGCAGCACCTGATACAAGAATAAATAACGATACTCCCTGCCAGCCAAGATATCCTTGCACCCCAATTTTTGTCACGACAAGCGAGCTATCCATTAAACGCGCACTCCACTCACAGTTCATATGATAAAATACAATCAAAATCATGGCAACTGCACGCATCAAATCATAGGCAAAATAGCGTTTCTTACTCTCTTTTGTTTTTTGCTGTTCCATCAGATCCGCCCTTCTCTCTTTGCCTGTGCCTTTGAATAGCCACAGCCACAATAGCTCTGACGATATAAATCATGCTCCTTTGACAATTCTACAGAGCGCTTATAGCCATTCTTTTTCTTGAAATCCGAAAACAGCCATGCGATGCCATATTTTTCTCCCACTTCTGACCCGATCTCATTTAACTTCTCAGCATTTTTCATCGGACTGATGGAAAGTGTCGTTGTGACATAGTCAAAGCCACCCTCTGCCGCAAGCTTTGCTGCCTCCTCGAGGCGCAGCCGATAACAGGCAAAGCAGCGCTCACCGCCCTCGTCCATCTGCTCCATTCCCTTTGTAATCTCATAAAAACGTTTCGGATCATAGGTTCCCTCGAGCAACTGAATCGGATACACCGTATCTAATTCTGAAATCAAACGTGCCTGCTCTGCGACACGCTTTTTGTACTCAGCTTCCTCTGTGATATTCGGATTGTAATAAAACACGGTAATTTTAAAATATTGAGACAGATATTCTAATACGTAACTGCTGCACGGTGCACAGCAGCTGTGCAAAAAAAGGGTCGGAACATGCCCGGCTTTTGTCTCTTTGTCAATTGTCTCCTCGAGGCGTTTCTGGTAATTAATTTTATTCATAAAGTTTTGTTTGGTTCCTTTCTTGTCTTTTTCCCTCAACTCCATTATAATAAATTTCATGAAAAAAGAAAGGAGTTCTTTCACTATATGGAAACAAAACTTGTTCTTCTCGGAACGGGAACGCCAAATGCGTGCCCAAATGCAAGTGGCCCGTCCTCCGCAGTTATCGTTGGAAATCGTGCGTATCTGGTTGATTTTGGACCAGGCGTTGTCCGTCAAGCCTCCAAAGCTTATTTTAACGGCATTGATGCCCTTCGCCCAGATCTTTTATGCACGGCATTTTGCACCCACTTGCATACCGATCACACTGCCGGATATTCAGATCTTATCTTTACTCCATGGGTGCTTGAACGCAATACACCACTTAAGGTTTTTGGTCCAAAGGGACTGCGTCATATGACCGACCATATTTTGGAAGCCTACGCCACCGATATTGATTTTCGCATTCATGGATTTGAAAAAGCAAATGAAAATGGATATAAGGTGGACGTAACTGAAATTGAAAAGGAAGAAAATCCGGGCATTATCTATCAGGATGAATATGTGAGCGTGGAGGCATTCCCGGTCAGCCACGGCACACTAACCTGCTATGGCTATAAATTTGTAACGGCAGATCGCACAATTGTGATCAGTGGCGATACGGCTCCGCTTGAGCTTGTGGCCCAAAAGGCTGCTGGATGCGATATTTTGCTTCATGAAGTGGAATATGCGGCCGGTATCTCTGCACGCGAGCCAAAATGGCAGAAATACCACAGAGAAGTACATACATTAAGTACGGATCTAGCATGGGTGGCACAGAAGGCACAGCCGAAACTGCTTGTTACGTACCACCGCATTTACCATATGAATATTCAAGATAATCACAAAAATCTGGTGGCGGAGATGGCACGCCGAGATGAAGCGATTCTGGATGAAATTAAGGCCGCCGGGTATGAAGGATATACCGTAAACGGAAGAGACTTAGACGTCTTTTAATATTTATTGAATCTGCTGCTCCGATACATGATAGACACGTCGGTACAGCAGATTTTTTATTTTCTGGTACTCAGTTTCTGTAATTGTCCTTTTATAGGTCATAATCCGAAGTGGAATTGGTTTTCTTCCCGGAGCGATAGACGGTTGGACATATGGATACCCATTAAAACAGAATCCATTTCGCTCATAAAAGCCAATGCGACGTTTTTCAAGCTCGCCTTCAGGCAATTCAACCTCAAGACAGGTCAATTTATTGGCCTGAGCAAGTATCTCACGCAGCATACGTCCTCCAATGCCGCCATTTCGCACTTTGCTGCTTACTGCAAAATGCTCAAAGAATAAGATATCATCAAACTCCCAAGCAGATAAAAATCCATCTATTTCTTTTGTTTCTTCATTTCTATGTATAAACACTTTATATTCTGGATTTTCAAATAATTGTTTTTGGCCTTCGTAGCCTCTATATTCATCATCTGGAAAGCTTGCTTCCATGATTGCATACATCTGATCGAAATCCTGTGTTTTTAAAAGTTCTGTCATTCTATCTTTCCTTTCTCTAAAGCATTTTCCGTGTATTTATAAGGATACCTATTTTCCCACATGATTTCAAGTGTTAATTCCTAGTATTCTACAAAGTCACATGAATCCCTGTTACAGTTCACGGACTGGGTTACGAAAAGTCCCTCGGTGATGGTTTCATCGGCGCCCCTTGTTCCCGCGGCGCCTTCCACATCATTTCACCGAAAGTTCACTGCGTAAACCCGCTCCCACACGGACGGCTGCGTAGCAGACGTTAGCGCCTTCGTGAAAGCCAGTCACCTCAGGACTTTGCCATAAACATTGGTTGATCCGTGAACTGTAACGAATCCCTTATATACTCTTTGACATACTCCCACGGTTAAAACCGTGGGATTCCTTAGATTCTTGTAGCGTCA
>DAVZID010000094.1:0-8952 GCA_052273485.1 Lachnospiraceae bacterium
AGACTTGCCACTCCATGCACTAATTATGACACGGTTTAGGCAGATATGGAATCCGTAGGGTTATTCATCGCATATAGAGAATCTTACTAGGGGCGCTTTGGTATGTGGGAGTATTTATTTTATTTTAGCATTTTTGTTGCATTAAATTATACGATGTAGTAGTGAGTAAGCGTGCAATATTGGGGCGGATTTCTTTTTGGGAAGGGGGCGCCGCGGCGCCCCCCTCGCTTTGTTTACTTCAACGTCCACTGCGCAGAAGCCGTCTGTAGTTTTACAAGCTTTGCATACAGTCCGTTTTGTTTCATCAGCTGACTGTGCGTTCCATGCTCTGCGACAACGCCGCCGTCAAGTACAATGATTTGGTCGGCATTTTCAACGGTACGCATTCGATGGGCAATGACAAGAACGGTCTTTCCTTTAATCAGACGGGAGATCGCTTCCTGAATCTGAGTCTCATTATCCACATCGAGAGAAGCAGTAGCCTCATCGAGCAGAATGACAGGCGCATCCTTTAAGAGGGCGCGGGCAATCGACAGACGCTGACACTCACCGCCCGACAGGGTGGAACCATTCTCACCGATTACGGTCTGATAACCGTTTGGCAGATTCGCGATAAATTCATCGCAGCGTGCAGCCTTTGCAGCGGTGATGACTTCCTCATCAGTCGCATTGTTTCGGCCAACGCGAATGTTTTCCATCGCAGTGTTGTTAAACAGTATGACATTTTGGAAGACAATAGAGAAATCCTTCATCATCGAAACAGAATCAATCGGTGTGATGTCTGTGCCGCCCAGTGTGATAGTGCCGCCACTCACATCGTAAAAACCAGCAGCGAGGTTGGCAATGGTACTTTTTCCGCCGCCCGATGGACCGACGAGAGCCGTTACCTGTCTCTGCTTTGCGGTAAAGGACACGTCCTTTAAGACAGGCTTGCCTGGCTCGTAGGAGAAGCTTACATGATCAAATGTGATGTCGTAGCCGTTTGTCTGATACTCCTTCTTCTTATTTTCTTCCTTATAATTTTGAACAGCCTTTAAGCGGTTGACCTGCAAATCGACGGAGAATAGCTCAGCCATATTTGCCATCGCACCGGAGAGCGGATCATACAGCTTCGATGCGGCAATCAAAAATAAAATATAAGAAAATAGTGAAAGGTGATTGTTTCCAATCAATGCATTTCCGACAACAATGACGGTCGCAAGACCAAGGCGCAAAAACATCTGACCAGTTGTGATCAGACTGGCGCTCACTAGCTCAGAGGAAATCTGGGCAAGCTCGGCAGCCTCCATCTTCTGATCAAGCTTTTTTAAGTAAGACGCTTCCATGTTGCAGGCTTTGATATCCTCTACGGTTTCGAGGCATTCCTGAATGCCATCGGAGAGGGCAAGGCGCGCGCCAATGTACTTTTTGCCCTGCTTTTGCTGGAGTTTTTGTGATAACAAAACAATGGCAAAGGCGACAGGGGCAGGCCAGAGAAGAGAAAGGCCCATGCGCCGGTCGTAAATCAAAAGTGCAATGCAGACAATTGCGGTTGAGATGATTGAACCCCAAAACTGCGGAACGGTGTGGGAGAAGGCGTGCTCAAAGCCAGCGCAGTCGCCCATAATGGTGCCTGTCAGATCGGAGAGATCGTGCTCCTGAAAGAAGCGAAGCGGCAGTTTGCGTAGCTTCTCGGCGAGTGTGATTCTGCGGCGCTCGCTTTCCTCGTAGGTGCCCATATAGGTGATGGTGTACTGCAGATAATGCATAAGAAAGATAACGACCAGAATCACAATGCCGATTCCAGCATACAGCAAAATATTGGAGCTTGTAGCACCATCAGCAGAAGCAGTTGCTACAGCAGATGCAGTGTTGCCAGTGCTGTTAAGCAGCGGAGAGAGAAACGAATTTAACACGTAGGCAAGCAGCGCAACCGGGAGCATTAAACTGATGTAAGCGAGAACCGAGTAGAGAATACCCTTTACCAGATCCTTTGCACCCTGCTCACTGAGTGCATATTTTTCTTGAAGATGCTTTCTCATGAGTTTGCCTCCTTTGCCATATTCGCCATATGTATTTCCTTTGCTGCACTTGCTTCGTTCGTCATGTCCGTCGCCTTTGTTACCTTCCAGTTGATGGATGTCTGATAATCATTCCACATGGATGCATACTTTCCGTTTGCCGAAAGGAGCAATTCGTGCGTTCCGCGCTCAATAATTTTACCATTGTCAAATACAAGAATCAGATCGGCATTCTGAATGGTGGAGAGACGGTGCGCAATCATCAGAACGGTCTTTCCCTTTGTCAGCTTTTCAAATGCTAGCTGAATTTGATGCTCGTTTTCGGCATCGGCGAAGGCAGTGGCCTCATCCAGAATAATAATCGGTGCATCCTTTAAGACGGCTCTTGCGAGTGCGATGCGTTGATTCTCACCGCCGGACAGATAGGTGCCACCATTTCCAACGATAGTGTTTAAGCCCTGTGGCAGACGATTGATGATCTCGGTACATTGTGCGGTAGCGGCAGCTTTTTGCACTTCCTCGCGTGTGGCACTCGGCCGTGCGGCACGGATGTTTTCAAGAAGCGTGTCCTTAAATAATTTTGTGTTCTGGAAGACAAATGCGATGTGGCTCATCAGCGTTTGTTTATCAATGTCGCGCACATCAGCGCCGCCGACAAGGATACGTCCCTCGGTCACATCGAAAAAACGAGGGATCAGCTTGGCAGCAGTCGATTTTCCACTGCCAGATGCACCGACGAGCGCAACGGTCTTTCCCTCTGGAACTTCAAAGGTAATGTCATCAAGTGCCTTCTCGGTAGTACCCGGATAGATAAAAGATACGTGCTCAAAGGAGACAGAAGCATCCTTTGGCTGTTTAGACGTTGCCTTGTCTGGATCGGCAAGTGGCTGTTCTTGTAAAATACCTTCGATACGAGTCACGGCACTCTTTGCGGCCATCAGCTGCTCACTGGCAAACATAACACGGTTCATCATTGTGGTGCAGACTGGTGTGAACAGGCTATAAAACAAAAAATCAAGCAGTACGTCCTGATAAGAAGCCTGATTGCTAATCATACCGGCAACCGGAATTAGCAGCACGAAGGTGCCGTTTAAAGCAACATGAAAGCCAGTCAGTGGGATACGGCATTTTAATGCGTAGCCGGACGCATACTTTTCATATTCCTCAATTGCCGCATGAAAATTTTTAAAGGAATATACGGTCTGTTGGAATACCTTAACAACCGGGATGCCACGGATGTACTCGACGGCTTCCTTATTCATGGTTTCGAGTGCTGTCATATAGCCTTCCATGAAGTGAGCATTGTCACCGCCCATCATTTGCTTTAAGAAAAATATGCTGATGGCAAGCGGAACGAGGCAGCACAGACCAAGACGCCAATCAAAAATAAAAATTAAGAGGATAACCGCGATTGGCATGACAACAGCGCCAGTCAGATCAGGCAGCTGATGTGCAAGAAAATTTTCGGTCAGTTCGGCATTGTCGTCGATGATTTTTCGAAGGCGGCCACTGGCGTTCTGGCTGAAGTAGCCAAGCGGCAGCGTTACGATGTGGTGCATCGCAGCCTTTTTCATGTTGGTTGCGGTGCGAAATGCGGCCAAATGCGCGCAGCACAGTGCGATAAAGTACAATAAAATGCTTAAAACAGAGAAGCCAGCTGCTGCCCATGCGTAAGTCGTACTGTGAGTGGCGAGGCCGATATCGCCAGCTGTCAGCGCATTTAACAGATCGCGGACAACGAACCAGATACAGACGAATGGAATCATGGACAGCACGGTGCTCAGTCCGGCAAAAATCATGCCAAGGACGGTGAGCCAGTGCCGATTCCCTGCGTACTGAAACATTCTGGATAATTCAGAATCTTTTTTCATAAGAAAAAGCCCCCTCAGAGCAGGAATGTATAGTTGATCATATTTGGGTTGATTGAAGTTGTAGATTGATCGAAGTTTTATTCGGACAGATTTTCGGTACAGAAAAGCTCGATGCAGTTTTCAACCATTGTCTGATCATAATCGGTAGAGATACCAGAGCCAAGCCAGTATGCGTAATCACCGGCATCATACTTTCCAAGTGCCTCCAGATCGCTGCCATAACGAAGCTCAATGTGGTAAGTGGTCGTATTGGTATCTGGTGCAATGCAGAAGTAGGTGAATTCACCGGAATCGTCGTCGTCGCTCTCGTACTCGTACAGTCCACGAATCTCCTCCATGCCAACGAAATGATAGGTGTGGGAGAACAACTCGTTTCCGTTCTTGTCAAATCCCTTGATGGTGGAAGTAGAACCGTCAAATTCGAGTGTATTTACGCCCTCTGTGAATGCACAATAATAAGCGCCGCCACCATCAGCGTAAGCCTTCACCGCATCTTCGCCGTAAACTTCACCTGTTACCATAGAAGCTAATTTCTCGTAAGCAGCCTGTGCATTTTCCTCACCGACAAGCTCCTTGCAGTCATCCAGCCAGATCTGTGTATACTGTTCGTCTAGAATTACTGGCCACAGTTCCTGATAGCTTCCAGTCAGATCGATCAGAAGCTGCTTGGCATCAGCTTCGTTGTCTGGTTCATTGTCGGACTCGATGTCAGCAGAGGCATTTTCTGATACATTTTCAGAAGTTTTCTCAGAGGTGTTCTCGGCAGAATCCGCTTCGGCAGAAGCTTTTTCGGTGGAGGCAGCTTCAGTGGAAGTTTTTTCGGTAGAAGTGGCTTTTGTGGAAATTACGCTTTCTGTGGATGGAGCTGCAGTAGTTTTCTTTGTGTCAGATGAATTGCTGCCACATCCAGCCAGCATGGAAAATGCCAGCACAAAAGCTGGAAACAGTGCTTGAATCTTTTTGAATTTCATAAGTCATATCCTCCTAAGAATAAAGATAATAAATAAAAAAATAAAATAGGTTGAAACAGGAAAAACATGCATAATTATGTAGAAAAATGAGAAGTTACATAAAAACATGCGTTGCAGTTAGCGGACTCTAACCACAACACATATTGTAAAAGAGGGATATTCAAAATTCAATGACTGAACCGGCTTTTTTCTATCCAATCGGACTCTTGATCAATTTTTCTCTTTTAACAGATTGGAATCCCTTTTTCGGTAGGCAGTAGGCGGCATTCCATATTCAGCACAAAAGGCAGAGGTGAACTTATTTTGGTTTAGATAGCCAATCTGTTCTGCAATTTGACCAATGCTGAGTGTGCCTTCTCTTAGCAGACGTTCCGCAACTTGCAGTCGGTAGCGCTTCATATAGGAATAAATTGAATCGCCGTAAACGCCTTTAAAGCATTTTTTCATCACAGTTGGAGAGATCGAAAAATGCTCGGCTAGAAAATCAATCGTGTAATGTTCATTAAAATGAGCGATCAGAAAGGTATGAAGCTGCTTGATCGTGTCGATTTGTAGCTGCGAAAAATGAGTGTGATGGGACGAAACCATATCGAGATTTAACTCTGTCAGAACAAGCAGCACTTCGAGTACTTTAACGCGGATGTAACCAAAACGAATTTTTTCGGGGACGGTATATAGCTCCGAAAAAATATGGTCGATTGTCTGATTTGCTCGGATAATTGTAAAATCACGCATCTGTGAAAGCTCCTTAATACGGTCTAAATTAACCGATAACAATTCAAGAATGTGTCGCATCTCCTCTGTAATGCAGGAAAAATCAATCGTGATCGTTATGCCGTGATAGTGGGCAGTCGGAAATTCAGATTGGTGAGAATTGTCCTGAAGGGAGCAAAAGGACAGATCACCTGCTGCCATATAGCAGTACTCATGGTCGCCAAACAAGCACTCCGAGCGGCCTTCTCTGCAATAATTGATTTCCATCACGCTTAAGGCGGGCTGCTGATTTTTGTTGCAGTATGCCATGTGCATGTCGTTGTAGACCAGATCAATGCCCGGAAAGACATGATACAGCGTGATATCGCCGGTGCCGCTCTCATTTTGCAAGTGAAAATGATTGCAGGGAGTGGACGTGGAGGAATCAGATGTATTTTGGTTAGGTGAATGTATGGTCTTGTCATTTACTGCATTGCCGTAGAGATCAAGACTGGCAAAAGTAGAGGCGGAGCGAAATGGAATGTTTGCGTCTGTATCATTACCATTATTATGAGTTTCATTTGCTAAGATTGTTTTTGCAAGTTTATAGGGGTTTGATGAGGTTAAATCATTTGAAGGGATTGAAAGGTTTTGCATAGTAGTTCTCCTGTTGTCGAATAAGTTTCTGTTCAATGATTTTCTAAGCGGGAATCTCCTGACAACGTCAGGAGTCGGTTGACACGGTAACATATCAGTCGAGTGTGCGTCAAGAGAGATTTTGAAAACGTGGTAAAGCAGTTGAAAATGTGAGAACTACTCAGATTTTGTCTGAAGAATAAGATTGATAAAATCCTGAACTTCAACAGGCAATCGCCCTTTGCGCCACGCTAATAGAATTTCTGTAGTAAGATCGGCATCGCAGATGTCACAGGCATGAAGCTTGTTTGACAAGGGCAGCATGGAGGCAGGTAAAATGGCGATGCCAAGACCTTTTTCAGTCATAGTCATCGCAGTTCGGGCATCTTCACAGGCGAGGTAAATGTCGCAAATCAGCCCAGCGTGCTCAAAAGCCGAAAACATATATTTTTGGTATCGATGGGAGAGAATCAACGGCTGTTCGGAAAGCTCTTTTAAGTGGATTGAAGTTCGTCCGCTTAAAAGAGGATATTCTGGTACAGCCATGGCGAGTAGTTTCTCCTTTGCGAGGGGATATGTCTCACATCCATTTAATACAATCGGTGTGCGAAGTGTGGTTAAGTCAATCATCTGGTTTTCCAGTTGATCCTTTAAAGTGAATGTGGACCCTTCGTGAATATCAAAATGAATCATGGGATATTTCTTTGCAAAGGAAACAAGAAAATCGGACATCATTGCGACAGTAGATGGGGTCATGCCGATGTGAAGCGTTGCAGCTTGGCCAGATTTGATCACTGCCTGCTTTGTCAGATCAGCAAGCATTAGCAGATTTTCCGCTTGCTCATAAAGTGTTTTTCCGGCTTCTGTCAGCGTGATTCTTTTTGTGCCGCGTAAAAAAAGCGATACCTGAAGCTCCTCTTCAAGCATTTTCATTTGATAGCTTAATGGCGGTTGTGTCATGTGCAGCATACGAGCGGCACCACTGATACTTCCAGTATCCACGATTGCACGAAAATATTCTAATTGTCGTAGTTCCATAAAAGTTGATCCTCCTTATAAATTAAGCCAATATAGTTCCATTCGATCATTCGATCTAGCATGGTACGTAAAGTGTCTCTATATAAAAAATATTGAATTATGATATAAAAACAATAATTTACATATAGATTATCACATGCTATACTAAAATGCAAGAAAAGAGAAAGGAAAAAAAGAAAGGGAATGGTCTTCTGATTATGAAACGAATTGATTTTGAACATGGAACTGTGACTGGAAATATTCTTGGAGCAGCGCTTCCGATGCTTGTCGCTCAGATTTTAAACCTTCTATATAACATCGTGGATCGTATTTATATTGCACGTATTCCCGATGTGGGAACGGCGGCACTCGGTGCAGTTGGACTTTGCTTTCCGTTAATCGTTGTCATTACGGCATTTAGCAATCTGTTTGGAAGCGGCGGTGCACCGCTATTTTCTATTTATCGAGGAAAAGGCGAGCCACAAAAAGCAGCGAATGTGATGAATACGTCCTTCACGATGGTTTGTGCATGTGCAGTGGTATTGATGGTGATTGGTTTTTTATTTGCCAGACCGCTGCTTGTACTGTTTGGAGCATCGACGGATGCGCTTGTCTATGCATACCCCTATTTGATGATTTATCTGATTGGAACACTGCCGTCGATGATTGCGACCGGTATGAATCCGTTTATCAATGCGCAAGGGTATTCTACGATTGGAATGACTTCGGTTGCGGTCGGCGCAGTAGCAAATCTTTTGCTTGATCCTCTGTTTATTTTTGCGTTTGGCTTTGGTGTACAGGGTGCTGCGATTGCCACCGTCATTTCTCAAGCTCTATCAGCGGTATTTGTATTCTTTTTCCTGACAAAAAAATCCGAACTGAAGGTTCGTTTTTTAAAGAAAAAAGAGTTCTCGGAATGCATCGGTTATGCAAAAAATATTGTGAGTCTGGGCACTGCAGGATTTATCATGCAGCTCACAAACAGTTTGGTGTCAATTTGCTGCAATAATATTTTGTCGAATGTCGGCGGCGATATCTACATATCCGTTATGACGATTGTGTCAAGTGTGCGCCAGCTAGTTGAGACTCCGATTTATGCAATGAATGAGGGTGCTTCGCCGATTTTAAGCTATAATTACGGAGCACGTCGACCGGCTCGTGTGCGAAAAGCGATGATGGTGATGAGTGCGATGATTCTTGGCTATACGGCGGTGATGTGGAGCATTATTATCCTGATTCCAAATGTATTGATCGGAATCTTTAGCTCGGATGCGACGCTGATGCAGGATGCAGTGCCTGCATTAAAACAATATTTTGCAGCATTTATCTGCATGGATTTTCAGTACATCGGACAGACTGTATTCAAGTCCTTAAATAAAAAGAAACAGGCAATCTTTTTTTCATTACTTCGCAAAGTCTTTATTGTCGTGCCGCTCACCTATCTGATGCCATATGCGCTTCATATGGGAACCGCAGGCGTATTCCTTGCAGAGCCAGTGTCGAATGTAATTGGCGGAAGCCTTTGCTTTATCGTAATGTTGTGTACCATTCTTCCAGAACTCAAACAGATGGACAAGGAGAAACAGAAATAAAATTTTAAACTTTTTGCCATGATTGCCTCTTGACTTAAAGTCAAGTTTAAGTCTTATAATTGGTACTAGAAATCAGTATAATGGTATCGTAATTTAAGACACTTCAAGAGACGTTTTTTAATGAATCTGATATACTGTAAACACTACAGAAAGAAGGATTTTTATTATGTCT
>DAVZID010000095.1:0-8937 GCA_052273485.1 Lachnospiraceae bacterium
GGTTGTGAGTGCCGGATAGTATACATTATATTTCTTAGAAAAAGTTAGAAAGAATTTAGAGAAAATTTAGACAGAAGTTATTGGATATATGATATAATTAAGTCATGGGACTGACATTGAGTCGGTTTCCATGGCTTTTTATTTTATATAGTTTAGCCGTAAGCGATTTATCAAATAATGATTATAATGTTTTACAATAACCTGAGATTATCAGGTAACGTATCGAAGGTATATGTGATACGCGAATAATAAAACTTTAAATGTGACTATAAATATATCTATAGATATACGATAACGTATAAATTTTCAGGAGGAACGTATATGAGCAGAATTTTGATAGTAGAGGACGAGGTTGCAATTGCTGATCTTGAGAAGGATTACCTGGAGCTGAGTGGCTTTGAGGTTGAGGTGGAGAATGATGGCACAAGCGGTCTGGCAAGGGCTTTGGCGGAGGATTTTGATTTGTTTATTCTGGATCTTATGTTGCCGGGAATTGATGGCTTTGAGATTTGCAAACAGATTCGCGAGAAAAAGAACACACCGATACTCATGGTTTCAGCCAAGAAGGATGACATCGACAAGATAAGAGGACTCGGACTCGGTGCAGATGATTATGTAACAAAGCCATTTTCACCATCAGAGCTTGTTGCCAGGGTAAAGGCTCATCTGGCAAGATATGAGCGCCTCATCGGAAGCGCCACACCTGAAAATGACATTGTTGAGATTCGTGGCATCAAGATTGACAAAACAGCCCGCCGTGTTTGGGTAAACGGAGAGGAAAAGCAGTTTACCACAAAGGAATTTGACCTGCTCACATTCCTTGCGGAGAATCCAAACCATGTGTTTACCAAGGAGGAGCTCTTCAAGGAAATCTGGAATATGGATTCAGTCGGAGATATCGCGACAGTCACTGTACATATCAAGAAGATTCGTGAGAAAATCGAGATGAACACTGCAAAGCCTCAGTATATTGAGACTATTTGGGGTGTGGGATACAGGTTTAAGCTGTAGGGATTTTTTAAAAATATAGTAGATATTGTAGTATTTATAGGACATATCAAATTCAAATATGGAAGGATATGTCCTTGTTGTATATATAAAATGACTTATTAATTTATTCAAACGGAGAATACTATGAAGATAAAAACAAAACTTGCTATATCATTCTGCATAATTATTTTTGTGCCTGTTGTGCTCACCAGCATGGTGCTTGTGGGCTTCAATAAGATTCAGCTAAAGGCCATCAACAAGACATATGGCATGGAGGATGCGGGCATGCTCGCACTCACCGACACGGTGCAGTTTTTGAACAAGGTGACAGGGCGCACATATGATGAGCTCGAGAAGACCTCGCTCATAGAACCATCCAAGCTTCTTGATGACGATTATCTGACAAAGATTAATAAGAAGCTTGAGAGGAAATACTCATACCTTATAGTGAAAAGTGAAGGAGAGCTCATTTTCAATGGAGGAATTGACAATGATGATATTTTGAGAAAGCTTCCAAGAATCTCCAATAAGCAGAGCAGCTCTGATGTGAGCAGCTATATGGACAGCGATGACAAGGTGCTCATAAAGCAGCTGAATTTTCGTGACAGTGATGGTGATGAGGCGAGTCTTTACATAGTGACATCAACCGCGTGTGTGATTCCGGAGGTCAGGACTGTTTTAATAGAGGGAGCAGTTGCGCTTGTATTTATACTTCTTACTACGGCCGTTATGCTTATAGTGTGGATATACAGGAGTATTATCACACCGATAGAGAGGCTGCGTATTGCTGCTGAAAATATCAAGGATGGCAATCTGGACTTTGAACTTGAGACGAGTCCGAGCAACGGAGAGATTGGTGAGCTGTGTACAGCGTTTGAGCAGATGCGTGCGCGCCTCAAGAAAAATGCCGAGGAAAAGGTGACGAATGAGTCTGAAAACAGAGTGTTAATCAGTAATATTGCACATGATTTAAAGACTCCTATTACTGCGGTAAAGGGCTACGCCGAGGGCATACTTGACGGAGTTGCAAATACCCCTGAAAAGGTGGATAAATACGTCAGGACCATTTACAATAAGGCAAACGATATGGATAAGCTGATCAATGAGCTGACGCTTTACTCAAAGATTGACACAAACAGGATTCCGTACAATTTTGCAAAGATAAATGTCACAGATTATTTTAATGATTGTGTTGAGGAAATGGGACTGGATCTTGAGGCAAAAAATATCAGACTTTCATATGAAAATCATGTGGATAGCAACGTACTTATCATTGCTGATCCGGAGCAGCTTCGCCGAGTGATTAACAATATAGTTGGCAATTCGGTGAAGTATATGAACAAGACGCAAAGCTATATAGATATCAGGATAAATGATGTCGGAGATTTCATACAGGTTGAGATTGAGGACAACGGACGCGGAATCGACCAGAGAGATATGCCATATATTTTTGACAGATTTTACAGAGCGGATGCGTCGAGAAATTCGGCTACCGGAGGCAGCGGCATAGGGCTTTCCATCGTAAAGAAGATTATAGAGGATCACGGCGGCAAGATATGGGCTACCAGCAAAGAGGGCGATGGAACTACCATGTTTTTCGTAATCAGGAAGTATCAGGAAACACAGAATATGAACAGACAGTAAAGTAATAGACATGATATTGTTAGAAAAATAAAGCTATAATAAAAAATTAATAGCTCCCGATTGACAGCGCAAATAGTGTTGTCAGCCGGGAGCTTTAATGTACTAGAATTCAATATTTTTTAAAAGAACTTCACAATATCATCAGGACTCTTGCGCTTTGGTTTAGAAGGCTCAACCGTTCCATATCCCACAGCGATAACAGCGACAACAGTTTCTGTCTCGGGAATGCTTAATTCCTTGCGGATAGCTTCACCATCACGTATTCCCATGATAAGTGTATCGAGTCCAAGCTCTTTTGCCTTAAGTACAAAGTTTTCATTGTGCAGACCAAGGTCATAGTAGCCCCATCCGTTTCCGCATTCATTGTCAGGATTGCCCTCGCGGTCAAAGCCGGAACGGTTAGAAACAAATGTGGTAACTACAAGAGCAGCACCTTGAGAGCTTTTTGCGTTAAATTCAGGCAGACAGTCTGCGGAAAACCTGGCTCTTGCCTCATCGCTCAGTAAACAGTAGTATCTTGCCGTCTGCGAATTTTTCCAGGAAGGAGCCTGAATACCTGCTTCTATTAAAGTCTTTATCTGCTCCTTTGTTACGGCCTTTGTGTCATCAAAAGCACGTACACTTCTTCTTGCTTCAAGTAATGCATTAAATTCCATGATAATTCCTCCTGAGATTATGTTTATTTTGTCTTGAAATTCATATGAGATGAGAGATTAACCACAGTACAATATATAGATTACATATAATTGCATAATTATAGATTTGTGTAAAATTAATCGTTCTCATTATGAGGTTAGAAGCTACTAACATGCTATATCATACTTATATTACAAAAAAACAGGTGTGTCAATATTTGCATAATAAAATGTTACTATTCTGAATTCCCGTGGGTCAAATGAGCGAAAGGCGAAATTTGGACCCATGGTAGAATCTTGCTCTTAGCTCCTACGCTCTGCTCCGGCAATGGCTTTTGAAAAAATGAAAAATGGGCAGAAAAAGACCGCCTATATTTTCAGTAAGCGGTCTAACGTGCCGTTATTGATTTTTTCAGACTTGGCGGCGGTGAATGATTGATAAATCGTTGACCGATGCCAAGTTCGCAGGGATAGCTGCAACGCAGCGTAAGGGGTGCAGCCCCCCCCTTATATAGACTTAAATTGAAATTCTCAGGTTCTTCAGAAAACCTTCAATGTTAGTTGCAGTTGTTTCAGACGCATCGGTCAGCAAGCCATCGTCTGTCAGAATAGGAGTATCCAAAACTGTTTTGATAGATACAGCGATGCTTGCACAAGAAGCAATAGCCTTTTTCGAATCCACAGAGTATTGTCTGTAGTCATCACCTTCGGCAGCAAAAATATCTTCCATTTTATAAATCATCGGAAGGAACTTGGAATCAAGCCTTGCCAGAAGATTATAAAACATATAGGTGCGTCTGCGGATTGTTTCACATTGCAATGCTGCTGTGTTGAGCTGCGTAGCTATTTGTAGTGCTTCGGCTCTATTGGTGTATGCTTTTTCAAGATCTTTTTTCGCAGCATGACCAGCAACAAATCCCATAACCATAAGGGCAGGGCCAGCAACCAATCCGCCAAGAACGGCGGTTCCACCAGTCATTCCAAGTCCACCAGCAGCAAGTGAACCACCGCCGAAAAATGCCAATGTTGCGTTGGTTGCAGCAGCACCGCTCAGAGATGCGATTGCCGTTCCGGTAGATGCACAGGCCAACGCCTGTGCTGCACCATATGCACCGAAAGCAGCTAAAGCACCTCCAGCTGTTCCTGCTACAGCTCCACCAGCAAGAGAACCGGCAAAGGTAGCCATTGACTTTAATTCTACAAATTCTTTTTCATCCACATGGAAATTCTTGAGCTCTTCCAAGCCCTCGGATTCTCTGAAATCAACATTTTTGATTTTAGAAAAAGTATCAAGAAATTCGGTTATGGTGCTGTTAAGGATATATAATTTTTCCTCGCCAAGCTGACGCAGAGAATTACCGCAAGCCAGTCGCTGCGCATTTAACCAATCGGTGGAACTCTCCACAATTTCGTTTGCACTTTTATTGATCTGCTTAGCATTGTTCGCATCCACACCTGCCTTAATCGTCTTTCCAATACCAAGGCCACCTGTAGCTGCTGCAACACCAATGAATAAAAATGGTAATGGCATATTCTCTTCCTCCTTTTACAACGACACCAAATCCATGATGCTTTCCATGATAACATTTTTACGGTCTGCAATTTCATTGACCATGGCTTCGATAGTCAGGTAAGGTCTGTTTGTCGTTTTAATCCATGCCAATTCCTTTTCCAAGTCCAGCAGCGTCAGCATACTGCTTTCCATTTCAAGAAAAACTGCCTTATCAATGTTAAGTTTACGAACAACAAATTTCAGCAATCTCCGTTCCGCTTCATTGTATTGTTCGTCGCTATATGCTATAGACAGAAGGTTCCACACCAAGATCTTTGGTGTAATGAAAGAAGTTTCAGCGGGCGAGTTCTGTGACAATGCTTCTCCAACACCGTCCTGAAGTGCATCATAGTAATCTTCCGGATCTATAACCTTATCCAGACTGGCTTTGCATTCTGTAACGATTATTTCCTTAAATTCGCCAAACCCCTGATCCAGTTCAGAGCAGATTGCATCAAACTTTTCTTCTTCGCCGTGATAGATTTCACCATCGGCTGCCATCATAAAGTAGATAGTTTTGATAGCATTTTTTACAGAGATTCTTGCGATGTTTTGCGGTGCAGGCGTTTCGTCTGCCTTTACCTTTGCAGGACTCTTTTCGCCGTCATGCTTTTTGAATAAATTTTTGATATTCTCAGATGCCGCCTCACCAACTTGTTTCATGTCTGGTATCTCGACATCTTTTGTTTTCTGCTTCACAGTATCAACAGCATCCTGCAAAGCGCCTTTTAGCCCTTTGCCAAAATCTTTGATTGCCATAGCGCATCCTCCCTATAGTACAAGTGGAATATCTGACAATATTAAGTCGTCAAATTCCTCTTGGTTTTCAAACTGTGCTTTTCGTCCGAGTGCTTTTTGGATTACAACATTCCCCTTTATAACAAGGTTTGAATCACCAGATGCAATTCCTTGATCCATGTAATCAAATCCCTGCATGAATGCTTCGATGTCCTCGGCAAGATAATTAGATACTTTTTCTTCAAGCTGTTCTTTGAACTCCTGAAGCTGCGTTAGGAAAATGGCTGTTTTCGCTTCGCTCAAAATCATTTTTTCGTGAATCAATTGCGATTCCTTGCGTTCATTGGAAACTTCCTTAACTATAGCAATCGCAGCTCGACCAGCACCTAAATAATTGAAGCGAGTGACGAATTTACCAGAAAACAGCACCCAGTTTCCACCAGATTCCAGCGCTGCATGAATGGCAGCATCGGCTGTATCTGCAAAAGTAAATGTCATGTTCGCAACAGCCAGCATACGGTCCACGGTTCGATTATAGAATGGGATTACCGTATTCCAGTTAATGTCCGAAAGATTTTTATGCTCTGCAAATTCCATTGCCAGCCGTGTCAGGAAGAAGCCGATTCTCACATACAATTCGATGAATACAACAGGAATTGCCTGTTTGCCCAGCTCCTTGTAAAGCGGAAGTTCGTGACGAAGGTCTATTTTCTGCTTTTCATAAAGTTCATTCACAATCATCGGCAGATTGGTATTCTTCAACACAGGAAGGGATGCAAATTCATAAAGCAGGGAAATAAAAATTCCCGGAATTCCCATACCACCACCAGCAGTATTTTTTGAACCGCCCATATCACTTACCAGATGGCCGAACCAGTTATCCGCACATTTAGCAAACTCAATGAGAATAGGTGTAGAAGCGATCAGGTGTACCAATTTATGAAGCGCAGGAGGAATCTCGTGATCCTCGGACTCATATTTTTTCTCAGCAACAAAAACGAGCCAATTCAGTATACCTGTTAACACCGCCGGGGCCAGAATCTCAACAATGTCCTTTGCGTGAGTCTCAACAAGCATAAAGTGCCATTCGCCGTCTTTGTTCACAAAAGTGCCGATTCTCAAAAACTGAACCACCACCGATGCTACAAGTCCCAATGGTGTAGGGTGATGTGCAAGGTCCGCCAAATGATGATTTTTCGCAGATACTCCAATGCCCGCACCTTTCCAGATGTTATCCTGTGCCACTTTGAAAGCCTTTTCAAGATCTGCAATGGAGTCTTTCAAGCGCTCCCTATCAAAGCCTCTACTGCTGTCATATTGTTGAATAAATTTATTGATTTGCTGATGGGAAAGCTGAATATCGCTGTCTGTAATTTTGGTTTCACCAACAAAGAGGGAATCAATGGCACCAGCCATGATGCCACTGAAAACGGCAAACGCATAATCTGCCATATCTGCCCTGTTTGTGTATCTATCCAGTTCAGAGTTGACACGATGGAGTGCTTTATTCAAATCATCAACGTCAATCGTTTTCTGTGGTGAGTCAGCAGTTATACTTACCTCCGCAGACACAACTTCCTTGCTATCGTTTGAAGTTTCAGTTTTCTGTTCAATAGAATAGGTTCCATCCAGTATTTTATGGAAATCTTCAGTGCTTGCCCATGTGTAACATTCATAAGCACGAGTAGCCAAGCGTGGGTGAGATTCATTCTGCACCAACATTTGCTCCATTAACTGATTCGATTTTGAATCGTTAATGAAAGCCTTTAGATCCATGGCCTGTCTCAAAAATTCCTCACGGTTAATATTTTCATAGCCATGAATTTTCAAAAGGACATCTACTGTTTTGTCGGCTGTACCATCACATAGAACAGCAGCTCGATCTGCGGAAAGTTCGCTGCACCTATCCCAAAACAAGAGTGCTTTTACCAGAGTAGGAGTGAGTAGCTTTCTGATGGCAGGGATTCGTGCAAGCGGGCTACTATCAATACCGTTTATCAGTTGACCTGCCATGGAATGATAAAGATAGTGCTTGCAGGCAATATGTCCACATTCATGAGCAAGCACACTTGCAATCATTTCCAGTGGCATCTTTTTCACCAATTTAGATGTTACATAAATATACGGGCTGGTATTGCCGCAAGTAGCTGCATTCATTTCCTTTGATTTTACATAGTAAAGTTCCGGCACTACGATGCCCAATTTCTCGCAAATCGGCGGAAGCAGATTGTAGATCTCTGGAAATTGATTCTCACTAAGTCTAATCGCAGAAGAAAGAAAATCAATTTTAGCTGCTTTTTCATCAACATTTGCTATATAGGATTCACGCAACTGAACAAACTTAGGAAAAGCATTCAATGCTTCAAAAGCTCGTTGATCTAATTCATGCCTATACAATGTAGGATTATATGCCATTTTCGTCCCTTCCTTTCCACAGATTTAGTGATTGTCCTTTGTTTCAGGTATAAACTCTACAATATCATCTAATTTGCAATCAAGGGATGTACAGAGCTTTTCTAATACGTTTACTCTGACATCCTCGTTTCTGCCGAGTTTTGCCATTGCATTTGTGCTTATTCCGGCAAGGTGTGTTAGTTCTGTTTTGCTCATATTTTTATCTATCATCGTTTTCCAAAGTTTCTTATAACTGACAGCCATATACAACCTCCGTTTCTGCACAGTAACTACAAAATTCTATGAATATAGTTTATCATGGGATATGGCAAAATTCAAGTATTTCTTGCGTTTTGCAAGGATCAAGTATCGAGGTTATTCACACATCCAAATTCATTCTGTTTAGCTAATTCACTTGCTGCACGTCGGCGCTCCTCACTGTACGGAGCAGTCAGACGGAACGATAAGCAGCCTTTGGCAATTTCAAATTCCATGTAGACGGTATCCGAATCAACATCCGTCTGCTTGGCATCCATCACATCGGGCATGGTTTCAAAGGGTTCTCTGTTCATAAAAATGTCCTTTCCGGGCGTAAAAAAGCAGTCACCTGAATATCTACATAAAAATTAAACCCATCCACAACGTAAGGGGCGCAAGTCACAGAGTCCGGGCGGGCAAGCCACGCTTTCGCGGCCGCGAATAGCGAAGCAGCTTAGAAGCTGTAGAATTATGCCCATGAAACCCAGAAATGCCCAGCCATGGACGGCTGGGCAAGGCGTTATGCGCCACGGACGGCGCATAAAAGCCGGTTTCGTCAAGCATAGAAAACCATCATGCATAATCCGTACAGAATCTTAACAGCGCAGCGTAGCCCAAGCAGGAGTACTTGTGCGCGTCCGGTACCCGGGGCTTGCGTGCCGTAACCATCACGAAGAAGTTGCAATAAATCTTGACAAAACCCTGTATTATAGCGTATACTAAAGA
>DAVZID010000096.1:0-8919 GCA_052273485.1 Lachnospiraceae bacterium
TTGAGCCACCCTGCAAAGCAGTATAAACATATCTGCTAATAGCATCCCATGCTTCTCCGCAGAATTTTCCATTCATCAAATGATAAAAATCGTCTCGATCACATGTCCTTTTTAAGTGGAAAGTATCACCTACTTTAAAGCACGGACACGGACCAGAGTGTGGATTTGCAAGGTATTTCTCTTGATAGTCACTGAAAACTTTTGTTTCCAAGACAGTAATTTTACATTCGTGTTGCATATATCATTGCCTCCATAAAATTCCGAGTTTAACGTTGTCATTTTGAATCATTCGAATTATTCGCCCTTTTCACATAAGTCAGTTCGATATCATACCCCAGTGCTTCCAGCATCTGTACAAAGGTTTTATTGACCACACCGTCCTGCTTTTTTATAATACGATTCACATACTGACCTGTTGTTCCGATGGCTTCACCTAATTGTGCCTGCGTTTTGCCTGCTTCGATGCACTTCACCTTTACATCTACTTCAATATTGTTCTTTATCATCCTCATTACCTCGCTTGCACATTCAATGTTTATAATTAACACGATTAGGATAATATTATAACACACATTCTCGCAATTTACAATCTCCCCCAGAGCAATGTTTACAAAATATCCGAAAAGAAAGACACCCTGCAATTCCTGCAAGGTGTCCGTGTGTATCTCTGTTCAGTTTTATGCCTGTACTTCTGTGCCGTCCTTAAAGGTGACGGTCATTCTCTTATCATTGTCCACAGTGATGTGGACCTATGTCAATACTTTGGACACAAAAAGTTGAAAGGTTATGCGGTTTTTTTTAATTCTTCATCTTCCTTTTGCTGTGGTGTCATATAACCAATGGCACTATGAATCCTTTTGCGGTTATACCAACCCTCTATGTACTCAAAGATTGCTCTCCGAGCCTCTTTGGAATCTTGATGTGTGTGATTCCCTTTCCGGCTGAAGGAATGTATCATCCACTGGCTGTTCAGGTAACTCTCAAAGGCCTGGCTTGTGTACTGGCTTCCCAAATCACTATGGACGAGGATTCCCTGCGTGTTCTTCACATTCAGACAGGCATTTTTTACTGCCTCCATTGCCAGTTCTGCCGTCATGGACAAAATCATTGTCCATGCGCCGGACAAGTCCAGCGGACACCGCAGACAAAAGATAGAGATTGTCTGGAACTTTATCGGAGAACTGGAGCAGAACGAGGACAAACAGACCATTGAACGGCAGAGAAAAAGCAGAACGGCATAGCCTTGCGACTATGCCGCCCTGCAACAAGATTAAATTACTTCCTTATGGGCACGCGCCTTTTGGCGCATGCCCTCTAACTATCTACACTATCTAATATTTTTTATCCTTCAATTGCGATATGCTTCTTCTCTTCTACTGCTGGCTTTGCTTCTTTCTTTGCAACAGTTACTGTCAGCATACCATGCTCGAAGTGAGCCTTGATATCGTCTTCAGTTGTATCCTTACCAACATAATAGCTTCTCTGACAGGAGCCTGCATAGCGCTCTCTTCTTAAGTACTTGCCGCTCTTTTTATCTTTCTCGTCCTCGTCAAGACCCTTCTCGGCGCTGACTACCAGATAACCATCCTTTAACTCAACCTGTACTTCATCTTTCTTGAAGCCTGGAAGATCAATTTCAACTTCATACTTATCATCAAATTCCTTGATATCGGTCTTCATCAGGTTTGCTGCATGATGTCCGTACAGCTTACGTTCTGCGTTTCTTTCTGCTCTATCATCTATAAATGGAAATTCAAAGAAATCATCAAAGAAATTGTTACTAAAAATGCTCGGTACTAACATAATCAAAATCTCCTTTCAAATCACTCATCATTATTTTTCCAGTTTATTTTTCATCCGCAGCTTTGCTGTTTCCAAACTCCAGATTGGAAGCTCTTTGGAGAATCCGGAACTCTTAACTTCTCTTTGTTCTCTTTGTTCTCTCTGTACCCCTCTCTTTTGTTCTAGCTGTACTATAGCACATATTATTAGCATTGTCAAGAGGTGAGTGCTAATTATTTTGTGAAGATTTTGTGACCGCTACGAGCCATGCAAAATGGTGAAAATTAACACACAGGGGAACAAAGACTATCCTTTAAAGTATTCGGGACTTTCACCCCTTATTGTTATTCGTTTTCCAGCAAAGAAAATAGAATACTTATTCCGCTGTTTTCTCTTGCTCTGTTGCCTCGGCTTCAGCGTCTTCCATTTCGGACTCGGTGGCCATCTCCGTCACATCCTGGCACGCCTCAGTCTGAAAAACCAGAATCGCTTTTCCAGATGCGGTAATAGACATCGTAACCAAGAAAAATCCTTGTTCGACCATTTTAATTCATAGGAAATCCTATAAATTCTGTTTAGCTATTCTTTGCGCTGCATACTTCTGATGTTGTATTTTGCTTATCAGTCAGTCGCAGAAATACAAATCCCAGCCCAAAAAATACAGCAAGGCACGCAACCGCTACATTGATGGTTCCGTTGTTCAGCTTGACAACCGCGATTACTGCAGAGCCCAGGAAAGATGCACCCTTTGAAAAAATATCATAGATGCCAAAGTATTCGCCAGAGTTCTCAGCGGGAATGATTTTGGAATAATAGGAACGCGACAATGATTGTATAGAGCCTTGGAAACATCCTACGCCAAATGCCAGAATCGCAAACTCCAGTAAGGAGTCCAGAACTAAAGCATACAGACACAGGAAGAAGTAACCGATGATACATACCCCAATCAATGTGGTTGTTTTATATTTCTCGGACAGCTTTGCGAACACCAGCGCACCACCGAAGGCTACAAGCTGAGTCAATAGCAAAAATACGACCTGTCCCACAGTATCTAAATTTAGATCCGTTCCAATATTTACGCAATTGTCAATGATGGTTCCGACACCATCTATGTACAGGAAGTAGCTGATTAGGAAAAAGAATACCTTTTTGTCATCTATTGCAATTGTTTTCAGTGTCTTGAATATTTTAGAAAACACATTTTTGATGGCATGAGTGGTATTCTCCGTCCAATTGTTCTGCTTGTAATTTTTGAGCAGCGGCATAGTAACTGCAAACCACCAAATTGCCGTAATACCAAATCCAAACATTCTGCTTATTTGATCGGATATGATGCCTAACATATCCGGTCCAAGGAGATATGCTATCATGGCAAGAAAAAACGGGATGCAGGACCCAAGATAGCCCCATGCGTAGCCATAGGAGGACACTTTATCCATCCGATCTTCTGTTGTTACATCATTCAGCATGGAATCATATATGGTGATTGACACACTATAGCAGATGCGAGTGGCAATGGTAAATGCTAAAAATGATACCCAGCCAACACTCAGTCCATTGATGAAGCAAGCAATGACGCCAAGTGCGGTTGCTGTTGTGAAAATGATTTTCTTCATGTTCTTACGATCAGCCAATGCACCAAAAATAGGGCCAAAAAAAGCGATAATCAAAGTGACGATTGAAATGGATGCGGAATAGAATGCAGTTGCCTCGTTTCCGGAGATTTGCCCCGGACCATCTCCCACAGCCAACCCTTTGAACCAGATTGGAAGAAGCGAGCAGACAAGCATTGTAAATGCCGAATTACCCACATCGTACAAAACCCACGAGAACTCCTGCTCCGTAAGATCGCTGAACATTTTTCTGCTATGTAAAAACCGGTATAATGACTTCATTTTACTCCCTCTATTTTCTTTAGTCTACCACCAAAATCGTAATCGAAGATTGAATCGAATGGCACATTTTCATTTAGGTTTCCTCCAAAAGCGTCTATAAAAGCAACCGCCCTGGTTTTTGTCTGCTCATATAGTTCTTTCAGTTTTTGGTTACTATCCGCACATACAGGGTTTCCATCCGGATTTACAATAAGGCCATGCATTTCTTTGTAATTTCCGGTTAACTTCATCAGTGTGTAAATGAGTTTCTTTTTGAAAGCTGATTTTGCAAGCAACAACTTGTTGTAAGAAATCATGGATTTCAGTGATGTTTCGACCTGCTTGGCGGTGATTCCGGGATAAAACTGTGAAATTATTTCTGCATTATTTAGCGACGGATGAATATGGTCGGTAAGTACATGAGAAACGGGATCATGGCCATCTAAAATCATTAAATAACGATCAAATTCAACTTCAACTTCTGTGTGCGTTACGCCGCTAGATGCAATCTTTTCGTCAACGTATTTATGGCAAGTTGTGTTCAAAGCAAAATGGTTCAGCACACCGTAGGTATATGCTAAAGCTGCATCCTTGTGATTGCTTCTCTCGATTGCTTTACATGCTGACTCAAAAAAACTCCGTCCGGATTTTTCGTGAAGTCCAAATCCCACCGCGTTAACGGGATTGCTCCAAAGCGCTCCGTAATAAAACAAAATATCCGGACCATGAAGGCCTATCATATAAAGATCGTTATACGCTTCTATAACTTGTACTGCGTGACCGTTCAATGCGTTTTTTACTTCCAGTCCCATTCTGTAATGGGCATATGTTGATGGCATACCTCGCCCCTCCTTAATGTTCGGTCTTCTTTTATTCTGCTTTCAAATTCAAAATTATACATCCTACCGCTATACACAATATTCCAATCTTAATCTGTAGGCTGAGTTTTTCCTTGAAAATAAAATAGGAAATCAATGTGATAGCCACAATACCAATCCCACACCATGTCGCATAAGCTATTCCCAAGTGAATTTTCGTGATAGCTTTTCCAAAAAAGAAATAACACAATATGTATGACCCAATGCATCCAACATATCCGCAGAAGAAATATAGATTTTTTCTTCTGCTCCCTTGCCGAAGCAGTAAATACGAGCATGTTCCAAATATCGTCCGACGATACTGGTTACGTGAATGTTCTCAGTGTAGGAAGGTACGCCCGGAAGGATACAGCAGATATTTTCAAATGGTGTGCAGTGTTAGATAACGATACACCACGCCTATTTGTATTCCACATATACTGTAATCAGATTTTGTAAATATCGAAAGCATACCTTTGTAAAATCTATCTAAAAACAGCGGATTACGATACTATCTGTCGTATTTGATACTATGAACGCAATTTCGTAGAAGACCCTTCTTTCTTCAATTCACAGAAAGATAACTACAACATTCCCAAAATCCAGATAATGATTTTTTTACAGAAAATACCCTTGACAAATCCCGTCTCAGCGAAGCATGTTCAAATCGGTAACGGTACGGATTTTATACCGTCCTTATAGGCATCGGATGCACATCCGGTCTTTTCCTTCTTGCCATCCATAGGTTTGCCATTCATAGGCTTTTCAGTTTTTTGCTTCACTGTCTAATACGGAACTTTTGGAAATTTGCCAAAAATGGGCGCAAAAAAAGCAGCAAATCTTTTTCGGATTTACTGCTTCGTGTGCCGTTGCGGAGCGGCGGGATATTCAGTTTTTATGGTTGTTCAGTGTGACAAACTGCAATTAATCCGTTTCTTTTAATCTTTCGAATAATTGGCTATCAATTTTATAAATTCCTTGATAAGGCTGTTCAATATAGTATTTACCACTATCCTCATACGCAAAGATAGTACTTGTTCCTGTCTCAAACTGGAAGTCAATTTTGATATAACTTTCCACTTGCGGACAGTCTTGAACACTTTCCTTCTTAGTCGGTTCAGAACTGGAAATATCGGCGATTATTTCACTTATCCAAGTTTTGTCTGAATGACTTACTGTATTTTCCCCAAAAGTTATATCAATAGATGTAATCTCGTCGGTTTGAGGTAGCGTAATAGGAGCTACCTTTTTTCCACACGCAACTAAAGTCAGCACACAAGTAAGACACAAAAACAAAAAAAGAAATTTTTTCATAAGCATATTACCTCCGCAACTTCAAATTTGCTAAAATGATTTTATCATATCGTCAATCCAAAGTCAACGGTCAAGCCGGAACTTGAACAGGCTTTCAATCAGCTTTGTTCTGATGTAGTACTCCATATCAGAATTATAATAGCCGTTCATTTTGGAGAAATAGCGGATATATCCGGCATAGCGGTCAAGGACAGCCTGTATCGCTATGGGGTCGCCCTCATGTGCCTTTATAATCGTGTCATAGGGGAGAAGTCGGTTACTCACTGGACAACACCTCCATTTCCTCTTTCAGCCGCTTCAAGGCAAGCTGGATATGCCGCCCGATTGTGCTGCGTGTCCAGCCGCTTTGTTCCCCGATTTCTTTCTGCGTCAAGTGCTAGAAGTAATACAAAAAGATTTCCTCCTGCGTCTGTTCCGGCAGCCCATTCACTTGCCGTTGACTGGCTCGGCTGGGTTTGCTATGTGCAACAATACAATTACTTACCCATTTGTGCCATTAATTCTCTGAAATCCGCACACTCACGCATAAATGCAAATTCATCCTTGCTATTTAGTTCCTCACAAAGAGAATCCGCCACTTTACTTGAAAGAGCTATTACCTCTGTTCCGTCCAAATTACGGTACAACTTACAATCTTGTGATTTCCATTCTTTTCTCATAGCAGGCAACATTTTTGAAAGAATAGATAAACTTTCGTCTTTATCTTTCTTATCTAATGCAAGCTGCAAATGAGCATTGTAACACATCCATTCTGGGAAAGAAAATGTGCAAGTAATTGTTTTGTACATATCCGCAAAAAAATCCGCATCCATATTACGGTTTTCGTATAACGCTATTTCAATCATATTTATTAAAGCGGTTTGTATCTCCGTAACACCATTCGCTATTCTGTGTTCCCAAATTTTTTCTGCGTCTGTGTATTTTTTCTGTTGCTGGTAAAGAACAGCAAACTGCTCCTCCCTATCTATCCTTGAGAATGGCAACATATTGATTAGTTCCTCTGCTTTTGAATATTCGCCCCTATTTCTTGCATAGGAAATCAGCATACTAATTGCTATATCTCTGATTTCTGGAATTTCATTTACGGACAGCCTTTTATAAAAAGTTTCAAATGTTTCCTCATATTGTTCTGGCTCTGGTACACTATAAAGCAATCTTGCGCCATCTAAATAAAGAATAGCTGAATATACCAGTTCATCACAAGTGGGATATTCATGTATTTTGTCGATTGCCATCTGAAAAGCTATTTGATAGCCCTGCTCTTGAACGACTTTATCAAGTTCATTGACAAAGTTTTCAATCTCTATATCTGTTAAATCCTCATTAAATGACAACAGGGTATTCAAATCCATTTTTAGCAGACGGGCAAGAGCCGGTAAAAGGGTTATATCTGGATATGTGCCGCCTTTTTCCCACTTATTTACAGCTGGGGTGGATACGCCTAAAAGCTCGGCAATTTGTTCTTGTGTTAATGACAATTCTTTCCGTTTTTCCCGGATAATTTGATTGATTTTCATAAGCAAACCTCCTTGTGTTTATGCTTTTATGATAGCAGAGTAAGCTTTAAGGAACAATAGAGCCGTTGTTAAATTGATGATTTAGAAAATTAACCAAAAGTTAAAAACGGAATAGTCAGCGGCTGTCTATTAAATTCTTAGTTGCTACTTTACCGCACATAAGCATTATTTTCAGGCTTATCTCTCGGCTTGAATATATTTGATAATACTCCCATAGGAACCTCCTTCATTTTTATAATTTTGAGCAAAATAAAAGAGACGATTTCTCGACTCTGAAACAGATATAGCATTGGGGAGCAAATTTTGTCATAGACGATAGAATTTGCTCCCCAATATAGATTCGTATTTGATTTACATTGTTTTCCAACAGCGTTCCTTCATAAAGGCGGCGATAACAGAAATATCTTCGCCCTCATAATATTTTACACGCAGGTCGATGTTATCTTCCAGTATCCAAAAGTAAGGGAGAATGATGTATTTATCATCCTCATCTTCCGGCGGGAACACCAACACAAAAGCCGTGATATCCGTTGTGGAGGACAAGTCCAAACCACCATAGCAGGGAAGGGCTTCTTTGCGTTGCATTTTATGTAGTCTATAGCGTATATATCATTTTGAGGTAGAGACCGTTCTTTCATCTGGATTAGAAAAGAGCAACAGACAGCGAATTCACTGTCCTTTGCTCTTTTTCCTTTACTGGTTTTCTTTCTGATTTTCATTGTCATCTCTGCCATACAACCAACGAATTTTCCTGCCAACCGTTTTTCCTCCCACCTTAGAAATGAGGACTACCGAGCCATCGGTGATCAACATAACGACCAGAATTGTAAGAATAGATGTATTTCACTCTCTCAGTAAGACTGAAATTTTACATTGCAATTCACTCATCAATCAAATTTGCTTCGCAATTTTCTTTTCAGCTTGAACCACAAGCTATTTGAATAGGTTTCATTGTGAACCAATAATTCGTATGCTTCCATCGCTCCAGCAGAATAGATAACGCCAAAGCAAGAAAAACAAATACATGGTAGTCTGTCCACGGAAAAATTCCTCTCGCTGTCACTGCAAGCACTAACAGTCCTGCAACCCAAAGAACCGTGCAAATAATGGCTACCATCGTATATTTTTTCTTAACAGAAGAATATGAAGCTGTTAATCCTTTCAAAAAGTCATAATCAAAAATCAAGGGTTCTTTTTTCATAATTTCATATTCACCATTCGATACGAACATAGAAACAACAAGTGCAATAATGCCAACCAGTACAAAAGCAGACATCCCTATCTGGAATCCCATCGAGGGAGTTCTGGTAAACGAAATATAAGGAATCCCCGCCAAAGCAAAGGCAGCACACCCTGCTCCAAAATATTTGCAAGTCTTTTTTTCATTGGCAATGTAGCTGGTAGCCATTTCACGACTTACATAGTAGCCTTTTTCATCAATAGATGTTTCTGATTTTTCATCCTTCAACAAAAAGTCAACCGATACCTCAAAGACATTGGAAAGCATCAAGAGTTTTTCCGTTTCTGGATACCCTTTATTGGTTTCCCACTTGCTGATTGCCTGTCTGGTTGTAC
>DAVZID010000097.1:0-8319 GCA_052273485.1 Lachnospiraceae bacterium
GCTTGGTAGAAATTCCGTAAAAGAAAAAAACGAGAAGTTTACTCGTCAGAGCTGATGCGTTTTGAAGGTGCTTGACAAATATACAGATTTTATTGTAAAATTACCTCTAATAAAGGGGAGTAACCTGCGTTTTAAAATATACGTTTGCAGTGTCGTCAGTACGGTGGAGACATCCGGCACTGCAAGGAACTGGTGAGACTTTTATTGCATGTTTTGTCGTGCAATAAAGGTTTCTTTTTTTATCAGAAGGAGGAAAAATAATGGATCTAAGTAAAATATCTATTAAAAAAATCCGAGAGCTTATTGTGTTTACAGCACTTCTTGTGGTCGCCTTGTGGAAGTTTGATGTGGTGCTTGGTGTCCTAAAAACAATATGGAATATTATATTTCCGTTTGTGCTTGGTGGAGCAATCGCATTTCTTACCAATGTGCCGATGAGCTTTTTGGAAAAGAAAATTTTTAAAAATGCAAAAAAGAAAAATAAGATAGTTAGAAAATTGAAAAGACCGATAAGTTTGATTCTTACTATTGTATTAGTAGTTGGTGTGATCGCATTGGTGATGTTCGGTGTGATTCCGCAGCTTACACGGACAATGGGAACGTTGGTGACGAGCATCAATGATTTTATTCCGCAGATGCAAAGTTGGATTGGAGACTTTTTCCATAATAATCAGGAAATTATGAATCTGGTAGATCAAATAGAGTTTGATCCAGATCAGGCAATTAAGTGGGGAATAAGTCTTCTCGGAAACGGTGCAGGAAATATGATGAATACGACAATGTCAGCAGTGGGTTCCATAGTCAGTGGAGTAGCGACCTTTTTCATTGCGTTCTCGTTTGCCTGCTATATTCTTTTTCAGAAAGAAAAGCTGCATGTACAGATTAGAAAAGTATTTTTTGCTTTTCTTCCAAGACAAAAAGCAGACGCTTTCCTTAAAGTATGTTCTTTAACTTATCGGACATTTGCGAATTTCCTTGCAGGCCAGTGTCTGGAAGCTGTGATTCTAGGAAGTATGTTTGTCGTTACATTAAGTATTTTGAGAATGCCATATGCACTTTTGATTGGAGTTTTAATTGCGTTTACGGCATTAATTCCTATTTTTGGAGCCTTCATCGGATGTGCAGTAGGAAGCTTTTTAATATTTATGGTAAGCCCACAACAGGCAATTTTATTCGTAATAGTATTTCTTGTGCTGCAGCAGATTGAGGGAAATCTGATATATCCTCATGTTGTTGGTGAATCTGTAGGTCTTCCATCAATATGGGTTTTAGCAGCAGTTACGATTGGTGGAAATCTTATGGGAATAGTTGGAATGCTTGTTTTCATTCCGCTGCTGTCAGTGCTCTACACTATTTTTCGGGAATTTGTATATCTGCGCCTGAAAAAACAAAATATTAAACAGGTGACAAAGACAGAAATAGAGGAATATGCAAAAGAGGAAGAATTATAATATAAAATAAATTATAATAAAATGGTTTATTGTAATGGGAGACTGCGCATATGATAGCCTCCCATTTTTATATGTTTCTGGTTGACTTATGTTTATACATACAAGGATAAGCTGGAATTGGATAATAAGCAGATCGTGTTGGATGAAATGAATAAGGATTTCCGAGAAAATTAGTTGCATTTGCTTATGAAGTCATTTATGATATATTCAACAAATGTGGATTTACGTAGCGTATATTTGATATTGCACAGGAAAACACAGAGATACTTCTTGTTAATGGAGAATCAACTGAGGACAGGGAGAAAATGCAGAGAAAATCCTGATGGTCTACATGCAGTAGTGACGATGAGGAGAATATGAAACAACGAGGTGAAGAAGATGACAATCAAAGAGATTGCAAAGATATGTAATGTATCTACAGCGACAGTGTCTAACGTTATCAATGGAAAAAATAAGTCAAGTAATGAGACAACAAAAAAGATTATGGATGTGATTCGGGAATCTGGTTATCAGCCGAGTTATCTGGCAAAGAATCTCAGAAGCAAAAGAACGAAAACGATAGGAATTATTGTAGAGGACCTGATGTTATTCAATATACCAGCTATCATTGAAGGAATCATGGAATGCTGTGAAAAAAATGGATATAAGATCATTCTGGAAAATCTGCGTCTGTATGTGAGATGGCATGGAGAATGGTTTCATAATGATGAGCTGAGAGAGAATGAATTGAGGGACGCATTAAAGCAAGTGGAATCAGTTAATGTTGATGGGATTATTTACGTAGCAGGTCATGAGCGACGGATGGAAGTTTTTCAAAAATATACAAATCTTCCTACAGTGGTAGCATATACACAGGCAAGTTCAAAAAATATACCATCAGTTATGCTGGATGATTACAATGGTGGTTATGCGATGACCGCGTATCTGCTTTCCAAGGGACATGAGCGTATCGGTGTGATTGCAGGTGAACAGGATAATGCACACGCGATCCACAGAATGAAAGGCATACAGAAAGCGTTCTTTGATCATGGAAAACTGTTTGATCCAGATCTGGTGGAATATGTCAGATGGGAACGTGAAGGAGGATACTCTGTGGCGAAAAAAATGGCAGATCAGAAAGTAAGTGCTATTTTTTGTATGTCAGATACGATTGCTGGAGGTGTATACGACTATATGAACGAAAATGGGGTTGTCATCGGAAAAGATATTTCAGTTGTGGGATATGATAACAGAATGATTTCCGAATATTTAGTGCCAAAACTGACAACTATGAGGCTGCCGTTAGAACAGATTGGCTATAAATCGGCAGATATACTTATTGGTATACTGGAAAAAAATGAACTACCAGAAAATATGGAAGTTAGAATGGAATGTCAACTGATAGAGCGAGACTCAGTAGTTGATTTAATAAAGTGTTAAACGATTAACTATAACACAAAGAATGCTACTAAGGAAAAAGAAAACGTAACAGGAACAGATGTGCAAAATAAATAAAAATAAAGACTTGATATTGTAAAATAAATAAAAAATATGCTATTGACAATGTAAGTACTGCGTGTTATTATGGCATTAACGACAAGTAAATCAATTAACCAAGGAGGGTTATGTATGAAGAAGTTAACAGCAGCGCTCATGTGTGGAGCAATGACAATGTCTTTATTCGCCACAGCACAGGCTGGAGAGACTGGAAGCGAGCAGAAAGATGCAGCTCAGGAAGCAATTGATGCGAGAAAAGAAGAAGCAGAGAAGACTGGAGAGTATCAGAAGATTATTATTTCTTTCTTTGATTGGACGGGAGCTCCGGCAGGAATTGATCGTATCAATGAAGCACTCAGCGAACATACCAGAGAGACATTGGGAGTGGATGTTGAGCTTATGATCATTGATTCGGCAGCTTACAGTGAGGATATGAAGTTAATGCTTTCCTCTGGTGAGCAGGTAGATATCTTCTCAACATGTGGACCGGGATACATGACATGCGTAAATAACGGATATACATTAGATCTGGAAGAGGATGATCTTTTCCAGACATATGGAGAAGGAATTCAGGAAAAAGTCAGAACAGAATATCTGGATGCATGTCGTGTAGGCGGTGTATTATATGGTACTCCGCCAATTAAAGATTATGCAATTCAGACATCAGCAGTGTGTATTGGACAGGAGTATCTCGATGCAATTGGATATGATTATGATGCGGCAGAAAAAGATGATCTTGGATATGCAAAAGTTGACTGGGATGAAATTAATAAAATTTTTGCACAGATCCATGAAGCATTCCCAGATAAGTATGTAATGGCTATTCAGGATAATGAGCTGACACAGGGAAGTACCGTAGATAATATCGGTGGCGACTACTATGGAACACTTCTTGATCCGGTAAACAGCCTCAAGATTGAAAACGTTTATGAGTCCGATATTTTTAAAGAATGGTGCGAGCGTGCATATGAGTGGAATCAGAATGGATATCTTTCCAAAGATGCTATGACAGATAAGACAGGTGCTTCTGCAAAAGTAAAATCTGGCGCTTACATGGCTATGATGGCTTGCTGCAAACCTGGTTATGAAACACAGATCACCGGTGAGTGTGGACGTTCAATGAAAGTATTCGATGTAGGTGAAAGTTTCATGTCATCTTCTTCCGTGTCTTCTTTCCCATGGTGCATCAACCAGAACACTGATGATCCGGTTGCAGCTATGCAGGTATTAGATGCTCTCTATACAGATTCTGTTGTTGAAAACTTAATCTGTTGGGGACAGGAAGGCGTTGAATATACGGTAAATGATGAAGGTACCATCAACTACGCAGAAGGTGTTGACGCTAATAATTCTGAGTATTATCCAAACGTACTGTGGATGATGCCAAATCCATATGTAGCACATGTATGGGAAGGTGATTCTTTAGATATTGGACAGCAGATGTCTGATTTCAATGACAACTGCCCGAATAAATCTAAAGCACTTGGTTTTACCTGGGATAACAGCGACTATTCCGCAGAGTTCACAGCTCTTCAGAATGCATACGATCAGTATGGATTAATAGCTGTATATGGATTCGAAGAACCTGAAAAAGCAATTGCTGAATTAAACGAGGCATTAAAAGCAGCGGGCTTGGAAGAGTATATGGCAGCAAAACAGGAAGCTCTTGATGAATGGGCAGCAGAGAATAATATTAAATAATGAAATGAAACTATAAAATGACAAAAAGGCGGAGAAGTAAAAAGAAATCTTTTTCCTCCGCTTTTTTTGTACAACAGGAAGCTTGTTGAAATGTTCTGGTGTGGAAAAAGTCTTCTGGCAGGATTCTTTCTGAAACAATGCTTTAAAAATGCTGCCAGAAGGTAGCAGCAGAATGGAGATTTTATGAAAAAAAGGAAACATCTAAAAAGATATCTGTCCCTATATGTTATGGCATTACCTGGATTGATTTATCTGTTTATTAATAACTTTATGCCATTACCAGGTCTTGTTCTGGCATTTAAAAAGTATAATGCAAAAAAAGGAATCTTTGGCTCACCATTTGTCGGACTTAAGAACTTTAAATACCTGTTTGTAACCAAAGATGCATTTATAATTACAAGAAACACTATCCTTTACAATTTAGCATTTATTGTTATTAATACGATATTGGCGATTGCAGTAGCAATTCTGCTTGCGGAGATGACATCCAAGATGAAAAAGGTATATCAGTGTCTGATTTTGCTGCCATATATGATTTCTATGGTCATTGTAAGTTATCTTGTATTTGGATTCCTTTCTACAGAGAATGGATTTATCAACAATACCGTTTTAAGGGCGCTTGGAATGGAGCCAATTTCCTGGTATATGAAAAAACAGTATTGGCCATTCATTCTTGTTTTTGTAAACGCATGGAAAGTAATTGGCTATAACTGTATAATTTATCTTGCAACAATTCTTGGAATTGATCGTAGTATTTATGAGTCAGCAGCAATTGATGGTGCGAGCAAAAGGGCTCAGATTAAAAATATTACAATCCCACTGTTAAGACCGACTGTAATTATGCTGACATTACTTGCAGTAGGAAGAATTTTTTATTCTGATTTTGGATTGTTTTATCAGGTGCCGCAGAATCAGGGAGCATTGTTTTCTGTAACAAACACCATTGATACGTATGTGTATCGTGGATTGCTGGAATTAGGTGATATGTCAATGGCATCAGCAGCAGGTCTGTATCAGTCTGTCATTGGATTTATACTTATCTTAAGTGCAAACTGGGCAATCCGTAAGATTGATCCGGAAAGTGCAATGTTTTAAGGGGGGAGTGACAGAGATGAGAGGAAAAGAAGAGAAAAGATTTCAAATTCTGGCACATATTATACTGGCACTACTGTCTGCCTTAGCAGTTATACCATTTGTTCTTATGATTGTATCATCACTGACGGATAATAATACACTTGTTGCAAATGGATATTCTTTCTGGCCTGAAAAATGGAGTCTTTATGCCTATGAATACATATTCAATACAGGTAACTCAGTATTACATGCTTATGGAATTTCTATTGTATTAACCATAGTTGGAACTTTAATTGCACTGATTCTGACAACAATGCTTTCTTATGTGATTTCCAGAAAAGGACTTCCAGGGCGAGGAGTTATTACTTTTCTTGTTGTATTTACCATGTTATTTAATGGTGGTCTTGTACCGACTTATATGGTCTATGCCAAGATTTTTAATGTAAAAAATACGTTCATGGCATTGCTAGTACCTGGTCTTTTGATGAACGGCTTTAATATTATGCTTATGAAATCATATTTTTGCACAAATATTCCAGATGAAATATTGGATGCAGCATATATTGATGGTGCAACAGAATTTCAGGCATTTTATAAGGTTGCACTTCCACTTGCAAAACCAATTGTTGCAACAATTGCATTATTTGTAGGTATCGCGTACTGGAACGACTGGATGAACGGTTACATCTATATTACAAAGAATACAGATTTGTATTCTGTGCAGAATCTTCTGAACCGTATGATGCAGAACATACAGTATCTTTCACAGAATAGTTCTAATATTCAGCAGGCAGGCGTAGGACTCAATGCCATTCCAACTGCGTCCGTACGAATGGCCATGGCGACGGTAGGTGTATTGCCGATCCTCGTTGTTTATCCTTTTGTCCAGAAATATTTTGTAAAAGGTATTACGCTTGGAGGCGTAAAAGGTTAAATAACTTTAGAATGACATAGGAGGATATATCAATGACAACTGTAAGCAATCCGATTTTATCAGGATTTTATCCAGATCCATCTATTTGCAGAGTGGGTACTCAGTATTATCTTGTGAATTCTACTTTTGCATATTTTCCAGGAGTATCTGTGATGGAGAGCAGTGATTTAAAACACTGGAAGCAGATTGGAAGTGTGCTAGAGAGAAAAGAACAGCTTCCGTTGGATGGATGTGGACATTCAGAAGGAATTTTTGCACCGACAATTCGGTATTATAATGGAACATTTTATATGATCACGACCAATATTTCTGGCGGAGGAAATTTTGTGGTCACAGCAAAAGATCCTAAAGGACCATGGTCAGATCCTTACTGGCTAGGGGAAGCTGCGCAGGGAATTGATCCGAGCCTTTTCTTTGATGATGATGGAACCTGTTGGTATATCGGAACCCATCCAAATCCAGACGGAGTGCGTTACAATGGAGATTGGATGATCTGGATTCAACGTCTAGATCTTGAGACGATGCAGCTTATAGGGGAAAGTTATAATATATGGAAAGGTGCCATGCGTGATGTAATTTGGCCTGAGGGTCCACATCTGTTGAAGAAAGACGGTTGGTATTATGTGATTAACGCAGAGGGAGGAACAGGACCAAATCACAGCATTTGTGTTGCAAGAAGCAGAAATATTACAGGACCGTATGAAAACAATCTCAATAATCCGATTCTGACACATAGACATATGGGAAAAGAGTATCCGATTGCTTGTGTAGGACATGGAGATTTTGTGGAGAGTATTGAAGGTGACTGGTATGTAGTTATGCTTGGAACAAGACCATATAAGGGAAAGACGGTAATCGGAAGAGAGACCTTTATTGCTAAAGTAGAGTGGGAAGATGGCTGGCCAGTGATTAATCCAGGAATCGGACATCTTGAGGATATTGTTGAGCTGAATACAACGGAAGAACCAGATTTTGCGACACCGATTGTTACACATTTTCACACGAAAAAATTGCCTGTTAACTGGATGAGCCTCAGAGGACCAAGGGAAGATTTTGCGTCGCTGGATGAAAGAGAGGGATACCTGCGTATACATCTTTGCCCAGAATCACTGAAAGAAAGGGCGGCATGTGCATATCTTGCACGCAGAATAAGTGATTTTGATTGGCAGGCAGAATGGATGATTGACTATGAGCCGATAAAAGAAAATGAATGTGCTGGTGCTGCGGTTATGATGGATAATGACAATCACATCCGTATGGAAATAAGAAAAGAAGGCAGTGACCGCGCGATAATTTTAATTAGATGCCAGAAGGGAATTGAGGAAGAGATTGCAAGACAGCCGATCGGAGCAGGAGAAGTATTGCTTCGCATAGTCGAAAGAGATCTGAAATGTTCTTTCTATGCACAGGCAGGTGGAGAGACTGTGACGGTTGCGGAAAATATAGATTATGCATTTATGAGTATTGAAGATGCAGATGGTTTTACTGGTGATACGATTGGAATGTATGCATCTTCAAATGGTATAGAAAGCACTGCCTATGCAGATTATGAATGGTTTGCATATCAGGCGCTATAAGATGGGTACAAAAGGGAGTTTGCAGCCATTAGGTGCCAGACCCCTGGTACTAGGAACAGACAAATGATCCCGTTTTGGCTTATGCCATCTCTTTGAAAGAAGTCAG
>DAVZID010000098.1:0-8219 GCA_052273485.1 Lachnospiraceae bacterium
GCAGAATTACAGCCGAAGGAAAACTCCTTAAGAGATTTTTCTTCGGCTGCATAATTTTTTGCATCTTTTGCATCTGCCACTGCTTTCCGGCTTTTGCTTTACTTTTTCGATTTTCCTATTTCTGTTCTTTTATTTCTGTCTTGCTTTTTCTTCCCTTCGTCTTGCCAGCTCCTTCTGGATCTCCGGTAATTTTTCATCCAGATCGAACTTCCGGAAAATAAAATACATCAAAAGATTTATAATCAGCGGAAGGTAATTGGAAAATGCATAAATCGCATATCGCATGGATGTCGTAGCCTCAGTCAGCGTCGAATCATAATTTCCAAGAGCCAAACAGACAGATAAAATAATAGAGCCGACACCGGCGCCGATTTTTGTTCCAACGCCGATTGCGCCGGAAGAAACTGCCACCATTTTTTTGCCATATGTGTATTCATTGTAGTCCACTACCATAGCAAGAAGCACGCCGTATACGCACATCATTGGGATCTGTACAAAACTGCCGATCATACCAAGACCGATATACATATAAAAGTTTGTCGGTACCAGACAACGGATTCCGGCTGTCAATGCGGCTCCCAACAGACCGAAGCTTACAGTTTTCTTTGTTCCGAATTTGGACAGTATCGGTTTGGAAAGAATAAAGCCCAACACGGTGGAAATCATTCCAAAGGCACCGACCATTGCCACAAGATTATCATTGCCGAAGATCCATTTGCTGTAATACGTTCCTGCTGTTCCAGACAAAGAATTCGTGATCTGAGTGATCAGGTTAAACAGAAGCACAATAACCCAGTATTTATTCCTGATGAGACAGGAGAACGCCTCCTTCAGCGGAACTGTATCTTCTTCCTGCACTTCTTCTCCCGTCTGCTCAGCCATAAGATGATCTACCAGCTTGGCTTTGCGTCCGTTCGCGTAACAGATACCAAGAAGCAGAAGAACCACTAATGCAATGATAAAGCCATATTTGATCCATGCATTTTGATTTCCGCCCAGCATATTTGTGATTGGAATCGTTGCGATGGCAATGATCATGCCGGACATGTATGTAAATACGGCGCGGAACACGCCCATGTTTTCACGTTCGCTCTGGCTGTTTGTACGGATAACCATGACTGCATTTAAAGGTGTTCCGATCAGTGTCATGCAGACAGCGGACAACAAGATATTTGTCACACAGGCATAAATCAATGCAGGAAGCTGTCCGGCCTGTATTGGCACAGTAAACAGCATCACAATAACCACCGCAAAAGGAATTATCATTCTGGCGATCCACTGATAGTACTTTCGGTTTCCGCCTTTGGAATGATCCACAATATTTCCAAACCAAATATCCGTTATCGCATCCACAATTTTTGAAATCATCATAATCACGCCGATGCCCGCTACGGCCATTCCCACCTTATCCGTGTAGAAATAGCTGAGCTGTCCGACCAGGTTAGCCACCAGGTTTAACCCCATCTGTCCTCCTGCGTCAGCAAGATAATCTCTTTTTCGCATATTTTTTTGTACACCATTTTTATCCAGGCCAAGTTCTTTTTTTCTACCCATGTTTCTTTCTCCTCCTTTTTATCTGATAACCAAATGGTATTGTATTCCGGGAACGCTTCCGTCCAGATCAAACCGCACGCAGTCTCCCTCTTTTCTGCCGGTAAGCTGTGCAAGCTCTTCTCCCACTGGACTTAAAACTGTCAAAACAGCCTGTTCTGCTTTTACACGGATTGTTCCTTCCAGTGTTTCCGCAAAAAGTTTTCCCTTCAATGTCACGTTGGTAAAGGTAATGCCCATCATCTCTGCGCCGGGCTCGTATATATTCCCGTCATTGCCGGTCTCACCCATCGCTGTCAGGATAAACTCTGTTGCGCTATCCAACAATCCTGCCTTTTTTGCCATGACAGACACAGACATCCTCTCATTTTTAATCTGAAGGCTGATCCTGTCAGTAAGCCTTGTCTCCGCCTTCGGCGCTCCGGAAAAATAGCCGCAGTACGGCGTATGGATCTCAAAGCTCTTGCAATCCGGGTTAAAGCAGATTTCTCCAGTATCCGACACCAGAGCGCCGTCCACATAGCCTGATGCCTCGTCCCAAAGCCCCCAGCTCTTGAACGCCTGATCAAGAAGCCTTGCATATTCCGTATAATTTCCGGTTCCTGCCAGAGAAGCAATCTCATCAATGACTAACTTCCGGTCTCCCAGATGGACGCCCTCGGTTATTTCTTTTGTTCCTTGGGCTGCCAGTGGAAGTCTCTGTTTATCCTCCGATTTCCGGAACGCATCCCTGTACTTTGACCAGGCATAATATACTCCGTGCTTCGCTTCACTTAAATCTCCGCCGTTGAAAAATCCGGCATTGATCGCCGCGTCGCTGTCTCCGCGGTATTTGGTGCCGCTGTCAACAAATACATTCCGAAGTGATGAAATATACGGCACAAAGGTATGGTTCATTGCGTGCCAGTTCGGAAGCGTTTTAAGGTCCTCATGCGTGTAGACAATATCGATCTTATTTTTTGCCGTATGCACCATTCCCTTTAAAAACATGGCTGCCATAAATCCCCACTGACATGCAACGGCTGGATCATTATACGCGTCAAACACATTCAGGATTTGATCTGCCGGCTGATCGTCCCAGTTTTCCGATGTCTGATAATTATATAAGATCAGGCCATCCCAATCATTCAGGCACGCATAGGCAATGGTATTTACAAAGGCAGTAGAATGGAACGGATGCAGTCCATATTCATTCCACTCCGTAATCATAAACGGTTTTTTATCCACAACAGCCTCAGAAGCTAGCGACAACAACGTAGTCGCAATACTTCCCGTCCCCGTCTGAACCGTCAGCGGGTTGACGCCCACATATTCCGTTGGCCCGGCCACCATAAACGTGGTACCGTGGAAAGGCAGAATCGGGTGATTAAAGTATGTATTGTTTTCCATGATATCACCGTCCGTATGCCCATAGACATCTGCAGCCCCTCCCAACAGATTGCTGGTCGCAATGGGAACTTTGACGCCAAGTGAGATCAGGAAATTTTTGAATCTTCTGTAGAACCTGCGGTTATTCGCAATGCCAAATTCCATAAAATCTGCATATCTTGCCGGTGAGGGCATCCAGTCATTTCCTTTCCAGTCCCCATTGGGATCGTTGACTGGCTGGACAAAGCTTCCCTGCACCCTGCGAACCGTATTTTGAACCGGATCCTCATCCTCTCCCAAAGCACATACGCCATCCACTGTCCATGCCTTTTTCAGATTTTCTCTGGTTCCGTATTTATTCAGAAGAAAATGATTGAATTTCCTGACAACTTCCTCCTCATATGGCGCAAGCTCCGAGTTGCTCTGCACCTCTCCCGTTCCCTTAATTGCGGATTCCTCATTGTTCATCTGGACGACTACTACTGCCGGATCATCCACCAGAGCAAGACCGGTGTATGGATTCACATGTGTCAGCAATTTTTTAGCATATTCCATCTGTAGCTCAATCAGACGCTCGTTGATCATCGGAAACAGCTTCACACATTCCTGGAACGATCCCGGATAATCCAACCCGTCCCCAGGCAGCATGCGCCTTGCAACCATCAGGTCAATATGCAGATAAATTCCTTTTTCTTTCAGCTTTGCCGCAAAATAATCAAACCGATCCAGTCCTTTCTTATTAAACTCTGTAGTAGTTCCTTTGTCATAATCCAACAAAGGCGCTTCCTTTGTCTGCGACCAGCTGCACGGTTCTTGCCCGATGGGCGCATCAACCGCATGCAGTCGGATGATATTCACGCCCATAGTCGCAAAGCGCTCCGCCAGTCTGTCGGCTGCCTCATGTGTGGGCGTTGCAGACCTTGTTGCCATATTAAAGCCAAGGAATCTGGCTCTTGTTCCATCGGCAAAATACAGATGCCCGCCCCGCTCTTTTACAAAACCATGTTTTCCTGCAGGCGCGTCCAGAAGCCATGAGTAATCCATGACTCCCTGATTTGCTTTTGCTTTATGAATCTGAATATTTTGTTTCATGATGTTCTCCTTTGGTTTCCGTAAATGCGCATTTGGGATCCTTTTTTTGATGAATATAGAATATGATTATTTTTCATTTTTATATTGTAATTTTCTTTCCGATATTGTAAAATTCAATACATTTTATTAAATCATACAAATTAATCTGGAGGTTCTTATGGATTACAGTACATTTTGCATAAGATTTATCATATTTGGCTTGTATTTGATCAGATATGGCGTGTTTTTATTTTCTTAAGATGTATAATGGCTACTGTAAGGTAAGTAAAGAAAAAGAAACAAATCTATAGAAAAGGAGATGTTAATATGAAGGAAATGGTTAATAAGATTAAGAAGGTTCTACTGAATAGTCTGGAAATGTTTGCAGCTGCATATTGTTCAAATAGCATATATCGTCCTTTCTGATTGAATGGATAAAACGATATTAACAAGTTCAAAAAAGTCTGGCAAGATACCGACATGATTTTGTAAATGCCGGGGATCAGCCAGACCTTTTTTAATTATAAATAGTAAACTCACACACTATTCCGATCGCGGTACTCTCTTGGCGACATATCAAATTCTTCTCTAAATACACGATTAAAGGTTCTCTGGCTTCCAAAGCCTGCATTTTCATATGCTTCCGTAATTGATTGATCTGTTGAAAGAAGCAGATTACAGGCTTCCTCCAATCTCAGACCATTAAGATAACGATTAAAATTCGTATGGAAAGTTCCGGAAAATACATTGGATATTGCACATTGGCTAAATCCAGTTTCTTTTGCAGTTGTTGCCAGCGAAATATCTTCACGAAAATTACGTGCCATATATGCCATAACCTGATACACAATATCATCACTTTCTATATTCTTTTTCGGCATAAGTGTAAACTCAGCAAATGAGCGTGAAAGAATAATTTGCAAAAAGGCCTGATGGATTACTCTTTCATCCTTCTCATCAATATGATCCATAATATAACGAATATCTGGATGAAGCCGGTCCTTTGTAATAATTGAATTTTCCGGGCAACTATTTTCCAGCGCATTTGCAAACATACCGGAATATGCGGGTGTCGCAAACAGATACATCGCAATACAGCCACACGGATCAAATACCTGATAATGATGAATCAGATTTGGGAAGACAATCGCAAAATCCCCTGTATTCATATGATTCAGCTCCTGTCCGATACCAAGCTCCAGAGCCCCCTTTCTCACATAAACGCATTCAATAGCAGTATGAATGTGCGGCGGCTCATGGCCGGCCTTTCCGTAAAATATTTCCAGTTCTTTATTCAAATGCTTATAAAATGGCCTCATCCCATTTCTCCTTCGCGAATAATCCGCTATCACAACCACACAACGCAGAATGGCATTTCAAGCAACGATACGTATTGGAACCGCCATCGGTCCTGTATATTTTCCCATCCGGCATAACGATTTCACCCTGCAGGCCAATCGGTGTTTCCAGGAACAGACAAAATGTTTCATCGGAAACTTCCCATCGAACATACAATTTTCCAAATCGTGTTTCTAAGCTTCCCTCTGCCCATGTCAATGTACCGCCCGGAACCGGCCGGATCCGAAACCTTTGATATCCAGCTTCAACCGGTTCGATCCCAAGTATCCGGCTATAAAGGAAGTCCCCGACTGCTCCGTATGCATAATGGTTAAAAGAAACCATATCTGCGCCGTTTCCTTTATAAAAGCGTCCTTTCTCATCCAACGCATCCCACCGTTCCCACATCGTGGTTGCTCCTGCTTTTACGGTGTACAGCCAACCGGGACATGCCTCATTTTGCAGAACCCTGTAGGCTTCCTGAACATATCCGTTATCTGCCAGGGCAAAAAGAAGATATTGCGTTCCTGCAAAACCTGTCCGTACCGTATAATTGCCTTCACGAACCAGACTGGCAAGGCGTGCAGCAACAGATGTACGTTTTGTTTCAGGCACCAGGCGGAAATAAAGAGCGCATACATAATTACTCTGAAAATCTCCGTTCAATGTTCCATCCGGCAGGATACAATGTTCTGCAAATGCGTTCCTGATATTTTCCTGTACTTCTGCATAATACTGCACGTCCATTTGACAGTCCAGGACCTCCGCTGCTTTCCGCATGATCTCTACACTATTTGAAAGATAAGCTGTTGCAAGATAGCTGCCTTTTGCAATCCATTCTTCATACGTCTCTCCTGCCGCGCACCAGTCTCCATACTGGAATGGATTTTCGTCCCACAGATACCTTCTGCTTCCTTCCCCTGTACTAGCAGCGGCAGCAATCTCCGCATCTGTATAAGCTTTCATACTTTCGTACTGTTCAGATAAAAAATCTTTATCTCCATAAGCGCGATAAACTGCCCATGGCACCATCGTGGCCGCATCTCCCCAGATTGCAATGGGGATAATATCTGACGTAGGCTGATACGTTTGGTTTTCCGGGATTGTCACCGGAATCGCTCCATTTTCCCGTTGATACATCCGAAGATCATACAGCCACTTACGCATAAAAGCACTGATATCACGGTTAAAGGCTGCCGTTCGCGCAAATACGGCAATGTCTCCCGTCCACCCCATCCGTTCATCTCTCTGCGGACAGTCTGTAGGAATATCTATAAAATTAGATTTTTGGCCCCACTGTATATTCTGCTGCAGGCGGTTCAACAGAGGATCAGAACACTGAAACGAACCTATCGGCTTTGTATCTGAGGTAAGTACTGCACTCTCTATAGCGACAATTTCTACAGGTTCCGATGACTTTACTTCCGCATATCTGAAACCCATAAATGTAAACAGGGGCGTAAATGTATTGATTCCATTTTTTCCGCAAATGAAAGTCAGCGTCTGCTTTGCCGAACGCAGATTGTCCGTGAACAACATCCCATCGTCTGTTAAAATTTCTCCGTGCCGTATGGTTATGACGGTATCTCTGCCAGCTTTCACACAAAGCCGAAGGATTCCTGCGTGGTTCTGGCCAAAATCATATACAGCACCATTCACACTAACAGGCCTGAGACGTTCCTCTTCTTTTACAAAAGCTCCAAAATGCCTTTTCACCTCCGGCACTTTTCCCTCAATCCGGCATACAGGCTTCCAGCTCCATTTTTCTTCTTCCATGCAGCGCAGGTCGATGGTTTCCCCATTGTAAAAATCCGCATAGCGGACAGGTGAATCTGTAGTAACCGTCCAGCTTTCATCCGTTTCCACACAACAACTGCTGCCATCCTCATATAGTAGTTTAAGAACCGCAGCCACTCCCCGGCGATTACCATAAACATTATTTTTATTACCCAGTCTGCCAAGCCACCATCCATTCGCTACTATAATCCGAAGGATATTTTCTCCGGTCTGCACTGCCGCCGTTACATCATAGGTCTGATACTGAACATAGCTTTCATAATGTGTATATCCCGGATTGAAATAACTGTCCTCAATTCTTCTTCCGTTCAGAGCTATGCTGTAAATTCCCATTGCAGAAACCTGCAAAATTGCTCTGATTGGCCGTGCGGACGCCATGAATTTCTTCTGAAACAGTTCTGGCGGCAGATTGTTTTCCTCATCATTTCTGTTCTCCGTCCCAATCCATTGCGGATTCCATTCTCTCCTGCCTGTATGATTTTCATTCCTTGATTGTACACGAAGATTTCTTATCTGATGTACAGATTCCGGTATGTTCTCTGATACAAAAAAACTAATTTGGTCTCTACAACAATCCATAATTATTGCTCCTTATCAAATGTTTTCATCGTTTTCTTGCATTATACGTTGTCTCCCCGAATATATATTGCAGGATACTCTCAAAAATTGTAATTTTCGGCGTGTTGGTAAAACGGCATTGATCAATGAGTTCTGTAAAGATAAACCTACCATTTTCTTTTCTGCGCTGAACACGACCGGAAAGGAAAATCTGGAGGCTCTCTCAAAGTCAATCATGAGTTTTGAGCGGCCAGATATGGAGTCCGCACCGGAGTTCAGGTCTTATGATGCTGCACTGGATGAACTGACAGCACTTTCAAAGAAAAAACGGATCGTCTTTGTTATTGATGAATATCCGTATCTTGCAAAAGCGAAGTCAGCTATTTCAGCGATGTTGCAGCATATCATTGACCACAAATGGACGGAGTCCAAGATGTACCTAATTCTTTGCGGATCTTCTATGAGCTTCATGGAGAATCAAGTGCTTGGCAAGGAAAGTCCGCTGTATGGCAGACGAACCGGTCAGTTTAAGATTG
>DAVZID010000099.1:0-8090 GCA_052273485.1 Lachnospiraceae bacterium
AAACCGGGGCTAATGTTTCACTTATTTTGGGACATTTTCAAAAACGCTTGACACCCCCCCCGACCTGCCTTGATGTTTTTCACCTCTGTGCATGGTTAATTTTTTTATCTTCATACATGCGTTTATCTGCAAGATTTTGGATATCTGCGGCACAGTTAGCATCATCAGGATAGACAGCACTTCCACAGCTAATTCCTATCTTGATCGTATGACCATCAAACTCATACGGTTCTCCAATCAGCTTTTTTATACGCTCAATTCTCTTTTCACAAATCTGTGCATCCAGATTTCCATTTAAGATAAGCATAAATTCGTCACCGCCAATGCGGAAAGCATAATCATTATTTCTGATACACTCAAGCAGTCTTTTTGCCACTTCTTTCAAAACCTTATCGCCCATCTCATGGCCATATGTATCATTCACAGGCTTAAAAAAATCAAGATCCATATAAAACAGAGCATAAGGTGTTTTCTTTTCATCTCTTATTTCCATCATTTTTTCAAAATAACGTTTATTAAAAAGCCCTGTCAGTGAATCTGTATTAGCAAGGTTTTCAAGCTCATGCTGCTGTCCCATATCCTGTGAAATCAGCATGATTTTTGTAAGTGTATCTTGTTCCCACTCAACCGGAATCACGCTCATAATAAAGAATCTACTTTTATCTCTAGCGCAATACTCCAAACAGTAAGAATCCTTCTGTCCCTTTATCAGCTGCCGCACATGCTCGACAGAAAGCATATTCGTAAACTTTGCATTTTCTCCATCTGTCAATATCGTATATTGATCGGAAATTTCCTTAATAAGTTGGTCATAGGATCCTTTTTTCTGATAAAGATATTTGCCTCGCTTGTCTTCATATTCGTAGCTATTATTTTTTAAATCGCAAATTGCAAAACAGTCAACAATCTGCGAAATTCCCCAAAACAGCTGATCGGAAAATTCCTTTTTCTTTTCCGCTTTGATGCGCTCGTCTGCTTCTTTTTGAAGCTGCGCCTTTGCACGCTGCTTCATTAAAATGACAACTCCAATCATTATACATGTTGCCATCATAAACAGCAAAACGATAGTCGTTCCCTGAACCATTCTCATACCAGAGTCAACAACACTCTTTTCCACAATACCTACAATTGACAAGTCGTCAATTCCTACTGGCTGATAGACAAGATAATACTCTGATTTTTGATATTTAAATGAAAGACTTCCTTTGCCCTTTGTTTGCACAGTTTTCTTCATGCGCTCCAGATAATCTTTGTTATATGACTGCGTTTTTTCCTGAATAAAATCAAAAATATTGTCAAAGTCATCTGTGATCTGCGTCTCTGGTTCAAGTGACATAAGCACTGTTCCATCAGAATCAACTATGTAACAATCACTTTTATTATTGTATACACCAGCTCCAATCAGCTTTTCTACAACACTTTTATCATATAAAACTGCAAACGCCGTATATGTCACGTTATTTAACTCAATGGGATCTGAAGGAACTGCAAACAAGATTTTAGTTTCTCCATCGCTTGCAACATAGCTTGACACAATAGGACCCTTTTTTTCATAAAGCGCTTTAAAAGCATCCTTTACGTGCTCTGCCGTTCCTCTTCGTCCATCAATAGTCCAGAACTCACAATCTTCATTAAAAACATAAAAATCGCTGTACTGCCAATTTTTACGGTCATTTACAAAATCACCCCATCCATCTTCTTCATTTCGTTCTTTTTTATCCTGTTCTTCTGCACTATAATTCAAATAATTGCACCAGTCCTCAAGTGCATTCCAATTGCGCTGCGCAAACATCAAAAAGGTCTTATCAAGCTGCTCATATGTAGCAAGCAGTCCCTGCGTACTTTCCTGATAAAACTTCTGACCAATATAATTATTGTAACGTTCAATACTAACAGATATAATTGCAAGCAATGCAGCTGATATCAAAAAATACTTTCTTTTCTTTCTCATCATCCTCTTGCCTCCTCTCATGTATCCTTACTTCTAAGAGCACTCGCAAAAATAATTTCGTTCTTCTACAAGTTTCCTTTTTTCCATTATACTATGATTTTTTTTGATTGAAAACAATATTTTTTGTTTAAAGTGTTTTTTCTCATGTTTCCTTTTTTTAAACTGCGTGCTATACTAGTGGAAATCCAAATTTCGATTGATGGGGGATTTCATCCAATGCATAATACTACAAAAAGAGGTCAGCTAAAAAAGCTGACACTTGCTCTCGGACTGTCTGGTACGTTTTTTTTAAACGCATGTACTTCAAATGCACCTTCTGATAAAACTGTCGTTACTTCAACAGATGACTATGAAGCAAACACAACCATTAATGAATCCGAGAGCTTTTATGAAACAGAATCTGAAACTTTTGACAAAGAAGCACTTTACCAAACTGATGATGACAACAAGCCTGCCGAGGGCTGGATTACAAATGCTGACGGCACGATGGGCTACTGTCAAAATGGCTATCTTTTGACTGGATATCAAATGATCGATGATTCACGCTACCTTTTTTCTGATGACGGCATAATGCAGACAGGCCGCTATATAGATGAAAATGGTGATACATATTGTTTTACTGATGATGGCCGCCAATATTTTTGCTCTACTGTAAAATGCGATGATGGCTATTATTACTATTTCGGTGAAGATGGAAAAGCTGTGACTGGGAATTTTACTTTTCCTGACGGTGCCACTGGTATGACAGATGAAAATGGACATGTATATGTAGGCTGCCACCGCATTGGTGATCTCGTCTACGATTTTACTTCACAGGGAAAGCTTAGGCACACTGTTGACGCCACAAAGCCAATGGTTGCGCTGACCTACGATGATGGTCCTTCCACGCAAAATACACAGATTATTCTTGATACTCTGACGGCAAATGGTGCCTATGCTACATTCTTTGTTCTCGGCAGGAATGTAGAGCGCTGCGCCGATATTATCCAAAATATTGAAAATTCAGGTTCTGAGATTGGAAATCATACCTACAATCATTATAAAATTACAAATATGGATGCGCAGGTAACAGATCAGGAAATCAGCAGTACAAGCTCCTATGTGCAGATGATTACAGGAAATCGCCCATGCATAATGAGACCGCCGACAGGCGCAACTGACGATGTTTCATGTGCCAATGTAGCAGCTGTTGATGATGGTTATCCGCTTATCATGTGGTGCGTGGACACAATTGACTGGCAGCATCATGATGTGGCAACCACCTGCGATACAATAAGAAGCAAGGTAAAAGACGGCGCCATTGTGCTTATGCACGATATGGAAGCATCCTCTGCGCAGGCATCCCAAATTATCATCCCAGAACTGATTGCTGCCGGCTATGAGCTCGTTACAGTCAGTGAAATGGCAGCTGCAAGAGGTGGCATGGTACCAGGTCAGGTTTACAATTATTTTGATCCTGCACTTGGACAGACACAGGAGGCCACTGAGATTCAGCCAGAGACAAATACGTCAGCTGAAACACAAGTGCAGCAATCTGAGGTCGAGACACAAGCACCAACGTCAGGACAATCTCAAAGCGAAAATCAGACCGAAGACTCACAAACTGCTGAATCTGTACCAAATACTTCTTCAGCAAGCAATTCTTCAGATGACAGCCTCTCGATTATCTTTCCGTGGGCGAAATGAAATAGGGCTGTGAAAAAACTTTTGTTTTTTTCACAGCCCCTTTATTATAACGCTAGAATCACCATTCCAATCAAATGAACTACAAATGCTGCCACCCATGCTACAGCACACTGAAACAGCACAATGCCTACTGCCCACTTTGTTCCCAGCTCTCTTTTAATGGAAGATATTGCTGCGATACACGGTGTATACAGAAGACAAAATACAAGAAGAGATGCTGCTGACAGCGGTGAGAGTACTTCCAACAATGTCTTTGTACTTCCAAACAATACTGAAAGTGTAGAAACAACGCTTTCCTTTGCCATAAATCCTGCAATTAAAGATGTACAGATACGCCAGTCACCAAAACCAAGCGGTGCAAAGATTGGTGCGATTGCACCTGCCACTGCAGCTAAAATGCTGTCTTTTGAATCTGCTACCATGCTTAAATGTAATCCAAATGTCTGCAAGAACCAGATTACAAGAGATGCCATAAAGATTACAGTAAATGCTCTTTGAAGGAAATCTTTTGCTTTATCCCACATCAGCTGGAGTACATTTTTTGCTCCCGGAAGACGATAATTTGGCAGCTCCATTACAAATGGAACAGCCTCTCCATGAAACATAGTCTTTCTGGAAATAACAGCTGTTAAAATGCCAATTGCTATACCTAAAAAGTAAAGACCAATCATGATAATACCGCTTTGCTTTGGAAAGAATACTGATGTAAAAAATCCATAGATAGGAAGCTTCGCCGTGCAGCTCATAAATGGTGTAAGCATGATCGTCATCTTACGGTCACGCGCTGACGGCAGTGTTCTTGTCGCCATTACACCAGGCACTGTACATCCAAATCCAACTAACATTGGCACAATGCTTCGTCCGGAAAGACCAATCTTACGAAGCGGCTTGTCCATAACAAAGGCAACTCGTGCCATATAACCACTATCCTCAAGCAATGATAAGAACAAAAACAGTGTAACAATAATAGGAAGAAAGCTAAGTACGCTTCCGACGCCATTAAATATGCCATCAATTACAAGAGAATGAAGTACATCATTGACTTGCCATAACGTCATCACAGCATCCGTCTTTTGCGTCAGCCAGTCAATTCCAATCTCCATCAAATTTTGAAGTCCTGCACCAATCACACCAAATGTCAGCCAGAATACAAGTGCCATGATTGCAGCAAACATTGGAAGTGCCGTATAGCGGCCAGTCAATACTGCATCGATTTTCCGGCTTCTTTCGTGCTCTTTGCTTTCACCCGGCTTAATCACTGTCTGATCACACAGCTTTTGAATAAATGAAAAACGCATGTCTGCAATGGCTGCTGAGCGGTCAAGTCCACGCTCCTCTTCCATCTGCACAATGATATGCTCAATCATTTCCTTCTCGTTTTGCTCTAAGTTTAATGCCTGCTCAACAAGCTGATCGCCTTCAACAAGCTTACTTGCTGCAAAACGCACCGGAATACCTGCCCTAACGGCGTGATCTTCGATCAGATGCATTATTGCATGAAGGCAGCGATGAACTGCTCCGTTATGACTGTTTTCATCACAAAAATCCTGTCGGCTTGGCTTTTCCTGATATTGCGCCACATGAATTGCATGGTTTATAAGCTCTGTGATACCCTCATTTTTTGCTGCTGAGATTGGGACAACTGGAATACCAAGCATAGACTCCAATTTATTGATACGGACAGATCCGCCATTTCCGCGCATCTCATCCATCATATTAAGCGCAAGCACCATAGGCACATCAAGCTCCAAAAGCTGCATTGTCAGATACAGATTTCGCTCAATATTTGTGGCATCCACGATATTGATAATGCCTGTTGGCTTTTGCTTAATAATAAACTCTCTTGTCACAATCTCCTCACTGCTGTAGGGAGACATTGAGTAAATGCCAGGCAGATCCGTCACAAGCGTATCAGGATGATTTCGAATCTGACCATTTTTGCTGTCAACTGTCACGCCTGGAAAATTTCCGACATGCTGGTTTGAACCAGTCAGCTGATTAAAAAGCGTTGTTTTTCCGCAGTTTTGATTTCCTGCAAGAGCAAATGTCAATACTGTTCCCTTAGGAACTGGATGCTCATCTGCCTTTTGGTGGAAACGTCCGCCTTCACCAAGACCAGGATGCTCTGTCACAGCATTCTCATTGAAAACATTTTTTGTATTCTTTTCCTTTTTGCCATCCGCCTTTGTCACAGAAGATTCATCAATTAAAATCTTCTCTGCATCTGCCAGACGAAGAGTCAGCTCATATCCGTGGATTCTAAGCTCCATCGGATCGCCCATCGGCGCCAGCTTAACCACCGTCACCGAAACTCCGGGAATCACACCCATATCAAGAAAATGCTGCCGCAGCGCACCCTCTCCTCCAACAACGGTGACAACCGCTGTCTTTCCTATTTCAAGATCCTTAAGTGTCATATTATGTCACTTCCTTTGTGAATATATAGACTTTGATGTCTTTTTCAGAAGCCATTATAACAATTCATGATGGATTTGGAAATAGTTATTGATAATGTTTTTCATTTAATTTTGCTTAACTCAATCAAGATCTGTGTCACCTGTGCAATTTCAAAAAGATTTGCATATTCTCTGCAGCTATGTACTTGATTCATGGAGGTGGCGATAACAAGACCTTCGATTCCATGCTGCGAAAATACATTATTATCGCTGCCCCCAAATGTCTTTTCAAATACCGGAATGAGCTTTTGTTTTTCAACTGCTTCTACGTAACGCTTTGCCACCTCACTATTCAAACCAGTCTCATACGCCTGAATATTAAGCTTTTCCTCCCATTCCAGATAAGCACCTAAATTTTTTGCCTCTCTCTCAAACGTCTCATGATACTTTTTTAAAACCTGTAATGCTTTCTCATGATTTAAGCTTCTAATCTCACCGCTGATGCGACAGCTTTCCGAAACAATATTTGTTCCGCTTCCGCCCAAAATAACTCCAATATTCGCCGTAGTATTGTCGTCAATATGACCTTGCGGCAATACTGCAATCGCTTTTGCTGCGGCTAGAATACTGTTTATTCCGTCCTCTGGATGAAAGCCTGCATGTGCAGCCTTTCCATTTATTACAGCCTCAAAGGAGACAAGTGTCGGTGCAGCATACGCAGCTGTTCCAATAGGACCACTTAAATCTAGTACATACGCCTCTTTTGCATTTATCTTACTGTAGTCAAATGCGTTTGCTCCTTTACAGTAAAGCTCCTCTCCGACTGTAATCAAAATCTCAATCGGTCTATGTGACAGCTTATTTTCTTTAATGTATTTTACAGCCTCATAGACAGCTGTTACACCTGACAGATCATCTGCACCAAGTACTGTTGTTCCATCGCTTGTCACAGTTCCGTCTTCCTGAAGAATAGCTTTCTTTCCAAGTGCTGGATTTACAGTATCCATATGCGCCGCAAAAAGGACGGGAGTACCTGCTTCACCCTCTATCTTTCCAAACAGATTTCCTGCATCAGAACCCGTAATTGACTGAGTCGTATCTTCCTCTAAATTTACACCAATCCCTGTAAATAATGCCTTTACATGGTCTGCCATTTTTCGCTCCTGCAAAGATGGTGAATCGATCGACACAAGCTTGCTAAATACTTCAAATATTTCTTCGTTTTTTATTATCACTTCCAGATTCCTCCTTTAAGCATAGATTTTAAACACTTCGACGAAGTGCCCCTCGTAAAATTCCCGGGAGACACCTTTCGCAAACTCCCGGGAATCCATCATTCATTATACGTATTTCTCAACAAGCACACAAGTAAATCCAAGATTTATCTTCGGCTTCTTCTCTTCCTTTGGCTCCTCCTTTACTGCGGCCTTAGGCTCGCCTTTGTGTACCTCATACACGGCTGGGCCGATATTTTTGAAATAGGCCACATCCCAGCGAACCAGTGTGACGTATGCTCGTACATCGCTGTCGGTAATGTAATCTCCGAATAAAAATCTGTTTGTTTCCAGACGTTTATCCAATTTGTCAAGTGATTCATAAAAATCTTCATAAGCTTCATCATATGCCTCCGGTGACTGGCAAAATGTCATGCGATAGTGACTGTTGTTGATATGTGGAAACAGCCAGTCGTTAAACTCATCAATTTCTTTGCGGAATTTCTTCGGATACAGATCCGGTGCATCCTTTGGCTGGAATGGTCGAAACTGTACTTCTATATAATTCGTCAATCTGTGATAATCATTGTTGACTGCCTTCTTCTCTTTGATGTCAACTAATGTTGGTGTCGTCGCTCTTCCCTTGAAATTTGGGTTTGCTCTCTTATAAAATTCACTTAAGAAATAGACACCTGTTCTCGGATCCTTAAAGCCTGGCTGATCGCCGAATGCATGTCCATAGCGATTTGTCTGACCTGAATGGCTTACAAAAGTCGGGCGGGAAAGCTCACGGTTTTAACCGTGGGATGAAAGCCAAGAAACTTTTTGCAATTATCGGACAAT
>DAVZID010000100.1:0-7953 GCA_052273485.1 Lachnospiraceae bacterium
AGTCCTTGTCCGCGGAACGAAGAATGGATTTTTGTATAGTCGCATAAAAGAGCCGTGTCGCGCATCGTATATTTTTTGTAAAGCTTTAAAAAAGGCAGCGTTCCGCCCTGCGAATAGTCATCCGGACCGAATTCAGCCTGAAAGCGCAAAAGATTGTATTGAACCAAGTCTTCGAGCCACAGTTTTTTTTCTGCGGAAAATTCTGAACGCTCAAGAGAATTTACTGTGTTTTCATTGAATGAAATATATTTTCCGTCAAAAGAAAAAATCGCCTTTTCATAGCGTTTGTTTTCGCTTGAATCAAAATACGCGCCGCTCAAAGTTCTGCATGAATGTAAAATTGAATTTTTGTTTACAGCCGAAAGATATTTTCCCGCCAGTTTTTCAATTTCTTCAGTCGCCACAGAATAATTGCTTGAATTAAAAACTGCTTCTGCAACAATCCATTCTTCCGCGCGCTTTGCCGGAGAATAAAAACTTAAAAGCTGCATAATCTGCTTGAAATTTTCATCCTCATTCATCAAAGAAAATTCCGGGTGAGTTTCCTTTTCAATATATGAGACAAAATCAAAGTAGGTTTTGTAATTCGGGCTGAAAACCGTAAAGCGGGCAGGATCGATGCTTCCGTCGTGCTTTAAATAGTCAGTTAGAAATGGAACTTTTCCGCCGCAGATATGCTTGAACGAAAGATAAGATTCCTTCATATATTTTAAGGACATGAATTTTTCGTTTTCAAGCTGGCGAAGAATCTGCTCCTTTGTGATTTTATCCATGTGGATGTAAGTTCCGTTCGGCAAATCCGCAAAATCGTTTTCAACTTCAACTTTCAATTTGAACTATAAATCTGTCAAAATTCCAAAAATTCAGTCCCAGAATAACAAGCAAAAACGTTATCCTAAACATAAAAAATGTCATCCAGAACATAAAAACGTCATCCTGAACTTGTTTCAGGATCTATTCTGACAAGAGATTCCGAAATAAATTCGGAATGACGTGGAAATACCAAACTAATAATAAACGGTATACCAAACTAGTAACGCCAGCCTATCACACTAGTAACGCCAGTCCATCACACTAGTAACACCAGTCCATCACACTAGTAACCACTGTAAGACCGTTTACGCTGCTTAGGAAAAATTCGTTGTTCTACGGAAGCGGGAAAGGTGCCGAAAGCAGCTGCTGGATTCTGACATTGATTGAAACTGCAAAAATCCACAATTTGAGTCCGGAAGATTATCTGCGTTGTGTTTTTTTGTGCGTAAATTTCAGGGTTGATTTGACGGTTACATTTCTTCTTCGTTTATCGGTGGTAATTCTTTCTGGCGAGTTTTGCTTGCAAAACTCGAAGAGGTGGCTTTGCCACCGACTTTTGCTTTTTCTGCCTTAATCTGTTCCAAAAGTTCTGCGCCGGTTTTTGATCCTAAAGTATGCCTTATACCCAGCGAGTATTGGTCTCAATTTTACGATATCAATCATATTTTCCTCCTGCGGTAGCATACTCTCCGTCGCCATCGTAAATTTACTTAGTCTTCAAGAACCCCTGCTTAAATGCATCCGGGAAAATAAAGGTCTTTTCACCGGCGGCAAATTTAACACGAATGTGCTTCTGTGCCTTGTCAATCTTCGTAACTGTACCTTCACCAAATGTCTTATGGATAACGATAGAGCCATCTTTCACATCCGGTGCATTATAAGGTGCGGGCTCCTTAGCCACCTTGGAGACAGGTGCAGCAGGTCTTACACCATACTGGTATGTAACAGACGTATTTGTCTTCGGCTTCGTCGGAGCAATCGGTGTGGTACGAGTAGGTGTAGAAGTCGTAACCGGCTTTTTAACAGGAGTAGGAATATCTTTAATAGCAGGAACTTCAAAAATCGTCGGTGCCTCCATAGTAGCCTGCTGATTATAGAAGAGCTGGTCGTACTCTGCACGTTTGATAACAGTATCCCAACCACCGATGTCTTTGCCTTCGTGCTTGTCGATACCGGTATAGGAAAGGCTGCTATCCTCGTAACGCTTGAATTTGAAAATTGCATCGTTCATCAGATTGGCATTAAATACGCCCAGAGAACACAGCAGTTCAAAGTCTTTTACATCCAAACCGGTAACCTTCTTAAAGAGTCCCGGCTCCAACTGCGTAATAACATCCTTCAGAGAGCGCTCACGATAATCGGTGAGGTACATGAATACCGGCACACGAGTAGCAAACTTGATGAGCTTCTCCTGAATCTTCTTACGCATGGATTTGTATTCTTTTTCCTCGTCGGAGAGTTCCTTTTTCTCCTTTGCGGTCTTTTCGCCGCCTTCCTTCTTGGCCTTCTTGACAGCCTCGGACTTATTGATAATGGTCTGAATATCCTGATTCAGAGAACGGAAGCCCTCGATACTCATCAGAGCGTCCATAGCCTCTTTACTGGACATCAAACGGGTAAGCGTATCGTTGTCTACATTAACGAGCAATGCAGATTCCCAGCGCTTTGCGAGAAGCGTAGCGGAGGTACCGGCCATCGCAATATCCAGAACATCCTGTGCGCTAATCTGGCGCATGGTGCTGCCATCATAAGCAAGAACAGGCAGGAAGTTTATAAACTCAGCAACCTTCTTTTCCGGGTTAGCTTCATTCACATCCAAACGGCAGCTATAGTCGGAAATCTGGCGGAGCGCACGGTCAAGCGCAAAGTCAAAGACATAGCACTCCTGCTTCATAATCTGGTCGTTTCCGGCTTCGTCCTTAACGACCCACGGAGACTGCACACGGAAAGCAGTCTGGAAGTAGGTTTCTGGACTCTTTAGATTACGCAACATGAAAACACCGGTCCAAGGCTTCACGGTAACGCCGGTAGTCAGCTTACCACAAGAAAGCGTGATGGTCTGGGTCTTCAGAGGATCGCCCATAGAGCGCTGAACAGGAGCAAGCGCATCAAGACCGATACCTGCCTTGGTACCAGCACAAACATTGATGGTATAGCGCTGATTAAACCATGCATTCTGCTTCTGCATCATTAAATTGTACATAGCCTGACACGATGCAACATTCGGAAGGAACCACAGCGTGTGAGACAGAACATTCAGCAAACGAGTGTCAGAATAAGGCATAGGAGGACGCTTGTCCTGTCCCAGCTTCATATCATCGATATTGGAAGGCAGATAGGAACCACGAATGAGGTCCAGCCATTTCTGCACTTCGTTTTCATATACGAACTTAGCCTCGTCACCCTTGCCCTTTGCAGAGAAAAATACATTGAGGTCAAATTCGTTAAACTCACCCTGCATAGCAATCTGACGGATGCTATCCGGGATACGATAAGTAAGCATGACCATACGAGGCAGAGCCAGATACGGATTGTTGGAGCCTACCCAATTTTCCTTTGCTCTCTGCTCGTCGGAATATGTCCAGTTATAAATCTGGTCCTCGATAAACTCACCGCTATTGATAGCACGGAAAGGTGTACCAGAGAGGAACAGATAATGGCCGGTAGTAATCGGCAGGAATGTTTCGTTGTAGGCGTTACCGGCTTCTTCCATGCCGTACTTCTCAGCGTCGAAATCAGCTGCTTCTTCTTCGTCGGGATTTTCGAACAGCTTCTTCGCATTTTCACGCCATGCACCAAAGTGGTACTCGTCAAAGATAACGAGGTCCCAATTCTCAGCATGAATAAATTCGTTCTTGGCCTTAATGCCACCAGCGTCATTGGTACCCAGCAAATCTTGGAAGGAACCGAAAACGACAATAGGCTGCTTTTTATCTGCATGAGCGAACTCACGGTCGATGTTTACATGATTGCCGCCAGCATCTTTATTAGAGATGAACTGCCAACCTTCAAAATCCACGTGACACATCAAATCCTCACGCCATGCGGATTCAACAGCAGGCTTGAAAGTCAGAACAAGCACACGCTTGAAGCCCATCTTACGTGCAAGCTGATAAGAAGCAAAGGTTTTACCAAAACGCATCTTTGCATTCCACAGGAACTTCGGAGGACGACCCGGATCTTCTTTTGCCGCATAAGCAAAATACTCCATTGTGCGCTTTACAGCCACCTGCTGCTCAGGGCGCATCTTGAACGTGGCTGTACGGCTGGCATCGGTAATAATACCGGTCTTCAGCTCAACAATGGCCGCTTTGACATCGTTCACAGAGCAATTAAACCATTCGTTACGGTCGTTGCCCTCATTCATCTGACGGAAGCCTTTACGACGAAGGATGCGATGCACATCCTTATCAGTAAAAATTGAGCCGTCGGAACACATAGCCGATTCTGTATAAAGAATGTTGGCTTTCAGGCCGCTGGTGTGCATCTGCTCATTGATACGAGTTTCAGCATCACGGTCGGTATAACCAACCTTCACATAGCCCTTGTGAGTAGTTACTTGAGGAAGGTTATATACATAAATGGTCGGTGTTATAGAAGGTCGTTGTGCAAAAAACTCTTGCGCCATTATTTGTCAACTCCTTTCTGAAGCGAGCATTCAACTTCTTCAAGATATGCACGAAGATTTCTATCGGCTCTCGCTTGAATTTGTACCTGTCCAAGACCTTGTTCATTCAATTTTGGTAATGTAAGTAAATCCGATGGGTACTCATATTCCAGCTTTAACTGAATGTATTTCATCTTCTTAGAAAAGTAATTATTGGAAGGTTTTTCTTGTATGGCATATTTGTTTTCTTGTAAAGTTTTGTCATCAACAGTATCGCTTACAACACGACAACGATACCTTATTTCGCCATACGGCGCACCAAGATAGAGATACGCAACATCTCCCGTGCAAATTGTAAAGGAGTTTTTCCACACGACAAGATCTGTCGTTCGGAAATGTTCAATTACATTGAACCGCTTTACATTGCATGGTATTATCCATTTTTCAATCATAACAACTGCTCCATTTCACAAACAGTGTCAATATATAATTGCAACCTGTCATTAACCCTTGACTGTACCTGCACCTGCCACAATCCATTCATTTTAAGGTTACATAAAGGAAGCAAACCTGCAGGGTACTCTACCAAAAGTTCTAATTCCATATACTTAATTTCGCCCTGATACAATGGCCTCATTGGTCGACGGGGCATAGCATATCGATTATGTTGCAATACTTCATTAGACACATTTTCATTGAGAACTACGCATTTATAGCACAATTCTTTATAAGGAACTCCCAAGTAAATATACACAAAATCCCCCGGTTGTACCCGGGATATATTTTTTCATATGACTTTTTTGGCTTTTTTGAAATGTTCTACAACATCAAAAAACTTTATATTGCATGGAACGATCCAGTAATTATTCATACTGAATTCCTCATTAACCTTCAGTATCTATGGTACTAATACGGGAATCTATATAATTCCATTCATCGCCTGTGATACCCCATTTTTTGCACAGCATTTCGTCTGTATATTCACCTTCATAATGGCCCAAGTCGGGAACAAAGCAAAAATTCTTTTTGGTTACGTCCTGAGATACGACCGTTTGTAACAACAAAAATCTTGCAACTTTAGTGAAAATGTAGGATTTATAAGCTAAAACCTCCTCTTCGGACTTAAATGCACCAGCAACGATCCATGATTCGGTACAACATTCATCTGGTTTAGCAATGCGGATATTCCCATCATAATAAAAGCCAACTGGCTTAGTGAAATCTGTCTGTCCAGCAATTGGTGCCTTGGGTACTAGCAACTTCCATTTATCCAGATACCCATTCGGATCCGCAACATCCGTTGTATAAGCATATTTAAGGCCTATCCGCTGGATAAACCAACAAGGAATCCCTTTTTCTTTTGGAGCATAATTCGTTGGTAAACCGAAAGGCTTTCTTGCCGACACACGTCCATTTAAAAAACGCTTGTTCTGAGATTGGACTTTTTTAACAATCTCTACAGCCATATTCTGGCGAATAAAGATCTCGTTATCATCAAGATAACGCATCATAGAAGAAGGATTGTCTTTGTTGTAGTTTACAACTTCGCACATTCCATTATAGTCTTTCTCCCAAAGGAAGTAGCATGCACCACCAGCAAGATCGACACCTGGAAAAACATCTTTGAAGTTTTCGTAATCAACAATCTTTTTCATTCGTCTATCAGAAAGCATCGACTTTCTAAAATCATCCAAACCCTTACCACCCGAAAACCAACGCGAAGGGATAATCATGGACAGATATCTCGGATTGAGCTTTTTTGCTTTATCAACAAACAGTTGATAAATAGGTTTGGCACTTTTTCCGTTACCTCCATCACTAAGTTGATAGGGAGGATTTCCTATGATTACATCAAATTTCATGTTAAAAATCTCCTCTGGGTTACTCCTGTGTATGAACTCATATGCATATGTTTCCAACTCTTCATTGCGGTCATATTCATCACGTGCAGCACCACAAAATACACATTTTCCAATCTTTCGTCCGTTTATATCGCGCATCAGTTTAGGAGGATTCCAAGTATGCTGAAGTCTCTTAAATCGAACATTTCCGTCCTGATGTTCCTCATCAAAATAAGAGACCGAGAATTCACTATGCGGAAACTTAGAGCAATAAACACCGCGTCGTGACAACCAACTTGTCAGTTCCGTAATTGCAATACCATAAAGCTGATTATGGAAAATGTGATCCAGTCTTTCCTGTAAATCCGGGAATTGAGGCTCCAGACCAACAATCAATCGTTTGGCAATTTCTCGAAGGAAAACTCCCGTTTTGCAAGCTGGATCTAAAAATGTCGTGTCTGGATTTCGGAAGAGTTCCTGCGGGAGCATGTCAAGCATCTGGTTTACTACTTCCGGAGGAGTAAACACCTCATCGTTGGAGAGGTTAGCCAGACATGACAGCACGTCTGGATTATAAACATTATCAAAAAGACCGTTAGCCATTGCGGTTGTCCTCCTTTACTGGCAAGCGGAGATAGGCCTCTCTCCACCTTGTATCATCTTCGTAGATTCGACGGTAATGAGTAATATACTGCTGGAGGAAAATGCCCTCGTCGGATGGCTCTTCCGGTGCCTCCAACCCCATATCCATGAGGCTGAGCTGTTCCTCAGCCTTCTTTTTCTTTGGTTCTTCCATTGCCAAAAGCTCTGCAAATGTATAATCCTTTCGCTGCATTCTGGCATCATTGAATGGGAATGTCCATTCCGAGAAGATAATCGGAACATTTAGTTCATTCGCCTGGTCATCGCAACAAAGCAGTGTCAGTGCGTTGCCGCACACAATATTCAGCCTCAAAATAAAACGGGCTGCTTCGCGGGTCTCGTCATTGCACTCCTTTTTGCATACAGATTTGTATTCTTTGTCCCAGATTTCAAAAAGTCGATTCTGACAGGCGATTACATTGTCCTGCTGGATATCCACGCCATACATACTACCGAGAGCCAGCAAAGAATTGCGCTCCCAATCGTAAGCGCTGCGTTTATATTTCTTTTTAACGATAGCCAATTTTCGTTTCAGAATGACAGAAAGAAAATTCCCGTCGCCACAGGCGGGCTCCAAAAATCGGCTATCTATTCGTTCTGTTTCTTGTTTCACCAAGTCGCACATAGCTTTCACTTCACGTTCGGCTGTAAACACCTCACCGTGATCGGCTACACGCTGCTTTGATTTTACCTGTCTTGCCACAGTGCCACTTCACCTCTTTCTTCAGGTATTGGCCGTTTTTACACCGGCCCACTATCATTAAATCATACTAGTTGTCACATATAACGAACTTATTCAGTTTCGTCCATCATTCTGTCGTAGTGCTGAGACTGGTCAAGTACCTCAAAAATGGTTTTGAACACATCTCTGTACTGGTCGCAGTCCATGCTTTCATCAACAAAATTCAGACTGTTGTTGAAGGTATCACTGCTGTGCATATAAGCCAGCATGGATTTTGCTAGATGAAATCTGGTCATATCCGGCGCAGCGCCTTCAATCTGAAAAGCAGTATATGTTTTTCCTGTTCCTGTTGCCATACAAAGAAGAAT
>DAVZID010000101.1:0-7884 GCA_052273485.1 Lachnospiraceae bacterium
TGCCCTTCGACTTTGTGCGTAAGCTTTTCACTTACGAACGTGTCGCACGGTTATCATTGCCGTATCCTTCCAGCAGGTTGATTGCTCCCCAGATACCAAGACCGGCACCGAGAGCGACTACGAGAGTCTGAAGTACAGTTACTGCACTGTTAAAAAATGCCATATAATTTCCTCCTTTGGATTGAAAAAAATTGACTGTTTCCATACCGCTTCTTCGTTTCATGTGCACCTGAGCCAAAAATGGGTACAAAAATAGCCAGTCGCTGATGATCAGTCAGTAACTGGCTATGTAAAAAGTCGGTTTTCAATTTTCAGGAGTGGGTAGTACTACAAGCAGAGAATTATGCGTTTTATTTATTTCACAAGATTATCAATCGTTACGTCTTCGCCTTTTTGAATCAACTCATAATTTCCATAATCATCCTTTTGGTATTCAAATCCATAAATTCCCGAACCATTGCTTGATTCATATTTGAACTGAATAACGATATGGTTTTCATCATTACTTCTTACCATTGTAGCTGTTTCAGTGATTTCTAAATCATCAAGTTCTGAAAATACAGAGCAAAATTCATCTTTTGCAATTTCGATTACCTTTCCATAATCAGCAGAAACCGTCTCTGTCTTAGTATCAGTATGAGAGCCTGTCTCAGAACATCCCGATAATAGTAAACAAATGAATATTAATGTCAAAATAGTTTTCTTCATGAGCTATTCTCCACAACCTGTGATTTATCACTCTAAAATCAACGGAAGAATGATCATAATAACTCCAAGTACTACAAATAAACTACCACCGATTTTTGCACTTATTAGATATAGGTCAGACGGTTCATCTGCACGATAAGATTTCCATTCTTCTGTTAGTTTCCAAACCAAATGTGGTTTTAAAAGGATAAATACACCTAACCCAAGTATTATTATTCCACCACAAATAGACCACAACATATTCATCACCTCTTTCTTGAATATTAACCATTAGACTTTTGTTTCTCTTTTCTGTACACCACAAGAGCAATTATTGTAATAACCAAAGGGAAAACTACTCGTCCATAGTTTGTTCCTCCCCATCCGTGTTGGAGAATACCAACTACGAATGGTCTGATTTGTGTTACGAGAGTAATACCAAAGAGAATTGCCACCGCCAAACTTACTTTTGTTTTCATACTCATGCCCGATTTAACGTTTTTCTTTACTGAATCATTTTTTTCATTGCCTTCTGACATAATAAGTATCCTCCACAAAATTCATATTTTCAGTCTTCTTTATAACCTATAACAGCTATAATGACATTTTCTTTCTTCAAACAAGCTACATTCTTCTCTTCAGCCAGTAATTCCTTGACACAATGTGATACATTAGCATTTGCATCATTTGGAATCTCGTAACTAACACTGTACGTACTATTTTGAATGCCTTTCATATCATCCATAAATATTTTTTCAATTTCTTCTATACTAATTTCTTTCGCAGGAAGCCACGAAAACAAATCTAATATCCTCATATCCTCTCTCCATAGAATTCAAAATTGTTGAATTGCACACCTTCTTGAACTTTCGTTCAAGAAGTATCCCTCGCTTTTAGCTCGGTCAATGTGTCTTAAATTACGATACCATTATATTGTAAGCTTCTGCAGATTCAACATCATCCCTCCTCCACAAACGCGCAGGTCAGCTCCGCCGCCTTTTTGTCTCCCTCCGTACTAAAACCGTGTCCCTCGCCAGGAAATACCACCAGCTTTGCCTGTGGGAAAAGCGCAGCCGCCTTCTCACTGTAAGACAACGGCACCACCGGATCCTGATCCCCATGCATCAAAAGCACCTTTTTGGAAAAATGGCCCACATGGTCAAATGTCACAAAGCCATGCAGCGTCTCAAAGAAAATCCGGCCCACCTTCATCTCCCAAAGCTCCTGCTCATCGGGAATGTCGGAAAGCTGTGGGAACCGTTCATTCCAGTTGTCCGCAATGCACAGTGCCGGATACAAAAGGATCAGCCCTTTGATCCTCTTTTCCTCCTCCTCCGCAGCCAGCGCGCTCACCAACCCGCCCTGGCTGCCGCCGAATAAAAAGAGATTGTCCGTATCCGCCTGCTCCATGCCGCACACGGCGTCCAGCACCGCGCACAGATCTTCTTTTTCGGAAAAAATGGTCATCTCGGTGGTTTTCATACTGCTTCTGGAGCGCACCGAGCCCCCGCAGAAATCCAGGCACACAGAGCCGATTCCCCGCTCTCCCAGAAGCTCTGCGTAGGAAGCAAAATCATCCGCCCAGCCGTTGTAGCCGTGGCTGAAAATGACCACCGGAAATTTTTGTTCCTGCTCCGGCTCATAAAACCAGGCAAATACCTCTCTGTTATGATGTACGATTTTCTTTTCTGTTTTTTTCATGAAACACACTCCCTTTCTTTTATCTTCATACCGCTTTTTTCATCCAGTTTCCTCTAATCAGACAGATGGAACACCAGATGGTCTTGATCACCCAGTCCGCTTTCAGCGCCGCATAAATCCAGAACGGCGGCAGATGCAGCACCAGCCCTGCCAGATATCCCAGCGGGATGGATACCAGCCACAAAAACAGCATATCCGCCATCATCAAAAATCTGGTGTCCCCGCCGCCCCGCAGCACGCCCTTGGTCAGAAGCGACTGCAGTGCCTGAAACACCACCATAATGGACACGGCGTACATGAGCTGGTATGCAATCGCTCTGGTTTCCTCAGTGATGTTGAACTGTGCAATAATAAACGGACAGCACACCAAAATGATGACCGCCGCAAACAGCCCGATAAAGACACCCAGCGCCAGAAACGTAATGCCCTACCGGTAGGCCTTTTCCTTTTCCCCGCGCCCCAGCGTATTACCGGTAATGACACTGGAGGCACTTGACACGCCCTGGTTAAAGACCGTAGACATCAGGGATACCTGCGCGATAATGGCGTTGGCGGATACAAAGGATGCGCTAATATGTCCCACGATCACGGACACCATTCTGATACAGATAATCTCTCTAAAAAACGTTCAAACATATAGTTCTGCAAAACTACTTGTGCCGCAATATTATTGCTTTTTGCATAATTTTTAATTCGTCCCTTTAGGCTCATTGCTTTTGAACTCATAGTAAAACCTCCATATAGCGTTTCAATTCTTTATCAACTCCAAACATAGACGCATACACTGCCAAACGATTCAGATCTTTATCTGGTGAAGCAGCATAATTTTTTACTGCACTGATGACCGTTTCCTCATCTATCCTATTTCGTGATCGCAATATATCACAGATGGTACGCTCTGTATCATAACAACGTACTATGTTTCCCATTGTATTCTTTTTTTCAATCACACCAATTAGATGAAGTTCTGGTTTTATATAATAACATTGACATTCATCTATCAACGAGTTCGGAAGTGATGTATTACTTGGAATTGTTACCGAATGCATAAACGGTGTACGCTCAGATAAACCATTCAGAAATAATGCTGTATCATGTGAAAAGACAATTTTATCCGAACGCATCATCAATGTACACATATCATCGTGTACGGAATCAGAAAGGATATATATTCCTTGTCTACTACGTTCAAGAAGTCCTGCTTTGACATATTTTGAAAGAATTGTTCTTGAAAATCCAAGTTCCATCACTTGAGCTGTTGTTATCATATTGTTATTGCTCTTTATCTTTTCTAAAATAATTGGATTTATCTGCATATCAATCACCTCGTTTCAACATTTGCATAGAAATGATACATCTTTTCCATTCAAATATCAACCAAGCATAATGCAGATATGTAAAAGAGGCAGCTTTCGCTACCCCTCATCCATGCCTTATTTCTTAGTCTGCTTTTTCTTTTCAACCAAAGCATTCACCTTTTTCACATAGCTTGTCATTCTTTCTGCATTTTTCGCTTTATTCATGAAATCATTGAACGGTATCGCACCAGCGAAGATGATCCGCACTTGAAAGTGTTGCAAGCCGCCCATATCAGCGATGATGAATATTTCAGTCACATGGTTCTGGATGACCTCAACCTCATTATTCGGGATATTCGGGAATCCCACAAAAAGGACAGTGAGAGTGCGCCCCAGACCACCGTTGCCGATGAACTGAAAGCAAATCTAGAAGCGGTCGAGAATTTCAAAGGTGGTTATTATTTCATTCGTTTTCTTAATATCCGGCGATAATTTATTTCTCCCTTTGGTGCGTCCTGTATAATTTCCAACACACCATCTTCAAGCATTTTATCAATGCGATTGGAAATCCATACATCACTATATCTTCTGAAACGCTTTGCAATTTACCATTTAGCATTGCACGCAAAGGTGCATTTTCATTTTGAAGTTGATTCCATTTCATAGCACAAGCTGAAAGAAATACAGGCTTAGCTTTTTCTTGTAGAGTTATATTAGAGTTATATATTTCCCCATTCGCCAGGAGAAACCTCACCCCATGATATTTTGGATGTCATAGTATTTTCTTTTCCATATTCCCATGTAGGTAACTTAACCAAATACCTTGTCGGTGTAAAGGCTTAAGAACATCCCGTCAATTTCCTGATTCCGGGCTTCCAGCAATTTCCTTATCTTTTTCGTTAAGAAGCTGATTTAATCTTCTAATCTCCTTGGCTTCATTAGATTCAGGTGTGGTGTTGGTGGTATAACGGCATTCTTCCTTATACTGATTAACCCATTGGCTAATAATACTCTTTGCAATATTATAGTCAGCAGCTATTTGAACGGTCGACTTATCTCCAGCCATATATGCTTTGACTACTTCTTTCTTAAAATCATCGCTGTAACGTATTGACATACTGTAATTGTTCTTGGCATTTATAATCACCTCATCATTCTTTATGCTTTTTGCAGAGAATATGAATAATCAAGTGCTTCAAGCACAATATCCATAATCTCTTTCGTGAAATCCTTCTTCTTGACATTTAACGATTCAAGCATTTTTTTGTTCCGCTTAAATGCCCTATATAACAGTTTCTTATCCGTATCGTCTAAATCAATGCGATAGAGCAGATTTGCAAAAGAAATAATCAACTGTTTGAAGTCCTTACACACAGCGGTGTCTGCTTTTCTCTCTTCCCACGCCAAGAAATTTTCAAAGTCATTCTCGCTGAATTTAGGCTGTAAACCCATAATCGGGTTCACGAGCAGTTGCGTGGAAGAAAGCATAAGATTTACATACGCTCCAAGCTCGTATTGCTGTGCTTCTGTCATAGCCTCATAATCAGTACCGAAGCTCTTTACTTTTATAATGGCGTCCTTGAGAAGTTCTTTTTCATTACCGATTCTCTCGATACGCTCACCCAATTCAACTATTGCAAGCTTATATGATTTCACATCACGATTACTAATGAGCGTAAATGTATTTTCAAGTTTCTTCTTATCGCTGGAAGATTTCCAAAACATTAACCCACTGGCAAGCAAAGCAACTCCAGCGATTGCCCAACCAACAGGGCCGACGAGAGCAAGAAACGCATTTCCGGCAGCCATACCTCCGCCACCAGCGGCAAGTGCGCCACCACCAAGCCAAGCTAATGCGGCGTTTGTTGCCGCTGCACCGCTTAATGCAGAAATCGCAGTTCCTGTTGAAGCCACTCCAAAAGTTGTTGCAACTCCCATTGCTGCTGTCGGGCCAAGAGCCACGACTGCAACACCTACACCAACGCCGGCTGCTCCAGCTCCGGCTTCCTTAACTGCGGCTGCTTTATAGTCGTTTTCTATCTTTTCGGCTTGTTGTTTCCAATTCAGTCTTATTTTTCGTAATTTTTCGCACTCCAATTTCTTATCGCTTGGCATATTACGAATATCATCAAACAGTTCCTGTATGTTGTTTAGAACTTGGCACAATTCGCCTGACTGAACGCCGAGTTCTTCAATCTTCTTATTGGTCTGATTTATTGCAGCCTGTGCTTCGTCCTGAGCCAACTGCAATTTAGATTTCTTCTTTCTCAATGCTTCGCACCTCCACGAAAGTAAGAGTCTATATCTGCTTTATCATTAACTCCATTTGAGACTCCTCTAAGTCTTGCCAATTCAGTAGATTTGTTGAAAGCTTCTAAGTACAAACCGCTGACTTGGAAATCCTCCACAAAACTCAGCAACTGTTTATCGTCGTAAGCCGCTGAGAGAGTTCTCAAACCATTGATATAATCATTTACAATGGTTTTTTCTCGTCTCAGATATACTGCTTCCGCCTTAACCTTATGTCCTTTCAGTCCTCGTTTTGCTTCTCCATAAATTGAAATAGTAAAACGACCAACGCCGACTATATTCAACCGCATAAAGAACTCAACAACATTAAATGAGCCGCCTCCAGTTGTGATTCCTCTTATAGTTGCGTCTTCCAAATCTATCAGGCAGAAAGTTCCGTGTGCTACCGTCAACATTCGCTTTACAGTAGCATTTGTGAATGGCTCACACGATTTCCATAACAAAGAAAAGGTTCTTTCTTCTTTCGGAACGGAAGTAAAATACTTGATAAGGCGTCTTATGGAATAAAACAGCCTTACTACCATTTCATTGATGAAAACAGGTATAGTCTGCGCTGTCTGAAAACGCACATCATATCCCTTTTCAAAGAGTTTCAGCGCAAGCTCATTTACAGACTTATCGAACTCGGACGCCGGAATATTCAATTTTCTCTTGATTGCAATAACATCATTGTTCCAAACTAAAATCGGAGAAGGTATTCCCATACCTCTGCCTTTACTGCTTGATGAACCGGAAACATCAGAAATCAGATGTCCAATCCAGTTTGCAATGCCGCAGAAAATCTTACTTGGTATATTGTTCCCCCGAAGTTCAAACTTGCTGTCAGAGTTGTTAAGTGATATTAGCTCTCCATCTGCTACAAAGTCCGATGTATTCGTGAATTGGTTGAGGATAGAGAAGAATAATCCTAAAATCGTAGGATTATGTGCAAGCGATTTGAAATGATGATTGCTTGGTGTGAGGTTTATCAATTCACGGAAAATTCCGCCGCCAACGCTTTGGTCATAAGGAACTTTGAACTTCTTTTCAAGAAACTTAACTGCTTGCGATAATGACGAACTATCTCTCTCATATCCGCAAATCTTTGCAAAATCCACGGTTCTATCCGCAAACCATTTATCTGTGGCATCTCCTAAAGGAGATTCACCGGGTTTTCCGACAAGGAAAATATCAATGATTCCGCACAATGCGCCGGAACTGGCAGACAATATGTAGTCATACTTATCACATTCAGGTGACAGTGCCTTTATAGTTTCAAGCGTTTCATTGAGTTTTTCTTCCAGGCAACAAAGTTCCTCATTAGCTTCAACAAGTGCGTCGGATATTGTATTTGGAAAAACAAATTTATCGTTATCTATATCCAGTTCAAGTACCAGTGCTTTATTTTCTGCCATATCATTTCACACCTTTCCAATGAGAATCCCTTGTTCTCTTTTTTCTCTGCTGAACTAAGCTCACGAAAAACAGTCAACTACGATGTTATCCAACTGCTTTCTGATTTCCTAAAAGTCACAATCCAAATCAAGCGTTTTCACTGAAATTGCATTGCCGCTCATTCTGTAATCATTGTTAGGCAGCACCAGTTCATCAGTTCTTGCATAAAGCAACATTCCTGCCACATTGCCGGTATTCTCCGTATCAAGGTTTTTCACATAAGTGAATGCTAATCTGTTCATGGCAGTGGTAGTGATGATCCTGTGTGTATAAGTATGTTATTTTGTGGTGATTTAACAATAACTTATTTAGGACTCATTTACCACTGCTATTTTATGTGAAAAAGTCGAACTGCATCAGAATCTCCACCAGCCATCGCGCCGCGATTTTGTTCTATTGTAATTATCCTCGTCAGTTGTATCTATCTTTGTATTTCCTCCTAAAACGGAAGCAA
>DAVZID010000102.1:0-7797 GCA_052273485.1 Lachnospiraceae bacterium
TTCTATGCTTGACGAAACCGTCGAAACGCGCCGTCCATGGCGCGGTTTCTCCTTGCCCCGACGTCCATGCCGGGGCATTTCTGCGTTTCATGGGCATAATTCTACAGTATCTAAGCCGCTGCGCTAGTCGCTCTTTCGTGAGCACCTCTGCCGGGCGTGTCCTCCTCCATGTTCTATATTTTATTTTGAAAGCATAATCTTTTCAGGATAATAGCTTAATATCAGAGAAAATCCTTCTGCATTCAAATTTTTCCAGTCCTTCTCTGTAAACTGATTGTCCGTCAGTAAAAACGGACATATTATGGTCTGCGTTTCTCCCTCTGCCAGCTTTTCATATAAGCTGCCATTTTCACTATTTAAAACCGAAAACAATTCTCCGTCTATTCCATTCCCCCATGCCTTTGTTTCCAGTACAATTTCTGTCAAATCCAACATTGTATCCTGATCACCTATACTTTCTATCTCAAGTGTTGCCAAAACCAATTTTTGCTTTTCCCACGGATAAGCTGTTCCGTCTATGTTATACAAAAGCGGCATACCCGAAACAATATTCTTGATTTCTTCCCCACTCAATAATTCCATATCTAACAGACGAATATGACAATCCGATACTATACAGTCCTCATTAGCATGAAAACAAATTTCCTGTGGACTGGGGTATTTCTGATTTACCGCACATATACGGAAAAGCCCTAGTGTCATAACACTGATCGAGAATATGGCGATCCAAAGAACTTTACTTTTTATAATCTTCATTCTTTCCGTACTCTCCCTTCCTCTATCGCAAAGACCTCATCCGTCAAAAACTCAAAATCCTCTCTATCATGACAAGCCAGAATAATCAAGGCTCCCCTTTCCTTTTCTTTCAGCAATAGTTTTCTTACCTGCTCTACTCCTTTTTCATCCAGAGCGTTCATTGGTTCATCCAGAATCAGAATATCCGGTTTTCCCATTAATGCACAGGCAATTCCAAGACGCTGTTTCATACCCAGTGAGTATTTTTTATACTTTCTTTTATCATCCGGCATAAGGCCTACCGCTGTGATTGCACCTGATATTTCTTCATCGGAAATATCCCCCCGAAGTTTCGCAAGATTTTTCAAATTCTGAAATCCTGTGTATTCCCCCAAAAATGAGGGGCCTTCAAGCAGCACTCCGATACTTTCCGGGAAAGAAATATCCTTCCCTAACACTTTCCCATCAATACAGATTTTGCCGGACGTTGGAAAAATCAATCCGCAGATACACCGCATCAGCATTGTTTTTCCGCTTCCGTTTTTGCCCCTCAACCCATAAATGGTTCCGGCCTGCATCTGCATAGTTATGTGATCTAATACCGTCACTCCTTTTATCTGTTTGGAAAGATTATCAATCTTAATCATTGTTTTACCCCTTTCATTTCATTAATTGGTATTTCTTCATAAGCTCAGCTCCAAGCCACAAGGTAAAAACTAAGAGCATCGTCAAAACAACCGCACCATAAAGTAAAAAGAAACCGTTTTGAGCCACACCACATGTTCTGTCAAGCATCATAAGATTCCCCGGCAATAACGGCGTATAAAAATAGCAGGCACAGATCAGCAGCGTTAAAGTTATCAAAACTGCCAGGACCGGATGCATGATAAGGCTTAAATAAAACTGAAACCACCCTGCCCATATTGTTGCCCCCAAATATGAGAAAAACCCAACTGCAGCGGTTGCCGCAGATTCCATTCCAACCATCTGGAATACAACATCCGGATGAATAACAATATCATGAGCATTTACGGTCAGGTATAGTAAACCAACAATTAGAAACAAAGCCTCGTAAATGGACGCCGATACGGTTATCCAGACACATTTTGATAACCACCATCTCTTTCTATCCGCAATTCGCAAAAATACCTGTTTCCCATATCCCTGTATATCTTTTACCGGATAATCTCCAATCAGGCAGAAAAAATAACTGTGGTACAAAAGCCATAAAACCGGCAGTTCAAAGGAACTGTTTTCTGTCCTGGTATAAGGCGCAGCCCCTTTTATCAAATAAAGAAAAATACCGCCTATTCCTGGTTCTTTTCCGAAAAGCCGGAAACTGTCTGTGATTACATGAGCCAGAAAGATAAACAGTGCGATAGCTCCTGCCCAACGCCATCTGTTTTGTATAAGACTGTTTTTCAAGTCATAGTCCAATAATCTGCCAAACGTCACTTTATGTTCCATAAAATTCCTTTTTCTTAGCAAATCGTTCTCCCCCTATTGCCAGAATAATGATTATGATGATTGTCCACATGCAATCCTTCCACACTCTATAAGGCAGCCACTGGCTATAAAAAATTGTTGTGCGGTCATATAGGATCGATAGTGTAGAAAAATTTTCCGCAAATGCCAGCATAAGGCAGATACAAATTCCTGCAAGATAATTCCCCAAAACCCATTCAGCAAATGAAAACAACATTCCCGTAAACAGGTAAATCAGCACTGTTACCGCACCAAATCCCAAAACAATCTGTCCGAAATGAACATTGGAAACTGTATGCTGCGTGGCATTCCAAAAAACTGAACCCATTTCGTTCCAATTCAGTAAACAGGGAGTCATTAGCAGACCATAGGCTCCAACTATCACGGTTTCCAAAAAGGTCATTATGACTGCCCGGAACACATTTTCCAGACATTGCTTCCACCAAATATTGATCCGTGTCCCCATCCGCAGTACAAATTGAATATTTCTGCTGTTTCGTGCCTGCAGTAAAGTTATAACGAGAAAAATAGGAATGCCAACCATGATCCTCCTCCCAACCATACCAGCCATCACATAACAATCCGCCGCACAAATATGCAGCCCCATATTTTGATAAAGTTCTAAACCCTGATGTAAGTAGAAAAAACTTCCCATCAAATATACCAATATACAGGCAGCGATTTCCAATCGTTTCTCCCTTACCAAAGAAATATAGCTTTCCAGGGTATTCCTAAAAAACATCTTTTTTCCTCCACCCATAAGCCCACAGTACACCTCCTGCCAAAAGCAAAATAAAGCATTCTATCATAAGAACCCATCCGTTTGCTGCCACCGGCTGGCTGGGACGCAGCGTGGCAAAGGGGCACCATGTATGAAGCCCTGTAACCTGTGTGATCCCATATACAGCTAAATACAAAAAAAGCGGGAAAAGCATACAAATATACCCCTTTTGCGTAATCAGGCTGCAACTAAGACCAACCGTTGCCAACAGGCCAAAGAAAATAAAATTCAGTACCAGATAGCAAACCAAATAGATTGCCGGATGTGTATAAAACAGCTCTGCCCATAGAGAATCTGCCATCAAAGGGTAAAGTCCCGTCCCCGGCTGCGGCATAACTAACGGAAGAAACATGGCTGCGAAAAAGAAATTGATCAGTAACGGAACAACTGCAACCGTTCCCGCAGTAAGGAAGGTCAGCACCCATTTCACATGATAATATTCCCGGCGAGTGGCAGAAAGCAGGATATTTTTTACATATCCTGTATTCATATCTTCGCTGACGGTTCCGAGATAGGGAAGGACAACCAGTACAGGAACAATCAGGTAATAGAGTACCGGTTGAATCGTACTGTTTGCCCCTCCCATCCATTTTGCATAAACTCCAAGGGGGTAATTTCCTGACAGTATACTCTTTGATAAAGGTGCCACATACATCACTACATGGGACAAAGACAGGATTGCACCAATCAGCAAAGACACCCAGACTCCTTTCCCTTGAATAATTCTCAAGAATTCATTTTTTAAAAGTTTTTTCTTCATTGTGCCTGCTCCACCTCTATATATCTGTTTTCCGGATTTTCCAACTGAGAACCCCGTTCACCCACACAATAGTACAATTTATTTCCGTCATTAAAAACACTATCCTCTATGATATAGCCAATCTCAATCCATCCCGTTTCTTCACCATCTTCCAGAACATAATGAAATGCTTTTACCGGACTACTGTTTCCATCCTGTTTTTTGCTGATATATCTGGCTTCACTCGCGGTTTCCAATAATTGTCCTGCCTCGTCCAAAGCAACAAAACCATTGGAATTTAGAAGAACTTCTTTCGTAGAACCACTTGCATTTCTACAAGATACGGTAACAAACAGATAGCTTTGCGCTCCGGTCAGGTTTCCCTGATCATCTATTGTCTCTCCCCAATAATCTATATCGGCCTGTGATCGGTCACCCAATGTTTTTGTAAGCTCTATAGAAGATACTGTCCAGACGCAGCCATCCTGAGTAATTTCTTCATGGAGTCCTGCCTCCTGCCCATCTTTCATATAAAACGCTTCATCATCGTATGTCACAGCCCCACCACTGGATTTATCTGTACCCGACGTATCTATCTCCTGATTTGCTGTCACATTTGTTTTTTCTTCCCCCTGCGCATCTCCTACATTTCCACATCCCATAGTAGAAAAAGAAAGGGATATTGCCAGAAGTAAGGATATTAATTTCTTTGTTCTCATAAAAAACGCCTCCAATCTTTGATTTTCTAAATCATAAAATACTTCCACACAAAAATACCCCATATTCTTGCAAAAAAAATGCAAAAATATGGGGTATTCTCCCATTCACTATTTGGATAAGAGAAAACATGACGTATATTTTTGTGTCATCGGGTTGTATTGGAGAACCATATGATTTCCTTCTATTTCCAGAATGACTGTAAGTACATCACGATAATACAAAACCTGACGGGGAAAGCTCCGGATATAATCATATATGCTGCTTAATGCCTGTTCCTGACTTACCTGAAGTCCATCCAGTATAGGAACTCCCTGATTGCTCCAGACATCATTTGCCGCCGGAAGGAACTGATATATTTCCTGCATCGGATCATTCAGTAAAACCATCAATTCATCCATGTTCTCTTTTTTTACGGTATCGTCTTTTTCTTTCTCTGGTTCTAATCCAAAGCCAACAATACCTTTTTCCATATCTACCGCATAGGCTAATTCATTTTCGCTACTGCCTATGTGTATCAGCCTGCCTTTTTCATCAACCCATAAGTTTTCCGTATTTAATATGACAGAGTCGTTTAAGAGTGGTGCCAGCTTCTCAAGCTGAGCCACATATTCTGATTCCAGAAAACATTTTTTCTCTGCCGTGTTTGCTTCCCGTAACATATCAGCAGATATTTCCCATGGATATTCAATTTGTAAATAATCATCCTCTATCTCTATTGTCTCCGGCACGGGTACGGATTGCGAAAGCAACTGCATTTCCACAGCTTCTCCGAAAAATCTCACAATTACAATACTCATAACAATGATTGCTGCTGTAATCAAGATCATCCATACCATGCCGGATCTATGCTTCTCTTTCATCTTCTCTGCCTCTCTCAAATTTCAAAGTAACTAAGCAGCCTTTCCCCGGCTCGCTTTTTATATTGAAAACTCCATGATGAAGCTCCATGATTTGTGCACATAAGGCCAATCCAAGTCCGGCTCCTCCGGCCTTGCGGCTTCTGGATTTGTCTACCATATAGAAAGGTTCTTTCACTTTCTCTGTTTCTTTCTGATCCATCCCCCGGCCAAAATCACGGATTGACAGGATTACTTTCTTTTCCTCTGATTCCAGACTAATTTTAATTTCCCCGCCCTGCTCGGATGCCTTTCTGCTGTTATCGAGGATATTGAAGACAAGGGACTGTAACAAATCATAGTCTCCATATACAAGTGCGTTGTCCAGCTTCGCAGTGACGGAAATACATTTTTCTTTCATCATCACTTCCTGGGCAGATATGCTTTCCTCTAACAAATCTTTCAGATTTATCAGCCGAAACTCTATCATACCATTTTGTATCTGTACCAATTCCATCAGTTTTCCTGATAAATTCCGCAGCCGGGTTGCCTCCTTCACAATGATTTCTGAATACTCTCTTCGCTCATTCTCCGGCAAATCCGGCTTAATGCTTAATATATCCGCAAAACCAAGGATAGAGGTTAATGGTGTCTTCATCTCATGAGCCATATTCCCAATAAAGGTTTTTCTGCTTTCAGCAATCTCCGAAAGCTGCTGCATGTTTCTTTGAATTTCCCTTGCCATTTCATTCACATCCGCAGAAAGTTCTGCTAACTCTGTATGACCCTGTATCGGCAAACGAATCTCATAATTTCCACCTGCAATAGAATGGACACTCTGCCGGACGGTCTTTAAGGGATGAAGGAATATATATACAAGGCTCATCAGGATAACCGCACCAAAAACAGAAAACAGGCAGCCATAGAACAGTAATTGGTTCATTTGGTTCCAGTAATTCGCTTTCGCATCGGTTGCGTCATTTTGTACCACAATTTCTAATTTTCTGCCATAATACTGGCCTGATGCAACTGTACAGAACAGCACGCTTCCATCCTTTCCAGACGCAAATCGTGACTGGTCTGTTTCCGTTTCCAGATTTTCATAGCTTGCATTCGTATAAGTCCTGCCATCCAAGTAAACACAGACCCCCATCTCCTCCTCTTGTTCAGTAATTGTCTGAATCGCATTTAGGATAGAAAAATCATCTGCTGCAAAGGCTTCATTTTCATAAGGAACCGTTACAATCTCTGTCTGCTGTGCTTTTGCTATATTACTTTTCATTTCGCTTCGGAGTTTTTCTTCCAAAGTCACTAATTTCGTTTCTGCCTCCTGTCGAATATATTCCAGATTCTGTTGGTATTGTGACCGGATCAGCACAATACCAATCAAATTCATAAAGGAAATCGTCACAAGCATGGAGGCCAGAAAAATTCTCTGCCAAATCTTCATATCCTTATTCCTTCAGTAAACGGTATCCAATCTTAGGGACAGTCAACAGGCAGTCTTTTAATCCAGCTTTTTTTCTCACCTGCTGAACATGAGTGTCAACCGTTCTGGTTTCCCCCATGAAATCATATCCCCAAACGGCAGCCATTAATGTCCCTTTCCTTATGATGACATCCGTATGCTGAAGAAAATATACCAACACATCGAACTCGCGTGGAGTGACCGAAAGGCTCATCCCATCTTTTAAAACCTCGTGTTTCTCCACATCTACGAGCAGATTCCTATAGACTAAAACAGAGGGCGTTTCTTTTTGATACCGTCTGAGAACCACTTCAATTCTAGCTAACAGTTCCATACTTTCAAAAGGTTTTACAATATAATCCTCTGCTCCCATTTTCAAGCCATTCACTTTGTCCATTACATCCTGTTTTGCTGTCAAAAAGATAACCGGTATCTTTAAAGGGCGTATTTCCTCCATAAGCTGAAATCCATCTTTTCCGGGCAGCATAATATCCAGCAAAATCAACTGGTAGTCTTCATCCCTCAAATAATCCATGACCTGGTTCCCGTCACTACAAATCGTTCCCTTATAATTTCCCAATGAAAGGGAAACCTTTATCATCTTCGCTATATTCTCATCATCTTCCACGATTAAAATCTGTGCTGTAAATGTTTCCATATCATGCCAAATCTCCTATCCGCTGTTACAATACTGCTAGTATTCAAGCAACTCATATTATATCGTATTCGTTTATTATTCTCAATCCCGAGTAATAAAACTTTCAGCCACAGCGTAAGGGGCGTAAGCCGCCGGAGCGACTGTCCCTGCAGCAGAGGTGCTCCCGACGAGCTAACGCTACGCAGCTAAGGTACTGTACGAATTATGCTTTTTAGGGTTTCTATGCTTGACGAAACCGTCGAAACGCGCCGTCCATGGCGCGGTTTCTCCTTGCCCCGACGTCCATGCCGGGGCATTTCTGCGTTTCATGGGCATAATTCTACAGTATCTAAGCCGCTGCGCTAGTCGCTCTTTCGTGAGCACCTCTGCCGGGCG
>DAVZID010000103.1:0-7238 GCA_052273485.1 Lachnospiraceae bacterium
GGAAAGAAGTGGTTATTGATTTGAAAGTAAACGAAATTGCGAATCTTGGAAGTAATGTAAAAACCATGATCAAAAACGAGAATTGTTCTGTGTTAATGATGAGTGATGCCACTGGAGAAGGCATCATGACTGTATACAGGGTCATGCCCGGTGTAATGATCTGTTTCTCTGATATGCATATGGAGAAATGTGATTCAGAATTTGAACTGCGAAAAGACAAGAAGGTACTCTGCATCGATCACTGTCGGGAGGGCAGGATCGAAATGGAAGTACAGCCGGGTGTATTCAGCATCATGCAGGAGAATGAACTGCGTCTGGACAACAGAGAGAATCATAAGGGAACGACCTATTATCCCCTGCGGCATTACCATGGGGTGAGTGTATTCATGGATGTGGAAGAGACTCAGGAGGCTCTGGATACCATGTTTCATGGATTTTCTGTCAATATTGCAGAATTGCGTACGCGGTATTGTACACAGGATAAACCCTATGTCATTCGTAATGATGAGGGGTTAAGCCGTATTATTTCCAGTTTCTATCAAAGGAATATAGAAAGACCGGAGGTATCAGCGGCGAAAGAATACTATCAGATAAAGGTAGTAGAAATGCTGCTGTATCTTGAAGCAATGACAGTGGAAAACAGCAGGGAGATCAAACCGTATTATTACAAAACCCAGATGGAGAAGATCAAGGCAGTACATGCACAGATCACAGGTGATCTGAAAACCAGACTTACCATAGAAGATCTGTCGTCCATGTATGACATACCTGCTACAACCATGAAGAAATGTTTCAAGGATGTCTACGGTGATTCTATTTATTCCTATCAGAAAAGATACCGCATCAATGTTGCGGCAAGCATGCTGATGCAGGATAAAACCAGGGAAATCCAGGAAATAGCGGCATGTGTCGGATATGAGAACCCTGGGAAATTTTCCGTTGCATTTCGCAGTGTGATGGGAGTATCGCCTGCAGAATACAGGATCAGAAAGGAAGGATAGTGTGAAAAAAAGCTGGTTAAAGGAGCTGCTCAGTTATACTGATGGAGGCAAAAGAAGGATGTGTATTTCGGTCATTCTCTCCATCATAAGTGTTGTCAGTGGACTGATCCCATATTATTGCGTATATAGGGGAGTAGATCTTTATATAAGAAATATCAACAACATCCCGGTACAGGATATTGTCAGATGGTGCTTTTGGGCATTGTTGTTCTATATCGTTAAAATTGTGTGTTTTTCGGCTTCTACCTGGATATCACACATTGCTGCCTATCATATTCTGGAGGGAATGAGGCTCAGGCTGGCAGACCGGTTCCTCAAAGCACCTATGGGAGATGTGGAAGGACACAGCATCGGCGAGATCAAAAGTATCATGGTAGAGAAAATAGAGGGTATGGAGCCACCTCTTGCACATATGATCCCGGAAGGAAGCGGGCATTTATTATTGCCAATTATAAGCATCATTGCTCTGATCGCTCTGGACTGGAGAATTGCACTGGCATCTCTTGTAACGGTTCCATTGTCTATGGTATTTATGATCCTTACCATGGTCATAAGTGGCAAAAGCTTTACACAATATGATGAATCAAATGCACATATGAACAGTACGATTGTTGAGTACATAGAAGGAATTGAAGTGATCAAGGCATTTGGCAGGGCAGGTACTTCATATGAGAAATATTCCAAAGCAATTCTTGATTATAAGCGGTTCGTTGTGAAATGGTTGTCATCCACATGGCTTACCATGAAAATGACATTTGCACTGTTCCCCTCTACTATTCTGGGAACTTTGCCTGTAGGACTTTATCTGACAATTCATGGACAGCTTACAATCTCTCAACTGGTTCTTGCTGTCATGTTATCCATGTCAATGGTAACATCATTTGCCAAGATAGAGGTGTTCGTAGAAGGTATTCGTGAGATGAAATACAACATCAGAAGCATTCAGGGACTTCTTAATATGAGAGAACTGTCTGAACCTGCGAAACGTGCAAACATTCAAAAACATGATATCCAATTGAAAAATGTTCATTTCTCCTATACAGGAGATTCCAAAGACGAAGTACTCCACGGTATTGATCTGAATATGCCTGCCGGAAGTTATACTGCTCTGGTTGGTCCAAGTGGCGGCGGTAAATCAACTGTTGCCAAACTGATCTCCCGATTCTGGGATGTGACTGGCGGTAAGATAACAATAGGCGGTGTCAATGTGAAAGATATGCCGCTTGAACAGCTCTCCGAAATGGTCAGCTTTGTTACACAGGATAATTTCCTGTTCAGATGTTCTATTATGGAGAATATACGTCTTGGTAACCCGTCTGCGACAGATGAACAGGTAAAGGAAGCTGCAAGGAAAGCCTGCTGTGAAGAGTTTATTGAAAAACTGCCACAAGGCTACGATACACCTGCCGGTGAAGCCGGCAAACGTCTCTCTGGTGGAGAAAAACAGAGAATCGCCATTGCTAGGATCATGCTGAAAAATGCACCTGTCGTAATATTGGATGAGGCAACTGCCTTCACCGATCCCGAAAATGAAGATAAACTGCAAAAAAGTATAGAAGAACTGACAAAGGGTAAAACACTGCTTGTCATTGCTCACAGATTATCAACCATAACAAATGCTGACCAGATCGTTGTTTTAAAGAATGGTCGTATAGAAGCAAAAGGAACACAGGAAGAGCTGCTTGAGAATTGCCCTCTTTATGAGAGAATGTGGCAGGCACATGTGGGAGCCAGACATTGGGCAGTTGGAAGTCAGAATGGAGGCAAAACAATATGTTCGGAACAGTAAAAAGAATCATTCAGTGGTGTGGAACCTTTAAAAAGAATCTCTATATTGGCTTTATATTCTCCTTCTTCTCAGGCTGGTTCGCTGCAATGCCTGTTATATGGGCTGCCTTCGTAATAGGGAAACTCGTAGAAGGCGCAGGAAAAGGAGAAACGCTTAATACTGCATGGGTAGGAAAAAGCATAGGGATTCTGTTACTTTTTATCTTCCTTAGATTTCTTTTTGATTATCTGAGGGCAAGATTTCAGGAGGCGATCAGCTATGAACTGATCGCAAGAGACAGACTGGCTGTAGGAGATGCTCTAAAGAGAGTATCCCTTGGATATTTCCAGAATATGAACACCAGTACGATACTGAACTCCATCACAACAGGTCTTCATACTCTTGAAGGCATGGGAATCCGTATGATCGATAATTTCGTTGGAGGTTATCTGAATTTTGCATGCATTCTTCTCTGGTTGATCTATCTTAACTGGAGAGTAGGGCTGATTGCCATAGCAGGTGCGGCAATATCTTTGATATTCCTACTGGTTATTTCCAAGTACAGTACTGTAAATGCCCCTGTCCTTGCAGAAGCTAATAAGGATCTGACCGGAGCAACACTGGAATATGCCAGAGGTCTTGCAGTTGTGAAGTCATTTGGCAGAGCGGGAGCTTCTATGGATGCCATGAGCACTGCATGCAGAGACAGTCGTGATATCAATCTGAAGATAGAATGGGGCTATATTCCTTTTAATGCACTGCATTTGCTGGCGTTAAAAACTGCAGGCGTAGCCATTGCCATTGCTGCTTTTTACCTGGGTGTTTCCGGTCAGCTTGATTTTACATCCGTAATGCTTGTCGTTCTGCTGTCATTCCATATATTCGGCTCACTGGAACCAATATCTGACTGTGCACATGTACTGGCGATCATTGATGATGCACTGGATCATCTGGATGTATTGACAGGAGAATCTTTTATCGACGCAGATGGCAGAGAAATAAAAATACACAACTACGATATTCAATTCAAAAACGTTGACTTTTCCTATGGAGAAGGACAGGGCAAAAGACAGGTACTCAGAAATGTAAGTTTTAAGATCCCCCAGAATACCGTAACTGCGATTGTAGGTCCGTCAGGAAGTGGTAAATCTACCATATGTAATCTGATTGCCAGATTCTATGATGTAGACAACGGAAGTGTCAGTGTAGGTGGACACGATGTGAAAGAATTCACATGCGACAGCCTTTTGTCCAATATATCTATGGTATTCCAGAATGTTTATCTGTTCCACGATACCATAAGAAACAATATATGCTTTGGTAAACCGGATGCAACAGAAGAAGAGATGATAGAAGCTGCAAAGAATGCATGCTGTCATGATTTCATCATGGCATTACCGGATGGTTATGATACTGTGGTCGGAGAAGGCGGTGGAAGCCTGTCCGGTGGCGAGAAGCAGCGTATTTCCATAGCAAGGGCTATTCTGAAAAATGCGCCGATCATCATACTGGATGAAGCTACAGCAAGTGTAGATCCGGAGAATGAACATCTCATTCAGGCAGCAATATCTGAGCTTACCAGGGGTAAAACGATCGTTACAATTGCCCACAGACTGGCAACAATCGAACAGGCAGACCAGATTCTTGTTGTTGATGATGGACAGATCGTCCAGAGTGGAACACACAGTGAACTTGTGAAAGTTCCGGGAAAATATAAAGATTTTGTAGATATCAGAAGTAAATCAGAAGGGTGGAGATTGGCATGAAAAAATTAACAGGTAGAGATTTAATTACGATAGGTATCTTCTCTGCAATCTATTTTGTACTGAATTTTGCAGCTATGATCACCGGCTTTGTACCGGTATTATGGCTGTTGCTTCCGGGTGTTGCGGGAATCCTTACAGGAATCCCCTTCATGCTGATGGAGTCCAAAGTGCGTAAACCGGGGGCTATCCTCATTATGGGAGCTATCACTGCATTATTGTATTTTGTAACAGGACAGTTTACTGTGCTTTTGCTTATCACTTTTGCTGTTGCAAGCATTCTGTCTGAGGTATACAGAGCAATTACTAAATACGATAACAATTTTATCCATATGACGATATCCTTCATCATTTTCTGCTATGGTATGTTAGGTTCCCCAATGGCGATCTGGGTATACAAGGACAGCTTCCTTGCGCAGATCCAGCAAAATGGAATGTCTGCTGAGTATGTACAGTCATTATCAGGGCTGATTTCGACACCAATGTTCATAGGCCTGTGCGTTTCTCCTATAATAGGAGGAATTGTGGGTGCCATGATCGCAAAAGGACTGTTCCGTAAACATTTCAGGAAAGCAGGAATCGTATAATGAATGGTCAGATCAAGATAAAACCTCTTGACCCCAGGGCTGGACTATGGCTGCTGTTAGTTGCAAACATAGGCATGTTCTGTGAGAAAAATACAGAGCAGGGAAGTATGCTTTCGGGTATATTTCTCCTACTCCTTTTGCTATATGGACAGTATATGGCAGCAATAAAAGGAGCATTACTGCTTATTGTATTCCGGTTATTGTTAAAATTTGTATTTCCCCTGTGCCTGTCATGGGTCAATATGGTATTTCCGGTACTTATCAACTACACACTGCGTATGATGCCCTGTATTCTGGCAGGATTACTGATCCTTCGTACATCATCCATGTCCAGAATGATAGCTGCCATGCGTGCATTACATCTTCCCCAGGGATTTATCATAGCCATGGCTACCACATTCAGATATTTCCCGGCTATCAAAGAAGAATTTATACATATAAGAGCAGCAATGAAACTGCAAAATATTCCACTGGCCAGCAGATTAGAATGTACGGTAGTCCCTCTTATGATGTCTGCTGTGAATACATCAGATGAAATAGCGGCTGCAGCGGTGGCAAGAGGAATTGAAAATCCATGCAAAAAAACCAGTGTTATTAAGATACATATGGCAGTATCAGACTGGATTGTAATGTTTCTGGTAACAATTGTAGTTACAATACTTATGATAGCAGTATAATGTGAAAATACTGAAAGGCGCGGATTATTATGATAAAATTTGAAAATGTAAATGTTAGTCTTCAGGGTAAAAATATTTTATCTGATATTAATCTTGAGATAAAAGATGGGGAATTCGTATTGATCTGTGGTGACAGTGGATGTGGTAAAACAACTATGATTAAATTGGTCAATGGGCTGATTCCCCATTTTGTTAAAGATGTGAAATTAGAGGGTAGGGTTACTGTGTCAGGTAAAAATGTTGCACAGACTCAGATGTACGAGATTGCAGAGCTGGTTGGTTCTGTTTTTCAAAACCCCAAGACCCAGTTCTTTCATACCAATTCCAGTGCTGAAATGGCATTTGGACTGGAAAACAGGGGTGCCAGTCCGGAATACATACAGAAGAGAGTAGAGGACACGATAACGGAACTGGATATAGAGAATTTGGCTGACAGAAATGTATTCTCTATGTCAGGCGGCGAAAAACAGCTTCTTGCATTTGCCTCTGTATATGCGATGGATCCTGAGGTGTATGTGTTAGATGAACCCTCGGCAAATCTGGATGCAACAGGCATAGACAAGTTATGCAAAAGACTTGAGGTAATAAAAAATAATGGACATACGGTGGTGGTGGCTGAACACAGACTGGCATACCTTCAGAAATTCGTAGACAGAGTCATTTATATAAAAGAGGGACACATTGAGCAGGAATTTACTCCATTAGAGTTCAGACAGCTTTCTGATGCAGAACGGGAACTTATGGGACTTAGAAGTATCTCCAGGGAACAGATACATGTACCTGAACTTGCAAATACTCAAAGAGATGCTGATCTGGTGATCCGTAATCTTTCCTGTAAGAGGAAGAAGCAGCTTATCTTTCACGATGTATCCTTATCTGCCAATGAGGGCGACATTATCGGAATCCTTGGTAAAAATGGAGCAGGAAAGTCAACGTTCTGCAACTGTCTGTGTGGACTGTTATCCCCTAAAAGTGGAGAAATTATATATAAAGGAAAGAAACTTTCAGGCAAGGCCAGAACGAAGCTGTTTGGTATGGTAATGCAGGAAGTAAATCATCAGTTATTTTCTGACAGTGTAAAAAATGAATGTCTGCTGGCGAAAGAGGATGCCACAGATGCAGAGATCATGAGCCTGTTGGAAAGCTTTGACCTGGCAGAATATGCAGACAATCATCCAATGACTTTATCCGGCGGACAAAGACAGCGGCTTGCCATATGTCAGGCAGTGATGGGTGGTAAGAAACTGCTTATATTTGACGAACCTACAAGCGGTCTGGATTTCAGACATATGTGTCAGGTAGAGAAACTCATGAAGAAACTGGCAGAAGAGAACTATATCATTCTGGTCGTGACACATGATTATGAATTCCTGAATAGAACGTGTGATGGATATGTTCAAATCAATAATTTCCTTTGTATTCCTGAGGAAAGGTGCTTAAAT
>DAVZID010000104.1:0-7134 GCA_052273485.1 Lachnospiraceae bacterium
TATATTATTGAAGATGCGCATCAGCTGAGTTCACTGGCAGCCTATATTCAGAATCCGGGCAGTGTTTCAAAATTCCAGGCAATTTTCAATTCAAAAGTATTGGAAAATCAGACACAGACTGCAGAAGGATATCATCTTTCAAATGGTGCAACAAGTGATGCAACAGGAACAGATATTACTTACACCTGGGAGAACGGAGTCTGGAAGAACGAGAACGGGAATGCAGCTGATAAGGAAAAAGCAACGAATTATCTGCTGAATGCATATTATAAGATTGATAAGGATATTACTTTGTCAGCAGAAAACTTTGGCGGACTTGGTACGAAAGAGAAGCCGTTCAGCGGAGTCATTGTAGGTGCCTCTTCGAACACTACAGTTGCCTTAACGGGAACGAATGAGAATAAAGACAGCTTTGGAGGTCTGATTGCATATAGCCGGGGAAGTGTCGTAAAAGAACTGATCGTGGATTATTCACAGGCAACGATTACCATGCAGGCAGAAAAAAGTCTTCCGGGAATCAGCAAAAATCCGTTTTTTGGCGGTGTAGTTGGTTACTGCATGGGTGGGGATACGATCATTGATCAGGTGTCAGTAAAGTATGCTGCAAAGTCTGTGACATTCAGTGGAACTTATTCACAGATGATCGCAGCAGGCGGTTATGTAGGTCTGGTCGGCGGCGCAACTCATGTCACAGAAGACACGCCTTACGAAAAGACCGGCGGCGGCGTGGTGTTCCGAAATATGGATGGAATATCCAATACCTTTACTACAGCATGCGCAGATGCGGCAGCTGAGAAAAAAATAGTGAATATGGTAACTGATTCTGGCACAGTTGATGGAAAAACAGCATCAGACGGTGGAAATTATTTTTACCGTAATCCTTATGTAGGACGTGTACTGGATGGCTATGCCTGTGCGGAAGGATGCACTATAGATAACACAGATAAAAACTATACCATTCCGAATTTGACAGCAGGAAAAAGTGACCTTCAGGTAACAGATGCAAGTGGAAGCCTGAATGTTACGATAACCTCTGCCCAGGGATTATGGCTGCTTTCTGCGATTGTAAACAGCGGTGCAGGAGCAATGGACTCCAGTGGAAGTTACACCGATGTAGATGGTCGAGTCGTAGACGCTTATCAATATGGTAAACCACGTACTGCATCCTACGAAGGAATCGGAACTGTGACAGCTGATGTTTCGAATCTTACAGATGAAGCTTATTGGGGCGGAGTGGTAAGTACGGCAGGCAGCGATAAGGCAAAAAATCGCGTGTCCTATCTGGTAAAGAACTATACCACAGGAACAATAGCGGCCCGTTTGGCAGGAAAAAGCAATACAGATGTCAATAATCCGGTCAGTCTTGCATTTACGGCAAACAGCATTGATATGAGAAACTACGGAAATGGTTTCCGGGGAATCGGTTCCAGCTATGGATATAATAAGAAAGTTTGGAGCGATAACTGTAGTATTCCTGAAGTATATCGCCGCAATTTATTGATTAAGAGTATAAATGCTGATCAGGCAGCTGATACGGTGATTACCTTAAATATGAATCAGAATGATTATCACGCGGAATACAGCAATGGTGAATGGCGAAATCAGGGTGCCGGACTGTTTGTGGATTTTCACTTTGCAGATGGGTGTGAGGTGAGTCATCTTAAGATATCAGGAAACATTAAGCTTGGGGTATTTGATACAAAGGGTACGTTAATGTGTGTTACAAAAAGAAAGAGTCCGGAAGTGCATATTGGTGTGGGTGGATTTGCTGCAAGAACGGCCAATTCTGCTGGTATGGTATCCTTTGATGGCCTTCATCTGGAAAACATAAACGTGTATGGTGGCACCATGACTGGCGGAGCCATTGGTTATGTCGACGGATATAGTAATAAAGCAGGAAGGAGTGTATCTTTTACCAACTGGACGATCCGGAACGAAAAGGTAACAAAATGGGTTTATGACGATGGAAGTACAGGTGGATTAGTTGGATGGAATATTGGTTATGGCACTTTGTCAATTACCGGAAAAGGAGATAGCTCTGTAAAAGATGTAGATCAATTATCTGTTACTACACATGCAGAGAGCCTTAATACAGCTGCGGCAGGTGGTCTTGTGGGCGCGAATGATTACAGTTCTGTAACAGTGGAGAATGTAAACGCACAGAATTTGAGTGTTTCGGGTAAGAATCTGCGAGATCTTGGAGGTCTGCTGGCAGCAGGCAGAAACGGCGGTACGTTTGAGGTGAAAAAATGTTCCCTTGCTTCTATGAAGATTACGCTAGATTCCGGCCAGAAAACTAAAGACGACTACACAGGAGGTATCATCGGATATCACGTAAGTCCCCTGACGATTTCAGAAGTAGAGATTACGTCGGGTTCGACCATCAATGGTCAGCGATTTACCGGTGGTTTCATAGGCTATTCAGTTGCAGATGTGACAATTCGTGACTGTAGAGAAAAGGATCTCAATATTAAGACAGATACGAACTGGATCGGTGGATTTATAGGATATGTCTACCCGAACAAAACAGCCACATTCAAAAATTGTCAGGAGGAAAATGTGAACCTTCTTGGTCTGTATACAGGTGGTCTTGTCGGAGCTATGGATGGCAGTATACAGGCATCAAATATGGAATTTTATAACGTGACTGGAGTAACTTATAAGAAGGATGGATACGCTGCATTATTAGTTGGTAATACGGAAAACAATACTAAGAATCCGTACAGTAACAAAGTCAGTGGATATAATCTTTTAGCAAAGAATTGTAAATTTGGTTATAATAGCAATGCAAAGGTAGATAAGTTATCGACTGCAATTATCGAAACGATAAGTAGGTCAGGTTTTTGGATTGGTAAAGTTGGAGTAAAGGGTACAGTCAATCTGGTAGCGGTTGCACTTCAGGGGGATGTCTTTCCGAAGAAGGATATCGGTACAAAAAATGGAACTGCTGCGATCATTTATGCAGATGCATCGGTGGATCAGACTTATAAGCCGAACAATTCCACAGACAAACCTTCTTCATCTGCCAGCCCATGGCTGGATGTCAATCCGAAGAGCGAGGTACGTTTTGCTGACGGCACAGTTATGACCGGTAATGGTGTCGGAATGCAAGACGGCAGTACAACAGCCGGTGCTATTTTAAACGGCTTACAGGCAGAGACACCTGCTTCTGATGTTTATTGGAATTTACTGGGAAATAGAGCAGAATTTGTGAAATTCTTAGATACGACCAATGATGCCTACGTGACGACGTACAGGAAAGAAGAAAGTTCTACTACATCGGTGAATGAGAAGGTTGATTTTCCGGTACTTGTGGTAAATAACACCGCAGATGTGGATACGATGATCTGGAATTATATAGCTGCCATGACGAATGTCAGCAGCGGAACAGATGCGAAACAACAGATCAAGAGCATTACCGCAACAACTTATCAGTGGGATGACACAAATAGTTCTTTCGCAGCTAAGAGCAAAGAAGACACAAGCTTAAGTATCAGCAATGCGAAGAAAATCAGCATCGTTCCGAATGCATATGATAACCAGAACAGCCAGTTTACTTTACTGGATGTCACTTATGCGAATCCGACCAACAATAATGCAGAGCCGTTTCATTTGTACATACCGGTGCTGGTGAAAAAGGTGCTCTATATCAGCTTCAAGACAAGATTTCTTGCGGGAACTGATTACTGTGCAGCGGATTATCCAATGAATGATAAAGCAGACAATCATTATGCAACGGCTGGCTTCAATGAACCTCTGACTGCTTACATAGAATACAGCTATGAGAAAGATACAGACTGGCAGTCGATGCTGGATAACGGAGAGAATCTGCTGTGGTATTACGACAAAATACTGGATCTGGCATCGGGCAGTACTGCGGAAGCGGGGAAGACTTTGCTTCCACCAGAGACACTTCTGACCCTGGTTGACAGACAGACGAAGCAGTACTATACCTATACGACAAATGGTGCAGAAGATTTGCATAAATTTAATTTTGCACAGATGAGTACAGCAGATGAAAAGACTAAATTTTGCCCGGTCTATATCTGTGATTTACTGGATATGACGGTTTCAGGTCCGGCTACGGAGGAAACAGAAGGAACAACGTATTACGTAGTAGAAACTGATCCGGCGAAAGCAACAGTCAGAGTAGGAACGACCTATTACCGTATGGCAGAAGAGAACGATCAGGGTGTCGGCAAGTATCGTATAACGATCAATGAAGCATCCAAATCAGAAGCTCGAAGTGAGGGATATTATCTGACTGTTCAGGTTCCGGAAACAACAGGATATTCCGTTATCAACAATCGATTAAATTATGGATCGATTTCCCGTAAAGAAGGAACACTTCCGGCTAAAATTACATCATATGCAGCGCAGTCCGGATCCGGCTGTGTGGTATACAATGGCGTTGAGCAGGAATTTACGGTTTCCACGACTCGTGTCCATAATGGAAGTGAGATGAGTGATACGGTCATGGAAAATGGAGACAGTGTAAAAATAAAATTGCAAAGTACATTGAAGCTGACAGAAGCAGGAAAGGATCGATTTGATAAAGTTGGTCCGTCTGAATTTTATCACAGATTTGATGTCAGTCTGAAAAAGTACCTGAAGGAACTAAACGTTGGTGAATATGATGTGATTGGTACGGAGAATGTATCTTATACATATACGCTGACAGGCAATGGATTGAATGTTAAGAAAGAAGAAAAGTTCCAGAACGTAGCGGGACTTGATACATTAACGCTGCAATACGGAGGCAGTGACCTGAAAAAAGCGCTGGAGGAGGCTAAGAGCAATGACACAGCAGTAACGGTTACGGCAGAAATTACGCTTACTTATGTGACAGCAGATCATTTTCCGGAGAGAAACACATCGAATAGCAGTGACAATAGTGGTATGTCAGTCGTTGCAGCATCCTTCATTGCAAATACGGCAAGCCAGCTGCCGATCACCACGAATAAAGTTACAAGGGAGGATGAAAACCGCTATTATACTACGAATCCATCCAGAGCCAGTCTGGAGTATTCTGCAATCGCCGGGATCAGTGATGCCACGCGCCAGCTAGGAATTAATCCAAGCGATGAGGTGAATTCTTCTGATACGATTGAAACGAGGGCAAAGTATGATTATTCCAGTGTGGATTCTACGGTTCTTGAGAATGCGGCAAGGATTCAATATACGCTGGAACTGTTCCAAAAGAATCAGGAAGGAGCTTATGCGGAGACACCGTTAGAGATTGGAGCATATCTTTTGTCTATGCGTATGGAAGATGCCGGGGAGCCTTCCCTTTCACCAAATACATCATGCCAGTGGACGAAGTCATTTGTCTCAAATGAGGATAAGCAGGAATTTGCTTATATTGATTTTATGCCGCTTACCGGAGAAGCATTTGAAGCAAAGGGACATACATATGCCAACTATAAGGTGCGCCTGACAGCAGTGCTGCTTGATCAGAATGGTGCGGAAATTGATGGTACAAAAGCGTCGGATTACATTATCTATACGAATGCGCGCATTTATCAGCAGATTCTGGAAACAATGCAGGACGCGGCAGCCGGAAATAAATGATGCTGACAGAAGAGCAGAAACGAGGTGAGAGGATGCAGGGGAAAAAAAAGAAGGAAGAACTGACCCCGGAGGAATACCGGCAGAAGGCCAGGGATGAGATAAGGGAGGTCAAAAATGAGTGGAAGGTTTTTCTTAGGACAGGGATCATTATGTTTGCTGCGCTGGTTGCGAGTATTATTGCCAGCATTGCATGGTTTGTCAGTAATAATAAGGTGACGATATCAGGAACAAAAGTTCAGTCTGCCGGCAGTGAGTTTGAGCTTGCTGCCGTAGCCAAACCAAATAGTGAAGATTCTGCAGGCGTGTATGATGAGCTGCTGGACGTACCGAAAGGAACTGCAATCAACATCGAAAACCAGAACTTTCTGGCAACGGATGGCAGCCATACTTCGATCACCTGGGCAATTACCGATGACTGCAATATGAACAATAATACAGAAGGTGGAATTGAGCCTGGCGCCAGTGGAAAAATGACATTTTATATCATTTCGCATAAGGAGGGACCACTGAGCGTGACACTGGATCTGACGCTGGCCGGTTATACGAGTGAGGAAACAGCGACGACATCATCAGATTTGAAAGAGGCAGATGAGAAGGCACAGCAGTTACTGAAGGGTCATGTCCTTCTGTTTGCAGGCTATGATTCCGTCACACGTTCTTATAAGGGCTGGATTTCCGAAGATGCCGGTTCCTGGTCGATGACGTTGGACTCCGAAGAAGTTGTATTATCCAGAGCTGAAAATGGAAAACTGACCTGGTCTGTCAAAAATGCGACCAAAGATACGGCCTATCCGGTTACACTTTACTGGGTATGGCCGGAAATGCTTGGCTCTTATCTGGTGAAGGATCAAAACAGCATTGGAAAACGGCCGATTTTATTTCCGGAGGATTGGAAGGATGGATCGAGTCATCTTACAGAGCTTCCGCAAACATTATTTACGACTATGTGCAATCCAAATGATAATCGATATTTTTACTGGAAAGAGAGTGAAGATTTTGCAGGAACGGTTACAAAAGAGAAACTGAACCAGATGCGAACGGATTTCAATCCGGTCATGTACGGAACGCTTGCTGTTTATTATGATCAGGCGGATGAATATCTGGGCAGCAACGTCCGTTTTGTAAAACTGAAGCTGGACGCACAGTGAGCATGAAGCAAAAGCAGATGGAGTCTACTTTACAAGGAGGGAACAGGCAGATGAGCCAGCCGGCAGAAGAACAGCAGGAGAACAGGAAACAAAAGAAGGACTGGAAGCAGGAAAGACAAAAAAGACGGGCTATATGGGCAGTGGCATCGGCGGTACTTGTCCTTCTGGCAGTTCCGGTTCTTGCATGGCTGTACATGCAAAGAAGTATGGAAACCATCACGGAGATAAAGAAACCAGAGATACTGAGTATCAAAGCCGGAGATATGCAGGACATAGAGAAGCTGGAGCTTGGCACGATCGATGTCTCCGGGGATCAGAAAACAAAAGATGTGGTGTTTTGTGTATACAGTGCGGAACCGGGAAAAAGCTATTATCTGCAGCTTGCGCACACTACAAATATTGGCTTTACGTATTC
>DAVZID010000105.1:0-7039 GCA_052273485.1 Lachnospiraceae bacterium
AACAGTTTGCAGCTGGTACAAGAATATATTAAAAATCAATAAGCAGCAGCAAAGGTATTCACCCACGCCCATGCGGTGCGTAACTCCTATGGATGTGGTACTCTGCCTACTTTGATAGAGGGGTAAATTTTTGATGGACTATACAAAAGGTGTATTCGGTGTTTTAAACCTCGCACCAATTCATTATTTAAAAGCCAGTGGGGCCAGGGAAAAAGTCGTTTTTCCCTGACCCCACTGTTTATTCGCGATTAAACACTTCTTTATCAAGTGCCTTTTCTTGATAGCTGACAATTGTGGTACATATAGCATCGCCTGTAACATTAACTGCGGTACGGATCATATCGAGGATAATCCTTTCCAATATGCCCGATTAGAGGCATTTTTTTTGCATAGAAAAACGACGACCAGCAAAAGTGCGGTCGCCGATGATCACTTTTAACATTTTAATAGTTTTTCTGAGATAAGTCAATGATAAAATTCGTGATAAAATCATTTGCACATAATTTAAGCAAAATCAATCACCCAACACCGAAATCGGTAATGTCATATAACACTTCGACAGCCGGGTCATCAAGCAGCCAACGATACTCCTTCATAAACCAGCGAACAAGCGCTTCATCTCGCTTGATCGGTGTAGTATTGTTGTTGTATACGTTTACCGTGCCCAATTTAAAATAGCGCTTTAAGCAGTCGATGTCGTGCGCGATCATTTCCTTTGTCTGCCCCTTTATGCCGACCATCAGGCATGGAGAGTCAAAATATTCTGCTACCTCTTCAGGTGACTGAAAGTCGGCATGCTTATTAAGAACATGCTCACGAAAATCGCGGTCAAATGTCTCGACGCCAATCTTAAAAATGATCGGCACCGGCATGCGGCTTCGCATTGCAGCGAGGTGTTTTCTATACATCCAGTGCGATTCAAAAAAGAGCTTATGGATGTTTTTTGTTTTTATTACATTTTCAATATCATCAAGTGTCTGCTTTGGAAGTTCAAAGCAGCTTCCTGAATTGATGACCTCTAAAACACCAAATTCGCCGGTGACTTGATCTAAAATGCTTTTATTTAATGAAATCATCGCAGCTTCATCATGCCCGTTGTCTTCGATGTAATCACAAAATGTGCATTTTCCCCAAGCGCATGGAAAAGCACGCAGCAGACAAATTTCACGGTTATTTTTATCAGTAATTTTACTGTAACGTTCAACAGGGATTCCCATAAATTACTCCTTATATTATGATGTTGGGGTCAAAAGGTATTTTACCCCAACTGATACCCACGAATTGCTCCGTTGCGATGCAACTTTCGCAATTCTAAAAACATTCGGATTCGCTGATTTTCTTTGAAAATCGCTGCATCCTCATGTTTTTGCAGGTCCCAAGCTCAAAAGCCTTATCGTGCAAGCACGAACGGCTGTTGGAGCTTTTGACCCTAGTATCATATTATGATGTTAATTCGCGGCAAGGCGCTGCTTAATGGAAACAGGAAGCACGCGAACCATTGCCATGACAAGCGCGAGGCTTACTGCGCGGTCACAAAAATCAGTTAAAAATTGAACAAGAACGATGCTTGCTGTCATGCCAAGCGGTGTTTTTGCGGCTAAAAACTGAACAAGAATTGCAGAGCCAGATGAGGTCACTCCGCCAAAAAGAACTGTGCAGATAAAAGCGCTGACAACTGTTCCTGGAAGAGAGATCACAAAGGCACGTCCTATCATGATTGCGGCATCCTTAACGGTACTTATATGACCGAGTGACAAAATGCGCTGAAGCTTAGCACCACCGCGAAGACCTGAAAAACCTGTGTGAGCAAGACCACTCATAAAACCAACGATCATGCCGACAGGTGCAAAATACAGTGAGTAAATATCACCAGTAAAAGCCATGATCAGACCACCAAGCAGACCAGGGATTAAGCCGCACCATGGTCCAAGTATGGCACCGATCATGATGGTTCCGATGCTGTCTAAATAAATTGGAAGACGAAGAGCAAGCGCAATCTGTCCGCCTATGACATTCATAACAATTGCCAGTGCAATTAAACAAATCTGATAAGTTCCAAGTTTTCCTCTATTATTATTTTCCATTTCAAATACCTCTTTTTTATATTTTTTTATATTACGATGTTGTGACTATAAATAAAACAAGTTATGAATTTATGCGTATCTGCTTTGGACTTCGCACCATATCGGATAGAAGATCAAGCCCATCTGGAGCCTTATGAAGCAGGCACGAGAAAAAGAAGGTAAAGAAACGGACAGGATCAGTCTGTGTCAGCACCACGCTATTAGATTCCTTTTTATAGAAATTCATAGAGTCAACAACGGTCTGTCCGATGCTGATACCACCTGTTTCAACAGCTGTATAAGCATCAAAACCGCTGCAAAGTGAGTGATCGGCAAAATAAGCGACAGCGAGTGGATCATTGATCACGCAGCCGATCATATGCTCCCATTCCCAGTGAAAATCAAGATAAAATTTCGTGATTGCCTGAACAAAAGAGCCAGTTTTGCTGTCAAGACGCTTTAAATAAGAGATAAGATCTGGTGTAAGAACGATCTGTCTTGTCACGTCGAGGCCAACCATGTGGATAAGACGCTTTTGTCTGGCAGCTGTCTCATAGACAAGCGCAGCAGCATCAGGATCTGCCCAGTAGTTATACTCAGCAACAGGAGAACAATTGCCATGACTCTTAAAAGCACCGCCCATCGATACCAGTTCATCAATTGCAGCAAATGCTGCAGGATTTTTCTGGATGAGACGTGCAAGATTTGTCATCGGACCAAGTGCGATGACGCTGCAGTGCGTGTTAAGAATTGTTTCCTCAAGAAATGAGACGGCATCGGTGTGGAAAGAAAAGTTTTCCACTGGCTCAAGAAAGCTTTCACCTAAGCCATCAGCACCGTGTGTGTCAAGCGCGTTTACATAGTCGCGCTTTAGTGGTGTGCGTTCACCAGTAAAAATTGGAATGTCAAGGCGATTCATTTGACGAAGCACCTTTGCAGCATTGCCTGCCCCCATCTCAGTCGGGGAATTTCCACAGACAATTGTGATTCCAAGCACCTCAATCTGATCGCAGGAGAGGGCAAGCATGATCGCAAGGCTGTCGTCGATGCCCGGATCACAGTCGATAATTACTTTTTTTCGCATAATAAGCTGTTCCTTTCTTTTGCGCAAAAGTCAGCAAAAAAAGCGCTGCCTTCGCACGAATTTGAACACCTCAAAAACTACAGCGAAAACAGCGCTCTTAAAAAAGAACGCTTCATCAGCCTAGTTTTTTATACTGGGAGGGTTTCGAACCAGTAGGCAAATAGCCTGTGCCCTATTATACTGACAAAGTTCGGATTTGTCCAGTTTTTTTGCAGCGATATTCACAGGGAGTCATTTTTGTATAGCGGCGAAAGACCTTAGCAAAATAGTTGCCATTTGCAAAACCGTTTTTGACAGCAATGACTTCTATGGTGTCAGTGCTTCCAAGAAGATCATTCATGGCAGACTGAATACGCATTCTATTTAAATACTGAACAGGAGCAATGCCCCATTCGCTGTGAAAAGAGCGGGACAGATGCTCAGAAGAAATATGGAGACGTTTTGCCACTTCATCAATACCGCCAATTGTCGCAAATTCCTTTTCCATTAAAAGAGCTGCCTGACTGGCAGTGCTTTCAGTGTGAAAAGCAGCTGGATGAAGAACATGACGAAGCAGTCCGCAGAGAAAGCCGTATAAAAATTCACCGCCCTCATATGGCTGCAAATGACCGCCGCTAATCATGCGTGTATGAAGAGCAAGCGCCTTTTGAATGCAGCTTGTCTGCGCGTCAATTGAAATAATACCGCCGCAGTGTTGCGTAAGCTTTTCAAAAAAAGGAAAAACAGCGCTTCCATCGAAATGAAGATAGAGAAATTCCCATGGTTTATCAGCTTTCTCAGGAAGATAATAGCAGCTTTTTTCGGGGATCGCAGCAAAAAAGGCTGTGCCAGGAGTAAGAAAAATAGTTTTACCATTAGATTTATAAGCACCGCATCCAGACAGTGTATATTGAAAAAGATAACCGTGATAATTGGAGCGGCAGCTGTTATCAAAAAAGTAGTCTTCCTTATAGCGGCTTTCAATTCCACCGTCAAGAAGAACCATTGGTTCATCTGGCAAACTTTCAAGATTTAATACACCAAAAACGCCTTTTGTATAGTACATCAAAAAATTACCCTTTCATATCAAGATTGTATTCTTTTATTTTTACATGAAGTGATTATAATAAAAAGTAAGAAAATACACAATAGTAAGGAGGACATCATGAACAAGAATGATTATGCACCGATTGCACCTATGGGCTGGAACAGCTATGACTATTATGACACGACAGTAAATGAAGAGCAGGTAAGAGCAAATGCTGCTTACCTGGCAGAGCACTTAAAGGATGCCGGCTACGAGTATGTAGTAGTTGATATTGAGTGGTACGCAAAGAAGGCAGGCTCACAGAGAAATACTTACCAGTATATTCCATACTCTGAATTGACAATTGACGAATATTCACGCTTACAGCCAGATCCGGAGCGTTTCCCATCATCGGCAGATGGTACGGGCTTTAAGGCACTTGCAGATTATGTACATAGCCTTGGCTTGAAGTTTGGTATTCACATCATGCGTGGTATTCCAAGAATTGCTGCACATACACATATGGCAGTAAAGAAAACTGACTGGACCGCAAACCAAATTGCTGATCCAAGCTCCATCTGTGGCTGGAATCCAGATATGTACGGTGTGAGAAATTGCGAGGCAGGACAGGCATATTATGATTCTTTGCTTGAAATGTATGCTGAGTGGGGAGTTGATTTCATCAAATGTGATGATATTTGCAACACAAATATTTACCCGCATAATCCATATTCTGCATCTCATGAGGTTGAAATGCTTGCAAAGGCAATCAAAAAGTGTGGAAGAAATGTTGTATTGTCTCTGTCACCGGGACCAGCACTTATCGAGAAGGCATGGCACTATGAGAATAATGCTAACATGTGGAGAATCACAGATGATTTCTGGGATGACTGGAAGCTTTTGAAAAACATGTTTGAGCGCTGTGAGCTGTGGCAGAATCAGGTATCAAGAGGCAATTATCCAGATTGTGATATGCTTCCTATTGGAAAGCTAGGCAAAGGCTTTGGCGAAGAACGTGACACACGTTTTACAAAGGACGAGCAGCGCACAATGATGACACTTTGGTGTCTGTTTGGTTCACCGCTTATGATTGGTGCAGAGCTGACAAAGCTTGACGAGTGGACACTTGGTCTTTTAACAAACAAAAAGGTGCTTTCAATGCTGACACCAGACTGCAAGCCACATCAGATCGCAAGAGACGACAATCAGGCAGCATGGTCTGCACATAACGAAAAGACAGGCCAAACCTTTATTGCATTGTTTAACCTGTCTGAAGAAGTACAAATTGTAAATGCCGACATTGAATGTATCATTGGGGCAGACGGCAGATGTCTATTCGAGCCAGACGCAGGACTTTCCTTAGAAGAGCTGTGGACAGGCAAGGTAGACAGCGCAGAAACAGCAGTAAGTGCAGAGCTTGCACCGCATAGCTGTGTTGTATATGAGGTAAAGTAATAAAATGATATTTTTTTATCGTGTTTTTCCATAACAAAGCAGCAATATTTTTAAAGTGAGGCGATGTCATCAGCAAGCTCTTGAAGCGGCTTAGCATCCCAATCTTCCTTTACCATGAAAAGTGCGTGATACAGGCGAGGAATGGTTCCTTCGGGAATCTCCTCGCTTTTTGTCTGCATTAATTTTTCAGCAAGTATCTGTGCATTTTCTAAGATGGCCAGTTTGGCATCACGAATCTCATCTGGTGCATTCCATAAAAGTGTCATATCGTAATTATCGGTATTTCCGCAGCGTGCCACGCAGGTTGCACATCCAGGGGAGATGATCGCTTTTTCTTCATTGACACGGTGAATCATCGCGGTGAGTGTCTGTTCATTTGCGTTCATATTTGTAGATACGCGAAGTGCCGTAAAGAGAAGACGGTCCGTGTCAGTTGTTTTGGGATTGTTGGCACAGGTGCGGGCAAGGCCGATCACAGCACCAAGAAGTTCATTGTGAAGGGGTGTATTGGTACAAGACATAAAGTAAATCCTTTCAAAATGGCAAAGCTACGACTATGCAGCAGCTTAATGTAGTTAAAAGAGCTGTGGTAAGTTAAATGGTTTCTCTGCGAAGAATCTCGCCCTGCGGGGAAATCGTGGTGATGGTACAAGGAATCTGCTTGCCACAGGCAGCAATCGCATTTGTCACGGCTCTTGATAGTCCGCCGCAGCACGGAACCATCATACGCACCAGATGGATGCTCTTGATTTCGTTTGATGCAAAAATTTCGGTCAGCTTTTCGCTGTAGTCGCCCTCATCAAGCTTTGGACAACCAATCAGCGTGACACGACCTTTAATGAAATCTTCATGGAAACGGCTGTAGGAGTAAGCGGTACAGTCCGCTGCAACAAGAAGATCCGCCCCGTTAAAATAAGGTGCATTTGCCGGGACAAGCTTGATCTGAACCGGCCACTGGGATAATGCAGAGGAACCTACATTTGACAAAGCATGAGAGGCAGAGCTCGGGCAGGCATGAGCCGGAGTCTGCTGTGTAAAAGATTGAGCGCGAGATCCTGGACAGCCGGTGTGAACTGGCGCATTCGTTAATTTCAGCCCGGAGATGTTTGCCGTATTAGTTGTAGAAACTGTCTTTGCAGCGCTTGGTGTGCTAGCTTTTTTTGCTTTTGCAGCCTCTACAGCTGCAGCATCGTAAGCTGGAGCTTCGCGTGTCACAAATGAAATTGCATCCGCAGGACAGGCCGGAAGACAATCGCCAAATCCATCACAGTAATCCTCGCGCATTAACTTTGCCTTTCCATTTACCATCGCAATGGCACCCTCGTGGCAGGCATCTGCGCACAGACCACAGCCAATGCATTTTTCTTCATCAATATGTATAATTTGTCTAACCATAAAAATCAATTCTCCATCTGTTGTTTTGTAAATTAT
>DAVZID010000106.1:0-6732 GCA_052273485.1 Lachnospiraceae bacterium
CGGCAGGCTGTACGGAGATTGGTGCGGCATGCGCAGAAGGAGCAGCAGGCTTTTCAAAAGAAAAGGAGCGAACAGGAACGGTAACACACTGTTCCTGCTTTGGAAAATATTGTAGGTTGAATTAGCAAAAGTGGGTTGACTTGAGAGAAAAATGGGTATATAATATCTGAGGTTAGATATATCTAACTTTACATCCTAAGGTTAGATATATCTAACCTTACATCATCGTATTGATTTATACGACATTTTTTTACTGCAGTGGTTAGCGAAAGCTAACTTCTGTAAGGAGAATTGAGGAGGAAAGATATGAGTACCAAAACCAACAAACTGAAAACCAAAGACCTGATCATTGCCGGAGCCTTCGCCGCCCTTTATGTGGTGGTGCTGTTTGCGGTGGTGACTGTTATGGGGTTTGTCCCCATTCTTTATCTTATTGCTCCGTTTGTAAACTCGGTCATTTTAGGGTGCATTTACATGATGTATGTTACGAAAGTGCCGAAAACCGGAGCGATTTTGATTCTTGCGGCTGCCGTAGGGCTTCTTACCTCCACCGGTGGCGTGTGGGTATCCCTGATTTGGTGCCTCGCCCTTGGGATTGTGGCAGAGTTGATTGCCCGTGCAGGAAATCATAAGTCCAAAAAATCCTACATACTCAGCTATGTTGTTTTTGCCTGCTCCAGCATGGCGCCTTTCTGGATGCTGGCTTATGCCAAACCGGCTTTTATTCAGTCCTGTGAAGCTTATTATGGGGCTGACTATGCCGCAACGCTGGATAAGTTCACACCGAGCTGGATCATTCTGGTTCTGATTGGAATCGCCATGTTGGGTGGCTTGATTGGCGGACTGATCGGTTCCAAGCTTTTGAAAAAGCATTTCCAAAAGGCGGGTGTGGTTTAATGCAGCTGATCGAAGCTGCTCGGCAGCCCATCCTTCGAATCGATGCCCGCACAAAATTTGCGCTGCTCTTCGGGGTGGGAATATCATTGCTGATGTTCCCACCCTTTTGGCTGGAAGCAACCACCTTTGCGCTGATGGCGCTGCTTTTGGCGCTAAACAGGCGGATACAAACCTCAGCAAAATTTACTGCCGTATTCCTTATCATGCTCCTGTTGGACTGGACGGTATCTTTAAAAGTCAGCGGTGGCTTTGCAGCACTGCTTTTTTCTCTCGTGAGGTTGGGGAGACTTATGCTCCCGATTTTTATGGCCGGTATTCTGCTGATGAAAACCACTTCCGTCAGTGAGTTTATGCTTTCCTTTGAGCGGATGCATCTTCCCAACAAACTGATTATCCCGTTGTCAGTTATGTTCCGCTTCATCCCGACGATCTCCGAGGAATGGCACAGCATTCGGGACGCCATGCGTTTCCGGGGGATCGGCATTTCTGTGCGTTCTGTGCTGACGAAACCGATGATGACGCTGGAATATACGATGGTGCCGCTTCTGATGTCAACAGCTACGATCGCTGACGAGCTGGCGGCGGCTTCCCTCTCCCGCGGTTTGGACGCTGATACCAAGCGCACCTGCATTGAAGATGTAAGGCTGCGGCCGCAGGATTACCTGTTGATCCTGTTTTCCATTGTAATCGCTGTAACGGGAGGAATGGTATGATCGAATTAAAACAAGTTACCTTCCAGTACGAAAATGCTGCCGAAAGTTTATATAGTATCCGCAACATCGATTTAACCATACAAAAGGGAGAGTGCGTTGTCCTTTGCGGGCGAAGCGGCTGTGGGAAAACAACAATCACCCGATTGATCAATGGTCTCATACCGCATTATTACGAAGGAAAATTGTCGGGTCATGTTTCCATCAATGGGGCAGAAATCAAAAACCAGCAGCTTTCTAAAATTTCACAGCATGTTGGTTCTGTATTTCAAAATCCCCGCAGCCAGTTCTTTAACGTGGATACGACATCGGAGCTGGCGTTCGGATGTGAAAACCAGGGCCTGCCCAAGGAGGAGGTTCTGAAACGGATTGAGGAGGCGGCAAAGCGGTTTTCCCTGAATAATTTGCTGAACAGGAGTATTTTTGAGCTTTCCGGTGGTGAGAAGCAACGAATCGCATGTGCCAGTGTTTATGCGGTTCATCCCGATATTTTTGTTTTGGATGAACCGTCTTCCAATTTGGATCCTGCTTCCATTCTGCAACTGAAGGATGTTTTGTTGAAGTTAAAAGCGGAAGGAAAAACACTGGTTATTTCCGAACACCGCCTGTATTATCTTTTGGATATTGCCGATCGCTTTGTCTGGCTCGATCAGGGTGAAGTCCGTTCCACATATACCAGAGAAGAGTTCCTTGCGTTCAGCCCGATACAGATTTCGACTATGGGGCTGCGGGCACTTGATTTAAGTCAAGTGGAGTTTGGAGTAGAGCGTTTAGAACATTCAGAGCATGAATTTCTGTTTCAGAATTTGGACTGTAAAGTATCCGGTCACAGCGTACTGCACATCGAATCCCTGCGAATCCCCGCAAGAGAGATTGTTGCGGTGATTGGTCACAACGGGGCTGGAAAATCAACGTTTGCCGGGTGCCTTTGTGGAATTCGAAAACATACTGGTAAGGTTTTTTATGACAAGACAGAGTGGAACGCAAAAAAGCGTTTGAAAGAAAGCTATATGGTCATGCAGGATGTAAACCACCAGCTCTTTACTGAGAGTGTGCAGGATGAAGTGACTCTGAATATTCCAGAGGAACAATCGGAACAGGCAGAAAACATCCTGAAGCAGATGGGAATTGCCGAGCTTGCGGAATGTCATCCCCTGGCGCTATCCGGAGGGCAGAAACAACGGGTTGCCATCGCAAGCGCTCTGTGTGCAGGGAAGAAAATCTTGATCTACGATGAACCTACCAGCGGGCTGGATTATGAAAGCATGCGCTGTGCCTGTACCTTAATTCAAGATACTTCCCGGCAGGCAGAGTTGTCTCTTGTAATCACCCATGATCTGGAATTCATCATGGCCTGCTGTACTTGCGTATTACATATTGACCACGGAACAGTCAAAGCATTTTATCCCCTTGACAGTAGAGGAAAAGCAAGGGTAAAAAAAGAGTTTTTATTACATGAAGAAAGCGAGGAGGAATTATGAGCAAGCAGCAACCCAAAACGGGGATGGCGAGAATGATGCAGCTGGCAATGACAAAAAAGCCTTTGGTGATTGCCTCTGTCATCTTGTCCTCACTGGCGGCGGTAGCCAGCTTTATCCCCTATATTGCAATTTATTTTATTATCCGGCAGATCTTAGCTGTATATCCGGAGCTGAGCGCATTGGAGCAGACCAGTCTGTTTTCCTATGGTTGGATGGCGCTTGGCGGCGTTGCGGCGAATATTATCCTGTATTTTGCTGCCCTTATGTGTTCCCATCTGGCAGCCTTCGGCACGCTGTATGAGTTAAAAGTGAATTTCCTTTCCCATTTGGCAAAGGTACCTCTTGGATTTCATGTGATGATTGGAAGCGGTAAACTGCGGAAAATTACAGATGAGAACATTGAAAATGTCGAGAAATTTATTGCTCACCAGCTTCCGGATATTGTAGCCGCATTTGTTTCTCCTGTTGTGATGGCCGTAATTCTGTTAAGCGTTGACTGGCGACTCGGCTTGGCCTCTATCGTAGGGGTGATTATTGCTTTTATCATTCAGAGTATCGCCTACGGTCGGGAAGGTGCCAAAAAGATGATGGCTCAGTACCAATACTCGTTGGAAAATATGAACAACGCCGCAGTAGAGTACATCCGTGGAATTTCAGTCGTCAAAGCATTTAAGCAGACAGTCTACTCTTTTCACCGACTGCACGAAACCATCAAGGAATATACTTCCATGGTGATTCCTTACACGCTGAGTTGGGAAAACATGATGTCCGCTTTTATGACAATTATCAACCATATTTATCTTTTCCTTTTGCCAGTAGGGATTCTGATCGGCATGAATACCGGAGATTTTAAAGATTTTGCTTCACGCTTTATTTTTTACTTGGTGTTTGTACCATCCATTGCTGGCATTCTTTCCAAAATCATGTATGTCAACTCCGATGCCATGCGGATTGCCAACGGTGTAGAGGCAATGGATCAGATTCTGGCTGAGCCGGAGCTGAAACAGCCGCAGGTTTCTAAAACAACGGACAACTATGATGTTAAGTTTGAGAATGTTTCCTTCTCCTATGATAAAGGCAAAGAGAAACAGGCAATTTCCAATGTGAGTTTCCATGCACAGCAAGGCGAGGTAACGGCAATTGTAGGACCTTCCGGTGGCGGAAAAAGTACGATTGCCCATCTCATTCCACGTTTTTTCGATGTGGATCAGGGCACTGTTTCCATTGGCTCGGTGGATATCCGGCAGATGGACAGCCGCTATCTGATGGAACAGGTCAGCTTTGTCTTTCAGGATGTCTATCTGTTCAAACAGAGTATCCGTGATAATATCCGACTGGGGAACCAGAATGCCAGCGATGAACAGATCCAGGCGGCAGCGAAGGCCGCCCAATGCCACGACTTTATCATGGCACTGCCAAATGGTTATGATACGGTTATCGGAGAACAGGGGATCCATTTGAGCGGCGGCGAGCAGCAGCGGATTGCCATTGCTCGTGCTATTGTAAAGGATGCCCCTGTGATAGTGCTGGACGAAGCGACCGCCTTCGCCGATCCTGAAAATGAGCATTTGATTCAAAAGGCGTTTGAAAGGCTGATGCATGGGAAAACGGTAATCATCATCGCACACCGGCTTTCCACAGTACGAAATGCAGACCACATCATTGTAATGGATAATGGGCATGTAGCAGAAGAAGGCAGCCATGATGTCCTTTTGCAAAAAGGCGGACGGTACGCATCCATGTGGAAGACTTACAATGAAACGGCCAGTTGGACCATGGAAAAGGAGGTGCCGGTCAATGGATAAGAAAAAATCAACCTTTCAGGATGCTCTGATGCTGACGGACAAAGGTTACCGAGATTTAAAGAAAGCGATTGCCGCCTGCACGTTGACAAATTTCTCCATGTTTATTCCGGCTATGGTGATGCTTCAGGTTGTCATGGAGCTTCTAAAGCCGTTTACCGGCGGGAGCATCTCATGGACAAAGATGTGGATTTATTTCGGACTCGGCATCATCGGCGCAGTGATCGTATTCCTCTGCAACAAAAACGACTATAAAAAGACCTATGTGGCCTCTTACATGGAAAGCGAAAACACACGGATCGCTTTGGCCGAGCACATCCGCAAGCTGCCTATGAGTGTGTTCAATTCCAAAAACCTTTCGGAACTTACAACAAATCTCATGGGCGATGTAGCGACTTCCGAACACGTACTGAGTCATGTGTATCCGCAGATTATCTCCAATGTGATTACGATTACGGTTGTTTGCATCATGTTTGCCTTTTACGACTGGCGCATGGCGCTCGCCATTTTTATTTCCGTACCGGTTGCTTTTTTCATTATTTTTGCAAGCAGACGGATTCAGGAGCGGCTTGGGAAAAAGCATGCACAGGCAAAACTGGAAGCTTCCGAACAGGTTCAGGAATACATAGAAGGAATCAAAGTGGTAAAAGCCTGCAATCTGGACAGCCAGCAGTTTCAGGCGCTGGAAAAAGCGCTGCGCACCATGAAAAACCTTGCGATTAAATTTGAATTTGGTTCCGGCGTTTTTGTGACAGGCGCACAAATGCTCGTCCAATCCGGCATCGGGCTTACCGTGTTTGTAGGAACCTCTCTGCTATTAAGCGGGAAAATCGAACTTGTCCCTATGCTGCTTTGCCTGTTGATTGTCACTCGAATTTACGGGCCGATCATTACAGAACTGACCCTACTCCCGGAGCTGTTCTATCATCAGATTGCCATCCGCAGGATGAGAACTTTGATGAATATTCAGCCGATGGAAGGCGATGCTGAAAAACCGATAAAGGAATACGATATCGAACTGAAAAATATCACCTTCCGTTACAACCCGCAGGGCGAGGAAACCATAAAAAATGTGAATGTTACGATTCCCGCAGGTGCAATCACGGCTTTGGTTGGTCCCAGCGGGAGTGGTAAGAGCACGCTTTCCCGTCTGATTGCACGCTTCTGGGATGTCAATAAAGGACAGGTGGAAATCGGCGGTATTAACGTGAAAGAGCTTGATCCGGAACACCTGATGGAATACATGTCCTTTGTGTTCCAGGATGTGGTGCTTTTCAATGACACAGTTTACAATAACATTAAAATTGGCAATATGGATGCTACCGAAGAACAGGTGATTGCGGCGGCAAAAGCTGCGCGCTGTGATGAATTTATTGATAAGATGCCGGATGGCTATCGGACTGTTCTGGGAGAAAACGGAAGCACCCTTTCCGGCGGGGAACGGCAGCGCCTGTCCATTGCGAGAGCCTTGTTAAAGGACGCTCCAATCGTGCTTTTGGATGAAGCAACCGCCAGCCTTGATCCGGAAAGTGAGTCCAGTATCCAGCAGGCGATTGGTCGTTTAATACAGGGGAAAACGGTTCTTGTCATCGCCCACAGACTTCGGACTATTGCAAAGGCCGATAAGATTATTGTGCTGGACGATGGCGAAGTTGTAGAACAAGGAACTCACAGCGAACTGATGGAGCTGAACGGGCTTTATAAGAAGTTGTATACCATTCAGCAGGAGAGCCTTGGCTGGAGCGTATAGATGTTTGCTATTATGTAAGCTGCCGATATTTTAATATTGAGTAACCTGCAAGCCGACTGCTATAATACAGTCGGCTTGTTTGGTGTTTAATA
>DAVZID010000107.1:0-6509 GCA_052273485.1 Lachnospiraceae bacterium
GAATCATCTCGAATCTGTGTCGGTCCAAGAATGGTAAAGCTACCATCGCCAAAGGCGTACTCCTCACCGACCTCTGGGTAAGTTACCTCTTTGTTTTGAGACGATACTGTATCATAAAATGAAGTGTAAATTTTAGAGTCATGTTCGTAATCCGGTGCAATGATCGTCTCAGTATCGAATGCGTGAAGTGCACCGACAAGACCGTTTAAATGATCGGCATCGTAGTGAGATGCGATCATGTAGTCGATGTCCTCGACACCTTCCTGCTGCAGATACGAAACAAAATACGATGCAGCATCAGAGTTTCCGCCATCGTATACGAGCACGTCATCCCCGGCCTGGGCCATGATTGCAAGTCCCTGTCCGACATCAATAAAGTGGACGGTTAGTTCTTCCTGCGGCAGATCGCTTGGTGTGCTTTCATCAGCTGGTACAGCCATCGCACCCGGCAGCATCATGGCTGCGGTAACAGTGGCTGCCATCCACTTTTTCACCTGCCCAAGTGGATTTTTTTGCATTTTAGATATTCCTGACAATGTCTTGCCTGACAATGATTTTTTGTACAGTTTTTTCATCTTTGGTGTGTTCCTCCTTTTTTCGTGTGAGGCAGTCAATAATTAATTTAATTTATAAGGAATTGATTGCTTCACACGGCACTAGGATTAGTTTAACACACTTAGACTCGGAATGCCATAAAATTCTTCTGATAGAGTATAGACAGGTTCTGCATTGTTCTCTTCTTCAACTACTTCTACATACTCACTCTGTGCGAAATCAATATACGAAAACTCAGTACAAGCAAATGCCTGTTCCATTATCATTGCAACTTCAAATGGTTCATTTGATAATGTGATATCTGCATTCACCATGTGTAAGATTATAATACTCGCAACCGTTATTTTTTCATAATCATTGTCTTGCTCAGCCATTCGTGAATATAATTGTTTCAATGCCGTAAGAAAACGCGGTCCTCTTACACCATTTTCTGTATCACGCACTCGGCACCACGCCACAGTCTGCGGACCATCAAGAAGTTGAATGCCTGGCTCTGTAATCTGCCCTTTTGTTTCAATGCCAGTTGATTCCACTACCTCTGTCAGATAGCCATTTAACTGGGAATACGTTGGATCTAAGTCAGCCTCTGTCACCTCTAATTCCAGACCTCCATACATATTCACAAGCTGCGCAAATATCGAAAACGATGCGGTCACTTGTCCCTCAATTGTAATTCCAAAATTTCGTTCAATTGCACTCCAAAGATCATTCGTACTCTGATACCACCAGTCGTAGTCACCTGCTTCTTTTCCATCCAATTTTAGACGACGCGGGATTGAAATCAGTTGAATTTTTCCTTTGCTTGCATCCATTCCTGCCAAAACAATTGCATCTGCGCGTGTACCAGCTTTTTTATCAGTACGGCCATCCGTTCCCAACAGCAAATAATATTTCATTTCTTGACTTGCCTGCACGGTCTGCGGACGATCTTTTTCTGCACTCTTTTCTACCTGTGCGGCAGGCTGATTTGTACTTTTATTTTTTATAATACTCGGCATCGCTGCCATCATAAAAAATACAATAATCGCTGCCGCTGCCATTGCAATTCCTGCAAATCTGCCCATCTTTTTCCTATTTTCTTTTTTCACCTGTACTTTTGTTCTCGCGGCTGTCCATATTTTCTCTTTCTGCTCTTCTGAAAGCTTTACATCATCGCACATCTTTCGATAGTCATCCTGTTTCATACTGCTCCTTCCTTTCTGTACGAAAACATCAAATTCGTGAACTACTCTCCACCTGCGGCTCCACTAACTCTTCTTTTAGTTTTTTTCGTGCCCGAAGCAAAAGTGACCGCACTGTAGACGACTGCTTTCCCATAATTTTCGCAATCTCTTCTGTCGAATAGCCAACATAATAATATAGATAAATTGCAGTGCGATATTTGTTTGGCAATGCCATCACACTCTCCCACACCTCACTGGTCTGCACACCTGCTTTTTCTATATCAATAAGCGATTCGTCCGCTGTCACCTTGCGTCTCCACCACTGTCGATGAAGCTGCCTGCATTCATTCACTCCAACCTTAAGTAACCATGACTTTTTATGACTTTCCGACTCAAATGTCCCTGTGTACTCCATCAGATGTACTAGCGTATTCTGCACCGCGTCCATTGTATCATGTACATTTCCAGTGTAGAAATAACATAGTCGGTACAAATCATCGCCATAGTCATCGTAAATTTGACGTACCTCTCTTTCTTCGTGTTTCATCCCTTATCACCTCCGCCTTGTAACGATCAATGCATTGAATTTTCTGTTTGTGTTTTATTTCCTTTCACCTATATCATGCAGTACTCGTCTAAAATGTTGCAAGATATTTTATTTTTATTAAAAAAGAACCTATTTCTAGGTTCTCATTATGCGATACAATCCTATTGTAATGTTATAAAAAGAAAAAGTCCTGCTTTCGCAGGACACATAGCAGCTTGTAGGAGAATCGAACTCCTGTTTTCGCCGTGAGAGGGCGACGTCTTAACCCCTTGACCAACAAGCCATATTTATTTTTCTTTGCCTATCGGCAATCGAGGCGACAAGATTTGAACTTGCGACCTCTGCGTCCCGAACGCAGCGCTCTACCAAACTGAGCCACACCTCGATGAAGCAGCTTGTAGGAGAATCGAACTCCTGTTTTCGCCGTGAGAGGGCGACGTCTTAACCCCTTGACCAACAAGCCTTGCAACGATATGTATATTATCACATCTCAATTCTTTTGTCAACACTTTTTTCAAGTTTTTTTAATTTTTTATTTTTTTTGTTCTTTTTCGACACTTCACAACGACACGCTAATATTCCATTCGCAGCAATCGTTTGTAAAAACATTCGCGGGATACCATAACTTTTACGAATTGGTATCCCACGAATAAATTGCCTGGCTCTGAATAGTTACAACTTACAGCGTAATAATCTCATCAAGACCACAGCCTTCCATCTGCTCTGCACCACCTACAACACAGATACCGCCCTCTTTCATAGCAGTACTAATCTGCTCTGCGGCTTGCGCTAACTTTTCTGGTGTTGTCTCAAGAATCTGCTGCCAACGTGCACAGCGCTCCTCCCAACTAATCTGTCTCCAGTAGAAGTTATCCGCTGCCTGTCCCTTCATTCTAGGTGTCTGAAGCGGGGACTGATCGGAAACCGTTCCAATGATAAAGCCTGTAAGATCTGGACTTTGTGCCGCAAACTCTTTTAAGAAGCTGCTGCAGTCTAAATATTTTCTAAGAGATTCTCTAGCACTCGGATCACGATACGAATAGCAGTAAAATCCTCCATTTGCCCGAGTAAGCATACCTGTTCCGTAAGCACCGCCCTGAACGCGAATTACATTCCACAAATAGCTCAGGCTCACAATCTTGGCTGCTGTCTGCCATGCACCATTATAATTTCCTGTAATTGTACCGCGCACTGCAAAGGCGATATCGGCCGGAATGATGATTCCTTCTTTTTTGATGCCCCATGGCTTTATTGCAATTGTCTGTGTCTTTAAAAGATCTGGCTTTGACGGCAAAAGTTCATGCAGCATTTGAACAACATTCACTGCATATGCATCTGTATTTCCTGTAAGACTGATAGTTAACTGTTCCTTTGAAACTGCCTTTGCATACAGCGCTGTCAATTTTTCAAGAAGACTATTCCAGTTCCAATTTTCTTCCTGAGCTTTTAACCACTGATAGAATGTAACACCACCAGTACACTCTGAAACTACACTTGAAACACTCATCTGCGCTGACACACGGCCAAGTGCTGCTACATGACCACCCATCACTGCCTGCTCAAAGCATCCCATCTTAATCTGACGCAGCAGATCAAGAACTGCTTTTTCAGAATTGGCAGTATCAAATCTTGTCTGCGTCAAAATCTCTGCTGCAAGACTAACTGCCTGATCTACATTTGATTCAAGCGTGCTAAATGATGCGCAAAGCTTTACTGTACAGCAGCTGCTGTCATCCTTTATATTGAAGGTACTGATAAAAAAAGTCATGCTTCCGCACAAAAGACGTACACGATTGTTTAACTCTTCTACGCTTGACTGTGTTGTTTCCAGATTTCCAAAAAGACGACATAAAAGTCCAAGTGCCGGAAGTTCTGCCTCTGTATAATGGTTTTCATCGAAATAAAGCGTAATATAAGCAATTCCGCTTGAATTAACACGATGAACCAATACCTTTTGTCCATCAATTACAAGTTCTTCAATTGGCTGCTCTTGCGGCGTGCGGCTTAAATCAGATAACTCTAAATGTGGAAGTGCTGCCAGCTGCTCTGGTGTATCTTCGCTGTTTTGCCATGCCTCTAGTCTTTCCTGTTTTGCAATAATCTCTTCTCTTATCTTATCACTCCACATTGCAGACTCATCTTCAATTCTCTTTGCTTCCTTTGCGCGGCGTGCTTCTCCTGCTGTTTTAGACGGAATCAATGTAACCTTACAGCGATGCGGATTTTCAAGCAGCTCTTCGCGAATCAAATGTTCAAAATAACCCTGTTTCATCTTTTCGTGAAGATGTACAAATAAATCACCAATCTGCAGATTAGCCTCTGGTGCACCTTTGTACAGCCAGCTGTCAAACACCTGCATTCCAAGAATAAGTCCCTGCGGATAGCTTCCATAATCGCGCTCTCTCATTTGGAACTCAAGATTTGCCATAGAAGCCTCTAGCTTCTCATGATCAAGTCCACCATTTGCCAATGCATTCAATGTGTCGAAGATTCGCGCCTCTACTTGTTTGCAGTTCTCCTTTTTCACATTGCGAGCCTCAATTTTTACCCATGGATTTGCGACACCATCTATTGTATAAAGACGCATTGTTTCTGCAAGTCCGTCTTCTAACACTGCCTTCGTAAGCGGTGCCTGATTATTTCCAGTAAGCACATCTGACAAAATCTGCATTGCTGTAAGCTTTTCGCGCTCTGCATAGGTTCCGATCACACGCCCCCAGGACAGACGGATTTTTCCCTCTTCATTCTCATCGGCACCAATCTCATATTCAATTTGCTGTTCACCTGCATCCACTGCTGACTGAAATGCTGGTGGATCCATACGCTTCGTCTGTTCAAATGAGGACAGATATTCATCATTGATAATACTAAGAATAGCATCTATATCCATTGCGCCATCAAGATACACATAGGCATTCGATGGAGAATAAAATCGTTTATGGCTTTCAATAAATTCTTCATATGTCAAATCTGGAATTTTTGTCGGATCACCTCCAGATACATAACGATACGGTGTATCAGGAAAGAGTGCTCTATTAATTGTCATATCCATCAGTTCATCCGCATCTGCAAACGCTCCCTTCATCTCATTAAAGACAACGCCTTTGTAGCCTGGCTTTCCCTCACTATCAAGCTCATAGTGCCATCCTTCCTGATAAAAAATTTCTGGTTTTGTATATACAGCTGGATAAAATACAGCATCAAGATAAACACGCATCAAGTTGACAAAATCCTTATCATTGCGGCTTGCCACTGGATAAAAGGTCTTATCCGGGAATGTCATTGCATTCAAAAATGTGTTCATGGAATTTTTGAGAAGTTCCACAAATGGCTCTTTAACTGGATAATTTTTTGAACCGCATAAAACGGAATGCTCTAAAATATGAAATACACCTGTATCATTCCAAGGCAGTGTCTCAAAGCCAATGCCAAATACCTTATTTTCTTCCTCTCTGCTTATCCATACCAACTCTAAACCTGTCTTTTCGTGCTTCATCTGGTACATCACTGCATCCAGCTCAGGAAGCGATACTTCTCTTTCTACGATAAATCCATGTACTGTATCATGTACTGTCACAAAAATCCTCCTTACTGTCCAATTGACGCGTTTGGTTCTCATGCGACATGCGACCATCAGACGGTTCATTTACAGCAAATTAGAGCTATGTGTTGCTGCGACCCTAATTTACTGATACTACTGATTAGTATTATACTTAGTAGAAGAAGAAAGAGCAAGAAAATTCTGGCATTTATTTTCTATTGCAGTTCGCGGGAAATTTGGAATTTACTCTGTTTTATGCGATGTCGGAATTACAATATTGTCCGGAAGCCCAGTACATGTACAACCTGTTCATCCTTCCCATGAAATTAGCAATTTTCTTGTTGCCTTATTACTTCTGATAATATTGAGAGCAGCTTATCAACCTGGATCGGCTTTGCTATATGACCATTCATCCCGGCTGCAATAGCATCTTGCTTATCTTCTACAAATGCATTTGCTGTCATTGCAATGATTGGTATACATGCCTTGTCCTTATCTGGTATATTTCTAATTTCCTGCGTTGCTTTATAACCGTCCATCTTGGGCATCTGGATATCCATGAGTATCAGATCATAAGTTCCTGCCGGCATCTGCTCTATTTGCTTTACACATTGTATGCCATCCTCTACACGGTCAATAATAATCCCTGTTTCTTCAAGTATTGCAATTGCAATTTCTGCGTTTAGCTCATTATCCTCTGCCA
>DAVZID010000108.1:0-6367 GCA_052273485.1 Lachnospiraceae bacterium
TTATCATTTTATGCAAATCATTTTTTCCTACTTAAATCCTTCATCTCACCGTAAAGCTGAAAGAATGGTTTTCTTAACCTTTTCTGCATCAACAGGCTTTGCAATATGTCCGTTCATTCCTTTTTCAAATGCTTTTTTTCTGTCTTCCTCAAATGCATTGGCGGTCATAGCTATGATCGGAATACCGGCTTTTTTCTTATCTGCCAGCCTTCTGATTGCCTGAGTTGCCTTATATCCATCCATATTCGGCATCTGGATGTCCATAAGGATCAGATCGTAGGTCCCTGCTGGTTTCTGCTCCATCCTTGCCACACATTGAACTCCATCCTCAACACGATCAACCATAAGTCCCATATCCTCCAGGATAAACTCCGCGATTTCCGCATTCAGATCATTATCCTCAGCCAGCAGAACATGTTTTCCGCTGATCCTGTTTGTTTCCTCTGTATCCGGGGATAGATCCGTATCCTGCTCGTAGTAAACCTTATCAGCAATCCTGTATTCCATGATAACTGTAAATTTGCTTCCTTCTCCCAGCTTACTTTTTGCTTTAAGGCTTCCGCCCATCATATCTACATACTTCTTTACAATTGGCATTCCCAGTCCTGTTCCCGCAACCTTTCCAGCTGTTGTATTGCGTTCCCGGGCAAAAGCCTCAAACAGGGATGGCATGAATTCTTCACTCATTCCGATACCTGTATCAATTACTTGAGTCTGTATCCGCACATAGTCTTCCCTGTCACAGTCAAGCTCTGTGATCCTTATGGTAACCGTCCCCCCTGAAGCTGTATATTTTACCGCATTACTGATCAGATTGAGGAAAACTTCCCTGTTCTTTGTCTCATCGCAGATTACATGTTCATGCTGCACTTTATACTCCATCTCAAGGTGAATACCCTTTTTCTCCGCTTCTGCCTGAAAAATTTTGTAAACTCCCTGATAAATATCTCTGATCTTCACATAATTTTCATCCAGTTCCATCTTACCACTTTCAATCCGAGCCATGTCCAGCACATTATTGATAATAGACAACAGCAGATTTCCGGACTGTTCCATCTTCTCCTGATAATCCAGAAGCTTCGGATCTGTCAGTTCCCTTTTCATCAGCTCACTGTATCCCAGCAGGGCATTCATTGGTGTCCGGATATCATGTGACATATTGAAAAGGAAATCTGATTTGGCAGCATTGGCCTTTTCTGCCTGAATCTGGGCTTTTCTTGCTTTCATCATCAGATAAACTATAATCAGTATAATTACCAAGGTCACACTCACAAAACTAATAGAAACCACCCACAGATTATCCTTAATATAATCTGCCAGAGTCACCTTTCCCGGTGTGTTTTCATATACGGAAAACAGGCTTGAAAGTCTGGAAGCAGGCAGAGTCTGAATGGTTTTATTCAGGATATTCATTAATGTTGTATTTTCCCTGGTGACTGCAAAGCAGGAATCGCCGGATTTTGTAAGAAAAATGCTGTGCATTTTGCTGTCCTCCAGCGTCTTTAATGACTGTCCTGCCTTCACAACAAAGCAGTCTGCCTCACCACTGTGAACCGCCTTCTCAACCTCATCAGATGAATCATATTCCTTTATTTTCCAGAAAGGATAATTAAAAGAAATATACCACTTCCCCAACAGGTTATTCTTGCCCACTGCCACTGTATTCTCTTTATTTTCGTCAAACTTCTTAACACCGGTAATTACTGCAATATTGACCTCAAAAACAATATTTGACAATATAATATCGTTCTGCTCAGCCTCATATGGATTCTGATTCATATGAAAAATCATATCGATCCTGTTATCCTTTAATGCCTGCAGCTCTTCCTCCTGGGAATCAAAGCCTGTCAGCTGAAATTCTATATTCTTTTCTCCCAGACAGTCGGAAGCCAGACTGATATAATCGTTAATAATCCCTACCGGTTCCTCTGACTCTGCATCCACCAGGCTGATACCCACATCATTTTTCAGATATCCAACTCTGATCGCCCCATGCTGTTCCAGCCAGTTCTGTTCCTCATCCGAAAGAGTTTCAATGGGATTTGCTAAGAGGTACCTCTTATAAAGATCTTCTTCATAAAAAGGATTCTCCTTTTCTATCTTCTGCATTGCCTGATCCAGCTCCTCTTTCAGATCCGGGCGTTTTTTGCTGACTGCAAAATAATTATAGGAGCTGCCGATCAGAAGCGCAGGAGAAATGTTGTCTTTTTCCCATTGTGGAGATTCATTTACAACAAATCCGTCAATTTCCTGATTTTGCAGTTTCTGACGGGCATCATCTGTGCTGGTAATATCAACCTTCTGTGTGTCTACTCCATGGCTTGTCTCCCACTCATAGAACCGTCTGGCAGTAAGTGTATCCGGCACCACCCCGATTCGCTTTTCATTCAATGTAGTCAGATCTGAAGCGGAAATATCCGTATCAGAAGGATTTATATAAAGGTAATACTTATCCTCGCCCATAGGCAGTTCTGAAAAGAGCATGGAAGCAGAACGTTCCTCTGCATGGGAGATTCCTCCCATCAGATCGATTTCTCCACTCTTCAGCATGTTCATCAGTTCTGCCCAGCTTCCCTCCACATATTCATATTTCCATCCTGTATGCGCAGCCACTGCCTGCTGATATTCGTAACTGTAGCCTCTCTTCTTACCGTCTGGTCCTGTGGTGTTATAGGTTCCTTCATACCAGCCTACTCTAACTGTTTGATTTTTTGCTTCCGCTGCTGATACAGAGAAGGGAAGCACAGTAATATATAAAACAAGGCATAATAAAATGCAGATATATCTCTGTACATTTATCTTAAACTTTTTCATATAACTCTCTCCAAATTATTTCAGGGCTTCCATCACACATCCAGGAATCAATTACAGCCAGTTTTCCAAAACATCATTCAGCTTATTCATATCCAATGGTTTCGCAATATGCCCATTCATTCCTGTGTTTTTGGCCAGCTGTACATCTTCTGCAAACGCATTGGCAGTCATGGCAACAATCGGCAGTTTTCCCTGTTCACCTGGAAGGCTCCTGATTGCTGCGGTTGCCTCATACCCATTCATGACAGGCATTTGGATATCCATAAAAACAAGATCATACAAGCCTTTCGGAGAAGCCTCCACTTTTTCAACTGCAATTTTCCCATTTTCTGCCGTTTCCACTTCTGCCCCTGTCATCTGCAGAATTTCAACAGCAATTTCTCTGTTCAGTTCATTATCCTCAACCAGCAGAATCCTTTTTCCTGTGTAATCTGCTTCTGACAGCTCATCCAGATAATTTCTTGCTGTTTTTTCTTTTCTGCCTGAAGTAAACTGCCGCAGCGTTGCTGTCAACCGGGAACGGAATAGCGGTTTTGCAATAAAAGCATCTACTCCTGCAGCCTTTGCTTCTTCTTCGATTTCACTGAATTCATAAGATGTCAGAACAATAATGGTAATCTCTTTTCCTATCCGTTTCCGGATTTGTCTGGCTGTTTCTATGCCGTCCATATCTGGCATCTTCCAATCCAGGATAATAGCAAAGTAATCGCTTCTCAGCTCATGACGTGCATAACAGCGCTCAACCGCTTCCCTGCCGGAAAGAACCCATTCACCTGTAATACCAATCTCCTTCAATGTGGCAACTGTGCTTTCACAGCATGTCTTATCATCATCCACAACCAGAACCGGCAGATTTATCAGATCTTTGTCCTGCTTTTTTTCTTTTTCCTGAAGTTCCAGATAAATTGTTACCGTGATTCGTGTTCCCTTATGCAAGGTGCTTTCCACCTTAATATTACCATTCATCAGGTTCACAATATTTCTGCTGATTGCCATTCCCAGACCAGTTCCCTGGACTCTGGTTGTCCGGTGGTCATCCGCACGGCTGAAAGGATCAAACATGATTTTCTGGAATTCCGGTGACATACCGATTCCATTATCCTCAATCGTAAATTCATAGCATCCAAGTTCTGAAAATCCATTTGGCTTTTCCTCTATAGAAAAAGTAATATTCCCACCATCTGGTGTATACTTGATTGCATTACTCATCAGATTCACAAACACCTGCTGGATCCTCAGGCTGTCACCACATACATCCTCATGTTCAATGTGATTAATGTGTATATCTAAATTGTGTTTATGTTCATCAATCCCCGGTTTTGTAAGTGTAATAAGGTTATCCACCAAATCTGGCAGATTGAAATCCTCCTGTGCCAGCGTCATTTTTCCGCTTTCAATACGTGCCATATCCAGCACTTCATTGATCAATCCCAGCAGATGACGGCTTGATTCTGTAATCTTGCCAAGACATTCAATAACTCTGTCCTGACTCTCAATATTTGCTCCTGCAATTGCTGTCAGACCCACAATGGCATTCATCGGTGTCCGAATATCATGGGACATATTGGAAAGGAATTCTGTCTTCGCACGATTTGCATTTTCTGCTGACCGGTAAGCCTCTTTCAGTGCCTGACGGGATTCGATCTCTGCTTTCTTCTCCTGGGTCACATCCATGGATGCCACCAATACTTTTACCAGTTTTCCATTTTTCCATTCCAGGGGAATGTAAGAAGCGATTTTATAAGTCTTTTCATCCAGGCTGCAGTACTCAAACTTATAAATATCATTTTCACTTTTCAGATTCTTCCGGATATTTTCCGGGGCTATCAGGATATCCATAGCTTCCAGCGGTTCCAGTGTCTTATACTTATCAAGAACCTGCATCTGGAAATCATGATAAAATCCCAGAGGTTTATATATCATCTGTCCATTCAGATTGTAGAATTCATATCTGTCATTTTCCAGATCACAGACAGCAAAACGGTCAACCAGACGCACAATACTCTGGATCAGCTGCTCCATGGAAGCATTGTCCGCTGCCATCTGCAGATGCCGTGCGCTCTCCACCTTTGCCTCCGTAATATCACGCAGAAAGATCATGGCATATTCTGAATCCTCAATCTCACCGCGTATGATCACATTACGGACCCATCGTTCTTCTCCATCCAGAGTGATTCGACACTCCAAAGACAATTCGGTTTCCAGGCCCTTCAGTTTTTTCGCAATATAACCACGATCATAAAAAGCGGCTACTGCCTTCTTATCTGTTTCCACAACATAGGAATCCACAAAATGCCGGATCAGTTCATCCCATGTATGACTCTGTTCAAAAACTGTCATCAGAGACGGTTCAACCTTAAAAGTATCAAACGTGTTCGCTTCCAGATTTACATAATACTCGCACAGATCTGTCTTCGTAAAAGCCCGGTGGAAAGCAGCAGACTTTTGTGCCTGCATGATTTCTTTTTTCTCTGCATCAATATTAATAAAAATTCCGGCAATCCTGCTGGCAGAACCATCCAGCCGGCGTATTACTTCTGCTGATGCCCGAAACCACTGGTACTGATTATCCTTCATTCTCATACGATACTCTACCTGGTATTTTATCTGGTTTGTCTTGTCTGCAATTGCTGCATGAAGCTGAGATATTACTCTTTCTTTGTCCTGCGGATGAAGAAGGTCTGACCAGGATTCCAGTTTATTCGGAAAATCCAGAGTGTCATGATATCCAAGCATTTTTCGGAACTCATGGCTCCAGTTTGCTTTCACAATCTCACTGTTTTCATCACAGTCAAAATACCAGAATCCGGAACAGATAGCCTCATTGATCAGTGTCAGATTTACATGATCCCAGTTGACCCGTACAGACATAACCCAGATCTGTCTGCCCGCTTCATCTGTCGCATCCTCTTTATAAAGCCATACATTCTTCACTGTACCGTCTGCTGTAAGGATCTGTGCTTCCCCTGCTCCGTGAAGCTGCAAAAAACGGTCTCGATTAAATATGTCTTCCCCGTCATAAAAAAAGCTTTTCAATGAGCCTTTTGTCTGTTCCATGAAAGTATCGAATGTATGTCCTGTACTATGTAACAGCAGATTACTCACAGACAAAATAGACAGGTTTTGGTCATAATATCCTGTCATTATACCTACCCCGCCATTATTTTCCAGTGTTTTCTGTACGACCTGTGACACGGCCTGTGTCTGTCCCGTTACAATCTCACCTAAAGAATATATTTTATCTTCATAATTTCCCATTTTATAAAAATCCTCTCTCTTATGTCTTCTTCATCCTGCTTTTCTCTGTATACAGAGAACCTGTCCCTGCCAGTTTTCTTGTCTATTTGGGCATACAAAAAGGACACTTGCCAAAATCTGCCAGTGCCTCTACTATATTTCTATAAAATCACACATCCATATAGTATAAAAGCTATCGAAATCTCTTCCGTTCTCATATATGATATGGATACAGTGGCAACCGGCTGACCTGGTCAAACTTTCTGACTTTAGCCCCTTCTGGCTTTGCGTCCCTACTTTTCAGCAGGTTTGCCTT
>DAVZID010000109.1:0-6329 GCA_052273485.1 Lachnospiraceae bacterium
CTTCCATGCTATAAATCCCCATAGCACAGTTACTCCAAAGCAGACTGCCATAATCATATACATTCTTGCATCAGAATCATATCCCTTATTTCATTATCTTTCCCTTAATTTGATACTATATTTAAGGGATTTATAGTTTTGTAAGGGAAAGTAAAAGAACAACTACCATGACACACATATCGTCATTGAATGCTATTAGAAATACAGAGCAGCACCGTATGTATTGAACACATACGGCACTGCTCTTTTTTGTTTATCAACTCCTACGCTTCTTTCTTCGCTTCTCCCTCTGGGAAGATAATCTTAAACACGAAGAAGAAGATAATCATCGATACACCACCTGTGATGAATGTCACAAGCAAGTTATAGATCGCTGGTGGTACATATGCAGATGCGATTGGCATCCATAAGTTATTGAATCCATTGCAGATCAATGAGATAACAACCCACGCGATGAAATACCACATTGCCTGATACCATGGATTTCCGTGGCTCTTGAATGTAATGTTTCTCTGCAGTGGGAAGTTGATGCACTGTGCCAAAAACGAACCAACTTCATAACTGATAAAGTAACCGAGTCCGCCTCCGATTAATACAGCGCCTGTCGCGTCACGCAATACATTATAGCCAAGCAAACTCCATGTGAAGTCTACTCCAAAGATATGTAACTCAATCTGTGGCCACATAAATTCTGTACCTGCTAATTCTTTTCCAAGCATCCCGGGCATAAATGTAAACACCAGATACTGGAATACGGTAACCATCATACTAAATACAAAGAAATAGAAAATCTGGTATACCCATTTTGAAAGTTTTGGATGTTTTTCTTCAAATGCGCTCCATTTGTCCATCCACCATTCTTTTATATTATTCATTCTTATGACCTCGCACAACCAGAGGATCTGTCCCCCTGGCTTTATTTCTGTGAAAGCTTCTTCTCGTAAGCTTTGTTTGCCTTCCTGTTACGGAAGAATCCTCCGATTACTTTGCCCATTCCTTTGAAGAAATGTCCGTTGACTACAGTCAACATTCCCTCTGCCATTTCCAGACTGACCATACCTGCTGTCATCTTAGAAAGTGCACGGAACGGCATGTTATAAATAAATAAAATGTTCAGATCTGGTTTGCCCTTCTCTTCACTCTTTTTCTTCATTGCTGTCAAACGGTTGTAGAGAAATCTTGCAAGACCGCTCTTTGCGTAGTACATCTGGCAAATGGCGTCATTTAAGCGAAGCTCGCCTGACCACTTACCGGACGGAATCGGATAACCGAGCAGTACTTCAAATTCTGCATCGCCGATATTCTGAACCAATCCTGTATAGTAGTAAGGAAGCTCTGCCGGGTTGTATGGAAATTCTGTCGTTGTACCAGCCACTTCTAAACCAGCTGTCAGGCGGATGTCTGCCACACTGGCACCAATCATGATGTCGTAGGTACCCATTTCCACTTCCCACTGATTCGTCTTAACGTTCCAATAACGGAATGTCTTATCATCAAATGGGATTCTAACTTCTTTGCTCTCGCCAACTTTTAAGAAGACTTTCTGGAAGCCTTTTAACTCTTTTGCTGGTCTAAATACGATGGCATTTGGAAGTCCCACATAAAGCTGAGCAACTTCTGCACCGTCATATTTGCCTGTGTTAGTGAGTGTAAAGCTTACGCCGTCATTGTCCACTTTGATATCCGAATACTCGAATGTTGTATAAGATAAACCAAATCCAAATGGATACTGCACACGCACCTTGCTGGTATCGTAATAACGATATCCGATGTAGAGTGCTTCGCGGTACTCAGCATTTCGCTCCGTACTTGGGTAGTTGCGGATTGCCGGAGTATCTTCATAGCGGATTGGGTATGTCTCGTTTAATCTTCCAGATGGATTTGCTTTTCCTGTCACGATGTCAAGCATTGCACTTGCACCAGCCTGTCCGGTCAAGTATCCATGAAGAATTGCTTTACAGCAGTTCTGCCATGGCATCTCAATTGCAGAACCTGCGCTCAAGACTCCAACTACATTTGCATTGACCTTCACAAGTGCTTCGAGAAGTTCAATCTGGTTCTGTGGAATGCGCATGTGTGTACGGTCCAGACCTTCTGACTCACTGAGTTCATCCAATCCAAAGCAGTAAATCACAACATCGGCGTTCTGTGCAATATCGAGCGCTTCTTTTTTCAGTGCCTCATCGGCTTCTCCGGTACGTTTGTAACCACGGCTTGTCCCTACAACCTGAAGATCATAGTTGCCGATTGTCTTTTCCATCGTCTCAACAAATGTTGCATTTACCATTGAAGAACCTGCACCCTGATATCTTGGCTCAAATGCGAAATCACCAATCAGCGCCACTTTGCTCTTTGCTGCAAGTGGAAGAGTGTCTTCTACATTTTTCAGAAGTACCGCACTTTCTACTGCAGCTCTTCTGGCAAGATCATGATGCTCTGTCTCGCTGAAGGACTTTGGTTTGTCTTTTGCATTCTCTGTCAATGTCAGAATCATATCTAAAAGCTGATCCACACAGAGGTCAAGCTCTTCCATGGTCAGTCGACCTTCTTCAACAGCTTTGATCACCTGTCTTGCCGAGTCCAGACCAGGATTTGGCATTTCAAGATTCGAGCCTGCTGCCACACCTGCGACATGATCGTTTGATCCGCCCCAGTCCGTTACTACGAATCCGTCAAATCCCCATTCGCCACGCAAAATTTCCTGCACCAAATGTTTATTCTCATTCGCATATGTGCCATTGATCTCATTGTAGCTGGTCATGATGCTCTTTGCTTTTCCTTCTTTGACTGCGATTTCAAATCCAGTCAGATAGATCTCTCTTAATGTTCTCTCATCAAGTACAGAATTCATTGCCATACGGCGAAGCTCCTGTGAATTCACCGCGAAATGTTTTGGACATGCCGCCACACCCTGACTCTGGATTCCCTTTACATAGGCTGCTGCCATCTTACCTGCAAGATAAGGATCTTCTGCAAAATACTCAAAGTTACGACCACATAATGGACTTCTCTTCATATTCAGTCCCGGTCCTAACAGTACATTTACATTCTGGACCTTTGCTTCCTCACCAAGCGCAGCACCAATCTCTTCGCCGAGACTTTCATTCCAGCTGTTTGCCACAGTCGCTGCCGTTGGGAAACACGTTGCCGGAAGTGATGCATTTAATCCAAGGTGGTCGCCTTCACCCTCCTGTCTTCGAATTCCATGAGGTCCATCGGAACAAGCGATGGATGGAATATCAAGACGTGGAATATCGCGGCTCTGCCATTCATTTTTTCCGCTAAGAATTGCCGCCTTCTCTTCGAGTGTCATCTTATTTAATAAATCCTGATGTTTCACTTCTTTCCTCCAACAAATGTGGAAAAGGGAACCAGCCATTTCCTGGTCCGGTTCCATCTTTCCTTCTTACTTCTATCATCTCAATGAGATTACTCTTTATCTGCACCAGCTGCTACTGGAGCAACTTCTGCTTTTCTTTTTTTGTATCTTTTGATTGCAAGAACTTCTAATACAACGATTACTCCTGCAAATACAACGTCGATTGCGATACCGGCCATCTGCCATGGCAATAATCCTGTATTGTAGTTTTCTGGTGCGTATGCACGAGAGTTTACAACGGTGTACATAATGTTCTTACAAGCCTGTCTCATTGCTTTGACACTTGTTGCACTCTTTGTATCTGTTACATGGTTTGTCTCTGTATCGTACGCAACTAACATACAGTCATTTCCGTTACGAATCATACGGTCTGCATCCTGGTATCCGTATACACCATAGTAGTCAGTCAATACAAATCCTCTGAATCCCCACTCATCACGAAGTACTGTGTTAAGAAGTGTATTATCAGCTCCGGCTGGAGTTGTTCCAATGTAGTTGAATGCTGACATAACCGCTTTTGCTCCACCATCTTTTACTGCGATTTCAAATGGTTTCAGATAGATTTCACGGATTGCCTGTTCATTTGACCATGTACAAAGCATTCCTGTACGGTTTGTTTCCTGATCATTCAATGCAAAATGTTTGATATAAGCGTATACACCATACTCTTCAGCACCCTGAACAGCATTTGCTGCCATATATCCTGAAAGGATTCCATCTTCTGAGTAATACTCGAAGTTACGTCCTGCAAATGCACTTCTATGTGTGTTCATAGCTGGTGCATACCAACCAGACACATCCATCTCGTCAGCCATCTTACCGATGCTCTGACCAAACTGTTTTGCGATATCTTTGTTCCATGTAGCTGCAATCATAACTGCAGATGGGAATCCAACAGATCCTGTCTGTGTAAAGTTATTGTTGATAGACGCTGGACCATCGCAGTCGATTGTCATAATCTTACCAACGCTCTTTGCTGCTGATGTCTGGTATCCACCAAGAGCAATCATCCTATCCATTTCCTCGATTGTAAGCTGATCTAATAATGCATCCCAGCTTTCATCATCGTAATCCACACCTCTGTAGTCTACAAGCGATAATCCGTTCTTTGCACCTGTTGTAGGCATTTCATCTGAATCATCATTGTAGTCTTCTGGGTTGTAGTTGCTGTTGTTCATAAATGTAGCTGTATACTCATCAGCCATTACAAAGTCTGTTGGAGCTGCTGTAGCTTCTGCATAATTTGCAAATCCATTTGCACGAGAAAGGTATGTAACATCTCCTGCTGCATAATCAAATTGGTTTGTAGCTGTAAGCTCGTCAGACTCACGTCCTTCTTCTCCATCGTAAACGATTGTCTCAGCAACATTGTAAACTTCAGAATCTAACTCTGTATGTGAATCAGAGTTAACTGAGATTGTGTAATCTCCTGATTCTAATACGTAAGCTTTCGCTGTTTTGTCATCGTAAGATGCCATATCTTCTGTTGCAAGAGTGACTTTTACTGTCTCAGAAGCACCTGGCTCTAACACTTCTGTCTTTTCAAACTCGATTAAGTTTGCTGTTGCTTTTTCGATTCCGCCATTTGTGTATGGTGGGTTGTAGTATACTTCTACTACATCTTTACCAGCGACATCACCTGTATTTGTTACAGTTACGTCAAAGCTGATTGTTCCATCACCATTGTCTGTGATTTCACTCATGTCCTGTGTGAAGGTTGTGTATGATAATCCATAACCAAATGGATATACGACTGCTTCATCATAGTTAATCAGACCTTCGTCTGCTGCTGTCTCATAGAATTTGTATCCTACGTAAATACCTTCTACATAGTTTACAAAACTTGGAGATGCTTTTACACCTGTAAATTTATCTGCTACTGCGTAGTCTAACATATTCTCATATGTGTAGAGACCAAAGTTATTTGCTGTAGGTGTAGCTGTTAAATCTGATACAAATGTATCAACTGTTTTTGCTGATGGATTTATTTCTCCTGATAATACTTTACCAAGTGCGTTAAATCCTGACTGACCTGTACCTGCACACCAGATTGCGCTCTTAATCTGCTCGTACTCGTTGATAAATCCGAGTTCCATTGCGTTTGCACCATTGTAGATGACCGTTACATCATCAAAGTTGCTGCATACTAACTCTAACATATCTTTCTCTGTCTGGCTAAGCTGTAAGTAGTGCTCTCCAGCTTCAAAGTCATTATAATCATCTGAGTTGTTTTTATAAGTAACCTGACTTACATCTGTAGGAAGGTCTGCACCCTCACCACCAACACGAGTAATGACTACCACTGCTTTTTCAGAGAACTCTTTTGCTCTGTCCAGCATATCATCTGTGTAAGAATCAGCTGTTGGCTCTGGAAGTGTCCAGTCCTGTGCCCACATTCCTACTTCCGGACGATCTGCACGGTAACTTGTATAGAAATCTGAAAGTTCTGTGTTTAATGTGAATCCTGCATTTTCAAGTCCCTGAAGAAGTGTCACTGTTTCATAAGCATCTGAAAGTGATCCAGAACCGGTTCCACCGTAACATGGGTTGGTAGAAGCCCATCCGAATACGTTCAATTTTGAAGAGCTGTCTAATGGAAGTGAGCTTTCCTCATTCTTCAAAAGAACGATTCCTTCTTCTGCTGTTGCTTCAACAAGCTTTGTTGCCTCTGCTGAAGTCTCCCCTGAGATTGTTCCATTTCCAGTTGCAAGCGAGATCATGCTTGACATTGGAATGTAACAGATTAAATTAACAATAATTACTACTGCAAGTAAAAGTGCGATTCCTGCCTGAGAGCGAATCATTTTCCTATTTGCTTTCTCTTTTACTTTGATACATGCAATCAAAACGATAATTGCAACAACTAATACGACTGCCAATGCGATTAAGTATGGGCGTAAAGTTGTTAACACGTTGATTACATCACTCATGTTAATTGCTAACATTTTTT
>DAVZID010000110.1:0-6157 GCA_052273485.1 Lachnospiraceae bacterium
AAATCCCCGAAAAGTGGGAGGTTTTTTTATATTATTTTTTTACTCGTCAAAGCTGGATGATCGCAAAGCCAAATTGTAATTGCACGGCAGAAATTAGAAACATTTTTACTATTACTGGGAGGTTTACAATGGATTTTTCTTTATTACTTAACGATATTGCATCTTGGCGTGAGGGTCATGTGATAAATGATATTGTCTTTAATTTGGGTTGCTGTTGCCCAAGCCAAGGCACAGAAGAAATTTTCTCTTATATTGAAGTCGTTTATCAGAATGGCAATCGCCACTATTTCTATGAAAATGAGGCTGGATTTAAGCGCTTCGAAACTGATTTTTATGAGAAGCGTTTTACTTCCTTCCATGAGTTCTGGACAACTACAGAGCTTGCCGAGGAAAAGCGTGATTTGTTCTCCTTCCGCTACTATGTACGCCGCCCAGAAGATGCCTATACACATCTTACCACTTCTGAGATGGATAAATTAAAGACAAAGCTTCAGGCTTCCTGTAAGAAGCCAGATCGCATCACACAATTTCATCACTATGATCGCTCGGTCAACTATCACGAAGACTCAGAAAGCTAAGCACTCTCACGATCCACTTGACTTGTAGTGGCGCACACCAACGCGCCACAACACATAACACGGGATTAAGAAAATAACAGCAAACAGTGGCATCACCATATTCCAAAGGGAATGTGTTTTTCCAAGCAAAAACAACAGCGGATAATATTGAATCAGCGCATACGGAACAATCACGGTACAAAACTGCAACATGCGCTTTCCGTAGATTCCAATCGGATATTTGCCGTATTCTCTCGCGCCATCTGTTAGGACATTCATAAACTCAAGACCGTCCAGTATAAAAAAGCAAAGTGCCGCATACACCATAAACAATCCAGAAAAGACGGCCGCTCCGCCAATCAGCATAAAAACGACAGTTAATGCGCGTGTCAGATTCCAGTCAATATGTACTGTCATGACACCATAGACAAACAGAATCACTGCCTGAAAGGCACGTCCGCATCTTGACAGTTCAAATTTACTTCCAAGCACTTGAAGAATTTCATTTCGCGGTCGTACCAGCACACGGTCAAATTCAGCGAAACGTACCATCCCAGAAAAGCTGTCAAAGCCTCTGGCAATCATCTCTGCTAAAGAAAATTCAACTAGAACAAGCGCATAGCAGATCAGTACCTCGCTGTAGGTAAAACCTTTGACCTCGTGAAAGCGCTGAAACATGAAGGTAATTCCTGCAAACACGTTAAAGGAAAGTAGGAATTGTCCTAGTGTTGTCAGGAAAAAGGAGGTCTTGTACTGCATGGTACTACGGATGTGAATACTAACGTAATGGCAATACAATTTCAGTGCCGAGACTTTCTTGTCTTTTTTCTCTTTTTCGTTTTTCTTGCTTTTCATTTTCTCTTCCATGACTCACCCTCCCTGTACAACCAGTTTCTTTTCAGCAAGCCGGGCAAACTGCCAGCCGCCTCCGACAAGCACAATAAGCCAGAAGATTTGAAGAAAAATTGCTTCTGCCATGTCCTGCCCCATTAAATCGCCTGAATAAATTCGAAATGGCACGTTCTGCATCGCGGCAAACGGAAGCACCTTTAACACACGCTGCACCATCTCTGGCATAAAGGGAATCGGCACAATCTGACCCGATAAAAGTTCGCATGCGGACGCATAAAAGATACGAATCCCCTGCGCTGAAATGGTAAAGCAGCAACAGGTATAAATAATAACACCGATCGCAACTGTTACTAATGTTCCAAGTATCAGTGTTAAGAAAAATAAGAAAAGCGTCATCGGATTTTGTGGAAGCGTCAGTCGATAGGGCTTTGGTAAAAACAACGCCACGACTAAAATTGGCGCACAGCGAAGCACTGCCTTTGACACACGATTCGCGACACTTCTTGCAAACCACATGGAGTAAATGTGGACGGGACGACACATTTCATAAGCGATATTCCCATCTACAATGGAAGAAAAAATCTCAGTCTCCATCATCCATGCCATAAACAGTGCCAAAAATGCCTGCTGTAGCCAAATATAACTGACGACGGCTTCAAAGCTCATCGGAAAAGCAGAGGCATCTGCCTGATAAAATGCCCGAAAAACAAGAAGTTCCATAAAGCCCCATGTAAACTGGGTGACAACACCGGCTGCTGCCGCTGCGCGATACTGTAGTCCCATTAAAAAGCGCATACGAAAAAAAGAGAGATACTTTTTCATTTGATTCATCTCCCCTCTTAAATCTCAAGGCTGCGATACAGCTTTGCAACAGCCTCATCCATAGATGCTGCGCCTTGCTTTAGCTCCTGCGGACTACCGTCCATCAGAATGCGCCCTTTTCCGATCAACAGAATGCGGTTCGTGAGTGCCTCAATGTCCTGCATATCGTGAGTGGTTAATATTACGGTTGTTTTGTGGATTTGATTGAGCTGCTTAATAAAATCACGCACGGCAAGCTTCGACACTGCGTCGAGTCCGATCGTAGGCTCATCTAGAAAAAGAATGCTGGGACTGTGAAGAAGCGATGCTGCAATCTCACAGCGCATTCGTTGTCCAAGTGAGAGCTGTCTTGCCGGTGTCTTTAAAAGCTCGAATAAGTTTAAAAGTTCCGTCAATTCTTCGAGATTATTTTGGTACATTGTCTGTGGAATGGAATAAATATCCCGAAGCAATTCAAATGAATCAATTACCGGCACATCCCACCAGAGCTGACTTCGCTGTCCAAATACGACACCAATATCCTTCACGTAGGAAATGCGATCCTTCCACGGAATCTTTCCATTGACAACACAAGTCCCCTCATCTGGTGTTAAAATGCCGCTGAGTACCTTAATTGAAGTGCTTTTTCCAGCTCCATTCGGTCCAATGTATCCGATCATCTCTCCGTCCTCAATCTGAAAACTGATGTGATCAAGTGCATGAATCTCTTCGTATTCACGCCGAAATAAGCTGTGGCAGGCCTCTCTCATGCCCGCCTTTCGTTTTGCGACCTTGTAGGTCTTAGATAAATTTTGTACTGTAATCATCGTACTTCCTCCTGGTAGTCATACAAAAATGAATCACTGTCGCACACATTTGTGTGAACTGTATCTTGCCAAGTAGGTCTGCCTTTTATGGATTTTGCCATAAAAATACCTATCTGATCCGGTTTGTCCCACCTTCGGGCCCGTCCGTTCTAGGGTTTGTCCGTTCTCGTACATGCTGTACATTCTTTTGCAAAAGGACTTTTACTATAACGCATTTTTCAGTATCTGTCAAGAAATCCGACATAATTTTAAAAAAATATTCAAAGGATTTTAGGGATAACTCATTCAAAAATCAGCAAAAGCATTTGCTTTCATCGGCGAACAATCGCGGCTTTCAACTCCTTTGGTGAAGCAATCTCATATGGATGGCGATTTAACCGGATCGTTGAATGTGCACACGCACCCGTCTCTTTTTCGGTAAGTGTCTGTCTGCAAAATGCAGCCCAGGCCACCTCTTTTGACACGCCATAGCGCTGCAAAGCAAAAACTTCCTCATATTCGTGTGCTAACAACTTGGGATCGGAATAAAAATCAGTGCCACAGGTCATGCGCACACCTTCTCTTACGCAATATTCCACTGCCTTTTGATGTGCCAAAACGGCCGGACGCGCATGCTCTGCAAAAAATGGTGCCACCTGCATGGGATTGCCATCGGCAGCAAGCAGTTGATAAACAGATGCAGTTGGCACATAGAGAATGTTTTTTGTTGCCAGCCCATATGCTTGTCTTTCACTCATATAAATGCCATGCTCAACCGAGTCCACACCTGCCTCAATACACCAGTCTAAACTGTCACCACCCCAAGTATGAACCATAACAAGCTTTCCGGTTGCATGATAGTCGTGTACCAACTTAAAGAAGGTTTCTTTTTTCATTGTCGGAGTCAATACCTTTTCTGGCGGCGCTCCGACACCTCCTGTCACAAAGATTTTTACCCAGCGACTGGTACGATTCTTTACCTGATCCTGAAAGGCATTGTCGTTAGCATTCTCACCGTTTACCATTCCACCACATTCAACAACAGAAAGCTCATGCGCTGCGGCACAAGGCTTCCACGCCTCTGCCCGAATACTCTCAAGCCCACCTGCATCGCGCACCACGCGAAAGCCCATCGCAGATAGTTTACTCAGACAATGTTGAATACGACTCTCAACATTCTGTGTACTTCTTTTTTCCTGATCGGCATGATCAAAGTCTGTCCAGCCCACATGAAGATGAAAATCCACAAAGCCTGGAATCTCATATTGGATCGAGCCAATATCATTTAAGCGATTCGGATCATTTGAGCAATTTGGATCATTTGGATGCTTTGAAGCATTTGAATGATTTGCATGATCCACATAAACTTCTTTTATCCAGTCTGCTTTCTTTTCCATGTTTTCTCCCGTTTCCTCTCATTGTCTTTCTCTCGCACAATTTATTATCTTCTGTAAAGCGATCTTCACCCCAAATACGGCAGCTTCGGCACACTGTCGAGCAACAGTCTTCCATACTCGGTCTTCGGATTTTCAAAAAATGCTTCCTTTTCTCCAGCTTCCTCAATTTTACCATCCTTCATAACCGCCACCTCATCGCAAATATCGTAGATGACACCCATATCATGAGAAATAAAAAGAATCGTCAGCCCCATCTCCTGCTTTAACTCTTTGATGAGCTGTAAAATGCGCTGCTGTACGGATACGTCAAGTGCACTGGTCGGCTCATCCGCAATCAAGAGCTTCGGTGAGACGCAGAGCGCTCTAGCCAGTGCAATTCGCTGTTTTTGTCCACCGGAAAAGGATGCTGGAAATCGTGAGAGTGTATCCTCTGGAAGCTCCATACGACGCACCCACTCCTGACACGCCTCTTTTACATGTGCCCGATCTGTAATTTTGTGAAACAGCATGGCATCTGACAAAATTTTTCCGATCGTATGCTTTGGATTTAAAGATCCTTCTGGATTCTGGAATACCATCTGAATTTTTTGTCGCTGCATGCGTGTCTGTGAGAAACGATTTTGTCTCGTGAGCAGTTCCCCCTCAAAGAAAATCTTACCATCATCTTCTTTGAGTAGGCCGGTAATCACCTTTGCAAGTGTAGACTTTCCAGAGCCAGATTCGCCAACCAGACCAAGAACTGTGTTCGCTTTTACCGTAAGACTTACATCTTTTAATGCTGGGAAATCCTTATAAGATGCCCGGATGTTTCGGATTTCCAGTAATGCGTTGTCCATTTACTCACACTCCTTTCGATGCGGAACACGCAAAATAGCGGATAACAGCATTTTTGTATATGCCTCCTGTGGTGTCTGAAGCAACTGCTTTGTCTCGGCGCTCTCCACGATTTTTCCATTCTGCATGACGGCGAGATGGCTGCAAATACTTGCCGCCACTGCTAGGTTGTGCGTGACAAATAAAATGGCAAAATTCATCTCCTTCTGTAAATCCTGAATCAAATCCAGTGTCTGCTTTTGAACCGTCACGTCAAGTGCCGTGGTTGGCTCATCGCATAAAAGCACATCCGGATTGCAGGCAAGCGCCATCGCAATTAGAATACGCTGGCATTGTCCACCGGAAAGTTCGGATGGCAAGCGATCTTTCTTCGATAATTCTGCTGGAAGACCAAGACGCGTAAGTAACTTCTCTGCCCGAAAACGAGCCTCTTTTTTCGAGACATTCTGACGGATCCTAACAACCTCTGTCAGCTGGTCAAACACCGGACAAAGCGGATCAAGCGCACTCATCGGATTCTGGAAAATCATTGCCACATTGCCACTAATCTTTTTTTCTTCGTACTGTTCCTTCAAATTCTTCGGAAGAAGTCCAACCAGGCTCTTTAATGTCAATGTTTTTCCAGATCCCGATTCGCCAACCAGGCCAAGCGTCTCACCTCGACGCAACTGCAAAGAAAGATGATCGACTAAAAGTCGGCCATCTTTTCTTGTCACTATTAAATTTTTTATGGATACAATTGGTTCAATGGAATTTGTCTGTATGTCCATAGGTAAAATCCTTTTCTATCAAAGCAGGCAGAGTACCACGTCCATAGGAGTTACGCACCGCATGGGCGTGGGTGAATGCCTTTGCTGCTGCTTATTGATTTTTAATATATTCTTGTACCAGCTGCAAACTGTTTTCGTTT
>DAVZID010000111.1:0-6131 GCA_052273485.1 Lachnospiraceae bacterium
AGCTTGGTAGAAATTCCGTAAAAGAAAAAAACGAGAAGTTTACTCGTCAGAGCTGTCCTTATAATTTCCTACTTCCTATTTCCACCCAAATGTGTTATACTTGCCATGTATGGCTTTGTAAAGATCTCAGGACAAGTTCCTGACAAACTTTTTACAAAACTGACACAAAAATCTCCCACATCTCGTAGGTGTGGATTGAAACAACGTTGCCTGCATGACAGGCAGGGGAGAGATGGATATGGAGGAAAAAAATAAGCCGGGTGAAACGGTACCGGAGCCGGGAGAATCTGAGAGAATATCGGCAGAGAGAAAAGCTGCTTTGCAGGATATAGACAGAAAGCGCGAGGAGAAGGAAAAGCTTCGCGAGACGCAGAAGCAAGATGCAGTGAAGGTACATGGAAGCTTAAGTGCGTATATGAATTGGCCGCTTCTTGTCTGCATTGCACTTTTGATTCTAAGTATCATTGTCACGATGATTGACTGGATGGCAGGTGTGGCGGCGAGTGCTTGCTCGATTGTTCTAATCATAGGTCTGATGGCGCTCTCAATCTACTACCACCGTAGAATTAACAGTGATATGGTTGGATTCGGTGCAGGATATGCCCAGATCCAAAAGCAGTTGCTTCAGGAGATGGAATTTCCGTACGGTGTGGCAGATGAGACGGGTAGGCTGATCTGGATGAACCAATCGTTTAAACAGATTGTTCAGTTGAATAACAACTCGCACAAGAATCTGGCTGCTTTGTTTCCGGGAATCGAAAGACAGTTTCCGAAAAATCAGAAAATTGTTCATGTTCATTCGGAGTATCTGGGAAGAAAATATCAGATCACGATCAAGGGAGTGTCGATTCGCGATATTGTGGACACTGTAGTCGATGAGGAGGACCAGAGCAAGAATGCGCCGCTTATGTATGCTGTGTATCTGTCCGATGAGACCGAGATGCTTGGCTGGAAACAGAAGGTCGAGGACGAAAAGCTTGTTGCGGCACTGATTTATCTGGACAATTACGATGAGGCGCTAGATTCAACAGAGGAGACGAGACGTCCCCTACTGTCTGCATTGATTGACCGTCAGATCACAAAGTACATTAGTGCTTATCACGGCGTAATCAAGAAGCTGGAGAATGACAAATATTTTGCTATTGTCAGCAATGAGCATTTAAAAGAAATGCAGGCAAATGATTTCTCGCTTCTTGAGGATGTTAAGACAATCAGTATCGGAAATACCATAAATGTCACGATCAGTATTGGACTTGGAATCAATGGCGGAAGCTATTCCAAGAACTATGACTATGCGCGTATGGCGATCGATATGGCACTTGGTCGAGGCGGCGATCAGGTTGTTCTGAAAAATCAAGATGAGATTACCTATTATGGTGGTCGTACACAGAGTCAGGGCAAAAATACGCGTGTAAAGGCGCGTGTAAAGGCACAGGCGTTAAAGGAGCTAATCGAGGCATCATCCGATGTTTTGATCATGGGCCATTCAATCAGCGATGCAGACTGCATCGGCGCATCTGTCGGTATCTATCGTGCCGCCAGAACATCCGAAAAGGAAGTTCATATCGTACTAAATACGATCGCAAACAGCATAAAGCCACTCTTAGCCCGATTGGGTGAGGAAGAAGAATATGGAAATAAGCTGTTTATCAATAACGAAACCGCAATTCAGAATATCACAGAGCGTACGCTTTTGATTGTGGTCGACAACAACCGCCCAAGCAGAACCGAGTGTCCAGAGCTTTTAAAGTTGGCGCAGCATGTGGTGGTATTGGATCATCACCGTCAGTCGCGTGACTGCATTGAGGGCGCTGTGCTCAGCTATGTAGAGCCATATGCATCATCTGCCAGCGAAATGGTAGCGGAGATTTTGCAGTATTATTCAGACTCAATTCGGATTCGTCCAACGGATGCCGATGCAATGTATTCTGGAATTGTTGTGGATACCAATAATTTCATGAACAATACCGGTGTGCGTACCTTCGAGGCCGCAGCATTCTTGCGTCGAAACGGCGCAGATATTACCAGAGTGCGAAAGCTCTTCCGTGATGATATGGAAGATTACAAGGCAAAGGCAGAGGCTGTGCGTGAGGTGGAGATGTTCCATGAGCGCTACGCCATCAGTGTATGTCCGAGTGATATGACCAGCAATCCGACGGTCATTGCGGCACAGGCAGCCAACGAGCTGCTTGGCATTCGCGGCATCCGCGCATCCTTTGTGATGACGGAGTATGAAAATATGATTTACATCAGCGCCCGTTCCATTGATGAGGTCAATGTACAGACGATCATGGAGAAGCTTGGCGGAGGCGGCCATATGAATGTTGCCGGCGCACAGCTTCGCGATGTAACGCTCGGAGAGGCTAGGTGCATGTTGAAGGATGTGTTGATGGCTCAGGAAGAGAAGGGCGAAGAGGTAAAGGGCTGATTTTGATAAGATCAGTGAAAAACATGAGAGCAGCAAATGGAGGAAAAGAAAATGGAAGTAATTTTATTACAGGATGTAAAGTCACTTGGAAAAAAAGGTGAGCGCGTAAAGATCAATGACGGTTACGCAAGAAACTTCGTGCTTCCAAAGAAGCTTGGAATCGAGGCAACTGCAAAGAACTTAAACGATCTGAAGCTGCAGAAGGCAAATGAGGACAGAATCGCAGCACAGAAGCTAGAGGAAGCAAAGCAGTTGGCAGGAAAGATCGAGGCAAAGCCGGTTGTACTTAGTGTTAAGACAGGCGAGGGTGGCAAGCTGTTTGGTTCTGTTTCCACAAAGGAAATCGCGGTAGCATGCGAGAAGCAGTTAGGCCTTGAGATTGACAAGAAGAAGATGGTTCTGCCAGAGCCAATTAAGGCTTGTGGAACAATGATCGTTCCGGTTAAGCTTCACAGAGAAGTAACCGCAAAGCTGACAGTTAAGGTTCAGGAAGCATAACAAACATGGAAGAGGCATTAATAAAACGGGTACTCCCGCACAATACAGAGGCCGAACAGCTCGTGATCGGCTGTATGCTCATGGATAAGGAAGCCATATCGGCTGCCAGTGAGATCATTCATTCGGATGATTTTTACGGACGGCAGTACGGTGCCATGTTTGAAGCGATTACCGAGCTTTATAATGAGGGAAAACCGACCGATCTGGTAGCAGTTCAGGAGCAGTTAAAGACAAAGGATGTGCCGCCGGAAAGCTATAGCATTGCAGCATTCCGTGAGTTGCTTAATATGGTGCCGACTTCCGTGAATGTCCGTTATTATGCGAATCTGGTGTACGAGAAGGCACTGCTTCGGCGTCTCATCCGTATTAACGAGGAAATTGCAAATGACTGTTACATGGAAAAAGAGGATGTCAACACGATTCTTGAATCGACAGAGAAGCGCATTTTCGGTTTGCTCGAAAATCGAACTACAAGCGATTATGTGCCGATTCGCGATGTCGTAATCAATGTTGTAAATAAGATCGAGATTGCATCCAGAAACCACAGCATGGTAACGGGTCTTTCTACTGGCTATACGGATCTGGATCGTCAAACCTCTGGTATGCAGCCGTCCGATCTGATTTTGATTGCGGCACGTCCTTCCATGGGAAAGACGGCATTTGTACTCAATTTGGCACACAATATGACCATAAAGGATAAGAAGACGGTTGCAATTTTTTCTCTTGAGATGTCAAAGGAGCAGCTGGTAAATCGTCTGCTGTCCATGGAGTCACGTGTCGATTCGCAGACGCTTCGTACTGGAAATTTGTCCGACAGCGATTGGGATCAAGTCGTAGAGAGTTCTGGTGTCATCGCAAACACAAAGTTATTGCTGGATGATACACCGGGTATTACCGTTGCAGAGCTTCGATCGAAGTGTCGCAAGTTTAAGCTAGAGCATGGCCTGGACTGTGTCATGATCGACTATTTGCAGTTGATGAGTGGAAGTGGAACTAGAAAGGGCGACAGCAGACAGCAGGAGATTTCTGATATTTCTCGATCCTTAAAGGCGCTTGCCAGAGAGCTGAATGTGCCGGTGATTGCACTGTCACAGCTATCTCGTGCCTGTGAGACAAGAACGGATCACCGTCCGATGCTTTCCGACCTTCGAGAGTCCGGCGCGATCGAGCAGGATGCGGATATTGTAATGTTTCTCTACCGAGACGAATATTACAATAAGGATTCGCCGTCAAAGGGAATCACGGAAGTTATCATTGCGAAGCAGCGTAACGGTCCGATCGGAACGGTTGAGCTTGTATGGATGGGCGATTTGTGTCGTTTTGGAAATAAGGAGTATACAGCATCGTAAACTAGGAAACATCATAAACATTATAAATTAGTAAAAAAGATCAGTGATGATTGGAAGAAGATTCCATTCGATCACTGATCTTTTTCTTGCATATACATTTTAATAGAAGGAAAGCTTTACAGCAAGCAGCTGCTGATTTGAAAAATCATAGTTTACTAGATTGCATCCTGCGGCATGCATGTTAATGAAAGACTGAATCCAGCTATTGTAGGACGCTGCTGCTTCGCTATAATCGGAAGCACTTTCAAAGCGAATCATTACAAGCCCCTCACTGCCAGACTCCCATACATTTTCGGCCTGAGCAACGAAGAGCGCTCTTGCGCGGTCGAGGGCAGTGCCAGCCGATGGATCGCTGTCTGGTGTGTCGGCGGATATCCACAGACCAGACTGGACATGGTAATTAAAATCCCAACGTGTGGTGTCCGGATAGCCGCGCCTCTGGTAAAAGTCGTCCGCCGGGTATGGATCCGATGCGATTGCGGATTCCGGGACATTGAAGTAGGCATAGCAGAGCGGCTGCTGAATACCATCGTCTTCATTGTCGTCATAAGTAGGATCTACATTGTAATCAAAATCACCGATATGGGCGATGACCCATGCATGTGTGCTTCCGGTAATGACAGAACTTTTGATACCGAGGCTTCGAAGTCCCCAGACAAGCGCTTTCGCACGCCCATCACATTTTGCCTGTCCGTCAATTAAAGCACCATAGGCGCTTTGACAGTTTTTTGCTTGCGCGGAATAAACACAATTTTCAACAATATAATTATAGATCGTAAGCTCGGCCTGATAAGCACTTTGACCAGAGAGCGTAGTCTGCCAGTTTTGAATCAGAGCATTGATTGCAGCAGTCTGTGCGTCGAAGGCTTCCTTTGAGAGCGTATATTCAGGGGAAACAGAGACAACAAGACCGAGTAGGTTAGAGTGTTCTACCCAGCGTGAGGACAGCTGCAAAAGCTCCGGGCATTCATTTGCTAAAAGATGCATCAGATCACTGATTTCTTCTGAACTAGTGGCAACTGGAAGTGTGATCGTGTCCTCAAAGGCCTGTATGCCAGCGTAGAGCGCCTGAAAGTTTTCTGCTTCATCGGATTCCAATGTGGGCAGATAATAGCTGTAATCGGCGTACAGAGGCGTAGAAGAGATTAGGGTTTCTGTAACAGATGAAACAGACGGGGAAACATCTGCTGCAGAGGAGAACACAGCATCTTCGCTTCGCTGCCCGATTACGTCATCTATGAGTTCGCGGTAGGTAGTAAGGCCAGTGCGAAAATAGGAGAGCGGTGTCTGGACAGATGTACATCCGCATATGATCAGGCAGGAGAGTGCACCGAAAAAGCTTAACGATAAAAAATGAAGTAAGCGTTTCATAATAAGTTTAATAGTCCTTTTCCTTTTTGTGAGAATGGGGCACGCAATTAAAGTACAATACATGCAATACGTACAAAAAGTGTAACCCCGGGAAATAGAGTTAAGAAGCAGGCGAACATCGCCTGCTTTTTGCATCAGTATTATACCACAAAAAAAATTAGAAGCAAGAGGGGAGGTTTACGAAAAGCCCTTCGGTGATGGTTTCGTTAGCGCCTTCGTGAAAGCCATTCACCGAAGGGCTTGCTATAAACATTGACGCACTTGTAAAAATATAGATACGAAAAAGGAAGTCCATCGGACTTCCTTTAAGTAAGAGCGCGAGACGGGATTCGAACCCGCGACCCTCGCCTTGGCAAGGCGATACTCCACCACTGAGCCACTCGCGCATATGTTATACAGAATCGCTTCTGCAAAGCGGGTGATGGGAATCGAACCCACGTATCTAGCTTGGAAGGCTAGTGTTCTACCATTGAACTACACCCGCA
>DAVZID010000112.1:0-5941 GCA_052273485.1 Lachnospiraceae bacterium
CCGCTTGAGTGGACTTACGGATAAGCAATGGTGCGAGGCGCATCAAATCTGTCCGCCAGCCATTAGGTGCCAGACCCCTGGTACTAAACTTATTGCAATCATCGTATCTAACTACGAAGCCCCAAAGAATTTTTATGTGAACAAGCTGGGCTTTGCTGTCATCCGGGAAAACTACCGCCCGGAGCGTAAGGACTGGAAGCTGGATCTTCGTGTTAATGAATATACTGAGCTGGAGATTTTTGCCGAGGAGAATCCTCCGAAGCGTGTGAATCGCCCGGAAGCCTGTGGGCTGCGTCATCTTGCATTCTGTGTAGACAGCGTAGAGCAGACCGTGAATGAGCTGGCGGAGGTAGGCATTGAATGTGAGCCGATCCGTGTGGATGATTATACTAGCAAGAAGATGACTTCCTTCCATGACCCGGATGGACTGCCGCTGGAGCTGCATGAGTAATGATGATGGTTTAGAGTACCAGGTACCCGGTACTAAATTACTATTTGTGCCGTCGCTTGGAGACGGAATGGAGATTAATATGAAAGATAATAAGATTGTTCGTAAACACATTATTTTTGGGGGAAGAGTGCAGGGAGTTGGCTTTCGCTATAATTCTGTTTACAAAGCCAGACAACTTGGACTCGTAGGCTGGGTAAAAAATATGGATGACGGAAGTGTAGAGATGGAAGTGCAGGGGAGAGAAGCTGAAATTGATCAGTTAATTTTATTTCTGGATAGACATTTGTGGATTCGCATTGATACGATGAACGTACAACAAATCTCTGTTCGACCAGAGAGTGAGTTTGTTGAAATGTAAGAAACCTCTTGCAAAACACTATCATTGATGATATAATAGAATAAAACTTATACTAAGGAAAAAATACTATGCAGAAAAAATTAAAAAATACACGACAGTCTTCGATGAATAATATTAAGGAATATCAGGCAGAAAAGGAGGTTCGCGAAAAAAGGCTACTTGCATATGCAGAGGAGATTCAAAATAGTACCTTACAGATGTCATCTGCATTGATTGCAGAATTAGTATCAGAAAGAAAATACCAGAAAAAAACACAGCAAGATATAGCGGATATTACAGGAGTTCTGCCAGCAAATATCGCGCGTTTTGAGAATGGTTCTCGAGTACCGACTTTGGTTATGCTTCAAAAATATGCGGATGCTTTAGGAAAAAAGATAAAAATCGAAATTTGTGATTTAGATACAATGTGAGAAAAAGTGAGAGCAAAAAGATGAAGATAGAAGATAAAGGTTGTTGATTTTATCTTGCTTTTATAGCTATCATAAATGATAGCATCTTAAAAGATAGAAATGCAAATAAAAAAGAAGGTGGGCATATTCGCAAAGAAAGAATCTGGTATCCTGGTGCAACATATCATGCAATGGCAAGAGGAATCCGCAGAATGGAGATTTTTCAGGATGATACAGACTATCAAGTATTTTTGATACTTCTTAAAAAGATGATGGAAAAGCATGCCTGCTACGTACATGCATATTGCTTGATGACAAATCATTTCCATCTACTAATTGAAACGGGAGAGGAGGAGATTGGGAAAACAGTGAAAGGGATTACTAGCTGTTATGCAGCATATTATAACCAGAAATATGGCTATCATGGTCATGTATTTGAAGGTCGATTTAAATCTTGTCTTGTTAAAGATGATAGTTATTTTTTACAGACAAGCCGCTATATTCATATGAATCCAGTGAAGGCAAGGATAACCGAGCATCCAGAAGATTATCCATGGAGTAGTTATCGCACGATGCTTCGAATTGCAGATGACCGGATTACAGAAAGAGAGAAAACACTTTCTTATTTTAAGCAAAGTATTTTTTATTACCGGGAATTTGTGGAGGATCTAACTCACAAATATATTGTGAGCGAAAATAATATTCAAAAGGAAATAGGGGAGGATGAGACATGGCTACCGTGGTGAAAAGTTTTGCAATACAGGGAGTAGATGGCTATACAGTAGACATTGAAACAAAAGTATTAGATGGTCAGCCGATGATATCAATCATTGGAATGGGAGATGTTGCGGTAAAGGAGGCTGGAGATCGAATCCAGTCTGCAATTGATGAGAGCGGTTATGTATTTCCGAAAAAGCGTGTAATCATTAGCCTAGCGCCAGGAGATAAAAAGAAGAGAGGTTCCCATTTTGATTTGGCGATGGCAATCGGCGTATTGCAGGAGGCGGAGGATATTGCAGCAAAGGAGTTAGATCAGTATGGCTTTATTGGAGAGCTTTCGTTAGATGGAAGCTTACGTGCGTGCTGTGGAATCTTGCCGATGATACTATCTGCTAAAAAGAATGGAATTAAAAAAGTGATTATTCCACAGGCAAATGTTGGAGAGGCGAAGCTTGTCCATGGAATTGAAACCTTTGGCTTTATGAATTTGACGGAAATCATTCGTTATCTAGAAGGAAAACAGGCATTTGTAGAAAAGCAGGGAACGAGCGAAGGGGATTCTTGTTTTGTAGAGCGTGCATTGGATTTTGCCGATGTAAAAGGGCAGGAAGAAGTGATAGAGGCTGCATTGTTAGCGGCGGCGGGAGGCCATAATATGCTAATGATTGGAGAGCCGGGGTGTGGAAAAACAATGATTGCCCAGCGAATCTCCACGATTCTTCCAGAGATGTCCGAGGAGGAATGCTTGGAAGTGACAAAAATATACAGTATATCTGGCCTTCTGTTAAATGGGCATTCACTTGTGAAAAATAGGCCATTTCGTGCACCACATCATAATGCTTCATTAAATGCGTTAATCGGCGGTGGTGTAAATGCAATGCCAGGAGAAGTTTCTCTTGCCCATAATGGAGTATTGTTTCTCGATGAACTGGCAGAGTTTTCCAGAAAAACGTTAGATGCCCTTCGTCAGCCGATAGAAGATAAAAAGGTATCGGTTGCCAGAGTGAATGGCGCACATACCTATCCAGCTAATTTTATGTTTGTGACAGCGATGAATCCTTGCCCTTGCGGATATTATCCCAGTTCAAAGTGTCGCTGTACAGACTATGAAATCATTAAATACCGCGGTAAGATTTCTGGACCGATCATGGATCGCATTGATATTCAAAAGGAAGTACATCCTGTTGATTTTTTTGATATGGAGAATAAGACAACTTCATATTCCTCTTCTGAATTGCGAAAAAAAGTAGAAGCGGCGAGAAAGATTCAGCAAACGCGTTATGCATCAGAGGAGGGAATTAATTGCAATGCGCAGATGACGACATCTCTTATAAAAAAATACTGTGAGATGGATGGAGAGTCGCTTGATTTGTTAAAAGAAACTAGCGAAAAATATGGATACAGTGCAAGAGTAATTCATAAGCTTTTGCGTTTGGCAAGAACAAGCGCAGATTTGGATGGAGCGGAGAAAATTCGTTTTCAGGATGCGAAAAAGGTGATTTCATGCCGAGATCTGGATGAAAGCAATAGTAAAATGATGGTGGTGAAGTAAGCATAAGATGAGAGAGACTTGTAATAGGAACGATTTGAAATATTGGATTTGGTTAACGCAGATTCCTTATGTGGGGCCGGTTCTGGAGGGACGGCTTCTTGCAGAATTTAAAACACCCCAGGCTATCTATGAGGCAAACGAAGAATGCTTAAAACAGATTTCTGGTATTACAAAGCGACAGATTGCCAGCATTTTAACAGCCCGGTCATTTGAGAAGGCAGAAAAAGTTTTGGAGGATTGCAATCGAAAGAATATTTCCATCCTTACAAAGGAAGACGAACGATATCCTATGAAAGTGAAAATGGTAAAAGATTCGCCAGCCGTTTTTTACTATCAGGGAGTACTTCCAGATAATTTAAAAGATTCAAACAATCAAAACAGTCTAAACAGGACAGTTGGAATTGTGGGAGCCCGCCGATGTACGCAGGAAGCAAAGAAATATTGCGCAGAGATAACGCGTGAATGTATCGCAAATGATGAGATTGTAATCAGCGGTATGGCAAAGGGAATTGATGCCTGTGCGGGAACCGTCTGCATCAATTCAGGTGCTTATACAGTTGCAATTGTTGGAAATGGACTCGATATTTGTTATCCGGCAGAGCATGAGCGCCTTATGGAACGAATAAAAGAAAAGGGGGTGGTATTGTCGGAATATCCGCCGGGGACAGAACCGTCAAACTACACGTTTCCACAAAGAAATCGCTTGATTGCAGCGTGGTCGGATCGGTTGATTGTAATCGCAGCAGGCAGAGGGAGCGGAGCGATGATAACGGCTGATTATGCCAGACAATATGGAAAAGAGGTACTGTTTGTACTTTGATAAGAAAGAAGCACAATCAGCAAGTTTTTCTTTATTAAAAACTTTTGTAAAAGCATACTGTGTGTGATATGATAAAACAAAACGCATAGGAAAATAAGTTGAAATAGAATAGAAACAAAAGAAATCAGCGTTGAAGGGAAAAGGTACATGCAGGAATTATTTTTTAATCAACTGGTAGAATTTGGAGTATGGAGTATGAACAATTTGTAAAATGCTGATTTTGTATTGCTTTTGTCAGGACAAATGGATATAATATAATTAGAAAAAACTCGAAAGGAGTGTTTACTATGGCAACAAAATCAGCAAATTTATACGCACGCATAGAGCCTGATGTAAAAGAACAGGCAGAAGGAATCTTAGCAGCATTAGGAATTCCTGCATCCAATGCAATAAATATGTTTTACAAACAAATTATTCTTCAAAGAGGACTTCCTTTTGAAGTGAAAATGCCATCCGCTCGTCCTGTAGACGTTAGTGCATTATCAGAAGCACAGATGAATGCAGAACTAGAGAAAGGATATGCGGATATGCAGGCTGGTCGTGCTAGATCAGCAAAATCTGTTTTTGCTGATATCCGCAAGGATTACAGTTTATGATTTATGATATCGAGATTTCAGATCAGGCCGAGATAGACCTTCGTGGAATCTTCGAAAATGGTTGGTGCTTTTTTCATGCCTGGAGAAATCTGGGCTTTTTTTTATGCCCACAATATCGTGAATTCAAAAATGTATCAAATTTGACCCCAAAGTGTGTCAAGTCTGAAATCTGCAAGAGACCGTCATTTTGTTATCATATAGTCAGTTCAAGGGACAAGCCCACAGAACCATAGAGTTTGAATCTATCGGTACTCTCTCAGACAAATAAAAAAAATATCGTAAGCCCGATTCTAGAGCAGGCGAAGGATATCATAGCAGAACCTACCTCACAGTACAGCGATTTATTTGCTGGTGCTGGAGGTATGCGAATGGGATCACTCTACCTATCTCTGGAATCGGGCTTTTTGTGTTTCACAGCCTTGCCAGACGGTTTGGTGCCTCATCTGCGTCCTGCTTCGGTATCTTTCCCTCCCAGAAGTCCGGGGGAAAGGACAGAACAATGATGAACATGATGACTGGAGCTGTAGCAATCAATGGTGGCGTAGGCGTGATGGAGGTTCGCCGTCCGCAGGTGGCAGAGAGCGTGGCACAGGCCGCAGAGCAGGTGTCTTTGAACACACACATCACGCTGCGTGAACTGAAGGCAATGATCAACACGGTGGTGGAGAAGAAGCTCCCGACCTTCAAGACCCTCATGGAAATGAACCCAGTGGCAGTGGCCCGGACGAGCGTGAACGGTGCAAAGCTGACTGCCTATGAGAATGGCTATGCGGTTTACGAGGTAGACAATGCCCACACGGTTATGGCAGTGGATCGACGCGGCACTTACCAATATTATATACTATATCTAGTGGAATATCAATGAAGGGAGTACATCTATGGAACAGATGACTATAACAGCAAAAGTTCAAATAGTCGCTACTGATGCAGATAAAGTTTTGCTTGATGAAACTATGTCTGTTTATCGTGATGCCTGTAATTATGTTTCAGACTATGTATTCCAAACTCATGATTTAAAGCAGTTTTCACTGAATAAAGTTTTGTATTCTACTCTA
>DAVZID010000113.1:0-5913 GCA_052273485.1 Lachnospiraceae bacterium
GCTTTGGATAACTTCTGGCTGGAGCTGCCGTGGTGGTATTGATTGAGTATAAATGAGATATTTTACAACACGAGGTTATTTTGATGAAATATAAAATTGCAATCTGCGACGATTCGGATGCAGACAGAGAATATGTTTTGAATATGGTGAACCGCTGGGCGGCGGGAGCTGGTCAGGTGGTACATACTGATACTTTCACGTCTGCTGAAAACTTCCTATTCCACTATGCTGAGGAAAGTGACTACGATATTCTGCTCCTGGATATTGAAATGGGTGATATGGACGGTGTGACGATGGCGAGGCAGCTCCGCAAGAACAACGATATTGTTCAGATCGTGTTCATCACGGGCTACTCCGACTATATCTCGGAGGGCTACGAGGTAGCTGCACTCCACTATCTGATGAAGCCTGTCAAGGAAGAAAAACTCTGTTCTGTCCTTGACCGTGCTGCTGAGAAACTGCAAAAAAATGAAACGGTATTGAATTTTGAGATCGGCGGAGAAATGCTGCGTTTGCCGATTTATCAAATTCGGTACGCTGATGTGTTTAGAAACTATGTTACAATACACGCCTTGTCTGATACGACGGTAAAAATGACCCTCGGAGAACTAGAAAAGCAGCTCGATGAACGTTTCTACCGTGTCGGGCGTTCTGCGATCATCAATCTGACGCAGATCAGCCGTGTAACCAAATCAGAAATTAAGCTCGTTGACGGAACTGCCATTCCTTTGCCCAGAGGAGCTTATGACGGTATCAATCGAGCGATTATTAACATGAGGTGAAGCAGATGGGATTATTTTCAAAGCGCATAGAAAAACAAATTGAATCCTATCAGCACGAGCTGATTGAAACGCATTATCGTGAAGTTGATAATATGTATCGACAGATTCGTGGTTGGCGGCACGATTACCGCAATCACATTCAGACGATGAAAGCCTACGCCGCCACAGAAAATTGGGAAGCTATCAAGAACTATCTTGACCTGCTGGATGAAGATTTGACTACCGTGGATACGGTTATCAAGACAGGTAATCCCATGACGGATGCGATTCTGAACTCAAAAATCTCTTTGGCAAAGTCCAAGGGTATTGCGGTGGTTGCGGATGCCCATATTCCCGTCAAGCTGAAATCCTCTGAGATTGATTTGTGCTGCATCATCGGCAATCTTTTTGACAACGCCATCGAAGCAAGTGTGAAGCTGCCGGAGGAACAACGGCTCATTCGTGTCTATATGGATATGAAGAACACCCAACTCTATATTTCCTTCACCAACTTCACCGCAGATAAGAAGTTGAAAAAGGAAGGTAGACTTTTCCGCAGCACCAAGGGAGAAGGTCACGGCTTTGGCTTGGTGCGTATTGATGCCATTGTGGAACGGCTCGATGGCTATATCAGCCGCAATAGCGAGGACGGAGCGTTTACAACGGAAATACTGCTTCCGCAGGTATAAAATTGCAATTCATCACCTGGAAATGACGATTCGTCCCCAAAATCATCTGGGGACGAATTTTTGTGTTATCCTATGCTCAGAAAGGATGGTGGTTTTATGGTTAAGGAAAAAATTCAAAAGGCCAAAAAGCCAAAATACAACACCCTCCAAAATGTAGGCTGGATGGTGAAAATAGCTTGGAAAAACGGCAAGCGTGTTCTATTGTTTTGCGTCCTTACCGCTATTTTGGAAGTGCTGTTCAATTTAGTTCAGTTATACATTGCTCCGGAGGTGCTGGCACGAGTTGAGCAGAAAACTCCTTTGTGGGAACTCCTAACGACTATCGGAGTATTTACGGCGGCGCTTTTTATCGTGCACGGATTTAAAGAATATATAAGACAAAACACACTATTTCCACGAGTTGATGTGCGTTCTGCCGTCATTGCTAAAATTGCATGGAAGTGTAATGTTACTTCGTATCCAAATACATTGGATGCAAATTTCGTTAAGCTGCGTGAAAAGGCACATATGACGTGTGAGGGAAATAGTCAAGCCACCGAACACATCTGGCAGACAATCACTATGCTGCTCAAAAATGTTGGCGGGTTGATCGTTTATCTGACAATTCTTTCCCGTATAGATTTCTTGCTTCTTCTTGTTGTGATTGCTACTTGCGTTGCGGGATTCTTCGTTTCCAGATACACTAACAACTGGCGCTATGCCCGTAGAGATGAAGAAGAAAACTATTTTCAAAAGAAATATTATCTGCGTACTAAGTCTGAATCTGTGGAGCTGGCGAAGGACATCCGAATCTTTGGCTTACAGAATTGGCTGAATGAGCTTCTGGATCAGATTCATAATCTTTACCTAGACTTTACTCTGCGCTGTGAGCGTGTCGAAGTTCTTGCTGATATTACAGAATCGGTACTCACGATGGCTCGTAACGGTATTGCTTATGTGTATCTCATCAACATGGCGCTGAATGAAGGGTTGAGCGTATCGGAATTTCTTCTGTATTTTACGGCTGTTACCACGTTCACCACCTGGGTTATGGGTATTATGCAGGAAATGAGCACCCTCCACAAGGAGAGTCTTGATATTTCCCGTGTTCGTGAATTTTTGGAATATCCTGAGCCGTTCAAATTTGAGGAAGGCAAAGAAATTCCTGCTGCGGATGGATACGAGTTGAAACTGGAAAATGTGTCTTACCGTTATCCCGGCGCAGACAAGGATACCATTCACGCATTAACTTTGACGGTGCATCCCGGTGAAAAGTTGGCAATCGTTGGTCTGAACGGTGCAGGTAAGACTACCTTGGTCAAACTTCTTTGCGGATTGTTAGACCCGACAGAAGGTCGTGTTCTGTTAAACGGAAAGGACGTTCGTGGCTTCAACCGCAGAAGCTACTATGATCTGTTTAGTGCAGTGTTCCAGGAGTTCTCCGTATTGGATGTCACGGTAGCCGAAGAAATCGCTCAAACCACAGAAGGTATCGATTATGACAAAATTGCGGATTGTGTGGAAAAGGCGGGCTTAACAACTACAATCGAGAAGCTGCCAAAAGGTATGCAGACTCATGTGGGACGTGAGGTGTACCTGGATGGCGTCTTGTTCTCCGGCGGTCAGACGCAGCGATTGATGTTGGCAAGAGCGCTCTACAAGGATGGACCGATTCTGCTTTTGGATGAACCTACAGCGGCGCTTGATCCCATAGCGGAAAACGATATTTATATGAAATACAGCGAGATGACGCAGGGAAAAACATCTATGTTCATTTCACACCGTTTGGCATCTACCCGCTTTTGTGACCGAATTATCTTTGTTGCGGACGGTGGCGCAAAAGAAGAAGGCACACACGAGAGTTTGCTTGCTTTGGGCGGCGAATATGCAAATCTATTTGAAGTACAGAGCCGCTATTACCAGGAAGGAAAGGAGTTCTGAATATGAAAGAAAAAGTAACAATACGCCATGCAGTTTCTTCTCATTTGCGTGGCATCAAGGAACTCCACAAGGTATCTCCTAAGTTCTTTCCACTTTTGACATTGCATTGCTTCTTCAGCGCTATTTTCCCTTATATCTCGGTTTTCTTTTCAGCACAGATATTGACAGAACTCGCAACCCTGCGCAGAGCAGACATCCTATGGAAATGGGTAATTGCAGGGGTCTTATGTGTTGGCGTTGTATCTATCTTGAAAGCCTTTCTGCAACGTCGTTATAACACTCTGCTTAATGATCTGTGGGGAAGAAAAGAAATTTTGTTTATTCACAAAATGTTTTCTCTCGACTTTTCAGAACTTGATAAACAGGAGAACCATGATCTTCGAGCACAGATCCAGCAAAACGAAAATTGGTCCGGTTGGGGATTGATGATGGTTCAAGAAGTATATGAAAGTTTTATGATAAGTGTGATTGGTATTTTCAGCGGAATTGCATTGACAATCACCTTGTTTTCCTCACCTGTGCCGAATGATTCCGGTTGGCTTACAACATTAAATAATCCTTTGTTTATACTTTTCTTTGCGGTTATTATGATTGGTGTCAGTATCCTTGCCGGTAAACTCAGCGCAATTGCAACAAAGTGTTGGAGCAACTACGCTGAAGAAGCTACCTTTGGAAATCGTTTGTTTAGGCATTTCGGATTCATTGGAATGGATAAGAAACGTAGCGTAGACATCCGAATGAACAATCAGCAAAACCTTGTTCGTGCATATTGGAGTACCAATTCTACTTTTGGTGTGAATGGTCCTATCGGCAGACAAGCACAAGGAAAAATGGGGATATATGCCAGCTTGGGTGTGTGTATTACTACTCTCATCACCGGCTCTATCTATGTGTTTGCTTGTCTAAAAGCTTGGGGCGGTGCATTTGATGTCGGAAGCATTACGCAGTATGTTGGCGCAGCTACCGCAATGGTTGCCAATGTGTTTTCTTTAACAGGTTTGCTTGGAACATTGGAGACAAACACCGGTTACTTGGATAAGACCTTTGAGTTCCTTGACATTCCGAACGCTATGTACCAAGGTAGTCTCACTACCGAAAAAAGATCTGATCGTAGATACGAAGTGGAATTTAAAGATGTGTCCTTCAAGTATCCCGGCAGCGATATTTGGGCGCTTCGCCACGTGAATATGAAGTTCAAGGTTGGCAAGCGACTTGCTGTCGTGGGCGAAAATGGCAGCGGCAAAACCACATTTATTAAATTGCTGTGCCGCCTGTACGATCCACAAGAGGGGCAAATTCTACTCAACGGCATCGATATTCGCAAGTATCGCTATGACGATTACATGAACATCTTCTCCGTGGTGTTCCAAGACTTTCAGCTTATAAGTCAGCCTTTGGGAAACAATGTTGCGGGAAGTATGAACTATGACCGGGAGCGAGTACGCAAGGCGCTGTTGGATGCAGGCTTCGGTGACAGACTTGCTACGATGGAAAAGGGACTTGATACAACACTCTATAAGGGAGTATCTGAAGATGGAGTTGACGTTTCGGGCGGTGAAGCACAGAAAATCGCCATTGCCCGTGCGCTTTATAAGGATGCACCGTTTATTATCCTCGACGAGCCGACCGCAGCACTTGACCCGATTGCGGAAGCGGAGATCTATTCAAAGTTCGATGAGATCGCAGGTGATAAAACGGCTATCTATATCTCTCACCGTCTGTCCTCTTGCAAATTCTGCGATGAAATCGCTGTGTTCCACGAGGGTGCTGTCATCCAGCAAGGCACACACGCCGAACTGGTAGCCGATGAAAACGGCAAATACCACGAGCTGTGGAACGCACAGGCGCAGTATTATACCGAATAAATTGACAATGCGGGCGAGGGGGCGGACAATGATTTTACCCCGCTGCGGAACTTATTCAACGAATGGCTGATGCGCGATACCAGCAAAAAAATCAAGGCAGTAAAGAGGGCGAAGGGAATGAGCGGGAAACCTGTTAGAAAACCGGGAGTACACCGGCTGTCTGGTAAACTTTAAGACCGAGAAGCCCTCTTACAAGGAAACGTATGGATTAAGGATGATATGGAGGAAATAATGGAAACTGTAAAAGCTGGGAAATATTATAGTGGAATAGAAAATAGAGAAGATTGAAAGCCACTGGGATAGGTGATGTGTCCCGGGTGGCTTCCAAAGATGTTAGTTTTCTTGTGTATTTAATCCTGTAAGACGTTCGATAATAGAAATGTCATAGCAGGGAATATAAATTCCGTAGGATTTTCCAGAATGTGTCAATTCTACGATATAATAACGGTTACAGTGAATGCAGCCATAGGCATCGAATGACAAATGAAATTGTTTGTAAAATCCTTTATTGTAAGGGATTTCTTTATGCCATTCTCCTAGAATTCGTACCCGCTTTCTAATTGTTCGGATTGCAGTGATCGAGGATAATGGAAATGCATATACTCCTTCTAAGCATACTAGATTTGAACAACCCCGCCCGACGTGTCGGACGAGGATTCCATTGCAGCCGTCAGGATT
>DAVZID010000114.1:0-5773 GCA_052273485.1 Lachnospiraceae bacterium
ACATGTGTTGTCACTAACATAGGAACACACATCCTTTACCTCGTCTACGATATGGGAACACATTTCTTTCGCTTTTTCTACTGCTTTTGATTTCTTCCCAAATCGTTCTTTTGCGTTTCCAATTTCATTTTTGAATCCTGTTTTATATACGAAAATGATTTTATAGGGATCTTTCTCTCCATTTTCATCGTAACCACCGACAATAACTTTTTCGATGATACTTTCAAATATTCCTCTGTCAAATTCTTCTAAAATCTGATTTTTTGACAATGCTTTTCTAAAATCTGCCAGTCTTCTTTGCAAGCTGCCTTCATTGTCATATTGTTGTTCCAACATACTTAACTGTGTTTTTGCTTCAGACAATTTCTTTTCATACCCCACATCTGTTTCCTCATAAATGTCTTTAGCCACAACACACTCTAAATAGTTTTCCAGCAACTTTTTTCTCTTATATTGAATATTATAAACACTTCTATTGAGTTTTTCAATTTTATCTTCTATCGAGTCCTCTGATAAAGTTTTCTCGACTCTCTTAATAAATTCTTCCAACACATCTTTATGATCTGTACATAACATACGGTAAGATTCAATAAAAGCATCTTCTATAACCTGCTCTGGAATTCCTTTACTATCTGGACAAAACCTTTTACCATGTTTTGTTGATTCTACACATTGCCAAATAGTTTTTGTATATTTCGAACTGCTATGCCACCTTCTCCTTGATAAATTCGCACCGCAAAATCCACATTCAAGCATACAACTAAAAGCATATTGTCTACTGAATTTTTCTCGTTTTCCAAGTGCTACTCCCTTTTTGCGTCCTCCATTACGGCGTTCCCGTATCTCCTGAGCTCTTGCAAATTTTTCTTCTGATATAATCGGTTCATGATGATTTTTGATATAAAACCGATCTTCTTCTCCAAGATTTTCCAGCCTTCTTTTTGATATCGGATCTACGGTAAAGGTTTTTCCTAATAAAATATCACCTTTGTATTTTTCATTATTAATAATTCCCATTACACTGGAAGAAGTCCACGGATTCCCTTTAATAGTTGGAATCCCCTGTTCATTCAGTTCCCTTGCAATCATCGTACTTCCAGCACCTGCAACATATCTGTCAAATATGTATCTGACCGTTTCCGCACCTTCTTCGTTAATAGACAGCGACTTTGTTACTACATCGTAATCATATCCAAGGCATCCCTGAAAACCAACAAGTTCTCCACGTTTCATCTTCATTTTCAAACCTTTTTTTACATATGCAGATGTATTTTCCACTTCCTGCTGTGCAACAGAACTTAAAATAGTCAGTAAAAATTCTCCATCTTTTAAGGTATTAATTTTTTCGACTTCAAAATATACCGCTATATTTCTCTCTCTTAACATTCTTACATATTTTAATGTATCTAATGTATTTCGTGCAAATCTAGGAATACTTTTGGCAATCACTAAATCAATATTACCAGAAAGGCATTCCTGAATCAGTAATTGGAATTCTTCTCTTTTATCTGTTTTCGTGCCTGTAATTGCTTTATCAGCAAAAACTCCTGCAAAAACCCATTGCTTATTACTCTTTATCAAGTCCGTGTAATATCTGACCATTGAATTATAACTTTTAATCTGATCTTCATCATCAGTACTAACACGACAATATGCGGCAACTCTTAATCTATCAATCTTTCTTCCCGTAGAAGTATCCTCACCAGCACCCTTCGCCTTAATGATTTCAACTTCCATTTCACCGCCCCTTTCTTTTTGTGTTCCTATCGTAGTGTTGATATAATCTTACAACGCAACACTCCGATAGTCAAGCGGTAATATTAGAAATAACACCATAATCTTTTTTTAACTTTTTCTCTACCAGCTGATACTCTGCTTCACTTATAAGTTTTAACGAGCGTAATTGTTTCAACATTGACAGCTGCATACTGTATCTCAACAATTTTGCACTATTCATTTTCCCTCTCTATTCTTTCTCATCTACTTTTATTCAAAAATCCTGCAGTAGCTGTCGGGTAACAGCCTCATTGGTATTTCACCATCTTCTCAGACCGGGCAGCTTTCCCGGAAGTATCATTAACAAAAACAGTATCTTCGCTACAAAAATCCCACTTTCTGATCACAGTCAAATATTTATCGCTCATGCCTTTGCTTCCATATCATTTTGATACCATTTCCACTTTGCGTCACGATGTCGCAAAGCAATAATGCAGACAGTCCTGGCGTATCTACTGTATAGCTCCTCTGTTTCATTCGTCCTGCAGGATAAATATGAAATTTTCAAGGTACAATGATTGCTCTTTTTATATCAATTTACGAAAGGGAGTCGTTCAGATAAAAATTATGCAATCTTAAATTTCAGTATTTTAGTAATCAATTTTGTTTCAAGTCTGCGTCTCAATGTTTCATCCACACAATAATGTAAATTTCCGTATTCATCATATAATTTTCTGGTTGATAACACTGCAATATAACCTTCATAATGTTTCAAAATCCTGTTAATTGCTTCCACATCTCCGGACGCTGCCGACACAATAATATGATACGGTAGTAACTTTGTATTATTTCTTTTTTCCAGTCCTGATCTCCTCCATAATCTTTTTTAAAGCTATAAGGGAACTTGTACGATGATGATGAATGGTACTTCTTACAAGATTCATATATTTTGCAATTTCTGTATCTGTCATATCCAGAAAAAAAGATAATAAAATTACATTTCGCTTCTTTTCCGGCAAAGACTTTAATGCTTCACCAATCAACTCATCTTTTACTTCTATGTCATAATCAAAGACATGGAACATTTCTGATTCAACTATGTAATCATCCATGATTTCCAGTTGTCGTAGTTCCTTCTGCGTTAATTCCGAAAAAGAAATTTCATATTTTAAACGATAATTTCTTTCTCTCTCATAATCTATCATTTCATTCTTCAACAGGGTTTTGCAGAAACTGTCAAACTGTTTCCTTATTCTTGACTGCTGTTCGGAAGAAGATTTCTTCATAAGAGATCACCTCCTTCCGTAACCACCTGAAGCAGAGTGAAATATCTCCCTTTCACTCCATAGCACGAATGGATATATATCCAGCGTCGAACACCCGACACTGTTTTTAAAAAATATTTTTTTATATAAAAAACGCCCTTACAGGCCGATACCCATAGGACGTTGTTTATATCTGATATTAAATTTTCCCCACATGTTTCGAGTGGGTATAATGCACTCTCAACTGCATAACTATTTACATTGCTTAAAATGCAACTTATTTATCTGCCTTTCCACGCATTACGCAGGATTGGCTTTGATTAGCACAAAAAAATCCTTTCAACAGTTCAGAATACATAGCTCTCCCAAGCATCGGTGTACAAGAGGTACAAACGAGATAAAATAGAAATGAAGGTTGATAGAGTGGAAGTATCAGATTTTCCACTCTATCTGAACACGGTCGCTGGTCGCTCTGATTGTCAAAATCAGAATGTCAGCGGCTTTTCTTTTGTCGTCGAAATCAATGCTGTTCCAGTTATCAAGATAATACGACAGCTTCTTGATCTGCTGGGGCGATATGGTTTCAACGCTCAACTCGGCGATTGCCTTTGAAATGGTCTGGCGGCGGGTGTCCAGTTCTTCGATTTTCTTGTTGGCGTAGGCAAGCAAGGTCGCATTGGCTCCGGTCAGCGTGTCCAGCAGCTTTTCAATTTCTGCCTCCACCTGTGCCAGCTCCACTTGATAGGCCGTCAACTTCGGATTGGCTTTTTCCTCTTTGCCGTGGAGAAATTGGAAGTCTTTGAATTTCTCCTGCATAGCCATGAAAATAAACTGTTCAAATTCGTCCTTGTGGATTTTCCCGCAGCCCGGGCAGCCCTTGTTTTCCGTCCGTTTGGTACAGCGGAAATATCCGGCTCCATTCGGTACACGGGTCGCTTTCAAAGCATATCCGCAATGCCCGCATTTGATTTTTCCGGCCAGCCAAGTGTTTTTCGGTTTCCGGCCCTGCTGGAAGGTCGTATTGGTCATTAGTTTTTTTCTGCATTTCAGCCATACATCCGAAGGAATAAGGGCTTCATGGGGAGCAATCACAAGTATCTGGTCTTTCAGGCACCTGTCCTTGTCCTCCTTCACATCCCGGCCCTGATAGAGATAGCAGCCGTTTGTTCCGGCAAAATCGGCGGCATCGTTGACGATGGCCGCGCCTTGGCTCTTGAAAAACTCGTACAGTTCCAAGTCAGCCTGTGCGTAAACGGGGTTCCGCAAAAGCTGGGAAAGGAAACTCCGAACCATTGACTTTTCGTAAATCTTGATACCCTGTTCTTCAAAATAGCGGGTAATGTCTCCGAAAGAGGTTTCCGGCTCGGCGTACATTTCAAACATCAGCCGTACATGGTCGGCGGCTACGGGGTCGGCAACCATTTTCTTTGTGCGGATACCCTCTACCACCGTAGGCTCCAACTGGTAGCCATAGGGGGCTTGCCCGCTCATGTGGAAGCCTTTCAGACACCGGGAATAGTAGGCGTCCGTGACGCGCTTCTGGATTGTCTCACGTTCAAGCTGGGCGAATACAATGCAGATGTTCAGCATGGCCCGTCCCATCGGGGTCGAGGTGTCGAACTTCTCTGTGGACGATACAAATTCCACATCGTACTCTTGAAACAGCTCCATCATGTTTGCAAAGTCCAGAATGGAGCGGCTGATCCGGTCCAGCTTGTACACGATAACGCGCCGTACTTTACCTTTGCGGATCTCGCCCAGCAGCTTTTGAAACTCCGGCCTGTCCGTGTTCTTGCCGGAATAGCCTTTGTCTTTGAATATCCGGCAGTTCCCACCTTTCAGCTCATACTTGCAAAAATCAATCTGGCTTTCAATGCTGATACTGTCCTTACGGTCTACTGATTGTCTGGCGTAAATGCAATCTTCTCTGATAAATTCCATATTGGGCTCCTTTCCCTGTTGGAATGGAGCTACCAACCTTACAAGTATATTATACTATCAGCAGCCCCGGACAACAATGTTGCGAATGATTAGTGAAAGCTGTCTCCGTATTTACTGAACACTTCATACAAACGCTGTTCAATCTCTTTTCTGCGCTGTTCCTTCTCCTTCGGAGGGAGAACCGGCGTGAGATTTTCCAGCACAATGGTTTTCCCTTGAAATGCGACAGACTTTGTTTCTCGTTCATAGGTGACAGTTTGTGCCATTGGAAACCTCCTTTTCAAAGCGTGTGTATATGCCAGCCTTTCCCTCTTGTCCTGTGGGGAAATATCAAAAGGCGGCCCCCGCAGGTGCCGCCCTTTGAGCTTCCTCCACTTCGGGTCCATGTGGCCCGAGGTCAGTAGGAACTGGAATAAAACTTTTCTTTGGCATCCTGCACGCTGTTGAGGTCAAAGACTTCATAGAGCTGCCCCACAACGCGCCGTATGTCCTTCTTTGAAAAGCCGCAGTCCTCCATAGCCATAATGACATATCCCCGGCAAGCGTCATTGCTCCATTCATCCTGTTCCATGCCGAGCATCATTCCAACTGTCTTTTCCATAAAAGCTCCTTTTGAGAAAAGGGAGGGAAGCCCGCCGGAATAGGTCGGCCTGTCATCAGACAACGGAGCCGGAGGACTCCCCTCTATATTGGTTTCCTTTACAGACACACCGGACGGGCATAGGCTCTTTGCCCCATAGTATTGCAACTCTCCCCATTCTGATGGCAAGGCGTCCTCATTGCCTGCGACGGCTCACGGCTTGCAAGACCGCTTCAACGCTCGGACTGTGACTAAACGCAAGTATCCGGGT
>DAVZID010000115.1:0-3119 GCA_052273485.1 Lachnospiraceae bacterium
CTTTGAAGTCCAGTTCAATATCCTGTTCTCCATCGTTAGGAATCATATCCAGTTCGCCAAAGACAAGGGTAAAATAGGCCTCCTGTTCTGTCAACTTATAGATTGATCAAGCAAGGAAGAGTATCGATTCTTAACCGTTTCTTTATTCTATTCCACTTTCTGCATTCGATATCCAACACCAATATGTGTCTGGATATATTGTGGAGAACCGGGTGTTTTTTGTAGTTTCTTACGTAGAGTTGCCATGAAAACACGCAGAGAACCAATGTCATTCTCCCAACTGCTCCCCCAAACATTCTGTAAAATAAAACGATGAGTTAACACTTTGCCAGTGTTTCGGGCAAGTAAACAAAGCAGCTTATATTCCATAGCCGTCAGACACAGCTCATCCTCGCCAATATAGGCGCAACCCACGGAATAGTCAATACTGAGCGGCCCGTTTTGATATACAGCTTGTTCATTGCTCACACTTTGCATCAGTGCAAGACGCCGTTGGGTGACACGCAGACGTGCCAACAACTCCTCTACGGAAAACGGCTTTGTTAAATAATCGTCTGCACCGGCATCCAGCGCATCGATTTTATCGTTGTCTTCCGATCTTGCGCTGATAACGATGATCGGGACATTTGACCAACTGCGAACACGATGGATCACTTCTACACCGTCAATGTCAGGCAATCCTAAATCCAACAAAATCATGTCGGGATTATGAGAAGCTGCCTCCATCACAGCGCCTTCTCCACAGTCGGATGTGATAAAACGGTAATCGTGCGCTTTTAATGTGCTGGTAATCAAATTGCGTATCGGAGCATCATCCTCTACAACGAGAATTTGAAATTTATTCATGGATCATTACCTCCTCCAGTGGAAGGGTGAAACGGAACACAGCGCCATGGGGCAGATTATCTGTAACGCAGATCGTTCCACCGTGTGCCTCTACAATGGCTTTGCAGAGATACAGCCCCAAGCCAAGACTGCGGCGGTTATCCGCTATTTTATGTTCGCCGCAGTAGAATTTATCAAATATTTTGTTCTTTTCTACATCACTAATACCATTGCCGGTGTCAGTAATTTTAATTTCCGCCATTCCATTTTGTTTATCTGCGCTTATTGAGATTGAGGCGGTCGCAGGCGTATATTTCAGCGCATTGTCAACGAGGTTAATGATAACCTGCACGATCAGCTTTGCATCAGCTTGCACCAGCAGAAAATCATCCTCACAAACAGCACTGACCGAATGTGTTTTTACTTTGGGGCGGATATGCTGTATTGCTTCCTCTATAATTTCAGAAACCAATTCTGGAGAGGTTTTCAGCACCATGCGCCCTTCTTCAATACGAGTAGAATACAAAAGATTTTCCACTAGGTTTGTCAGCCACATGGAATCATCGTAAATGTCTGCATAAATCTGCTGCTTGGTTTCTTCGTCAAAACTCCAACTATTGTAAAGAAGATTGTTCGCATTGCCGGAGATTGTTGTCAACGGAGTTCGCAAGTCATGGGAAATGGTTCGCAGAAGATTGGCACGGAGTTGTTCGCTTTCAGCCAAAACTGCGGCAGCTTCTTTTTCTCTGGCGTTTTTTTCGTTTTCCAGTGCCAATGCCGTTTCACCAAGAATGGACAAGAGAATACCTTGCTCTGGGGCGTCCAAAGCCTCTGCCATCACATCGATACCTACAACACCATATACTCTCTCATTAACACGAATGGCAAGATATAAATATTTGGCATCAGGAAAGCGCTCTGTGGTGGCTCCGGCACTATGATTGTTATGAAGCACCCATCGGGCAACCGCCAGTTCAGCCTCCTCATCATAAAACTGCTGTCCGTCTGTAAGAAATAGCATGGATTCCAATAACTGACCGTTCTCGTGATCAAAAATCACGATGCTTCGACCCAGCATTTTTTTAATCTGCTGTCCGGCTGTTTGCAGAATGGCTGCTTTATTTTCTGCCTTTGACAATAGCTGGTCGGTATCAAAGAGAATTTTGGTTCGTTTTGCGATCTTCTCTGATTGGCGTGCCTGTTCTTTATACCGGATGGCAAATGTTCCTGTGATGTACGCTGTCAGGAACATGACGATGAACGTTACCGGATAGCCGGTATCGTATGCTGCCAGTGAGAATCGAGGTTCGGCAAACAGAAAGTTGAAAATAAAAACACTGGCTATGGATGAAATCAGACTGTATATCTGATGAGATGTGGCGATAGACGTCAGTAGCACACCCAGAATATACACCATGATAATATTTGCATCAGTAAAGCCAATTTTATGGAACAGCAGACTCAACAGCGTTGCAGCCAACAGAATCGCAATACTCTTTGCTGTGTTCTTCAGAATCCTCTGCTTGTGTATGTGCTTTGCTCGCTTGGGATGGTAAGTGGTATCCGCCGCTTTATCCGGGATAATGTGTATGTCGATCTCCGGTACATAAGTCAGCAGAAGCTGCGTTAGGGACGGCCTTCCAAACAGATGCTTGCGTGTAGCGGCACTTTGACCCAGCACAATTCTTGTAATCCCGGAAATCCGGGCAAACTCAGCAATCTGGTAAGGAATATCATCGCCATACACTGTTTCAATATGAGCGCCAAGCTGCTCTGCCAACTTTCGGTTTTCTTCCAGCCGCTTTTTGTTTTCTGCGGTAGCAACGGCAAAATCAGGAGTTTCCACAAACAGGGCTGTAAAGCGGCTGTCAAAGGCTTTTGCCATTTTTGCGGCGGTACGGATGATTTTTGCATTGGAGGGGGCGGAAGAAAGACAGGCGAGGATATGATCCTGCTTGCTTATCTGGTTATTCTGTTCGCTCATCATCTTCACCGCCCTTTTTATTTAGATTTTATCACAGCAGTGCGGTTTTTTCTACAGAAAAGATGTGAATATTCAATTCATGTAATCTGCATATCCACACTTTAATCTGCAATATTCATTTTCCAATGCAAATATTACCCTGTCACGATTTTTGGAACACTGGCTTTTCTTCCAAGCTACGCCGATTCGGACATCCTCATACAGGTTCTCAATGGGTAGGCCAATAGTAGATGGAATCGATGGCGTCTTTTCATAGGGGATGAAAATGGATGCAAACTGCTGTTCCAACTGCCTGGTATGTTCTTCGGTC
>DAVZID010000115.1:3219-5599 GCA_052273485.1 Lachnospiraceae bacterium
AACTGCACAGCGTCCGTTACGGTTTTCAGCGGCAATCGTGCGCTGGTTCTCTTCAATGAAGCGATCCACTCTCGCCATCACATAATAGCCGAACGCAAACACTGCCAACATCATGGGAATCAGTAAATAATCCTTCATCAAAGACACCCCCTTTGCAGTATCAATAGGACTGAAATTAAATGTGGAAGCACTTATGTATCGATTTTTCTTGTCCTAAAACCAAAAGTGTATTTCCAGAACCAAGCATGGTGTCCGCAGTAATGTTCATATTGAGCTTGCCGTTTTCACGGATACCAAGGACATTGATACCGTATTTTCTGCGGATGTCCACTTGAGCAATCGTCTTTTCGTTCCATCCTGCCGGGATTTCCAATTCAAAGATAGCGTTTTCATCATCCAGCTCGATATACTCCAAAATGTAATCTGATGAGCAGCGAATAGCCGTCCAGTTTGCCAACTGCTTTTCTGGGTAAACCACTTCATCAGCGCCATTATTCAGAAGAAACTTCTCCTGTATCTCCCGGGAAGCACGAGCAATGATCTTTTTTGCCCCCAGTTCTTTCAACAGATAGGCCGTTTCCAATGAGTTTTGAAAATTGTCTCCAATGGCTACGATGCAGGAATCGTAATTCCGAATACCGAGAGAAGAAAGAAACTCCTCGTTGGTACTATCGCCAATCTGGGCATTGGTCACATAGGGCAGTATGGCATTTACCCGTTCCTCGTTGGTATCCACGGCCATAACCTGATGCCCCATGGCATGAAGTTTCATCGCAATGAATTTTCCAAATCGTCCAAGTCCAATCAATAATACAGCTTTCATAAAAAGATACCTCCTGTTATCAGCCGACGGAAATCTTCTCAAGAGGAAGCCGTGACTGTGTATTTCTTGTTGCTGGAAGAGTTGCGAAGATTAAAGTTAAACCGCCAACTCTGCCAATGTACATCTGTGTAATCAAAATCAGCCTGCTGACCCAGCTCAATTCCGGTGTGATACCCAAAGACAAACCGACTGTACCCATCGCCGATGCACTTTCATACAGACAATCCATGAGCGGAAGTCCTTCCAGTTTGCTGATAGCCATGCCGCCAACCAGAAACAGTATTATATACATCAGAAATACCGTTGTAGCATTCTTGATAGTTTCATCATCAATGCGCCGTCCAAAGAACTGACCGTTTTTCCGTTTTCGGAACACAGCCAGTGCGACAGAAGTCATCACTGCAAAGGTGGTGACTTTCATACCACCAGCCGTGGAACCGGGCGCACCGCCAATAATCATCAGAAGGGATGTGAGCATTTGCCCGGTTTCGCTCATGGTGTTCAAATCAAGAGTATTGAAGCCTGCGGTTCTTGGTGTAACAGCTTGAAATAAAGAACCCCATATTCGCTGTGCCATCGGAAGCTGTGTAAATTCAAAAAAGAAAAAATAAATGGCTGGAATCGCAATCAGACCAGCAGTGATAGATAGAATTACTTTACTTTGCATCCGATAACGTTTTATATGGACACCGTTGGTATAAACATCTCGCCATGTCAAAAAACCCAGACCGCCGATGATAATGAGCAGCATAATTGTTACATTGATGATCGGATCAGCAGCATATCCCATTAGAGAATTATAAAGAACTCCATCATCCACAATATCAAATCCTGCATTGCAAAAGGCTGAGACAGAGTGAAATACAGCCATCCAGAGCCCTTCTCCAAGGCCGTAATCCCCGATAAACACTGGAGCCATAATTGCTGCACCTAAGAGTTCGATGATTACGATGCCTTTCAAAATGAAGCCGGTAAATCGCACAATGCCACCAACCTGTGGTGCGGAAATGGCATCTTGCATAGTGCTTCTTTGCATCAAAGAGATTTTTTTACCAGATGCCATGGCAATTGCCACAGCAACCGTGATCACACCCATTCCGCCAATTTGAATCAGCAGGAGGATTACTGTCTGCCCAAAGGCTGTCCAATGAACTGCTGTATCTTGAACTACCAGACCCGTTACACAGACTGCTGATGTAGATGTAAAAAGACAGTCCAAAAAAGGAGTGACTGTTCCGCTTTTGCTGGATACCGGCAACATCAATAATAATGCGCCCAATAAAATAACTGCGGCAAAGCCAAGAATAATCATTTGTGAAGATGATAGTCGGTTTTTGCTTTTTCCCATGCCGACACCTCCGTTGGTTGTTTTTCTGATTTTATTATTGCATAACACACATGAAATGGGTATTAGCGTATAATCAGTAGTATTAAATTTACATTAAGACAAAAAAGAAAGGCAACACCCTTGCGATGCTGCCATAAATAACATTTACCTATATGATAATAAACCGGTTGATTCGCAGAAAATACCCTTGACAAATCCAGTCTCAGAAG
>DAVZID010000116.1:0-5587 GCA_052273485.1 Lachnospiraceae bacterium
AGAAAAATCCCTGAATACTTTTTATCATGCCTGCTCTTATGCCAAAGCTGATTATAGTTGTAAAGTGGTGTTATCAAAATATGGAAGGAGGAGATGAAAATGAAAATTTCTGTTATTGTGCCGGTATATAATGCGCAGATATATTTAGAAAATATGCTAGAGAGTATTCTTTCACAAAAATTTGATGATTGGGAACTAGTATTGATTGTTAGTAAATCAGTAGACAAAAGTCTTGAAATTTGTCAAGAGTATGCAAAAAAACATTCACGTATTCGGATAATTGAAGTAGATAAGGCCTCAGCAGGGCAGGCAAGAAATTTGGGATTAAAAGAGGCAACTGCTGAATATACTATGTTTATAGATGCAGATGATTTATTGCCAGACAATGAGACATTAAATAAGTTTTTAGCAGTAGCGGAAGAAACAGGAGATGATATTGTAGTATCTAATTATATGAGGTTGTGGAAAGGAAATTTACTTAAAGCCGCGTCCCATGTTAGTTTTTCAAAGAAAGGCCAACAAACAGAAGATTTTCGATTTCAAGGTTTCTTTTCTGTGGGAACACTTGCTTATGTTTGGGGAAAGCTTTATCGAAAAGAATTTCTTGATAAAAATCAAATTTTGTTTGCTGATGTTACGTATGCAGAAGATAAGCTTTTTAATATGCAGTGCTATTTAAGTGGGGCACATTATGCGTTTTTTGATGACGTTGGATATATTTATCGAAGAAACGAAGTATCTGTTTCTTATCAATATAATTCTAGGTTAATGGAATGTTGGATAAAAATTGCCAAGCAACTTAGAAATTATACTAGAAACAAGTCACAGGAAAATGAAAGAGTAGTATTAAATGAAAAATATGCAGAGGCTGGTTTAATAGAATATATTTTGTTTTTTGGCATTTTCTTTTCGGCAAAGATGGAGTATACTGGTGGTAGTAGTACGATAAAAGAAGTAAGAAAATTTATTAAACATTATCACAAAGATATGATAGTGAAAAAAGCATTTATGAAGCTAGCAAGAGGCAAGCGTATTCGACAACTATCTCAGCTTCATTGGAGGGCAATGATCCGGATGTTTTCGATAGCGATTAATTGCCATTTATATGGACTAATTGCAATAGGAATTAAGGTGTTGGTTTTATTGCGCGTTGATGAAAGACTTTCAGATACAGGCCTGAGAGAGTAGGAAAATGGAAACATCATAAGAAGTGAAGCAGAAGATAGTAAAAAAATTGGTTGTAAGAATTTTTTCAACACAATTGACAGATTGTTTTGATGTGATATACTGAAAAAAGTTGGAAATAACAAACTGGTAAGGTGTTTGTAACAAAACATTTAACAAAACATTTTTTTAGGAGGAGTTAGCTGCGACTAACTATTCGAAACCAATGGTAACTGTTGATCAGGGACTCGCAGAGGGCGTGTATGCAGCAGTGAATAAATTTAAGGGGCTGTTGTTGGGCTATCAACGATAGTCTCTTTTTTGATAAGGAGTAGAGGCAGGATGTGGATCAAACGTCAGGATGGATATTGCTTGAAGGAGATTGCAGGTATACAGTATCTTCTCCCATATGGGCAAAAGGTAGCGGATCAGAAAAGAGGAATCTTATTAAATGATACAGGACTCTTTTTATGGAATGAGCTAAATGCGCCAATGCCAGATGAAGAACTTGCAGAAAAATTAGTTCAGCACTATTTGGCAACTGGAGAAGAAGCGGAGGAAATCCGAAGGGATGTAAAGCAGTTTGTACAGGAACTGTTGACATTAGGGATTTTGCAGGAATGTTTGAACCCTATTTGTACAGATAAAACAGATGACATAAATTGCTTATATCCAACAAAGGAGCCATTAGTAGGCTATTTGGAAATTGCAGATATGTGCATTATCCTGTATGGTTCATGTGAACTCATTTCACATCAGTTTGATGCATTTTTTACTGAAGCACAAGGCGAAAGAAAAACGCAAACCAAAGAACCTCAATCAAACGTAAACGCACATGAGAACTTACAGAGCAAGATGCAAATAGAAATTTTGCAGACGCTCCCACCATTTCATCCCAATGGAAAAACACTTATTCGAAATGAAGAGTTAGTAGTAAGTGAAAATGAGCAAGGATATATCATCCTATTTCCATCCATGAATCAGATTCGAGAAGCGCATATGACAGTGGATGGCCGTTTTGTTCAGGTTTATGTGAAGGGATGGGATAAAGAGAAAACGCAAGAAGAGCTGTTCCATGCGATTCGTCATTTTTTCCTCTTTTTTGCACAGTGGCAAGGCTTTTTTGCGCTTCACTCAGCGTCCATTCTGTATCGTGGTCAGGCATGGCTGTTTTCTGGTCATTCAGGCATGGGTAAAAGTACACATACAAATCTTTGGAAAGAACAGTTTGGCACTGAGATCATAAATGGAGATTTAAATTTAATTGGATGGACCGAGAATAGGCAAAATCAGAGCAAACAACCTATCGTTTACGGAATGCCATGGTGTGGAACGTCTGGCATTGCATCAACAAAATCTTATCCATTAGGTGGTATTGTTTTGTTAGGCCGTGCCGATGCCAATCGTTTTGACTCATTGTCACAGGATCAAAAAATTGTGCGTGTAATGCAGCGAATGATCTCACCAGTTTGGACAGAAGACATGCTTGAAGCAAATTTGAAATGTGCAGCTCAGTTATCGAAACAAATACCGATTTACTATCTGCTCTGCACAAAAGAGCCATCAGCAGCGCAGGTGATGAAAACACGGATTGATCAGGAGGAAAAACAGCGGTGAACCAGAAACTAAAGCTTATAAAAAAATATCTTCAAAAAGATAGCTTGCGTAAGCTGACTCGCCAAGGTTTGTGGATTGGTCAGTATGCAAAGCGTTATTGGAAGGCAATGGTATTGTATACACTTTTGGGTGTTATGGGCACTGGTGTTTCGCTTGTATCCAGCCTGATTTCAAAGGATCTTGTTGATATTATAACAGGTCATGAAACAGGAAAGCTAATTAGTACCTTTGCAGCAATGATTGGCTTTTCAATTGGAAATATTCTTGTTGCGCAGGCATCGGGCTATGCATCCACACTCATTAATCTGAAAGTAGATACCGAAATAAAAAATGATATCTTTGCAAAGATGATGGTGACAGACTGGGAGTCTTTAACGACTTACCATACTGGTGATCTTGTGACAAGGTGGAGTTCAGATGCCTCAAATATTGCGAGTGGTATTTTAAACTGGATTCCGAATCTGATTATTTATACGGTTCGTTTTGTCAGTGCGCTTGCGATTGTCGTCTATTACGATCCGACGTTTGCAATTTTTGCATTGCTAGGAATTCCGTTCAGTGCACTACTGTCAAAGCCTCTTTTAAAACGTATGAGCAAGAACAACCAGCGCAGCGCGCAGATGAGCGCAAAGTTGTATGGCTTTAATCAAGAGACTTTTTCAAACATTCAGACAATCAAGGCATTTGACCTAATTAAGTTTTATATTGAAAAATTACGTTCGCTTCAAAAAGAATACATTGGAATGCGCCTTGAGTTTCAGCGCATGTCCATTCTTACTTCTATTTTGATGTCGATCATTGGTTTTATTGTGTCATATAGCTGTTATGGATGGGGAATTTACCGTGTATGGAGCGGGGTAATCAGTTATGGTACAATGACAATGTTTTTATCATTATCAGGTACATTGACAAGTTCAGTAAATTCACTTGCAGGCTTGATTCCGTCTGCAGTATCACTTACAATTTCAGCAGGACGTCTAATGGATATTGTAGAGATGCCGCAGGAAGATTATAGTCATGATAAAGAAGTAGAAATATTTGAAAAGAAATATCGAATGGGAGGTATGGGACTCGTTGTAGAGGATATGGGGTATACCTACCATACTGGAACTGAAGTATTTAAACATGCGTCGATGCAGGCATTTCCACATGAAGTAGTTGCTCTTGTAGGTCCTTCAGGTGAAGGAAAAACAACAATGCTTCGTTTGATACTAGCACTTCTTTGTCCAAAAGAAGGTAGTATGTGGGTATGCGCTGAGGAAAACAGAGAAGAGAAGATTTTACTTAGCGCATCGGCAAGAAAGCTGTTTTCTTATGTTCCGCAGGGAAATACCATGTTTTCAGGAACGATTGCGGAAAATTTGAGAACAGTAAAACCTGATGCATCAGATGAGGAATTGATCGAAGCATTAAAGCTTGCCTGCGCATGGGATTTTGTAGAGAAGCTTCCGGATGGCATTAACAGTGCAGTAAAGGAACGAGGTGGCGGATTTTCCGAAGGACAGGCACAACGTTTGTCAATCGCCAGAGCACTGCTTCGAAAATCCCCGATTTTGTTGTTGGATGAAGCAACATCAGCTCTTGATGTGGCAACGGAACGCCGGGTAATTAGAAATATCATGGCCGATACATATCCACGAACCTGCATTGTAACAACACACCGCCCAACTGTACTAGCAATCTGTGCGAGAGTATATGCAATAAAAGATAAGAGCTGCAGGGAATTAAAAGAGCAGGAGATAGCGCAGTTGATCAAGGAATTCTAATAATTCTAATTAGAGATCTTTTGCCCCAACATCCTATTCTTTAATAAGAAAAAGCCGTACTCCGATCAAAGTCAGAGTGCGGCTTTTCAATGCGTAAAAGGATTCGGTCGTTCCCTTTTTGTAAGAAATAGAGATCCTTTTATCAAAAAATTAGTTTACAGAGTAAGTAAATCCAGTCATCTTAAGATTATCAATGCTGGTACCGTGGTTCAGGTGAATACCAATTGTAAGCGGATTTGATGCTGTACTTGCAAATGTTAATGTAGCAGTCTTTCCTGACCAAGAATTCTGAACAGAAGCATTATCTGTTTCAATCTGATCAACAGTATCATTAAAGGTAATATTTAAAGTAATGGTACCGTCAAGATCAGACCAGTCAGCCATAGCCAGTCCCTTACCGCCGTTTGTGCCCCAGCGATCCCATACACCATAATAGGTTACGTTTAAAGTACCCTTAGAAGCGCCACTTGAAGCATAAACACCTTCAGCCAAACCAGAATCAACAGTGATCATTGGTTTTTTATAAGTTCTCATAATAGTTACCTCCAGTAAGAATTAAGAAAAATAAAAGATGAAATCCCCACTGGCCGGAGTGTGTTCTCGGGATATTCAGTGTGAGACCGGACACCTCCGATACAGCATTTTGAAAAACAAAACAGCCATACTCTTCCCAGAACCAGCGGATAATTGCATTTTAGCATGAGCCATTTTAAATGTCAATTTCTATTAAAAAAAAATAGAAAAAAGTTGAAAAAAGTGGTTGACAAACCCTTGGAAGGGTGGTATTATAGTCAACGTTGCAGCGAGAGACAACACTGAAACAACAGCAATAACTTAGAAACAGTTAAGCGAATTGTAGTGAATTGATTCTTTGAAAAAGACAGTTGAAACAATTTAAACTTAATAAAAATAAAGTTAAAAAGTTGAAAAAAAGTGCTTGACAAACGCGAACAACTATGATATATTAGATGAGCTGTCACTGAGGCAGAGATCTGATAAAGATCATAAAACAAAGAACCTTGATAATTGAACAGTATAAC
>DAVZID010000117.1:0-5550 GCA_052273485.1 Lachnospiraceae bacterium
GTATCCAAAGATAATAGCAATAATGGAAGAAATAGCTGCTTTTTTCATTTATTCGGATGACCACAGTGGGGTCAGGTACCGGAAATTTTGAAAGATTACAAGCTAGATAAAGTAGAAGAAAAGTACACTGATCCATACCAACAAGCAGAATATGCCTACAGCAAAATTGAGGAGGATGACAATGAATGAGAATGTTACATTGATACCTGCCAGACGACGCGTAGGGAATCGAATTATAAAAGATGAGAAGCCAAAGCTTAGAGTCGCAGCGTACTGCCGAGTTAGTACTGACAGCGATGAACAGGCAGGAAGCTATGAAACACAGGTGAACCATTACACGGAATATATTGGAAGAAATAAGGAATGGGAGCTTGCAGGAATTTACACTGACGACGGCATTTCCGGAACCAACACCAAGAAGCGTGAAGGTTTCAATGAGATGATCGACGATTGCATGGCTGGAAAAATCGACACGGTAATTACAAAATCCATCAGCCGATTTGCCAGAAATACAATTGACTGTCTGAAGTATGTCTGCCAATTGAAGGAAAAGAACATCGCAATCATATTTGAGAAGGAAAATATCAATACCTTGGAAGCAAGTGGGGAACTTCTTCTTACCATCATGGCTTCTTTGGCACAGCAGGAATCGGCATCGCTTTCGCAGAACGTGAAGCTGGGATTACAGTTCCGATACCAGGAAGGGAAGGTGCAGGTAAATCATGAACATTTCCTGGGATATACGAAGGCCGAGGATGGAAACTTGATCGCTGTTGAAGAAGAAGCCAAGATTGTACGCCGCATCTTTAGGGAATACTTGGAAGGTGCTAGCTTTAGGGATATCGCGGAAGGCTTGGAGAGAGACAAAATCAAGACCGGTGGTAAAAAGTACAAATGGCACCTTAGCACTGTGCAGGGAATTCTTAGAAATGAGAAGTACATCGGAGATGCGCTTTTGCAGAAAACTATTACCACAGACTTTATTGAAAAGGTCAGAATCAAGAATGATGGTACGGTTCCACAGTATTATGTAAAAGGAAGCCAGGAAGCGATTATTAAGAAGGATGTCTACACTGCAGTCCAAGAGGAAATGGTAAGGCGCGCAAACCTGACAAGCGGCATTGAAGGGAAAAAGAAAAGAATCTATTCCAGTAAGTATGCACTTTCTAGCATTTGCACCTGCAGCAAGTGCGGTGACATTTATCGAAGAATCGTCTGGAACAACCGAGGAAAGAAGTCCACGGTATGGCGTTGCTGCACAAGAGTGGAACAAGGGCAAAAGGCATGTGATGCTCCAACAGTAACGGAAGAAGAGTTGCAGCAAGCAACTGTTAATGCAATCAACCAGCTAGTGCATTGCCCGGATTCAATGATACAAACATTGAAGGAAAACATTGAGATTGCTATGGTGGATGATAATTCCGGTGAAATGGAAAAGCTGAATGCCATCATGCTTGAGAAGCAGAAAGAACTGGTAAATCTGGCGCATGCAAAGAAGGACTACGGCCTCCTGGCGGATGAGATTGACATCCTGAGGGATAAAAAGCAGGAGCTTCTGGTAAAGAGAGCTGAGACCGAAGGAGTAAAGAAGAAGGTAACAGAACTGGCAGATTTCCTTCAGGGAGCTCCGCAGGAACTGGCAGAATACGATGAGCTGATGGTACGAAAGTACATTGATCAGATTAAGATATATGAAGATCATTTCACGGTTTGTTTTAAGGCAAAGGTGGAGATAGATATCCAGAGATAACATGACGAAATACAGCAGAGGATCAGTTCCTCTGCTTTTTGTATTGTTAACATTTGATACCTTGACAATAAATTTGTCAAGGTATATTATATTTTCATAAGGAGGATACATCAATGGAAGAAATTCAGAGAATGCAAGATAACTTATTGTTGATTCGTAGAACCGTAGGATGGACTGCAGAGGAATTTGGAGATCAAATTGGTGTAACCCGTCAAACGATAAATAATATCGAAAGCGGTAGAAATAAACTTACAAAGACACAGTATATTGCGATGAGAAGTGTGATTGAAGCTGAGATGGTAAAACATCCAGATGAAACACAAATGTTAAGAGCACTTTTGAATATGCTGATTGATCATCCTGAAAATTACTCAAAGGAAGATTACGAATCGTTATTAGAGAAAGCTAACATGATGTCACCATCTATTTTAGCTGGAACCTCAACTAGAGAAAATGTGTCAAAAGAGTGGATGAAAGCAGCTGGTGCAGTAAGCGCTATTGCGGCTGTTGCCGCCGGAGCTGCAGCATTACCGGTAGCAGGTGTACCTCTTGCTGGTGCGATAATTGGCGGATGGTTAGGAAAAGCTGTAAAAGCTACGAGCAGAAAGAAGGGTGATAAGTAATGGCAAAAGAAGTAGGTGGCTATATTACTAAAAAGAAAGATATGAATTTTCAGAGTGTTGAAGCTCTTCAATCTGTGGTGAATGTTGTAAATGAGGCAGCAGCGGCACTTAATGATAAAAAGAGAACGATTCGAGAAAGTGCAATTCCGGAAGTACTTGCAGGTGCGCTTGGAGCTGGTATTGGTGGTGTAGGATCATTTGCTGCTTTATATGGATTAGGATCAGTTGTTGGCTTATCTGCTGCAGGTATTACTTCGGGATTGGCAGCAGCTGGCAGTATTGTTGGTGGTGGAATGGTAGCAGGTGTATTTGTGCTTGCAGCTCCAGTGGCCGTGTTAGGTGGTATTGGGGTAGGTGTTGCATCACATCTTAAACATAAACAGCTTCGTCAAGAGAAAGAACGTCTGTATAAGGAAGCATTAAGTAAGCACGATGTAATTATTAAGGCATTGAAGGAAGAAACTGATGCAGATAAAGAGCGTTTAGACTATTTGCAGAGTTTGAATATTCTGCTTCAAAGAGCTATTGAGGACTTACAGAAGGATTTAGGCGTTGCATAATTTGGGAGGACCGTGTATGGGAAAAATTGACTTGAATCAGATAACTCCAATCCTAAAAAAGGTAGGAACTGGAGTTTTGAAAACAGTTAAAAACAAGGACTTTCAAAAAGGCGTGGCTCTTGCTATTCCATCAGCGATTGCGTTGACGTATGAAATAGGAAAATTGAAGAAGAAGTCGGCAGAAAAGGAAGCGTTATATAAAGAGGCATTAGCCAAGGAACAGGCAATTGCGAAAGAACTAAAGGAGCGTACAGACCTTAGCAAAGAAAGGCAAGATAGGCTGTTGGCGTATGATGCTGAATTAAAAAAGAAACTGCAAAAATTGGATGAAGAAAATCAGGAGCTCAAAGCTCAAATTAGAGTACTTGAGAAAAAGAAGGCGAAAGAATGAGCAGATATAAATATTCAAAAACAGAACAGGAAATCAATGATGTTCTTAAATTTCAGTCCAATGAGTTAAATGCAATCAAGAATGAACTGCCTTCTACATATGAAATTGATAGAAGGATTCAGGAGAGTGAAGATTTGTTAAGAATGCTAGGACATACAGAAATGCCTGTAGTTCCGACTGTAACTGAAACAAAAAGAGTCGTTGCTGTTCCATCATGGGAAGATTTGCTTGCAGAAGCGGTTCTAAATGTAGGAACAGGAAATAACCTAGAATCATTATTTACGGAAGAAGAGCTAAAAAGAAATCGTCAAGAGATATTGCAACTTAACGCCGAATTCAATCAGTTACACAAGCTGGATAAATATGATGTGGCAATTTGCGCGTCTGCAGGTATTTTAAGCGGGGTGATAGATTTGCTTCTTGTTGGAATTCCACAAAAAACACCAGATGGCTTAAAAGGCGGATTATTATCTAATTATGTAAGAGATTGGTTTGATAAAAAGTTTCCAGAAGATGAAATGGAGAAACTTGCAAATTCTAAGGTGAGTAAAGTCCCTTACGATGCACAGGATAATAGAAATACAATGGAATATGTTCAGGGATTATCCGCATACTATCATCGACTATTATCACTTGGGCATGATCCATTGTTAGGCCTGCTATTTGGTGTTATGGACATTCTTACTGGAAGAATGACAACAATTGATAAAACAGGAAAAATAGTGTCACAGGTGATGGAAAATTATGCTGATAGAAAAGAGTCTGATGTTTTTGCCGCTATTGCAAAACAGATAATTCATTTCAAATCAGATATAACAACGTCGATGGGACTTCCGGCTCCAATGATGGCATTATTTAATTTATTGCAGTTCGGTAGTATCGGTGAAGAGGAGCAGACAATTGCAGAGATTGTGCAAGGAATGTATTTTGAAGGCTATGACTTTATTCATTTCTGCACGATGTCTATTCCTGTAATGATCACGGAAGTTGTTATCAGGCTGGGATATGGAATTAAGCGACTTAAGGAAGGAAATACTATAAAGGAATCCATTCCATTTTCTCTTAATCGTGAAAAGCATCCAAAACTTCCAACGATGCTTTTTATAGGGCATTCAGCTGCAACTGCTATAAGCACTGGAAAGGTATATTTTACAAAGAATCCGATGGCAATTAATTATCCTCAGTGGATTGCTTTTGCGAAATACTCATATTCTCAGTTGAAGTGGGTACTTATTGAAAAGCCTGAATTACGAGACACATACGTATCCGGTAAGATTAATGAAGAATTGAAGGCAGTTTACGATGAAGTGAATCGCACTTTTGATGAATTTGCAAAGGATAAGATTGTGATATATGGGTAATTGTTTAGCAGATTGATAGGAGGATTAAAGGATGGATTGGTTGCTGCTAATAGTAGAGATTGCGAGTATTATTGCAGTATTTTTACTAGGATTATTTACAAAAAATTATTTACCATCTTATATGGAGAAAAAAGGTGAAAACCTAGCGACTAAAGAAGATGTTAAAGAAATTACAAGAAGAACAGAGGAAGTTCAGCAAGAATTTCGTCAAGAGATGGCAAGGTTTTCTAAGGACCTTGAATTTAAGTATGATTTTTATTACAAACAGTACGATGGGCTGTATAGTTTTCTTTATGCTATAGTCTCTCAATCGGAGTACACTAAGCATATTATAAAATTGACAGATGGTCGCGAATTGACCTTTGATGAATACCCATTTGTTAAGATTTCTCCTACAAGAACTGTGAAAACCACTTATGAGATTGGTAAAACGACGCATCAGGAGACGCTTACTGAAACTGAGATTTCAGAGTTTGATCAGAAAAAAATATGTGAGTACATAATTAGCAATGGTCATCTTGCTACGCCGGAGTTGCTGAAACTTGCTGTTTCTTATCGTTTAGTTAGTAATTTAGGTGTGGATAAAGAGACTGCAGACAATGAGGAGTTTAGGTTAATAAAGGAAATTGTGATGAGAATAGTTAAAGAGTACAATTTCTTCAGAAAAGAACTTCAAATGTCATATAACGAGGAAGAATTGGAAAATGGAACTATCACCATTTAACGTTAATAACGTTAAATAGTTTATGGATATGTTTCCGTAAACAACCGGCTTGATATGACATTCATACAGTCGTATCGAGCCATGTGGAGACGGTTGTTCTTTTGTCCCAACAAAAACCGGATGACCACATAGAGATCGACT
>DAVZID010000118.1:0-5455 GCA_052273485.1 Lachnospiraceae bacterium
GAAAAAATCAAAAAGTTTTTTTCATGCGCTCAAGGCCACGCTTGATCGACTGGCGAATAGACTCCTCATGTACGCCCTCGGCCTCGGCAATTTCCTTAATCGACTTGCCAAGAATGATATGTGCGTCAATTCTGCGGCCTTGGATCTCCGGCAGAGAATTGAGAGCGTTCCACAGACGAAGAAAGGTTTCCATTCGTTCAAGGAGCTCCTGCGGGGTCGGCTCATGCAGGCAAGCGGAATATTCAATCCCGTCATCGCAGTCCAGAGAATACTGCGCCTTGTGCCGGGAGAGTCGCCGCTGGTAGGCCATTTCATAGCGGGCATCGGCCTTGAAAACCTCGGCCACCTCGTCAGAAACTTCGATAAGCTGATCCTGCGTGTACCAATAATAAAAATCTTTCAAATTGATAGTAGTCATCGTAAAATCCTCCATTTCAGTTTGTTCGGGGTTGGTCGGAAACGAAATGGAGTAACGGCGGAGAACGGCACCGCACCTCGGGACACTTTGTCTCGAAGTCTGGAAAGCAAAATGCGCCTGCGCGACACAAGGCCGCACAAGCGCACGAAAAAGTATTATCGGTTATGTACTGTTTAATTTCACATTCAAAGCCGGACTGCTCCGATGGAGGGGCTACGCTTTTTTTAGCTGGTGCAGATCATGGATACTGCGAAAAAGAGAAAAGGACACGGCAAAATAACCTCCAATCGGCTACCGTGTCCCTGCAAGTCGTCATTGGTTTGTGTAAACGCAAAGAAACGGCGGCTCTGAAAATCAAAGCCGCCGTTTCAAATGGGCGTGTCAAATTGTCTGCTCTGCGACGGCTTTTTTTCTTTTGCCGTCGCGCGGCAGATAATCAATTCATTCTATTTTGAACTTCTTTTATGCTACCTGATGTCTGCAATAGGAATGAATCGCCAAGAATGTAAACACAAATAATTCAATTCCTGCCGAAAGCAAAATAATCTGCGGTGTCCAGAAACTCATTCCACCGATATTCAGATAATTGAAATTTGCAAGCTGATAAAGGAAATTGTTCTGCATACCAATTCCGGCAGATGGAAGTATGGTGGAGAGCCATGTTGCTCCCATCGCCACATAAGCAAAAAGCGGCATGAGAAGAACTACAATAGAAATCAGCAAAACTGTCAATGTGTCTTTACATTTTGCAGACAGGAACAACGTACAGCTAACCGTTGCTAATACAGAAAGCAAGCCCGCTGCTGCGAGAATTATCTGCAACTGCCCCAGATTGATGTTTGGCAGGTTAATGATAGAGTATAGCATCTGAAACGATGTTCTTAAGCAATCCGTCCCGAACGCTGCATCTAAAATCAGAATGTGTACCGTGATCCCGACAAGGAAAGTAACAACGAAAAGTGTAAATGCCGCCAGAATTTTTGTAATTGCTAATTGGTTACGCCCGTATTTGGTGGTTCGCAGGATGCTGTCACCGCCCGTTTGATATTCTCCGGCAAAAGTAGGAGCTGCGATTGCCACGCACAAAATAGCAAGGAACAAAATATAAAACTCAATATAGTCAAATGCATCTTTAGAAATTCCCGAATGAAGATAAAAAGGCGTATCAAGTTCTGAATATTTTTCAAGAGCTTTCTGCTGTGCGGTTTCGTTTTCTCTTTGCTCATTCCGCATGACATCCTGTAAATGTTCTGCGCACTTTTCATAATAAGCTCCGTCAATGTCATTCGGGTCAATATCCATTAAATCAGCACCAATGCCTGTTAATGGATCAGCAAACGCTTCGGACAGACCTTTCAGCAAGGGACGGATCGGGACGATTTTTTCAATATTTACAGCCAGAGGAAAGCCATCTTCCTCGACTGGCCCATATTCTCGAACGCAGCTTTGATAAGTTTTCAAAGCCGATTTGATCCTATCCGGGGTCACTTCACCAGCGGATGTTTTATATAAATCTTGTTTGTACTTGATAGCTGCCAAGCCGTCTAATTCTGTAACCGTGCCATCTTCGTTTGGACGGTTAATACCCTCAAATGAAATAGGCAGGTATGCCATGGCTACGGAAAGCAAAAGTGCGATTGCAAGTAAAATCAGGGTGCGCCGTGACTTCAAAATACGTTTTAGTTCAAGTCTAAAGAGCCGCATATTATCTGTCCTCCTTTTCCAAGTCTGTCTGCGGGAACAACCACAGATACAGATCTTCCAATCGTGGCTCCGTTGTAATAGACCCATCAATTTCCGAATGTTCGGACAGATAACGAATAGAAACCTGATTGTGATCTTCGCCTCGCTGATTGATAATGCGCAGCCGCATTTCACATTCCGGCAGCTTTGAGGTCGGAATTATGCAATTCCAAACCTTGCCCTCAATCTGCTTGACAAGTTCTGCGGTAGTTCCGACATCAACAATTTCTCCGGCTTTCATAATCGCGTTGCGCGTAGAAATATACTCTATGTCAGATACGATATGGGTGGAAATCAACACGATTCGATCATGCGAAAACTCGGAAATGAAATTCCGCAGACGCACGCGCTCTCCGGGATCAAGTCCTGCTGTCGGTTCGTCCATGACAAGTATCTCCGGGTCGTTCAACATAGCCTGCGCAATACCAACACGACGCTTCATGCCACCAGACAGATTAGAGATTTTTTTCTTTTTTACATCGGAGAGCGAAAGAATGTCCAGCAGATGATTGATCTTTTTGGTGGCTGCCCTTGTCGGAATATCTTTTAGAGCAGCCATATACTCCAAATAGTCCTTCACTGTGAAATCCCGGTGATACCCAAAGTCCTGCGGCAAAAAGCCAAACTTGCTTCGATAGGCTTCTCCCAATTCTCGAATATCTTTCCCGTCATAGTAAACTGTTCCGCTGGTTGGTGTCATAATATCAGCGATCATACGCATAAGCGTGGTTTTTCCTGCGCCATTCGCCCCCAAAAGCCCCCAAACACCTGGGGTCAATGTCAGGCTGACATCGTTTACTGCGGTTTTGTCTTTGAACTGCTTACTTAAATGTTCTATTTTCAGTTCCATACCTACACTCCTTCCTTTTGCTTCAGCTGAACAAGGAAAAGCCCTTGTTCGATAATCATTGTACCGAACAAAGGCTTTTCAATCTCAAAAATCACACGCTTAAATTCCTAAGTAATTCCTAAGATCACATTCTTATTTTCCTAAGCGGAAAAGGGTAATGTAATCACAAAGTCTATGGTTTCGTTTTGACTGGATGCAGTAATCTTTCCACCATGTAAATGTATAATTTCTTCAGCAATAGACAGGCCAAGTCCCGCACCACCTGTATTAGAAAGCCGAGCATCATCCAAGCGATTGAATTTTTCAAATATACTGTTAAGCTGTTCCTGTGGAATTGTTTTTCCATGATTTTCAAAAGTGATCTGAATATCATGCTCTAACCGTTTGGCGGATATAGTGATTTCTGTCTGCGGGTAACTATATGACGCAGCATTTCGTAAAAGATTACTGAAAACTCTCGCCAGCTTTTCGGGATCAGCGTTCACAGATAAGTTGTCCTCCGCAGTAAATACCGCTGTGTTGCCATTTGCAGAGAGTGTCGGGTATATTTCATCTATTACCTGCGCAATCAAACAATGTAAATCTACATTTTCTTTTTTGATAATGACCGTATGTGCATTGTATTTAGTAATTTCAAAAAGCTCATTGATAAGTCTTTCAAGGCGCTCTGCTTTGTCCAACGCGACCTTCACATACTTTTCCTTTTGCTGCTCAGGCATATCAGGGGATTCATGGAGTAGGCTCAAATAGCCGATCACTGTTGTCAGAGGTGTGCGTATATCATGTGCCAAGTACATGACAATTTCATTTTTCTTTTCTTCTGCCTGCTTTGCAGCCTGCTTGCTTAACAGAACAGACATTTTAATCTGATTGAGCTGTTCCTCCAGTTCTTTCAGCGGTTCAGACAACGATACTGTATGACTGTTCTGCTCATAGACCGTTTGGGTTGCGTCAATTACTTCATCCAGATAGTCCCACGGCTTTTTCCAATAGTAATTGAAGATACATACAAAGCCTATCACCAGATACAGGATAAACAGCGGACCAAGCCGCCAGTAGAGCCATGCAAAAATACCGTTGTCAAATTTTGAAAAGATGTAGTTCAAGATAAAGGTCAAACCATATCCAACAACGGTGTAAATCAGCAATGATAGATATAGACGCACTTTAAGGCGCTTTTCTGTTGCCATTTTCTTATTCGACATGAATACACACCTCCTACCGATTAGCAAACAGAATAAAGCCAAGCAGACCAATCACGACAATACTTACGATGCCTGCCAGAATGGAAAACAGTCTGTTTGCTTTTATTCTATTTCCGATTAACCGGGCCGCTATCGAATATACAGCAAGTCCCAAAAGGCCACCTGCCGCATTGGTGAGTACATCGGTAATATCAGACCGTCCGACTGCTAAGATATACTGCATAGTTTCCAATAAAAAACTTGTTCCAGCAATCAGCATGAATTTCACATATAATTTTGTTCTTGGCAGAAGCATTTGAAGATAAATACCCATAGGCACAAAAATTAAGAAATTTTCGAGCACCTCTGTTAAGTGAAATGCTGCTCCAATTTCCTTGTCATAGTGAAAAGGAATAAAGTTTATACTTCTTATCTTGTCCAGATCACTGATTGAAAATTGTAGTTTGAAAAGTATGATCCAAACCAAGAGTGCCAGATAAATTAAGAATAAAATGGTTACGAAGCAATTTGATTTTCTTTTCATAGCGTACTCCTTTCGATTAAATTTTGTAGCCAACACCCCAAATCGTTTTAATATACTGCGGAGTATCGGAAGTGTCTTTCAGTTTCTCACGCAGATGCCGGATATGCACAGTAATTGTGCTGCTGTTTTTAGAGTAGTATTCATCTTTCCAAACTGCATGAAACAGTTCCTCAATACTTACAACATTCCCGGCACTTTCCAAAAGAACCTGGAGGATAGAAAATTCTGTCGGTGTCAGAGAAACCGGCTCACCGTCTAACAGACATTCATGGGTCTGCACATTCAAGCACAATTTGTTATAGGAAAGTTCCGATGGAACTTTCTCTGTGATGATACCGGGCGAATATTTCTTGTAACGTCTTAACTGCGCTTTCACTCTGGCAACTACTTCAAGTGGGCGAAAAGGTTTTGTCACATAATCGTCCGCTCCCAATGTCAGCCCCGTTATTTTATCCGTTTCCTCAATTTTAGCCGTTAGCATTATGATTGGATAAGTGTATTTCTTTCGGATAAGCTGGCAAAGTGAAAAGCCGTTCATATCCGGGAGCATAATATCCAGAATGGCAAGATCAATGTCGCCGCTTTCAATACACGACATGGCATCCGTTGCACAGTAAAATTTATAAACAACGTAATTTTCGTTTTTCAAGTAGACCTCCAACAGATCCGCTATATCTTGCTCGTCATCTATAATCAATATCTTTTCAGACATATTT
>DAVZID010000119.1:0-5358 GCA_052273485.1 Lachnospiraceae bacterium
TTGACGCAAACGGCAACAGCTTCATCTCTGTGGAAGACTATGCCAAGGCTATGGTTGACGAACTCGCAGAGCCGGCTCATCATCAGGAACGATTCACCATCGGATATTGATAGGATAAAGTTCTCATAAAGATGCCCGACAAGAAACGTATCATACTCTATTTCACAGCCACGGGCAACAGCCTTTCTGTTGCCCGTGAGCTTGCAACTGCGGACACCCGTCTTATCAGCATACCTAATGCCATAAAGAACGGGGCTTTCCGTTTTAAAGCAGATGAAATAGGGATTGTCAGTCCTGTATATGGGCATATGCCTCCACATATCGTAAGCGGATTCATTAAGAAAGCCATATTTTCTGATTTTAAATAACACTAAACATTTAGATAATGAAAAAATCACTTGTAATAATGATGTCATTGTTGTCATTGTTGCCCTTGTTCGGCATAGCACAAACATCTCACGATAGCAGCAATGATTCTGCGCGGACAATCTCTGACCCACACTTTTCTGTAAAGGAATTCAACGGGTTCAAACTTCATTCTTTTGTCCCTCAAGGAAAGGGTGCCGATCCAAGCTATGTCATTGAAGGGACAGATTCACTCGTAACCTTGGAACAACCTCTGATGCGTGCCAATGGTGAGGCCTACGACATTTATGTGGCACAGTTAAACAAGCCTGTGGCAAAACGCATCGCAGACTTTCATCTTGGAAACACCGGCGATGCCACGTTGACTACCCCCGAGAGTATGCCGGAGGCTTTCAATGGAGAGCAATATCAGGAAATGATGACGAGGTTTGCAAAACAGTATGGTGACGCAATGGTCGCTCTACCCACCGGCAAAATGGAGACCGTGCCATTTGACCAGACATTGAATTTTGCCGGGATTCCGTTCACATTCCTACATGCCTCGTCCAACGACTTTCCAGGTGCAAACATACTAATAGGCAATGAGGTTGTCTATTCTCACTTCACACCGTCAAAGGGCCACATCAGAGCAAGATCCCTTAGCGGTAAAGATGGTGTGCAGTCAAGAATTGATGAACTGAAGCGTGTGAAAGATACCGGAGCATCATGGTTCATCGGAGGGCATGGCAATCCCGTCACAATAGATGCAATTGAGTTTGAACTTGACTATCTCAGGAAAATTCAGGAACTGCTCAAAACCCAACCGGATGCCAAAGCTTTTGCAAACGCCCTGATTGCCGCATATCCCGACTTGGCCGGAGCGGACAATGTGCCTGCTCTTGCCGAATTACTCTATTCTACCAATAAATAATTTATTATAACCAGAATATGAAACTCTCAAGAATATATCTCATCCCTATGTTGGCGTTTGTGGTGGCTCTTACTGGACGCTCTCAGACAAAGTCGGCAAAGACAGATAATAGCAACAGCAATGTTGTAATTGAGACTATACTCGCACGCCACAGTGTCCGCAGTTACAAAAACCAACCTATTGAACGTGAGAAACTGGAACAAATAGTAAAGTGTGGAATCAGTGTCCCGAGTGCGCTCAATGAGCAACCGTGGGCTTTGAGAGTGGTAACCGACTCTGCATTCTTCAACGGAAGCTCCCGTGATTATTATGCCGTTAACCCACCGGAAAACGGTGTGATTCCTACCGTCAGCATATACCGTAATGCACCCGTAGTTATTTTCGTTGCCACTCCACGCGATGAAAGCAAGGTAGAATTTATCGACTAACAAGGTTGTGTTATGGACAAGGCATTTCAATTTATAAAGGAACATAAGGATGTGGCATTTGCTACTGTAGAGGGCGACAAACCTGAAATTCGTGTGTTTCAGATTATGAAGATAGAGAACCATACCTTGTATTTTGCTACCGCACCGCATAAAAAGGTAAATGCCCAGCTCCAGACAAATCCCAATGTCGAAATACTTGGAATGTCAGGAAACATATCGGTAAGGATAAGTGGCAAAGCTGTTTTCGATGTGCCAGATGAAATCTGTCAGGAGATTTATGCCGACAACCCAGTATTGCCGAGGCTTTATAAGAGATATACTGATCTTGTATATTTCAGAGTCTCAGTCGCTGAGCTTGACTGGTTTGATCTTACACCGACACCCCCTGAACAAATCCACATAAGCTATGAATAGAATTGAGAATCTAAAGGAATTGGTATACGGTCTTCTTCAAGAAGATACACGTTATTCCAATATTCATGTCCCCGGCAATTTGAAAGGATTGCAGGATTTACTTCGGGCATTGGTGAATGTCAGAATGCCGAATGAACTTCCTGAAGGATTGTGGAAATTGCAGGATATGGAATTACAGGCACAAAAGTGCGATAAGGGTGTTGTCAATCCCAATTCCATACCTCCATCCCCATCCAATCCTCGGTTGCGGCTTTGGCAGGGAGACATCACCCGTTTAGCGGTAGATGCCATTGTCAATGCCGCCAATTCTCAGATGCTCGGATGTTTTGTCCCACACCATAAGTGCATTGACAACGCAATTCATTCTGCGGCGGGAATGCAGTTAAGAGAGGAGTGTGCCTCGATTATGAAAGCACAAGGGTTTGACGAACCGACCGGACAAGCAAAGATCACACACGGCTATAATCTTCCGTCGAAATGGGTAATCCATACTGTCGGCCCGATTGTCTTCGGAAACAGCCCCACAGAAGAAGATTGCAGATTGCTTACCGACTGCTACAGCAACTGTTTGAAATTCGCCGAAGAAAAAGAAATGGAATCAATTGCCTTCTGTTGCATCTCGACAGGCGAATTTCACTTTCCGCAAGATAAGGCCGCTGAGATAGCTATAGAAACAGTTATATCATACATTGGTCGAAATAAAAACTCGTCGTTAAAGGCAATAATATTTAATGTTTTCAAAGACAGTGATTATATCATATACAAAAAACTATTAGGCTATGGCTGATTTTGACATTCGGATAGAGGAGGCAAGAAAGAAACTTAATGAGGCAGAGGCGATTGTCATAGGAGCCGGAGCCGGTTTTTCGGCTGCCTCCGGACTTGATTACTCCGGAGCGGAGTTCAAAAAGGAATTTGCTGATTATATAGAAAAATATGAGTTCCCAGATCTGTACACATCAAGCTTCTACGAATTCCCCACTGAAGCGGAGCGGTGGACGCGGTGGGCGCGTCACATTGACTATATCCGCTTTCGTCCGGGGGCAAAGCCTCTTTACTTGGAACTGCTGGACCTCGTCAAGAATAAAAATTATTTCATAATCACCACCAATGTTGACGGCCAGTTCCGAAAGGCTGGATTTGATGCCGACAGAATCTTTGAAGTGCAGGGAGACTATGGGATGATGCAGTGTGAAGTGGGGTGTCATCCCAATCTATATTCAGATAAGGAGACGGTTAGAGATATATTGCTCCATTCGCATGGCTTCACAGTTGACAGCAAGTATATTCCGACATGCCCTGTATGCGGTGGAAATATGGATGTTCATGTGCGGAAAAACAAATACTTTGTACAGGACGAAGCGTGGGAAAAAGCCGCAACTCGCTATGAGGAGTTTATGAATCGTAACATAGTGAGAGGCAATGTTGTCTTGTTGGAACTCGGTATCGGGTTCAATACCCCTACAATCATCAGGTATCCTTTTGAGCGCATAGCATATGAGAATCCACGGGCAACCCTCATACGTCTTAATGCCGAGTTTCCTTATGGTCCGGCAAAAACGGCATCGCGGACAATTGCTTTTACAGAGAATCTGAGTAAGGTAATAGCCCAATTATAAGGTTGGAACGAACAGTGAATAAAGTGTAGTAATTTTTACAGATACAAATAAAAATGGCACAGTCACAATTTAGTAGAAAATATGAGATTTTCCTGATTATTTTTCTTGGAATGCTATCGGCTTTTGGCCCTTTTGTCACTGATATGTACCTGCCGACATTACCTTCGATGACCGAAGTGTTCCATACTACCACAGCCCTTGTTCAAATGGGATTGGCAACAAGTATGCTTGGACTTGCTGTCGGACAATTTTTTTTCGGTCCATTGAGTGATCAGTTTGGCAGGAAAACGATATTGGTATCTGCCATGTCATTATTCTCACTATCTACAATAGCAAGCATTTACTCAACGGATATTGAGTTTTTTAATTTTTGTCGTTTTTTGCAAGGTTTGGGGGGATCAGGTGGTTTAGTCTTGTCGAGATCTGTTGCGTCAGATTGTTATTCGGGTAGAGAACTTGCCAAAATACTTGTCATCATCGGTGCGGTCAATGGCATAGCTCCGGTCACGGCTCCCGTGATTGGAGGTCTTGTGTCAGAGGCTATCGGTTGGCAGGGGATATTCTGGACTCTATTTGCCATAGGTGCTTTAATATTGGTGATGTGTACTGTTTTCAAGGAATCACACACAAAAGAAAGAAGGTACGGAGGTTCAATTATGAGTTTGATGATTAAATTTCCTCAACTCTTCAAAATGAAATTTTTTGTGCTTTATACCCTAACATATGCTTTCACTTGTGGTGTACTATTCTCTTATATTTCATCAGCCTCATTCATCATTCAAAACAAATTCGGGTTTTCTGAACTTGGATTTGCTGTAATCTTTGGTCTAAATGCAGTCGGCATTGCCATAGGTTCAGGATTATCGCTCAAATTCCATAAGATAAAGAATGCGGTTTTGTTTGGAGTGATTGGAATGATGACTTGCTCATTGATGCAGTCAGTAGTCTATATGATAATGCCATTCTTCCTGCCTTATGAGGTATTCACATTTACGATGCTTGTCAGCGTTGGCATCATTCTCCCTTCGTCCACAACAATAGCAATGGATGAAGGCCGGGAAATGGCAGGGAGCGCATCAGCAATATTCGGAGCTTCCGGCTTCCTGTTCGGCAGTATCGTTACCCCACTGGTCGGATTAGGCGATATCATGACAACAACATTTTTACTCCTCATAGGTTGCTCGATTTTAACTGTCATTCTCACCATCATAGCAAGAAAGCAAATCGTTAATGTTTGATTACGTTCCCGTGTCATATCGGGAAAGATTAGTTTTCTGTAACAGGAGCCAGAAACGCCTGGTAAGTGGCAATAGCCTTGTGGCAACCGGAAAAATTGGGAGTACGGCTACCGCGTTTTTTGTGGAAACGGATGTTACCGAAATACCCGACATTTTTTCTTGTGCTCCTCATTACCAAGTATTCTCCTGGAATATTACCCGTAAGAGAAGTAGACGTTTTCAACCTTGCAGACCACATGGAAAATATCTTTGTGGTCATTCCCATACTTATTCTTTTTCAGGCGACCCAGATTTCCTGTAATTTTGGCGTGACGGAAGGTTAAAAATTTTAAATCTTCACCTTTTCGTATCTAAACAGAATCCATACGCTCACTTTTCTACCG
>DAVZID010000120.1:0-5305 GCA_052273485.1 Lachnospiraceae bacterium
ATCTGGGACATTTTCCCTTGGGGTATATTAGGACATTATCATAAATGAATCATATTTTTGAATTTTTTTGAAAAAATGTGTTGACAAATTCATAGGATGTGATATAATAAGGATGTTGGTTGAGAGAACAAAAGAAAAACGAAGCCAACAAACAGTAATCCTCGATAGCTCAATGGTAGAGCACTCGGCTGTTAACCGAGTTGTTGTAGGTTCGAGCCCTACTCGGGGAGCTGATAACGAAACTGTTACATAATAGTTCGCTATCATGAAAAATGTGTCCGTAGCTCAGCTGGATAGAGCAACGGCCTTCTAAGCCGTGGGTCGGGGGTTCGAATCCCTTCGGGCACATTAAAGATGAGAGAGTCGTGGGCCAAAGGCCTACGATTTTTTTGTTGGCGTTTGCAAGCAATCCTTAAATTTGGGGTTTACATAAGTAATAAAATATGATACAATGAATGCACTTTTATGGCATGCATGAAGTCTGCCTTGTACTCAGAAGAGTGCGTTTTTAGAAATAGCAAAATGAAACAAGAAATGATAGGCAATATTGATAGTTAGTATACTATGAAGGTATATGATTTCCCAGAAGGGAAGCGTATGCCTTCTTTTTTGTTTGATTAGGAAAAATCTAAAAATTAAAATGAGACACAAGCGGAAGGGAGGATAGACAAATGGATTTAAATGAATTTTTCAAAGAACATAATAAAGTGGCACTGGCGTTTTCAGGTGGAGTGGATTCTTCTTATCTGTTGTACGCAGCAATCAAAAGTGGCGCACAGGTGCGTGCTTACTATGTCAACGCAGCTTTTCAGCCACAGTTTGAATTGGACGATGCGATGCGCCTTGCAAAGCAGTTAAATGCTGATATGAAGGTGCTGACAGCGGATGTTCTTTCGAATGAGACCGTTGTGCAGAATCCGGCGGATCGCTGCTATCATTGCAAAAATGTGATTTTCAATATGATTCTCGCAGAGGCAAAGAAGGACGGCTTTACCGTGCTAATGGATGGAACCAATGCTTCTGATGCAGAAGGAGACCGCCCAGGAATGCGTGCACTTCGTGAGCTTTGTGTTTACTCACCGCTGCGCATCTGTGGTCTTACAAAGTCTGAAATTCGCAAACGCTCAAAGGAGGCAGGACTCTTTACCTGGGATAAGCCAGCTTATGCCTGTCTGGCAACCCGCATTCCGACAAATGAGCGCATCACCGCAGAAAAGCTTGAAAAAACAGAGACGGCGGAAAATTATTTGTTCTCCCTTGGTTTTACTGATTTTCGCGTGCGCTACTTAAATGGATCAGCCAAGATTCAGATGCCGGCAGCACAGATGCCAAAGCTCTTAGAAAAAAGAGAAGAGATTTTAACTGAATTGAAAAAGTATTATAAGGATGTACTGCTTGATTTACAGTCCAGGTAAAAATGATTTGAAGGAGGATGCATCGTGAACAGCGAGGCAAGACAGATATTAGAGGCCGTGAAGGCAGGAAGCATGAGTGTAGATGATGCACTGCTTGAGATCAAAAAACAGCCATTTGAGGATATCGGCTATGCAAAGGTGGATCTGCACCGCAGAATCCGTCAGGGCGCGGCAGAGGTGATCTATGGCGCTGGAAAGACGCCAGAGCAGATGATTGGAATTGTATCGGCCATGTTAAAAAATGGGCAGGATCGAATCTTAATCACTCGTCTATCTGCAGAAGCTGCAGAAATTATCAAACAGGTGCATCCATTAAAGTATCACAAGGATGCGAGAGTTGGAATTATTGGAGAGATGCCGCAGCCGACCGGAATCGGAACGATTGTGGTAGCAACGGGTGGAACCTCGGATATTCCAGTTGCAGAGGAAGCGGCACTGACCGCTGAGATTCACGGAAATGAGGTTGTGCGCTTGTATGACGTTGGAGTGGCTGGTTTGCATCGCTTATTAAATCATATGGACGAGATTATGAGTGCCAGCGTAATTATTGCAATCGCCGGAATGGAAGGTGCGCTTGCAAGTGTAATCGGCGGCTTGGCGGATTGCCCGGTCATCGCAGTACCGACTAGCGTAGGGTATGGTGCGTCCTTTGGAGGGGTATCCGCGTTATTGTCGATGCTTAATTCTTGTGCGAGCGGTGTATCCGTTGTCAATATTGATAATGGTTTTGGTGCAGGATATTTGGCTGGAATGATGAACCACATGGAGGCAAAGAACTAAATGAAAATATTATATTTAGACTGCGGCATGGGTGCGGCGGGCGATATGCTCACCGCAGCACTTTCAGAGCTGCTGCCGGATCAGGATGCATTTTTCAATGAGATGAATGCACTTGGTATTCCGGGTGTGCGTTTTGAAAAAGAGAAGACACAAAAGTGTGGGATTACCGGAACGCACAGCAAAGTAACTGTAAATGGTGAGGAAGAGGAGAGTCTTGACGTTCATGAGCATTTCCATAGCCATGACCACGAGCATATTCATGAAGACCATGCGCATACACACACTCATGCAGATCACGATCACACTCACGAGGATCATAACCACGAAGACCATGAGCACGATCATGAACACCATCATCACAGCAGTCTGCATGACATTGAGCATATTGTACGAGATCATCTGCCGGTATCCGATCGCGTAAAGGATGATGTGATGGCAGTATATCAGCTGATTGCAGAGGCGGAGAGTGTGGCGCACGGTGCACCGATTGACCAGATCCATTTCCATGAGGTGGGAACGATGGATGCGATTGCGGATATCACAGCGGTTTGTGTGTTGATGGAAAAGCTTTCACCAGAGCAGGTGGTAGTATCGCCAGTTCATGTTGGAAGTGGAAAAGTGCGCTGTGCACATGGAATCCTGCCAGTACCGGCCCCGGCGACTGCCTACATCTTACGTGATGTACCGATTTACGGTGGAAGAATTCAGGGGGAGCTTTGTACACCGACCGGTGCTGCACTGCTCAAGCATTTTGCAACAAAGTTTGGCGATATGCCAGTCATGAAGACAAAAGCCATCGGATACGGAATGGGTAAGAAGGACTTTGAGGCAGCAAATTGTATCCGTGCATTGATTGGAGAGACCCCGGATGATGTCAGCCGTGTATCCGAGCTTTGCTGCAACGTAGATGACATGACAGCAGAGGAAATTGCGTTTGCAACCGAGACAATTTTGGCAGCAGGTGCGCTTGAGGTATTCACAATTTCCACCGGAATGAAAAAGTCCAGACCAGGCATTCTGCTTGAGGTAATGTGTCGCGAGGAGGACCGCGATCGTATGTTGGAGCTGATTTTTCTTCATACCACCACGCTCGGCGTTCGTGAGCAATTCTCCAGACGCTATACGATGAAACGCTCCATTGAGACGGTAAAAACACCGTATGGCGATGTGCGAAAGAAGGTTTCCGCTGGATATGGAACGACGCGTTCAAAATATGAGTTTGAAGATTTAGCAGCCATTGCGCGTGAGAAAGGAATGTCCCTTCGAGAGGTACGACAGGCTGCTCAGGATAGCGACAAATAAACGGCGAATCAGACATGTAACAGGAAAGATGTAACAGACAAGATAGGATAACATTTCATACAAGGAGAGAAAGACATGAGAAAATTTTATGTGGCATACCAAAATCATTTGACACGCAAGCATACCAAGAAAAGAACAAGTATTTTGATGATGGCGGCAGTATTGGTGTTTGGCATCGGTCTGCCTGTTCATCAAGCGACCAGAGTTTGGGCAGATGAGAAAGCACCGACGACACTTGTGTATGGAAGTACTGATTATACCCGTATCAATCCGGCGATGGATGAGCACTGTGAGATCAATGTTCTTTTATTTGATGGTCTGACGGATCATGACGGAGATAATCAGATTATTCCGCGTCTGGCAAAGAGCTGGGAGTATGATGAGGATTCGCTGACCTATACATTTCATCTGGAGGAAGGTGTAAAGTGGCATGACGGGGAGCCATTTACGGCGGAGGATGTCAAGTTTACATTCGAGGCAATCATGGACCCTGCAAATGAATCGGAAAATGCGCCAGATTATGAGGATGTGGAGAGCATTGAGGTTATCGATGATTACACCGTAGCGTTTCACCTTTCTGCTGTGAATACCGCCTTTTTGGAGTACATGACAAGACCTGTTTTGCCAAAGCATTTATTAGAGGGCGAGGATTGGCAGACGTCCGACTTTTTCCGTGCGCCAGTCGGAACCGGACCGTACAAATTTGTCAGCTGGGATGCTGGACAGGCAATTACCATGGAGAAAAACGAGGATTACTTTGCCGGTGTGCCAAACATTGATACGATTGTATTTAAAATTGTGACGGATGACAATGCAAAGGCAATGCAGTTAATGAGCGGAGAGCTTGATCTGGCGCAGATTACGCCGAAGGAGGAAGCACTGTTTGATAGCCACGATGGCTTTACCGTGTATGACATGACGACCTCTGATTACAGAGGAATCCTCTATAACTTTAACAATGAATACTGGCAGGAAAATGCCGATCTGATTCCAGCGATCAACTATGCAATTGACCGACAGGCGATTCTGGATGCTGTGTTATTGGGAAAAGGAGAGGTGGCTTACGGCCCGCTGCAGCGAAATCAGTACAACGATCCAGATGTAGAGCATTATGATTACAATCCGGAAAAATCAGCTGAGCTGTTCACGCAGGCAGGCTGTACACAGGATGCGGATGGCTATTGGTGCAGAGATGGCGAGCGGATTGGATTTACTATTAATGCAACGGCAGGAGATCAGGTGCGCATTGATATGGCACAGATCGCGGCTCAGCAGCTTCGCGAGGCTGGACTTGATGTGAAGGCAGATGTTCCGGCGGGCGGAATCGATTGGGCTGGTCAGGAGTGCTGTATTATCGGATGGGGATCTCCATTTGACGCGGATGATCATACCTACAAGGTATTTGGAACCGATAAGGGTGCCAATTATTCAGGCTATTCGAATCCGCTTGTCGATGAGTACTTAACACAGGCACGCCAGACAGAGGATGAAAATGAGCGTATGGAAGCCTATGCAAAGTTTCAGGAGGCACTGGCCGAGACGCCAGCGTACACATTCTTTTGCTATATTGATGCGATCTATGCTGCGGATGATACCATACAGGGAATCGCTTCCGATACAGTGCTTGGTCATCACGGCGTTGGAATTTTCTGGAACATCTGTGACTGGACAATTGCAGAAGAATAATGCCAGATACGCAACTATACAAAGAAGAAGCGAAAGAAGAATGCCGAAAGTAACATACAGAAAATAAAATGATGTTGGGGTCAAAAGGTATTTTGCCCCCAACCGATATCCACGAATTGCTC
>DAVZID010000121.1:0-5182 GCA_052273485.1 Lachnospiraceae bacterium
TTTTGCTACCAAGGGGGTAGTGCGCTCAAAATTCAAGTTATAGATTCACACTTCCATCCAAGAATCATCGGCATTGCAAAAATCGTCAGCGCTTTAAGAGGTGCATCTGTGATTAAATACTCATCTTTTGACATTATCATATGCCTCCACATGTTTCATAATTTCATTTATTCTTCCTTTCATAGGAATTTATTTGTGTATTCAAAATGTAAGTTTTAAGTTATGTTTTGAAACAATTATATGTGGTTGCAACTAATAAGTCAAGTCGCCGTTTACTCTTAGTTACGGTTCATTCCGTGACCAGTAACACGCTTCGCGATGCCTGTAATCCCGATTGATCTTTCACCTTATATACTTTGCTATCACCGGTAAAAGTACATTCATATCAATTGGTTTTGCCACATGATCATTCATTCCCATTGATATTGCCTTCTGCTTGTCCTCTGCGAAGGCGTTTGCTGTCATTGCAATAATGGGGATGGAGGCTTTCTTCTCATCTTTCATTCTGCGTATCCTGGCTGCAGCATCATATCCATCCATCACCGGCATCTGAATGTCCATAAGAATCATATCATAATATCCGGGAACTGCTTTCTCCAGCTTATCCAGACACTCTGCTCCATCCTTCGCACGATCTACAACGATCTTTTCTTCCGCAAGCAGTTCTATCGCTATCTCTGCATTCAGATCATTATCCTCTGCAAGAAGAATACGTTTTCCTTCCAGCTTTTCTAATACATCTGGCTGTTCAGATATCTGATCCCTATATACATCCGCTTCTGATGCCATATCAAAAGAAATATCTACCGTGAATTTTGTCCCGACACCTTGCGTGCTTTCTACCTGGATACTTCCGCCCATCAGCTCAATCATAGATTTTACAATAGGAAGACCCAGTCCTGTACCCACGACCTTGTTCTCTGTGGTTGTATGCTCTCTGGAAAATTCTTCAAAGATATGTGGAAGATATTCCTCACTCATGCCAATGCCTGTATCTTCACAGGTAAAAATAAACCGGACTTTCCGGGGATCCTCTGAATCTTTCTCATATATCTTTACATAAACTGCATGCCCATCGGATGTATACTTTATTGCATTGCTGATAATATTCAGCATTATCTCCTGAAGTTTCACTCTGTCACAAAAGATAAACGTGTGATATACATCCAAATCTGTCGAATACTGCAGGTTCTTCTTCCTTATATCTTCCTCAAATACTGTGTTTACTGTATGAAATACTGTGTTTATATCCTCAGCTTTCAGCTGCAGCGCTGTAGTACCGCTTTCAATACGGGCTATCTCCAGAATTTGGTTAATGATCGTCATCAGCAGATTTCCAGAAGAACAGATTTTTCCCAGATATTCCTTTGCCTTTTCCTCGTTCTGAAGATTCTTTTCCAGTAATCCGGTAAAACCTATGATCGCATTCATTGGCGTCCGGATATCATGGCTCATATTAAACAAAAATCGCGTTTTTGCTTCATTGGCACTTTTTGCCAGTTCCGCTGCTTTCTTAAGATCAGCAGCATATTGTTTTTCTCTGTGTTTTTTGCTGGAGATCTGATAATAAATTGTAGCGACCAATACTGAAAATATATAAGAAGTGGCAATGGCGAGAAGCCAGTGTGAAACCGGGAGCCACCCATTCGAAGGCACAATATCAAAATACCATGTGTTATTCGGGATTTCACATTCTATCGTCAGGCTGTCTTCCGGCATATCCTCCTGACTCTGGGCAAGAATAACCTTATCTTCACTGCTTCTGTCATATGACCAGATCTTATAACAGAAATCCGCCTCACTTAAGGATTTCAGATTTATATCACTCATGAAACGATCCCAGTCGATTACCTGAAGTACAAATCCCCAGAAACTACTCTTTCCAGAATCGTCAGTTCGATAAACCGGTTTAAAAAGTAATGCTCCGGTGCCTCCCTGCTTTAACTGATAGGGACCGCCGAGTGTATACTCCCTGGTTTTCTTAGCCAGAATTGCATCTTTTTTCCGTTCATGTTCCCCCAGTACATCCAATCCAATAGCCTCTGAATTTCCCTGCATAGGATAGATTTCGGTTATGATCCCTTCCGGCGCCAGCTCAAACGCCTTTACCACACCTTCCTCATTGGGGATCTTCTCTGCCAGTTCTGAAAAAGTGTTTTCATCCATATCAGATCCATCAATGATATAATTTCCCAGAAGGTCAGAAATCGTTATATACTTGTCCAGCTTTGCCTTGACTCTCCTTATCGTGCTTTCTGCCATATAAATTCCCACTGCTTTTTTTTCTTTTTCCTCATATCGGATCATCTGACTACATACAAAAAATGCAATCAGGAAAGAGAGAAGGCCGACAATATGGCAATATTTCTTAATATGTTTAGCAGCTGTACCATTTATTTTCATTGAATTTTCCTCATTATATTTTCTTCCAACTGTTTTTCATCTGGCTGTGCAATAAAATCGAATGGTATCTATCACTTTCTCCATCTGAAGAGGTTTTGAAAAATGTTCGTTCATTCCTGCTGCTTTACTCTGTGCAATATCATCCAGAAAAGCGTTGGCTGTCATAGCAAAAATGGGGATCGATTTCGCATCCTTTCGATCCATCCTTCTAATTCTGCGGGCAGCCTCCAGACCTCCCATTTGGGGCATCATCAGATCCATCAGGATCACATCAAAGTATCCGGACGCTGAATTCTCAAAGATTTCTACAGCTTCCCGTCCATTCCATGCCTTTGTCACTTTCACTTTTTCTTCTTTCAGAAGAAACTCAGCAATTTCCATATTCAGCTCATTGTCTTCCACCAGCAGAACCTGAATTCCTTCCACTGAACAGTTCTGATACATATGGGATTTCTTTTCCTGTTCCTCCGCAGAGATTTCAAAAGGAATACGAAGAATAAATTTGGTTCCTTTTCCCTGTATGCTCTCAAAGAAAAGGGTTCCTCCCTGCAGATCCATCAGCTTTCTGGCAATGGCAAGTCCCAGACCGGTACCTGCATATTTTGTTCTGGCTGACTGCCCTTCCTGGGCAAAAGGTTCAAATGCCTTTTTCTGAAATTCCTCACTCATGCCGATCCCGGTATCCGTACAGGTCAGCTCATATTCCGCAGTAGTATCCGTATAGGAAACCTCACGACAGGAAACTGTCACGGAACCACCATCATGATTATATTTTACTGCATTACTGCCGATATTCATCAATATCTGCTGGAAATGTACCGGACTTCCTATCAGCTGCGTATGGATGATTTCTCCATCTTCTACATAATAATTGACGCCGGCTTCATTTGCCTGCATTCTGGTGATTTCATTCGTATTATGCAGAACTTCCAGCAGGTTAAAGTGCTTCCTCTCCAGCTCTATATTTCCGGATTCCAGCTTATTCATATCCAGCACATCATTGACGAGATTTAAAAGATAACCGGACGCAGTCCTGATTTTGGTACGTGCTTCCTGCTGAAGCTTCAGATCATCCGGATAACGGTCTGCAATATCCAAACAGCCCTGGATTCCATTGATCGGTGTACGAACATCATGGCTCATTCTCCTCAGGAAATCTGTCTTTGCCAGATTCGCTTTCTCTGCCTCCTGAGCAGTTCTTCTCAGTTCCTCCCGGCTTTCCAGCTCAGATATTTTCTGATCATTAATATCTCTCGTCACATAGAGAACACTGGTTACTTCCCCTGCTTCATTTCGAAGCTTCACAATAAATCTGGCCTGATGCCAGACTCCGGTTATGGCTCTGTATTCTGTGGAGACCTCCTCTCTGTTCTTCAGACGCTCTGCCAGCGTAGAAACATCCAGAAATTCTCTCATTCTCTCCTGAAATTCGGGAGCTATGAATTTCTCTCTGGCATTTGTAAACTGAACAGAAATTTTTCCACGTCTACCGGTCAGACGGTGCATGGATTCTTTACTGGAAATCTCCTCATAGGTATCGTGGATCAGATCCATCCGGTAGATGATCCAGTACATTTTACTGATTGCAGAGATGATCTCATTATTCAGCTTCAGATCTGCCATAGTCGCTTCCATCTGCTTCTTCTTTTTCATATCTTCCTGCACAATATCATCAATATAGCGAACTCCCATAATGATCTTATAATCATCCCTGTTGCCTGTCTCCAGACGGATCACCTGTAATTCAAAAAACTCATGTCCGGTATGGTTTTTCACGGACTGATAACGATACACATAACGTTTGTGATTCCGCAGATACTCTATAAGAGCATGACGTTCCAGCTTCTGAAGGAAATCCGGTGCTGATTCCCGGATTACATAATTTTCATAATAATATCTGATTCTGGAGGTATAGCTAAATTTCAGCTCCGTCATCCCATCAACCTCTGTACCATTGGAAAGTATGCTCTGTTTGATCGTTTCCATAGTATCATTTGCCAGATCACAAAAATAAAATGAGGTATAATCTACGCAAAGAGCTTCCAGGATATTCTTCTCCTTTTGAAGTTCCTCCAGATTGCTCTCCAGTGTTTTCTGTTTTTCCTCAAGCATCCTAAACATACGCAGATTGTTCAGTGTACTGGCAAGATGTCCGCCTACATTGGAAAGAAGCGATATGGAAACACCTGAATTAACCAAATCCGGATTATCCAGACCGATAAAACCGCTCAGCTGCGTATTTGCAAACAAAGGCAAAGCCAGAAGAGAATGAATATTCTGAACCTTCAGGATGTCATATTCCGAGGGCATGGTTTCTCGTATTTTCTCCAGATCATGGATCATTATGGTTTCTCCGCAGAAAAATTTCTCATGCCATACCGGCACACTGGCAATAGGAATATGAATCAGATTGTCAATCTGAGGGATGATCCCTTCCCTGCACCATTCAAAGGTATTGCTGTAATAGTCCTGTTTTTCGGATATCAGTTCAAAAATATAGACCCTGTCTGCATCTGTATATTCACCGATGTATTGAAGCAATGCAGGGATACAGTCCTTCACTTCTTTCTCATCCGATGCCTGATTGATGTCTGATATCAAAGACAGAATCTGATTCAGAAGTTCCAGCTTTTTGTTAAATTGTCTGTAGTTAGTCTCATGTTCTTCATTCTTATTATCATTTGCCTTAAACTTTCCCATAAAATCTCCCAACCCTTATATAGAACACCACTTTACAACTTTTTTCATAAAAAAGAAATCGTACAGGGCTTTCTGATGT
>DAVZID010000122.1:0-4802 GCA_052273485.1 Lachnospiraceae bacterium
GGTTCAGCCAGGATCAGCTTCAGAAGAGGACTCAAAGGAGGCGGTTCAGCCAGGATCAGCTTCAGAAGAGGACTCAAAGGAGGCGGTTCAGCCAGGAGCGGCTTCGGAAGAAGACTCAAAGGAGCAGGTTCAATTATCACTGGAGCTTTTGGCAGAGGGGCTGGAGTCTGGTGCAAGTAGTCCGAGTCTGAGTCTGGATCAAGCAGCTGGATTATCCGAGAAATTGAAAGTTAATCAGGAAAACAAAACTGTAGAGGTTACAGATGGAGAAGGATTAATTTTGTTATCTAATGTTTTCCCGAGTGAGTATTCTACGTATACTATTCAATTAATTACAACAACAGGCTGGGATCTTACTAAAACAGTAAAGGTGGGTGGAACAACTGGGACGGATGGAACAGAGTATAGTTTCCTCGGTCTGGGAAGTGACGATCATCCTTACGCGGGCACGTTTGGGCTGGATGATAAGACAGCTGCCACACAGTATTCTATAGCGTCATCCCGTTCTCTCTTTAATGCGCTTTCGACAAAAGCAAAACTTGGAACAATCCCATTTTGTATTTCAGAAAGCACATCTTCCATGCAGGAACCTTTGCTGGCAGGAAAATTAAAACAGGGCGAAGCGGGTGAATGTTTAACCGGTGGAATTGTACTTAGGAATTTGAATTCAGACAATATATCAAATGCAGTCATCGGCGGCCTGATCGGTACAATGGAAAAAGGAACCAGTGCCACTCTGACTTTTGAAAATCAGTTTACAAAAGAGCTGACAATACGTACATCGAGCCATACGGGCCTTTTTTGTAATACAATGGCTGAAAACGCTTCGCTGACAGCAGAACTTAAGAAAGCTACCAATGCAGGCAGCATCAAAGTCGAAGCGACGGAAGCAGGGATGGATGCCGGTGGCTTTGTCGGTCGTATGGAGACGGATGCAGCATTGAAGATTGCAGGAAGCTCCGTAGATCAAGTCACTTCCGATTCCGGAAATGCAGGAGGTCTTGTTGGCAGTGTAACAGATGGAAACATTCAGCTAAAAGAACAGGGGGCAGACTTTCATTTTGCAGATACACTTACAGTAAAGGCAGGAAGTACATCAGCAGCCGGCGGACTGATCGGATCCTGGCTTGTTACGAAAGGGGTCGCAGTTAGTTGTGATCTTTCTAATTATCAATTTAAGAAGCTTGTGATTTCCGGTGGGCAGGATGTCGGAGGTCTGGTTGGTCAGCTGAAAAACACCAGTACAGCGAAGACTGCGATTTCCATTTCTGCAAATACAGCAAATGCAGCAAATACCATGACGTCGGTAGTATCAGGTGAGGTTACGAATTTTGGTGGAATAATCGGAACGTATCAGTCAGAGCAGATGAACAATACGCTGACGATCAAAGGAAAGTCCGGTAATGCGATCGGTGCAAATACCTCAGGAGGTGCGAATGTAAGCACTTCTTATGGTGGAATCATTGGTGCTATATCCGGAAACAGTTACGTTGAGCTGGAAAACGTATCAGCAACTACAGCTGATATGAAGAAGGATCAGATAGCCAGCTTTGGCGGACTGGTTGGAAAAATGAATGATGGGCTGCTTAATGTGGGTAATGTAGCATTGAAAAGCAGTATTGACCTTTCATCTGATGCCGACAATGTGGATGGCCGGGGTGGCCTGGTAGGGCATCTGGTAAAGGGTGTACTGCGTCTACATGGGACAACAGATTTAAGTGGTCAGAAGATTACAACAGCATACCATCATGTGGGTCAAATTGTGGGAAACAACGATGATGGACTGGTGTACGCACTTGGTCATGGAAATGGCTTGAATGAGAATGGAAGCGGATGGAGTCTTACCCGTTATTCCGATGCGGATCGAGGCGGTTCCGATATCGGAAACTGGGGTGCAGTAATACGCCTTGGCGGTAACCTATCTGAAGGAAACGAAGGTGTGGATGGTGTGGTTACATTTGATCAAGAGGCACACACGGTTCAGGTGAAGAATGGAACCGGGGCAGAAATTGGCAGTGCCAATGCATTTGCAGCATATGCGCTGGCCTTTGATCTCTCGAAGGCATGCACAGAAAGCGGAAGCTCTGCGGCACTGAGTTTTGCTAACCAAGTAGATGCGACAGTATCACAGACAGTGACACTTACCGGAAATATTGATCTCACCGGCACCGGTATTCTGGGTATTGGTAAAGATAGCATTGAGAAAGGAACTACTGCGCAGAAATTTGCCGGAACACTGAATGGAAACAGTCATACGATTACTTTGGACATAGGAACCACCTATGGTGCAAAGGTTTCTACAGCAGATAATGCAGCAGGGCAGCTTTATGCAAAGCGAAGTGATCAGAGAGATGCACATTATAGTCTGGCGCTGATTCCGTTTGCCGGTGAGGTGACAATTCAGAATCTCACAATTGCAGGAACTGTTATCTGCAAAATTCCTAAGATTGTAAAGGAGGAAGATAATGCAGGGGATATCAGATATCCGGCATTCGTCTCAGCTGCAATCGGTCTGGCAGGTGGGAATACAGATTTTGAAAATGTGACTGTCAATACCAAAGTATCTGTTGCAGAAGAAACTGATGCAAAAAAGCTCCACGTCTGGCAGTCAGGCTTCCTGGGTAGATGTGAAGAAAGTAAGACATTGACATTTCAAAATTGTATCTGGGAAAGTGATTCCACGCTTATTGACGAACGAGATATGGATAACCAAAGAATTGGCGGTCTGGCAGCGGAAGTGATGGGAAACTGTAATGTTACAGTGGAGAATTGTACATTAAGTGGCTCCATTACATCCAAAGCTGCAACAAATGCCCATGTGGGTGGTCTGATTGCAGTCAGCCGGGGAGAAAAGCAAAGTGGCAGTGGGAACTCGTATACGTCCGCAGCCAGTACAATTAATATTTCAAATCTGAATGTAAATGGAGAAACTATCACTGCAGCTGCCGCTTCCACCAGTGGAGGCTTGTTAGGCTATCAGTGGAAGAATACGAATGTAGTTTTTGCTGCATCTGCGAGCAATACAGCCAGCACAAGCGGAGTCACAATTTCAGGAGCTACGTTGAATGCAAAGGCTCAGTTTGGCGGTCTTGTATATCAGGCAACCGGATACTGGAATGCAACCGCAAAGGACAGCATTGTATTTTCAAAGGGCACAGCCGATAAAGCAAATACATTTACCGGAAAATCAACGAAAGATGCACCAAGTGGTCTGCTGGTAGGAACCGGTCTGATTAAAGTAACACAAAGTGAAAAGGAAGTGGTAGAATCTGCACTGTATCTCGAAGCAGGTACATGGGGAAATGCTTCCGATGCCGCTTATAAGATCGACAGTGGTGCTGTAACACTTAATATTCAAAATCCCAAGTATTTTGATGAACTTGTTGGCATTACAAAGTTTAATGATGCTGGCAACAGCAATGCAGTAGTTTCATTGGCAGTACGTGGAAGCAATGAAAAAGCAGCGAAGATTGATACAGATGAAAATTTTAATACTTACACTGGCCAGATAAATCAAGAAAATTATAAAAATGGCCAGACAAGATATTATTATAATTTGGACAGCTATAGAAAGAATAATCAAGATTTGAATGTGGATAACGTCACATCATCGGAAAATATGGTGCTCTGGAGTGTCGCCCAGTATGCGGCAGTGAACATCAGAGGGTATTTCAGGCAGGGAGATCGGACAGATGTCACGATCACCGGCTCAATTGACCTGAAGGGATATTCCTACTATCCGGTGACACCGCTTGGGGCAGTGAATCTTGGGACTAATCAGGCAGAGACGACCAGTGTGACCTTTGATTATGATGACATGAATGCAAAAGAGACGGAAAGTAAGAATAAACCACTGTCAGATTCTGACCATCAGCATTATTTGATGCAGCACGGATTATTTTATCATACCACTCACAATATAGCCGTAAAAAATACCTCTTTTTCGGGAACGATAGGAAAAGAAAGTGCAGCAGATGACGGTACCTATTTTAGTTCCGGTGCATTAATTTATGGAAGCGTAACCGGTGATCCGGTCAACAATATCGTTGAAATCAGCCTGAATAATGTGACACTGGCTGGAATTCGTGTGACAGAGATCGCAAAAAATGGCGCAGCTTATGCACCGCTTCTGATTAATCAGATGGATCAGGCAGTCAAATTAACAGTAAATGCGCTTTCTACAGGAGAAGGGTATACGACAGGAGACGGATCAGGTAAGACAACTGCTTACGCAGCAAGCAGTCTGATCGGTAGAGTCGGCAGTGCGACAGCAACAAAGCTGACACTTTCATTCTCAAATATTGCACTGGATGGACGTCTGGCAGAAGATACAGCGAAGACCACCGCTGTACAGAACAACGGAGAAGTTTCGGTGGAATATCATACAACCCATACAATATTTACCAGATCCACTCTTTTGGAATCTTTTATGTATTCTTCAGAAGGTACCGGTACGTATAACTTCAACAGTACGGATGATAAGGTCACTTACGGTGTGGAATTGACGAATACAGGAACAATCGGGCGCAATCCGGATAAGCAGTATCAGTATTATGATGGTGACAGCTATATCACAGATGAACAGGGAAAAAGTGCAGATGAAGCGTATGTGAAATCCAGATATAGCAGCTTGAATTTTATCCGTTACGTCTATACGCAGCAGAATATTACAGAAAGCAAGTATGAGCTGGATATTAACCAGAAAACAACCGGTCTCCTGAAAGGATGTGGAACATATGGTGATCCTTATATTATTGAAGATGCGCATCAGCTGAGTTCACTGGCAGCCTATATTCAGAATC
>DAVZID010000123.1:0-4602 GCA_052273485.1 Lachnospiraceae bacterium
TGACAAAAAATGCATTCGCCATCGCACCAACTCATTTGTGCGGTATTGCCTAAACAATTAGGGAGGAATGACATTATGAAATCCATCAAAACCATCCGGACTCTTACTGTTCTTGTTCTCGTAATGCTGACCGTTGTCATGGGAATCTTGGTTGCAACAGCGAATGAAGCCGAGCCGACAGAAACGCTTGCGGTAGATATGACTGGACAATGGCGTGTCGCAGTGTATGCGAAGGAAGCGCAGCCGGCTGATAAAATGCTGACTTTTGATGATACAAAAGTAACTTATTATCCTGGTGATGGCGCAGATGAAATCACGAGCGAATACAAAATTGAAAATGGTGTTTTAGAAATACCGGATTTAAAGAAATTTTTCCAGATCGAAGTAGTAACTGATAATATCCTTACACTGATTGAGGTAGACGGACCGCACTGGTTAATTGCACGTACAGCATCTTCGGTGGAAACCGTGGTATTGGGGGCTCCTTATAATTATGACGGAGAGTGGCAGGTAATTCTGCATGGCGGAAGTGCTGTTGATGAATTACTCAAACTAGAAGGATCTTCAATCACCTTCTTCAAGGCCGGAAGCGAAGCCCCATACTTTGAAGGAACTTTTGTCTGGGAAGATACCAATGTAATGTATGTTGAGGCGATCGGCATGCATATGACTTACTATCCTCTGTCAGATAGCAGCGTAGTTATGATTGAGGAAGGCGAGAACTATCCTTGGGAGATCAAGCGTATAGCAGAGTGATGTATTCCGGAGTACAGCCTATATGAAAAAATATATTTTCCGGCAGCATGTCCTCTGGCTCGTTCTGATCATTTTCATGATTGCGGACCCAGTGCTTTCCTCTGTGCTAAATTTCTGGCTGCAGAAAATCATTGGTGCCACAACACAGGGCCAGAGCAAAAATTTCATCATCCACCTTCTAACCCTTGGCTTTTTGATTTGGATGGGGAAGCGGGTTGTCATTACTCTGACTTCAGGAATTCGCAGTTATATCATTTGTAATGTCAGAGCCGATCTGAAATCAGATGTGTTTGCGCATTTGGTGAGGCAATTTGCTTTTGATGTTAACGATGTCTCTACAGGGGCATGGACATCGATGTTTACAAACGATATCACAATCCTGGAGACACGTTACTTACAGAGCATTTTAAGTTTAATATCCAATGTACTGTCGCTGGTAATATTGGGTGGAGCATTCTTTGCACTTAACCACATGCTGGCGACATGTATCCTGGGTTTTGGAGTCCTCTCGCTTCTTATTCCTGTTATCTTTTCAAGAGTACTAAATCGTCTGAGCTATGCATGGTCGGAACAGATGGGTAAATTTACCCAGACGATTCGTGAATATTTTTCAGCGTTCGCAACGATCAAGAACTTTTCAATCGAAGAAAAGATCCAGGAGCGATTTAACCGTTTAAACAGCAAAACAGAACGTGATAAGTTTGACGCGGATTTTGCATTGGCTACGGCTGACAACACATCGACCATGTTGGCGTGGTTTATGCAGTTTATAGCCATATCTGTCGGCGTAATACTTGTGACACAAGGAAAAATAGTATTGGGAACAGTCATCGCGGCTCAGTCATTCTCATCTGATGTTGCAGTTCCGCTGATTGGAATCGTAAATAGCATAAATGCGATGCGGTCATCCAGTTCTATCGTAAAAAAGATCAAAGAATCGTATCTGCCAACGGGAAGTGAATCTGAGGATCGAGAAGACAAAAGTCGATCGATTAGCGCATCCGGTCTCTGCTTTGACCATGTTTCGCTTGAACTGTCCGGTAGAGAGGTTGTACATGATTTTTCCTATCGCTTTGAGAAAGGCAAGCGTTATCTGATTATTGGGCAGAATGGATCCGGGAAAAGCAGCTTGTTCAGAATGCTGTGTCAATATTATCGTCAGGCCAAAGGTGAAATTTCGATCAATGGAAGGCAAACAAGCACGATGGACAGCAAAGAGCTGAGCAAACTGGTATCCTATATGAACGAAAATGTTTCACTCTTCTCAGATACTCTAAAAAACAATATCACTTTATACCGAAGTTTCACAGGCGATCAATTAGCTTCTGCCGTAAACAACGCCGGCGTTAATATGTCGATGATGGAACGTTATCTTTCTGACAATAACCAGACGGTTTCTAGTGGAGAAAAAAGACGCATAGAAATTGCCAGAACGCTCCTTTCAGGAGCGGAAGTCATGATTTTTGATGAGGTCATTTCAACACTGGATGCGGAAGCTGCCTACGTAATGGAAAAACAGATTCTTTCGTTCACGGATAAGACGGTTATTCAGATTTCGCATAATTTTTCGAGAGTGCTGATTGAACAATATGACGATATTTTGATCATGGATGAAGGTCACTTAGTGGCACATGGTCGATTTGATGACCTTCTGAAAGAGAATGAATACTTCCAAAGGCTGTGCTGGATCAAGTTTGGGGAAGATGGCAACCCCGCGTCGAATACAAACAATGAGTGAGGAGCGAAAAAAAGGAAGTGAGATCGGAAAGCAGGGTAAATATACGAGATTTGAGGAAGCTTTTTACGGATTCAGAATTGGAGTTGGGCACTGCAACTGAGGGGAACAACAAGGATAGCACCTGGTTGGTTATGAAGGAAGAGCAACCGTTGTATGTGTTGAAGGAGGTGGCAGCAGAGGACGCGGAACGGGTATATGAACGGTTAAAGCACATATATGATCAAACGAACGCCATCCCTGAACCTTTGTGTGTATTTAGGCAAGGTCATGATTTTGCGTGTGTTGTCAATAGATGGTTTGATGGAGGGCAACTTAGCGAAAGGGCGAATGAAGTATATGCTGCGAAACAGTTTTCAAAGGCGTTTCATGATCTACATCATTGCTCTCTGCTGGAAATAGACAAAAGTGAAAATCCGGCATCCAGATTTCACCGAGCCATTTGCCAGTATGATCAAATCAATATCGCAGACTCTTTCCGGAAACCATATCAATTGACCATATTGCAGCGAATTGTTGAGCTGAAGGATTATTACCTCCCAGACCTTTGTTATACGCATATTGATCTTCATATGGGAAATATTATTGTTGATCGGGGAATATTTGTTTCATTGACTCATGCGAGATCAGACCGGACAACCCATATCGAGATTATGCATACATTGTATCGCTTCATCCATCCTCGCAGAACGGCTTTTGGAGAGCGTTTCTTCAAACCTGTAACCTCAATCATGATGTGTGGCCACAGCTAAAGTTGTTTTCTCTGATTAAGGCATTTCAAATAATGGAGTGTCATTACGATAAAGGCATAGAACCGATAGAATCCATGAAAGTTTGGGGAGCCCTGACTGCTTCATATGGGGATAGCTTAGAACTTGAAAAGCCCAAATGGTTATAAAAGCAGTTTTTGGACGGTTATGCCTTTTAAAACGATTGCCGTCCACTTGTTGTCATTCCGTTGACTCGATTATAAAGCGTGCTTTCACTTGTGTCGGTCATGACAGCGGCATTTTCCAAGTTTATGGAAGGAACAATAAGATGATCTATGTTACCTCTGATCTACATGGTTATCCATTATCAGATTTTCAGAAATTACTGGAAAAAGCCCGATTTTCGGATGTAGATGATTTAATCGTTCTCGGAGATGTGATCGACCGGAACAATGACGGGGGGATTGAGATGCTTCGCTGGATGCTACAGCAGGTGAATATTCGCATGATCTTGGGCAACCACGAAGCCATGATGCTGTCTTGCCGGTTCTTATTTGATACCATCACTGACGAGAGCCTTGCCCAGTTTGACCAGGAAAAGATGGGCCTTCTGTCTACTTGGATGATGAACGGGGCGGGCCCCACCATGAAGTCTATGCGGGATTTGTTTTACGAGAACGCGGAAATAGTCTATGAAATCATAGATTATTTGGAGAACGCGCCACTATATGAGGTTGTGGAAACGGCGGGACGACGTTTTTTGTTGACTCACTCCGGGTTAGGGCACTTCGCGCCTGACAAGTTGCTTTCGGCGTATTCGCCGAACGATTTTTTGTGGAACCGGCCGAAATTGACGGACAATTATTATCAAAGAACAACGACGATCTTTGGTCATACCCCTACGGATTATTATGGTATGGAATATGCAGGCAAAATGATTAGGAGGTCGACTTGGATTGACATTGATACCGGTGCGGCAAATGGTGGCTGTCCCATGTTGCTGCGGCTGGAGGATGAAAAAGCGCTTTATGTGGATTGATATAAACGTCCTTCATTGAAGGGGATTTGGTATTCTATTTATTGTTTAACAACTGGCACTCTCGCCGCCTCCGGTAAAATGCACTCTCACTCATTCCAGTCATTTTCAGAGTTTCCTCCAGCGAAACCTGTTTCTTTTCCCATTTCTTGACTATCTCCGCGAACCCATCAGGAGCTTCAATTACCGGCCGGCCCATGTGGACACCGCGCTTCCTCGCGGCGGCGATACCTTCGGCCTGACGCTGACGGATATTGATACGCTCGTTTTCGGCTGCGAAGGACAGTACCTGCAGAACTATGTCGCTGTCTGCGTACACCGCTGAGCAAAATCACCTCGACCGGCGAAATTGAGCAGCGGTTCCG
>DAVZID010000124.1:0-4567 GCA_052273485.1 Lachnospiraceae bacterium
TTATAGTATATCATATCATTGCAAGTCGTTATACCGCTTTATTAAGAATTAGTATTAGCGTATGCTCCTTACCCGCATATGCTGCATCTGGAGAACAGCACGCGGATGCTGCGCCGAAAAATGACAGAGAAACCGTTATTACAATTACCGGGGAAGAAAACATTAGAAAGTACTTGGAGAGTGTTGGCGAAGAATATGATCCAACTTTGCTATGTATTCAGCGCAGAATCATTGCAGATACGGAAGTCATTGAAAACAATCAGGCCTCTCCGAATACCGTCATTCGAGAATATGTAATTAGAAATAAGAACTCTTCAACATACACCGATTTTTCAACTGTTTTGAAAGAGTATCGCAGACCTTCCGGGCGGGTGCTGATTGATGAAGAAATCGGGATCTCCTCAACGTATACTGCCGATGCTGGTATCTCTGCGGAGATTCTTGAGGCAAACCTTGGATACTCAGTAGAGGGAACCGAGAATTTCCGGATCGAATGGGAAGAAACCTATTCGTATGCTGTGAGAATCAAAGTCTATCCCATTTATGAGAAAGTCACCGGTGAAATTTGGGATGATGACGTTTACTATGATGATTACATCGGGGATTTTACTGTCTATCATGCAGTCGGTGACGACGTTCGTGTTTATCGTGCATAACACTCTTATTGTGTAAACCTATTTCTAAACTTTACAAAGGAGAGAAAAAATATGAGTAAGGTAAAAAAGACACTGGCTCGTTTGGCGTGTTTGACCCTCGTTCTTGCAACGATTATGGCTTGCGGGACAACGGCTTTTGCGTCATCTACAGGCGAAGGGACAGGAAAAATTTGGGCGTTCTATGATGGGGACTTCTCCAATTCGTGGGAACTCTATCATTCCGGAGATTCGGGGCGCGCAAGCCTGACCTACGGGTACAACACATTCCTGATCCATGAAGATTACGCTTGGGCTAATCATAGCACGAAAACTCATCATGCCGAGCTTGCAACAACAAATGGAAGCGCTTCTGGACCAAGCAAAAGTGCTGGTACTGTCTCAAAAATTGAGATTACGCACTTGTCGTTTGAGAACTTCTATTTTTGCATTTTCTAAGTCTCCATATTTAACCGCGAAGCATCCCATGTGGATGCTTTGCGGTTTTCAATAACGAGTTGTGAATGTGTGTACTTTGGAGGCATGATGCAAAAAACAAAATATTTAACGGCAGTAATCCTATTTCTTGTAGCATTTCTGCTGATTGGCGAGTTTTTTATCTGGCGTCTGTATACGTTCCCTTCGGAGTATCCTTCTACCACGGTATATTTACAGGAAGGGCAAAACAGAGATGAGCTTTTACAAGATATCATATCGGCTGCGAATGAAGTCGGGATAGACGTTTTTGCCGTCGATACGGAGATGAACAGTGCCATTTCGGCGGCGATCCATATATATGGGACTGCTTATACTGCAAATAAATTAAAGAACCGTCAAATTGAGCCCGGTTCTTACAGCAGCCTTTTCCTCGGCAAATTAAAATTTGATATAAACCCAATCGATACGATGCCGACGGGACTCACTCCGGACAGGCTGTTCCTCACTGGCTCTCATGCGGAAAACGTGCAGTTCAAGCAGTTGCTCATCAACAAATATGCTGGAAATATCCCGCAGCCAATGGAGCGCGGAGATCAAAAAGCGTGGATCGTCGGCGGACTGTGGCTTGTTGTTTTTTCGCTGCTGCTGATTATCTCCCTGTATCATCTCGCGTTCCTAAAGCGAGAAGGTATTGTAAGAATGATATCTGGCGAACCACTTGGATCGTTCGTGCTGTCAAATATCGTTCGGGATACAGCAGTTTTCGCAGGAATCTTTTTCTCCCTTTTGCTGATTACCAGTCATTTCACAAAATCAACATTTCTTGTGCCTGTGACTGTTTTTGCGTTTGCTGCCTTTGTCCTTGTGAACGCAGGGTTCAATGCAAGGCTGCTGAAAGTTGATTTCAGAAAAGACGCTGCATCAAAGCAAAGTGCCAAAAATGTATTGAAAATCAGCTATGTCTACAAATGCGCGGCAATTATATTAACGATTTTTGCGGTCAGTGGGAATGTTCAGCTCATCAAAAACGGAGCGGACTATTATTCCCAAAAGACGTTTTTTCAGCAGCGTAATAATTATTACTATCTGAATATTTCTACGCACACAATAACGGACGAGGACGATGCAAACAAGCAGATTCTTGTTGACCTTATTTCCAATCCGCAGCATCTCATGCTTGTTGATTTACAGGTTTCAGATACCGACCTGGGGTATGTATATACCGACAGCAGTACAATTCCTTATCTCAAGGAGCAGATACCAGAACTTTCCAAAACAAGCCTCGGCTCAAAAGTCTATTTTATCGTTCCGGAATCTGTAGGCGACAACACTCTGATGAAGGACAGCGCTATGGATATCTGGTCTGCATATTATAAAGGCTCCTTCGAGTGCGAATTCATTGAATACGAAAGCGCAAGTATAATGGCAATAAAAAACATGGGAACGAGCATTGAAAGCTCGTATTTCAGAAATCCGATTGTTGTCTTAAACAATCTGGACGCTCCTGATTATACCTCTTTTTTCAATCTTGAGTACATTGCTGCAAACACATTTTTTGACATTCCAGATGCTGAACTACAGTCGCTGGATCAGCATAAGCAAATCAACTATAGCACAAATGCCTGTGAAAACTATACCTTCCATCTGGATGCGGCAAAGAGAAACATAATTACCGGACTTGTGTTTATGGGGCTGATTTTGATCCTGAATCTCGTAATGTCCAAGAGTATGCTATATTTTGAATATAAGGTACGAGCTGTAGAATATTTGCTGAAGAAGATTCTTGGAGTAAGCCTGCTCAAGTCCAACGTGAGGGTGTTGCTGCTGTCCGCTGCATCCGTGGGACTTGCAACGGTTGTCAGTTCTGCATTGATGTATATGTTTGGAGAAAGAGAAATTCTTTATAACATTGTTGGCAGCGTCATGGTTTTGCTCATGGATGTTCTATTCTCTGTTTATTATATTCACGCAATAAGCCGAATCAGCCTTATACGGGTATTCAAAGGTGGGGGCATATGATTGAGATAAAGAATTTGAATAAAGCCTACGGAAAGCACAGCATTTTTCAAGATTTTTCGTTATGTATTCGTGACGGAGAAATCGCTGTCATTTCAGGGGAAAGCGGCGCAGGAAAAACAACGCTGCTCAACATAATTGGCGCGTTGGAACCGTTTGACGGCGGTCAGGTTGTCGTGAATGGAATAGACATCAACAATCCAAAGAATCACCGAAAATATTTTGCCGAGCAGGTCGGGTTCCTTTTTCAAAATTATGTACTGATTGAAGAATTGTCTGTACGGAAGAACTTGGAATTTGTGCGAAAGGCAAACGCATCCGGTATCCCCATAGAAGAAGCCCTGCGCAGGGTCGGTTTGCTCGATAAAATCGACAGCAAAGTATATACCCTGTCAGGAGGCGAACAGCAGCGTGTTGCGCTTGCGCGGCTTATGATCAAAAAATGTAACATCATTCTTGCCGACGAGCCGACAGGGTCTTTGGACAGGAAAAACGCTGACCATGTACTTTCTATTCTGGAATCGCTCAATGCAGAAGGAAAAACAGTTTTAATCGTAACACATGATATGTCGATTAAAACGCGCGGGTGGAGGATGATTGATCTATGAAAAGGAAACCAAGAAAATGGGTAATTGCGCTTGCCGTTATCTTAGCCCTGTTCGGACTCTATAATCTGATATGGTATACTGTCGTTTGGAATAAGTACGGAAAGCTCACGGAAGGCATGAAAGAACTGTACTACCATCGAACATATGTGATTGACGAATTGGACGGATATACCTATAACGTAAAGATTCCGGATTACCTGAGCTTTACAGGCAATCTCGGAATTCAGAAAAGTCAGGACAGTGACTGTGCCTTGATTATTTGGCCCGGAATTTTCAAGGAAACAGAGTATGGCGTTTTTCTTGAAGATGAGAACGGCAGAAGCTACGCGGTCGAGTTAACTGCCGACGCAGAGCCTGCGGCAAATACTTCTGATGAAGAAAAACGGCTTGTTGATAAATATAGAGATAAAATTGACGACTTACTTGACCGAGCAAGCCGCCAGTGGAATTATTGAATGTATGCGTATAATGGACTGCTTTATGAAAACACGAAAGCCTACAGCCCTGTTGGTAGTGGCGTGCATCGTAATAGCGAGCGTGTACGGTCTGCAAAAAGGGCTCGCCCTCCTGCTTCTCTGGATGGGCTTTCAGAAATCTCTCCGCGCAAAGGACTATTATGATAACACGCAGAAAAAATGGGAGATTGCCTCTTTCGTCGTTGGAGTCTCTGTATGCATTTGTGGATTCCTTTCTTTGACGAACTTGATTTGAACCTGCGTATTTCTTTACATTCAAATAAACAGCAGAAAAAGGGACAACCGCCCGTTTCTTTCGGAAACGGGCGGTTGTCTAAGCGTTTGTGGTTCTTGCACACCTAAATCCATCGGCTATCAGTAGTAAGTTTGAATTAGTTCCCTATCACTGTTAAGCCAA
>DAVZID010000125.1:0-4475 GCA_052273485.1 Lachnospiraceae bacterium
ATGCCAAGCCATGGCTTGTAATTCTGGAATGCCATGACCAGACCGCCCATTGGTGAATAGCAGCAATGCTAAAAACAATCGCAATTGTAAATGGACGTGAAACTCCCACCCTCTTGACTCTACAATAGATGTAGAGTTTATAATAAGGCGAAAACATCTTACAAAACACAAAGGGGGTTTTTCTCATGGAAAAAAATCTTACCACGGGCAGCGTCTTGAAAAACATCCTCTTCTTTTCACTGCCCTACCTGTTTTCTTATTTTCTTCAGACGCTCTACGGCATGTCCGACCTCTTTATTATCGGTCAGTTTGAAGGTGTCGCCGCGACCACAGCCGTCTCGATTGGAAGCCAGGTAATGCACATGCTCACCGTCATGATCGTTGGACTTGCTATGGGCACTACAGTCAGTATCGCACAAGCAATCGGCGCAAATAAAAAAGGCGATGCCGCTGCTGCCACTGGAAATACGGTCACATTATTTTTGATTTTATCAATCTGTCTGACTGGCATACTGTTATGCGTAATCCGTCCGATTACCGTAATCATGTCCGTTCCAGAAAAAGCCATTTCTGGCACAATCGCATATCTTAGGATCTGCTTTATCGGCATTCCTTTTGTTACCGCGTATAACATTATCAGCTCCATCTTTCGCGGAATGGGTGACTCAAAAAGTCCAATGTATTTCATTGCCGTTGCCTGTGTGGCAAACATTGTTCTGGACTACGTTTTCATCGGTTTGTGCCATTTTGGTCCAGCCGGAGCTGCGCTTGGCACCACACTCTCTCAGGCAATCAGCGTTGCAGTTTCTCTTTTTGTAATTGTGAAACGCAAAACGGGAATTGTATTAAAGCCATCTGATTTTCGCCCAAAGCGTGCGGTCTGCGGCCCAATCGTAAAGGTCGGCATCCCAATTGCCTGCCAGGATGGTTTGATTCAAATTGCCTTCATTCTTATTACCATCATTGCAAACAAGCGTGGTCTTACCGATTCCGCCGCTGTCGGCATTGTCGAGAAAGTAATCAGCTTTTTGTTTCTTGTACCATCGTCCATGCTCTCCACGGTTTCTGCACTGGGTGCGCAAAACATCGGTGCTGGAAAACCAGATCGCGCCAAGCTTACGCTTCGCTATGCAATTTTCATGACGGCTGGTTTTGGTCTGATTGTTGCCATTCTGATTCAGTTTATTGCAGAGCCAGTGGTTGGTCTGTTCACGACAGACAATGGTGTTATCCTCGCGGGAGGCCAATATCTTCGCGGTTACATCTGGGACTGCATGCTTGCCGGAATCCACTTTAGCTTCAGCGGTTATTTCTGCGCATGCCAGAAGTCAATTCTTTCCTTTATCCACAATATCATCGCCATCTCACTGGTGCGTGTTCCGGGTGTGTACTTGACGTCAAAGCTATTTCCGACTACACTATTTCCGATGGGACTTGCGACTGCGACAGGATCACTTCTGTCTGTAATCATTTGTGTGATTGCATTTTTAATTCTCACTAGGAAGGAAAAACGTCGTTCGTAAACTATAGGAAGATATAGGAAAATACAGAAAAATTTAGAAAGGAAAACGATATAAATGCAAGAGAAGGGCATGGAAAATTTGTTTCGGATCGGTGATGTTGCAAAGCTGTTTCATGTAAGTGTCAGCAGTCTGCGCCACTATGAAAAACTTGGCCTCTTGTCACCAGAATATGTAGATCCTGATACGGGATACCGTTATTACAGCACGCGCCAGTTTGAGGTTTTAAATATGCTTCGCTATCTGCGCGTGCTCGACATGCCACTTCCCGAAATCTCAGATTTTCTTCGTAATCGCGACATTGACGTAATTGAAGAAAAGCTCAAACAACAAAAAGAAGCTGTCATTCAAAAACAGCTTGAGTTAAAACGGATTGAAAAAAAGATTGATAATCGTCTGCGTCAGCTTCAGGATGCAAGGGAATCTGAGCTTGACGTCATCCGTCTGGTAAATGCGCCTGAATGTCGTCTGTTTTGGATGCAAGATTCGCTGACAATACGAAATTTTTTAGATATGGAAGCGCCCATTCAAAAACTTGAACAGGCGCGAAATGAGGCAGCAGCTGAAGCCAGTGCCGAATCCAATCAACCTGCTAAGACTGCTGTGGAGCCCACGATCTTTTTCGGAAAGGTAGGTATCAGCATTTCAATTGAAAATTTAAATCTCGGCCATTTTGATCGGTATGATGGAATTTTTCTTGTATTAGACCCGGAAGACCGTTTTGCTGGAGAGCCGCTTGTGCTGCCCGGGGCGCAGTGCGTTACGGTGCGTTTCTGTGGCAGCCATGCGGAGGCTCCAATCCGCTACCGCAAATTACTCAATTACATTCATGAACATCAACTTACAATCACTGGTTTTTCCAGAGAAATCACGATAATCGACTATGGAATCACAAGTGACACAAGCAAATTTGTAACGGAAATTAGTATTCCGGTGGCTAGCATTTAAATGATAAAGCCACCGGAAACTGTAATTGTCTCCGATGGCTTTGCGATTTTATCTTCTGTTTTTTAATTTTCCGGTGCTTTCTTTATGCTTGCACCAGATTTTTTCTTTGCCATTTTCTGGTCTGCATAGACTTCAAAGAAACGCTTTGTCTCTTTTACAACCACACCGCTGAGTGCAAAGAGTGCGATCATATTCGGCAGTGCCATCAATCCATTGAAGATATCTGCAATCGTCCATACAGCTGCTACGGTCATGTACGGTCCGATAAATACAGCAAGGATGTACAGCCAACGGTAAATCTTAATCTTTTTCTGATCCTTTCCAGTCAAATACTCCAAACAACGCTCACCATAGTAATCCCAGCCAAGAATTGTGGTAAATGCAAAGAATACAAGACAGATCATTAACACTGCTGCACAAAATGTATTGGAGAATGGAAGTCCATGCTGAAATGCATAGGTCGTAACCTGAACACCCTCAAGTCCCTCTACCTGCCATGCACCAGTGATGACAACAGACAATCCAGTAAGTGTACAGATAACAATTGTATCAATGAAGGTTCCTGTCATGCTGACAAGACCCTGACGAACTGGCTCTTTTGTCTGCGCTGCCGCTGCTGCGATCGGCGCGCTTCCAAGACCTGCCTCATTTGAGAAAATACCTCTGGCAACACCATTCTGCATTGCAACAAGCATACTTCCAACAACACCGCCAGTTACTGCCTTCGGGTTAAATGCACTCTTAACGATTGTAACAATCGCCTGCGGTACTTCCTTAATATTGCACAGAACAAGTGCTAATGCAAAAACAAAATAAATAATCGCCATAAATGGAACAACAACCTGGCTTACGCTTGCGATTCGCTTTACACCACCGATAATAACGGCAGCAACGCAAAATGTCAGAACGAGGGATGCAATAACAACAACCCAGGAATATGTGCCAAGACCTGGAATTGTTACAGCGAAAGATTTATCTGGATCAAAAAATCCTACAACTGCACTTGAGATACCATTGACCTGACTGAAAGTTCCAATACCAAAAAGGCCAACACAGGCACCAAAGAACGCAAAAATCTTCGCAAGCCACTTCCAGTTTTTTCCCATTCCTTTTTCGATGTAATAGAATGGTCCGCCAAGACTATGACCACTCTCATCGACAACACGATATTTTACAGCAAGTAAGCCCTCTGCGTATTTGGTTGCCATTCCAAGAAAAGCTGCCACAATCATCCAAAAAAGGGCACCTGGACCTCCAGCACAGACAGCTGTTGCCACACCGACGATATTTCCAGTTCCGATCGTTGCACTTAAAGCCGTACAAAGAGCAGCAAAGCTACTGATCTCGCCTTCGCCTTCTTCCTCGTTTTGTACCATCCACTTTAAAGCAAGCCCGAGCTTTCGCACCTGCAAAAGTCCAAGGCGGACAGTCAGTAAAAGTCCACCTGACAAAATCAGCACCATTAGCGGTACACCCCAGACAAAATCATCAATTTGCTTCAGAACACTTTGAATTGCACTCCACATGTTTCCTTCTCCCATCTTTTTTGATTGGCAGCTCTTTCTGGAAACACAGGATAAAAAAGAATACACGTACTTATTTTCTTTTTTCTCTGTCCTTTTGCCTGAGAGATTCCTGCGCCATCGCACAATTGCACCTTCGGCCTCCGCTTTTACGGATGTCTCCAGAGATACGATCCATCTGCAGTTTCTCCCTAAAAAGGTACCTGAGAGTGTTACTCCTTCGGTGGGCTTTTGCCTCTTTCCAGCAGACTTCTTCTCGTTATCACTACTATGCTTTACTATACCGCAGTAACGCATACTCTGTCAAGAGTAAATCAAGTTTAAAATGAGAAGCCATAAACATTGGTTGATCTGTGAACAATAACGAAAACCACCAGGATAAAGCCTGATGGTTTTTGCTGTCAATTATAATGATTCAGCGCATTCATCCCCCGGCCGTTCGCAAGAACGTCCGAGGGATGAATGCGCCGATTACAAACAACGC
>DAVZID010000126.1:0-4308 GCA_052273485.1 Lachnospiraceae bacterium
AAAGGTTACACAGCTGAGGCTGCTGCCAAAGGGAAGGTGTCTCAAATTTATATAACTATAATCAGGATAAAGTGGACAGTGCTGTTCTGGAAATGATAGGCAAGTTATTTACGGTAGCCAGAGTGTTGATGCTGCCGTGAAAACTATAGAGAAAGTGATTTCAGAGCCACTTATGGCGGAAACGATAGAGCCGGCGGTCGAAGCAATTCCTATTGATTTTACAAAGCTTACCATTGAAGAACGAGCGGAACTTCTTTCAGCTCCAACAGATGATATAAAAACTGAGTATGATGCTTATTGCAAACGTATGGGATATACAGAAGAAAAGATAAAGAGCATTCGGTATAAGATGTCCTTGTATGATGAATTTATGGAAAAATACAATTGCAGAGAACGAAACGGTAACAAAAGAGAAAAAAGTAAAGAGATTAGTTACAGAAAAGATAGGGGAAGAAGATAGATATGGATGTTCTCTCGTTATCCCCTGTGCTGTTCTGGTTTTCTTGATTGCCAAACTGATTGGTGTAAAATTGAAGAGAAACAGTCTGAAATCTCCTGTAATGGGATATTAAAGCTCTTATAGCGTGCGAATAAAGTTTATAATGCACGCTTGATGATATTCGTTCAAACGGCTACAATATATACAGTACGCTTTAGGAGGTACAGCTGTGTTTGAGTATATGATAGCACAAGAAGCCGCTGAAAGATGGAATGCCATATAGTTTATGAAGCTAAAAACCAGTGCAAAGATAAAATGCTACGCAAAGTAGCATTAAAAAACGAAATGTAATCCCTGCTTTCTTGTAATGCAAACATCGTTTTCTTATATTTAAATTTGCCAATTGCAGTGGCGAAAGATGCTTCATATCAAGAGAAGCAGTCAAAAAAATTTATAATAAACAAGGAGGTCACAGGTATGACATTTGCAGAAAAATTAAAATCCTTACGCAAACAGGCAGGAATATCACAGGAACAATTAGCAGAAAAAATTGGGGTGTCAAGACAGGCCGTCACAAAGTGGGAAACGGAGGCTGGTATTCCCGATATTGAAAATATCAAGTCTATTTCATCTTTGTTTGATATTTCTATTGATGAATTGCTTTCTAATGGAAAAGCAATTCAAAAGAATTCAAAGTATCTCTATGAAAGTGTAACCGAATATGATATTGCTGAACCCAAACGCTACGATATGAAGTTCGGTGGTGCTAAGCGATTCGTATTATCAGGATATAATGGTGAGAAGATACGGGTTTGTATGGTATCTGATACACTATCCACACTACAGAATGATTTTAAAATCAAAATAGACGACATCAGAAAGAGAATTGATGTAGATGTAAAACGGATGAATGGCGTTACGGAGGCAACTGCCAAAGAGGCTGTAAGCATCTTTGTACAGATACCATCTCCATACATTGGTCAGATTGAATGTGCAGTCAATACGGAAACTGTAGAAATTCACTCACTTGAATGTGACAGTATAGAGCTTGATGTAAAAACACCACATATCATTTTGAATGATATTTCCGGTACAGTCGAAATAAACTGTAATCTTGACATGGAAGTAGTATGCAATTCATTAAACGGAGAGGTAGATATCAACCAGATATCAGCAACATCAAGAATCAACATACCTGAAAACACTACATTTACAGCCGTTACGAAAGGTATTGGAACAAGCATTTTTTATGAAAAAAACGGACAGATGACAGAGCGGTTTGACACACCAGACTCTGAAAATACCATTGAGCTTAATGGGCTTAAGAGTGAACTTGTTATCTGTACTGATATGAGGGGAGATAAGCTATGAAACCATATAAATACAGACCTGTGCGCTTTTATCTCACCTGCTTTGCAGCTACATGGGCATTCTGGATTGCTGCCGCAATTCTCAGTAAATCATCACATGACAACGGAGTATCCTTTGTACTTATGTTGTTTGGATTAATCGCACCTGCTGTGACGGCGGTGATTACCGTACTGACTTCTGGAAACAAAGTATTGAAAGCTGATTTGAAACGAAAACTTATAGGTTTTTACCGTATCAAGCCGCTTAGTATCCTGGCAGCGGTCGTTGTATTTATGGCAATTGTTGCGTTTTCAATTCTGCTTTCTCTATTGGTTGGGCAGTCCTTAGAGCAGTTTGCTTTTACGGAGGATTTTTCCTTTTCTATCGGTGGCACTTCATCCTTGTTGACAATTTTGCTTGCAGCTGTGATTGAAGAAATCGGATGGCGAGGTTATGGTGAGGATTCTGTCGCTGCCTATTTTTCGTGGTTTACGGAATCAATCATTTTTGGTTTTGTATGGGCGTTTTGGCATCTGCCACTATTCTGGATTGAAGGCACCTACCATTTTGGACTGAGAGAGCTTAGTACTGGATATGTTTTGAATTTTTTGATTAGCGTTGTTCCATTAGGCTTTTTAACAACATGGGTGTATGTAAAGAACAACCGCAGTATGCTCGCCTGTATCATATTCCATTTGTTTGTAAACATGATGCAGGAAAAAATCGCTATGACTCCGCAGACAAAATGCGTGGAGACGCTCGTTGTATTCTTTGCGGCAGCGGTTGTTGTGCTGATAAACAGGGAAATGTTTTTTGAAAAAGAACATATCGGAAACCTGCTGAATTATAAGGAAGATAGAAGAATAAATGAATAGCTGCAGATACTCTATGTAGGAATTGTACTTATTGGTACAAGAGGCGGGAGTAAGTGTTAGCAAGTCCAAAAGCAGGCAAGTAACATATATGAAAAATATAAATCTATGAATACAAGAATACACCCCATAGTGTATTTATATTGCTACAGGGTGTATTCACAAACAGGTTTGCTTATAAATGAGGGAGATTTTTTCTGTAGTGCAGCAGTTCAGTTTCATCGGCTTCCGAAATAATTCTATCGAGTGTCTCCAGTAATTTTTCTTTGTCTTCCGGCAAAAGTCCCTGAAGTTGAAAGGCGTTGGAAGCTCCCATGGCGGCAAAATAGGTTGAAATATTCAAATTCTCCACAAGGACACGGAGTTCCCGATATTTTTCAATTTCACCTTCTGCTTCCCAGTTTCCGTTTTGTATTTCCTGATACAGTTCTGATTCCGGGTAGATTGTCAGCATATTCGGCCCGATCAGAAAAGGATGTAGCTGATTGAAAATTTCTGCTGAGGCTTTCGCACCGGTTTCTCCATTTCCTTTACCAGAAATGCTGGTCAGATAGAAGAAGCCGTACTCAATGCCCGCCTGCTCCAACCTTTTGCATTGGGTTAGAATATCTTGCGAAGTATAACCTTTTCGCATGAAGGACAACGCCGCATCATCTACGGTTTCTACTCCAATCGTCAGTCTGTTATATCCTATCTGCCGGAGTTGCAGCAATTCTTCCTCCGTCTTATTCTTTGAATCTGTAATACGGGCAAAACAGCCGATTGATTCGACAGATGGCAGATACTTTCGGATGAGTGCTGCAATTTCAAGGAGTTTGTCTGTTTTGAGAACGAATGGGTTTGCCCCAGTTAGGAAAACTCTTTGTATCGGCTTTGGACGTGGCAATCCAAGTAGTTTGTTTGTTATTATGGAAGCAGGATTATTGCGTAAGACCTGTACCTCCAATAAGTCGCTTTCGATATCCTCTATGGGTGTCATCCTGAATTTGAAGGGCAGGTCACTGTACAGCGTGCAAAATTTGCACTTGTGATGTGTGCAACCTGCGGTCACTTCTAAAAGCAGGGAATCTGCCTCGTAGGGTGGACGCCAGATGGTTCCTGTATAGTGCATGGTAAATACCTCCTGTTGCAATGATTATGTGCAGGTAACGGGCAAACCTGCACATGACTTTCCCGTTAACAACATTATAGCAAAGCACAGCGAAAATAAAAGTACGGTACTTTTTTATAGTACCTTTTATTTTGGCGTGAAATGGGATATAATGACAGAGAAGGAGATGAAAAGAATGAGAAAATCTGAATCCGCAATCAATCGGTGCAAAACAATTTCCACCGTGCAGAAATTACTGGGAGGAAAATATAAAATTGAAATTCTTTGGTATATCGGAAAATGTGATGTCCGGAGGTTTGGGCAGCTTCGCCGCCAGATCGGAGAAATAACGGAAAGTTCCCTTACAAAGCAACTCCGAGAATTAGAGGCAGACGGTTTTATCCTTCGCCACGATTTTTGTGAGGTTCCTCCACGTGTGGAGTATTCATTGACAGAACTGGGAGAAAGTTTTTTATCTGTTCTTGACTATATGAAGGATTGGGGAGATGCGAATCTGTCTGTGTAAAAAGCGGATACTAAAAATTCAAGATTTTCTA
>DAVZID010000127.1:0-4284 GCA_052273485.1 Lachnospiraceae bacterium
TCAACAACATTGCCTTCCATATCAACTACAACCATATCCTCCCATGTCATAGTTGCATAATCAACACCGCTTGGTTTGATTACAACAAGTCCTTTTTCTCTGTCAATACCACTGACATTACCCCAGGTATAGATAACCATACCTTTTGCTACCAAATCCATGTTTGCTTCATAAACTTCTTTTTTCAGCTGTTCTAACATTTGACTCCTCCTGTTTTACATTTTTTGCATTCCTGCATTTTGCTCTCATTATCCTACTTCTGCCTATATATGTCAACATCAATTTGTGCATAAAAGGAAAGCACATTTGCAAATCAACAATTTTGATGTTAATATAGCTGATATACACCTAACTTGATTGGGTTTATTGAAAAGGAGTCCCATTTTGAAACAAAAACATTCTAATCGTCTTTGTTCTGTTATTGTTAGCATCATAGTTATTCTTCTTGTACTGATTGCTGTTTTGTTATTTTGGGTGAATAGCCGTCTATGTTTTGTCGATTACACACCATATAGCTATTCTGAATCTGGTGATGCAATCAAAAATCCATATGTTGGCTTGTACTCGATTCGCGGCTATCTGTTGGCAGAGGATGCCACTTTTTCACTTCCTGAGACAAGCACTGCAATTGATTCAAACAGTTCTGCTTTTGAACTATCACTGATTGAAATCAATCTGAAAAATTATGGAAATTGTGATCTTTCTGATACGTCACTTAGCCAAATTAATTCTATTTTGTCTGCGTGGACTAAGACAGGCTGTCAACTGATTTTGCGCTTCTTATATGATTGGGATGGTCAAAATTTAGAAAGTGAACCAAATGAGTTGTCACAGATTTTAACGCATATGGAACAGGTTGGATCAATCGTAAATAAATATGCCTCATCTGTATACATTATGCAGGGAATTTTTGTCGGAAACTGGGGAGAGATGAATAATACCACACATATGGGAAATGGTGAGATGGAAACGCTAATTCAAAAGTTGGACGATGTTATTGATCCTTCTATTTTTCTTTCGGTCCGCACTCCTGCGCAGTGGAGAAGCATTGTGGGCGAGTATCGTGGCACAAAAGTACCGCGTTGTCCACAGCCAAATCTTTTATCTTCCTTGGCCTCACGTCTAGGTTTGTATAATGATGGAATGCTTGGCTCTGCAAATGATGCAGGCACTTACGGGGATAAGGCGTCCGCTGATTTGGATGCAAATTATAGTGATGCATGGACACGCGAAGATGAGCTTGTCTTTCAGAATGACCTCTGCCTTTATGTATCAAATGGCGGCGAGGTGATTATTGATAATGTATATAATGACTTTGATAACGCTGTAAAAGATCTTTCGCAAATGCATGTGTCTTATCTAAACAGTGAATATGATAGTGCCGTACTGAATAAGTGGAAAGCAACTATAGTAAATGGAACTGACAATGTTTGGAATGGAATGAGTGGATATGACTATATTGAACGTCATCTAGGCTACCGATATGTTCTTGACAGTTCATCGTTAAAATTTCATCCGTTGTTTGATGATAATGGAATGCTGACAGTAACAATTCGAAATGTAGGCTTCTCGAATTGTTACCGTCCTCTTGAGGCAAGCGTATATGTAGTTTCAGATCTAACTGGGGATTGTGTCGCTAAGGTACCTATTGATACTGATCCACGCCTATGGAACAGTGAGGAGTCTTCCTCATTTACAGTTCCAATTGATGTGCGCAGTCTGCATAACAAGGAAAATAATACCTATACGCTTTATTTAAAATGCAGTGATACCACCCTTAACCGCACAATACTATTTGCAAATACACAGTCTCTTACAGAATATGGATACGAGTTAGGAAGCATCGAAATATAATTCCTACTTTGCGTTCTTTATGCTTTCTAACTCGCATTTTACTATATTCCGCTTTTTAAAACCTTTTACCAGCAATCTCCAAACCCAGAAAAACGGCAGCAATACAGGATACTTATATACGGTTGGCGCATGAAATTTGCACCATTTCAGATCTGGGAAAATACGTGAGAAAATATATCTTAGTTTTGTGTAAACTGTGATAGCTTTACCATCTGACTGCAAATTTTGTATCTTATTTTGAATCGTTCCATACGTAGATGAACCAACATAATAAGCAAGCATCTTCTGCTCTTCTTCTGTCAGAAGATCTTCCTGAGGCCATTCTGCCGCACCAAATAGTTTCTTGGTGAGCTGACGACTCTCTTTCTCATAATCAAAGATATCTAGGTTGCGCAACTCAGACTCCACATACTCCCAATTCAAAGTTTTTCCCAATTTTTGCTCCATGACGTAAATGTCCGCCAAGGATGTCGTTCAGGCTTCTCATGCTACCATCCGCGTTGCTGGTCGCAATCGTGACCTCACCGATGTTTTTACCCACAAAGGTCACTTCACCGGAAAGGTTGTTCATGATGGTACGAAGGGACGTACCAACCTGCGAAGCCTTGATACCACTGTTTGCCATAAGTCCGATGGCTTCTGCGGTATCCTCTGCTGAGAACCCCAGCGCACCGGCGATAGGCGCACAGTACTTGAACGTTTCGCCCATCATGGAGACGTTGGTGTTCGCACCCATCTCGCGGGCTTTCGCACGGAGCTGGTCAAAGTCATCCCCTGTTGCACCGGAAATAGCAGAGACCTTGCTCATCTCGGAATCGAAATCTGCTGCCGTCTTCACTGCGGCAGTGCCAAGCCCCGTTACAGCGGCAGTCACCGGAAGGAACTTCTTGCCTACATTCTCCACAGAAGATCCGATGTTCTGGAGCTTTTCTCCGGCTTCATCGATCTTGGCAAGCGTCGCATTGGTAGTAGCCGCCTAGTCCTGTAATGACCGCAGATTCTGTTCGGTTTCCACGATCTCGCGCTGGAGAGTATCGTACTGCTGCTGGGTGATCTCACCATTTGCAAGCTGCTCATTCGCCTGCTGTGCCGCAGTCTTCAGAGTTGCCAGCTTTTCCTTGGTAGCTTGAATGGCATCCTTCAGTCCAGACTGCGTCCCCTTGATTGACTTGTTTACACCTTCCAGTGCTTTGGAGAGCTTTGTGGTATCGCCGCCGATTTCAACGGTGATGCCCTGGATTCTGGATACCATGTGGATGACCACCTCCTTTTGGGCATAAAAAATGCCTAAATAAATTTCAGGCCTCTTCTGTTTTGCAACTATTTTTAGTTGCAATTTCTTTAATTATCGTGTATACTATTAGTAACGGAGGGATATGCTATGGGACAAAAGGAAAAACTCATTCAGCGTCTCAAGTCAAAGCCTAAGGACTTCACCTTCGATGACGCTGAAACGTTACTCAAATATTTGGATTACATTCGCTCGAATAAGGGAAAAACAAGTGGCTCCCGTGTCATGTTCGTAAGCGATGAACATGGAAGCATATTGCTCCATAAGCCACATCCACAAAAAGAATTAAAAGCCTATCAAATCAAACAGCTGATAGAGATTTTGGAACAGGAGGGTCTCATATGAATATGAATAACACTATTCAATACAAAGGCTATGTCGGAAGCGTTGAGTTTTCCGAAGAAGATGGCATTTTTTATGGTAAGGTCATGGGGATTCGTTCCCTGATTTCTTACGAAGGAGAAAGTGCCAAGGAACTTCTGAACGATTTTCACGGTGCCATCGATGATTATCTGGAAACCTGCGAGGCAGAAGGAAAGGAACCCGAAGTTGCATTCAAAGGTAGCTTCAATATCCGCCTTTCCCCTGATCTTCATAAAAAGCTGTTCATTTATACAACAGCCCATCAAATGTCCATGAATAAGTACATCGAAGATACTTTGAAGGATTCTCCAGCAGCGCGAGTTGTCGTTTAACCAAGCATCCCACCCAGTCACACGGCTGAGTGGGATTTTTTTATGCCTTATCCACCAGACGATTGTGCCTATTTCGTTCGCATTCAAGAATGCCTCGGCATCTTCTGCTTCTGGACGACCCGTTCTGTATTCGAGGTATCCAGTTTCAGGAGTTTGTTGACATCCTTCAGTCCGGACTGCGTCCCCTTGATTGACTTGTTTACACCTTCCAGTGCTTTGGAGAGCTTTGTGGTATCGCCGCCGATCTCAACGGTGATGCCCTGGATTCTGGATGTCATTTGCGTAACCACCTCCTTGTGGGCATGAAAAAAGCCCATCTGCACAGGGCAGACAGGCTAAAATGGGTATAAAAATACCCCGTCAGATTTCTCCAACGGGGTTGTTACCAATAGAGTAGAATACAAAACTTTATTCAGTGAAAACTGCTTTAAATCATGAGTTTGG
>DAVZID010000128.1:0-4235 GCA_052273485.1 Lachnospiraceae bacterium
CTTGCAGAGGGCTTCTATAAATCTGCGTTCACAGGCGGCGTATTGTGGCTTGCTTTGAACGTACTCGGAGGCTTATTTCCAGATACATTTTTATCCTTTATTGCCTATTTCTTTCCCAGAATGATTGTGACCCTGGTGGGAGTGGAGACGGTAATTGGAAAAGATGAGGCGTCGAAAACACTGGCGGCATTACGAAAAATACATCTGCCGGAGAAACTGATTATGATTTGTTCGGTAACATTCCGTTTCTTCCCGGTGCTGTCCAACGATATGAAGCTGATGGCGCAGGCCTTAAGGACAAGAAGGAACCGTATGGGAAACAGCAGGAAAAATGTTTTAGATTATATAGAGTTTTTGATTGTTCCGATGGCTCTCAGGGTCATCCGCATTGCGGAAACACTTTCCGCATCTGCCGAGACACGCGGTATAGGTTTAAAGCGTAAACGGGATACTTATATTTCTATTGCCCCTGGCTTGTGGGATGCGTTGTTTGTAGTTTTGCTGATTCTATCAGTAATTTGGGGTGTTACTCTATAAATATCAGGAGGATTTTATCATGAATAAAAACACAGAAAATCGTCAGAAAATGAAGACAAGGGATATTTTTACGGTGGTTCTGCTGGCACTGATCAATGTGGTGCTCTTTTTTGCAAGCTCCCTGCTGTATGCCACGCCGATTACAATTATATTGATGCCGATATTTTTTTCACTGATTGAAGGTATTGTCTTTTTTATCATTGGCAGCAAGGTGCAAAAATGCGGAGCTATTATGATTTACTGCGTTGTCCGCGGCATTTTAGGCGGATACTTACCGTATGTCATACTTTATCTGCTGGCGGGCATGATCGGCGAGCTTGTCATGTGGAAAGCACACTATGGAAATGCAAAGGGATTGACAATTTCCTACATGATTGTTCAGGTGTTCGCCAGTATCGGCAGCACGATCTACCCTTATGCAATTACCTTTCAATCTTTAGCAGAAAAAAGTGAAGCTGACGGAAGAGCGGCGAATATAACGGAAGCGGCAGAAATTCTTCAGTCCGGAGGAGCGGTAGTTCTGCTGATCGGTGTCATTATTTGTGCCTTTATCGGCGCAATGATCGGAAAGAAAATTGCCAAAAAGCACCTGTCAACGATGAACTGATGCGCATGACAGCGTATGGAATATAGTTGCTTTGCAACACGCGGTCGGCGCAGCAGAAAACGACGAAAGTTATTTTCTATTTTAAGGAGGAAGGATATGTCAGAAAAGAAAACGAGTCCGGAAACGGCGAATTCCGGGCAGGGGCAGGCATCCATAAACCCCAATGGCGTAAAATGGCTGATGCACTTTGCAGGAGGACGCAAGGGGCAATATATTTTCAGTGTGTTCTGCGCCCTGATCGGCGTAGCGGCATCGATAGCCCCATATTTTATTTTAGCGGATATCATCAGGGAACTAATCGGCGGAAACCGGGAATGGAGCTTTTATTTAAACAGAGGACTTTTAATAGGAATGCTCTGGGTCCTGCGTTACTTATTCCACTCTATATCCACCATGGCATCTCACTTGGCAACTTTTGATGTTTTGGCGGATATCAGAAAAGCTCTGCTGGCGAAGCTCTCTGCCCTGCCTTTGGGAACCGTGCAGGAGCAGTCATCAGGCTCTTACAAAAATATCATCTGTGAGAGGGTAGAATCCATAGAGACAACCCTTGCACATATTGTACCGGAGTTTACATCCAATATCTGCGGAGCTGTGGTACTGTTTATCTATATGATGACAGTGGACTGGAGAGTGACCCTGTGGTCGCTTTCGGCGGTGGCAATCGGATTTGCTGCATTTATGATTATGATGGCGAGTATGCCGAAATATTTCCCGGCTACCGTTGAGAAAACCAAGATCTTAAACGACACGGCGGTGGAATACATCAACGGAATTGAAGTGATTAAAGCATTCGGACAGTCAAAAACATCCTATGGGAAATTTGTGAAAGCCGCGAAAGAGGGTGCTGATTGTTTTATTGACTGGATGCGATCACAGAACCTTTGGCAGAATCTGGGTATGGCGTGTTTTCCCGCTACCCTTTTGGGACTTTTGCCTGCAGGAGTTGTCTATATGCTGAATGGTTCGCTTACACAGCCGGATTTTATCCTGTTAGTGATTCTTTCCTTTGGCATTATGACGCCGCTTATCATTGTCTTTGGGTTTACGGATGATATTTCCGTGGTAAGAGTGATTATGGGAGAGATTGCCGATATTCTTGACAAGGAGGATTTAAAAAGACCGGAGCAGTCTGTGAAGCTCCCCGCAGACAACGGTATTACGCTATCCAATGTTCATTTTGCATATAAGGATAAAGAAATTCTGCATGGTGTCAGCCTTCAGATGAAACCGGGAACGCTCAATGCCCTGGTGGGGCCATCGGGCTCCGGCAAATCTACCATTGCCAAGCTGATTGCATCTCTTTGGGATGTGGGAGAGGGCAGTATTTTAATCGGCGGCGTGGATGTTAAGAATATGCCCCTTTCAGACTGCAATCAATACATCGCATACGTTTCACAGGATAATTACCTGTTCAATCTTTCGGTCATGGATAACATCCGCATGGGTAACGGAAGGGCAAGCGATGAGGAGGTCATAGCCGCCGCAAAGAAGTGTGGCTGTCACGATTTTATTATGAGCCTTGAACATGGATACCAGACCATTTGCGGAGGAGCGGGCGGACACCTGTCGGGAGGAGAGCGGCAGCGGATTGCTATTGCGAGGGCAATGCTTAAAAATGCTCCCATCGTAATTTTGGATGAGGCGACCAGCTATACAGATCCGGAGAGCGAGGCAGTACTGCAAAGTGCCCTGTCCCGGCTTGTGCAGGAGAAAACAGTGCTGATGATTGCCCACAGGCTCTCCACGGTGACTGACTGTGACTGTATTCATGTGGTTCAGGACGGAAATATCATTGCATCTGGCACACACGAGGAGCTGCTTTCCGGTTGTCTGCTCTATCAGAAGATGTGGAATGCGCATATGTCCGCAAAAGATAGGATGGAGGTGGTCGTATGATTAAAACACTTCGTAAATTTTTCGATTTTTCCGGTGAAGAAAACAAAAAGAAATTTGAACTTGCCATTGTGCTGGGAGTTTTGTCCGCATTCTTCTTAGCTTTAAGAATTCCTGCGGCTTATGTGGTAATCAAGGATATGCTGGATGGAACGCTTACGAAAGAAACGGGGTGGATTGGATGCGGAATTATCGTGCTGTCCATTCTTTTGCAGACAGTAATCAACATGAAAACCACCATGCTTCAGACCGAAGCAGGCTATCATGCAGCGGCAAGAAAAAGAATTGAAATTGCGGAACATCTGCGCTATGTGCCGATGGGGTATTTTAATGAAAAAGGACTTGGCAGTATTGCGTCCGTTGCCACAAACACCATGGAAAGCCTCGCCAATGTGGGAACCCGTGTTGTGATGATGGTGACAAAGGGCTACATTACCACAGCGGTGATCATTGCCATGCTGTTTGCTTTTGACTGGCGCATTGCCTTTGTGGCACTTTTGGGATTTGTCATAGCCGTTTCGGTTTCAGCTGTTCAGCAGAAGATCATCCTGCCCCATTCCGCAAAAAAGCTGAATGCAGATGAAGCCATGCTGTCGAAGGTTTTAGAATACACACAGGGAATTGCGGAAGTCAAAAACTTCAATCTGTTTGGTTCAAAAATCACAGAAGTAAATGCTGCGGTAGATCATGTCCGTGATGTGGACTTTGCTCTGGAGAAACCGGCTGTCATCATTAGCTTTATACAGAATGTGGCCACCAAGCTGACAGGCGTGGCGACAGCACTGCTCTCCATTGCCTTTTACTTAAACGGCAGCATGAACCTGATTTACTGTATTATGATGATTCTTTGCTCGTTCATGATTTTTGAAGCTTTAGATGTTGCCGGCACCTATGGAACGCTGCTGCGTGTCATAGATATGTGTGTGGACTTAGGGAGTGAAGCCATGTCTGCCCCTACCATGGAAGTGGAGGGTAAGGAGATAGCACCTGAAAGCTCCGCGCTCGTGATGAGCGGCGTTGATTTTTCCTATGACACAAGAAAAATCATTGATAATGTATCCCTGGTCATCCCAGAGAAAAAAGCGACTGCCGTTGTGGGGCCATCCGGCGGCGGCAAGACGACCCTGACACATCTTTTAGCAAGATTTTGGGATGTGGATAAAGGGAGCGTCACGTTAGGCGGAGTAAATGTAAA
>DAVZID010000129.1:0-4208 GCA_052273485.1 Lachnospiraceae bacterium
AAATATGCTGTCACAAACGCATAAGTAACAAAGCAATTTTATAACAGGCTTATTTCGTGCACCCTTTTTACTTGGGTGACTGCTTTTGTTCCTGGCACTGGCACTGAAAATGTCATATAAGTATAGTCCGTGCTTGGAAACCACGCCTGAAAAGGCGGGTTAAGCCGTTCAGACGTGGTAATTCATTTGTTGTGACGTGCGATATTCTCTTGGCGACTGCATGCAGTAGCGACGAAAAATCTTTTCAAAATAGCTGACATTTTCAAAGCCAACCATCATCGCAATTTCCGTGATGGGAAGTAAGCTCGTGCGCAAAAATTCCTGTGCTTTTTGGACACGCTGAATATGGAGATATTCGCATATCGTAAAGCCTGTTACTTGTTTAAAAATGCGCGTTAAATAAAATTTATTTGTAAAGAAACGTGAGGCAAGTTCATCAAGTGAGCTGCTTTCCTGATAATGATCCGCCAGATAACCGGCAACACGGTTGACTGTGCGGATCTTTTCTGTCTCCGGGCCAATCAGGTTTGGGGAAGATATGTGTGCATGTGCAGCATTGTTCTCCGATTTGATGCGAAAGGAAAATAATAAAATCTCACGAAGCAGATATTCAATCATTTCCTCGTAGGATTCTTTCTTTTGGGCGGCCTCCTGTTTGATCGCCTCGAGTTTCGCATTTAAGAGGGCTTGTTGGTCCGCTGTAAGTGTGAGAATGCTCATCTCATCGGTAAAGAGAGAGCAGAGGCGTCCGCCTGCCATTTCTGTAAACCATTGTTCCATGACAGATTCCTCAATCTCAATTAAAAAGCGGCGGTGAAAATGCTGCTCGGCAGGGGATGTTTTGTGAATCCGATTTTTGGCGATAAAGACAAGATTTCCAGGTTGGACGAAGAAGATATTGCGATCAATAAAATGATAGCGATTGCCTTCTAAGAGATAGTAGATTTCATAGGTGGAGTGATAATGACGATACTTCATATCAAAGGAGCCGCTGCGTGTCGCCTCTTCAAGTTGAAAGTGGTCTGTTTTCAAGTCAAAATAAATCCCGTAGGGAGACGGCGGAAAGAGGACAGCTGTGTTCTGTTCATCAGGCATAAGAAAAGATCCATCCTTTCTGTATTCGTTTGTATCGAACATGCAAAGTCAATATTGTTGTATTTTGGCATAGAAAAGCCAAAAAACAGCAAGAAAAGAATCAAAGTTACTCTTATAATAGCAAGTACAAGAACAGTTGGCAAGGGAAAACACCCAAGAGATTATAATAAGATTAGGAAAGGAAGAAAAAAACTATGACTTACAAGGACAACGCAGTAAAAGATCTTCGCATCGCCTACATTGGAGGAGGCTCAAGAGGATGGGCCTGGACCTTCATGCGTGATCTGGCATTGGAGCCTGCACTTGGCGGAACAATCGTTTTGTACGATATTGACAAGGAAGCGGCAAAGGCCAATGAGATCATCGGAAATGACATTTCGGCTAGACCAGAGGCGGTCGGAAAATGGAATTACATTGTCGCAGACACACTGGCAGAGGCACTTACAGATAGTGACTTTGTTGTGATTTCAATTCTTCCAGGTACATTTGATGAGATGGAATCTGATGTACATGAACCAGAAAAATATGGTATCTATCAGTCTGTCGGTGATACGGCAGGCCCAGGCGGAATGGTACGTGCGCTGCGTACAATACCTATGTTTGTTACAATCGCAGAGGCAATTCGCGATTATGCACCGCAGGCATGGGTTATCAACTATACCAACCCGATGTCATTATGTGTAAAGACCCTATACCACGTATTTCCGCAGATCAAAGCATTTGGCTGCTGCCATGAAGTATTTGGAACACAAAAACTTCTGGCACAAATTGCAGAGCGTGAGCTTGGCATCACCGATATCAAACGAGATGAAATTATAGTAAATGTACTTGGTCTTAATCACTTTACCTGGTTTGACCGTGCATCCTACAAGGGAATTGATCTGTTTCCTGTATATCGTAAATTTATTGAAAAGCATTTTGAGGAAGGCTTTGAGGAAGCAGACAAGAATTGGATGAACTCGACCTTCGCGTGCGCACACCGCGTAAAATTTGATCTGTTCCAAAAGTATGGCTGGATTGCAGCAGCAGGAGACCGTCATCTGGCAGAGTTTATGCCGCCGATTTATTTGAAGGACCCAGAAACAGTCACCTCATGGAAGTTTGGTTTGACAACTGTTGCATGGAGAAAAGAAGATTTAAAGAAGCGTCTTGAAAAAAGTAAAAAGCTTGTATCTGGTGAGGAAAAGGTTGAATTAATTCCATCAGGCGAGGAAGGTATTTTATTAATCAAGGCACTGTGCGGACTGACACGCATGATCAGCAATGTCAATATTCCGAACATAGCAGGTCAGATTCCAAATCTTCCAGCATCAGCAGTAGTAGAGACAAATGCAGTCTTCTCAAGGGATAGCATCGCACCTATATTTGCTGGAAATTTGACGGAGGAGATTCGTCAGCTGATGCTGCCGCATATTATGAATCACGAGGACGTCTTAAAGGCTGCACTTACATGTGATTACGATATTATGCTTCGTGCATTTCGTCGTGATCCGCTTGTCACATGTAGCAGAGATGATGCAGACAAGCTGCTTCGCACGATGATTGCAAACACAAAGAAGTATTTGCCAGAAGGTTGGCAGTCTATTACTCAAAAGTGAACTGCTCGACAATTGGATGGTCATTGAAGGACCATTAAATGGTTGAAGTTGTCCGTACCTGTTTTCGAAAAGAAAAATTAGGGATTGACTTTAACTTACGGTGTATGGTATAGTAATCAGCGTTAACAATAAAACTGAAGATGATATTCCGTGAGGGAGTAGTTCGCGATTATCGTGATTTGTCAACAACCTCGGCATTTCGCCTGGCAAATCTTAAAGAATGAGACTCATGTATGTGCTTTCTTTTTGTGCGCATACATGAGTCTTTTTGTATCGCTTTGTATTGCTTTATCTCGCTTTGAAGTATTTGAGGTATTTGAATCATTTAGAATTATTTAGGATTATTTAAGACCTTTTTATGATTCGCTGGCAAATGAATTATTCTTGATTGAACGGAATACAAAAAAGGAGGAAATGATGGGTGATTTCATCAACAGTGCACCGCTTTTTGTTGTAATTCTGCTTCTTGTAGTAGGATTTGCACTTTTGGTAAAGGGAGCGGATTTTTTTGTGGAGGGAAGCTCAAGCGTAGCAAAGAAGCTGGCAGTGCCGTCCATTATTATCGGATTAACAATTGTAGCAATGGGAACATCACTTCCTGAAACAGCTGTCAGTGTAACTGCATCTTTAGTAGATAACAATACACTTGCCATCAGTAATGTAGTCGGATCAAATATTTTTAATTTAATGTTTGTGATCGGTGTCTGTTCTATTCTTTCTACAATTTATGTGCAAAGAGAGACAGTAACGCGCGATATTCCGTTTTCAATCATCTGTGCAGTATTGCTGCTTGGTCTTGGAATGATTGCAGTCGGTGATGCATCTGGCATGACGCTTGGCCATTTTGATGGAATCCTTTTTCTTATTCTTTTCGCAGGCTATATTGGACTGATGATAAAAAGTGCGATGAAGGCAAGAGCAGAGGGAAAAGAAGTCGAAGCAAATGACGAATTTGACGCAGAAGAGTTAAAGGTAATGTCATATCCTAAGAGCATCATTTATATCGTTGGCGGTGCAATTGCAATTGCAATTGGCGGAGATTTGACTGTAGATACGGCAAGCCGCATTGCAATTGATCTTGGAATGAGTCAGACGCTTGTAGGACTTACTATTGTTTCTATTGGAACATCACTTCCAGAACTTGTTACATCTGTTGTAGCAGCGCGCAAAAATGAGGTTGATATGGCAGTAGGAAATGCAGTCGGATCAAATATTTTTAATATTTTAATGGTCCTTGGAATTGCGTCTGCAATCAATCCAGTCAGCCTGATTCGCGAAAATGTGATTGATATTATCATTTTAGTAGCATTCTCAGTTGTTGTATGGATTTTTGCAGCGACAAGGAAAAAGATCAGCAGAAAAGAAGGAATCGCAATGGTAGCAATGTATCTGATTTATGCGGTATATATTATTGTACGATAAGCAGCCACTGCTGGTCAGTGTTTCAAGTTTTAACATGCAAAATTGGTTCAGGTGTCAAAAGCCATGTTCTAAACAATGCATCGGCAAGAACCT
>DAVZID010000130.1:0-4172 GCA_052273485.1 Lachnospiraceae bacterium
GTGCGCTTCGGCAGATTGATGAAAAAAAGTATGACACGGAGCTACGAAATGCAGGGTATTGAGGATGAGGAGGCAAAATACGTTAAACTATGAAATCACATAACATGACAAAGGACATGACAACGGGAAGTCCAGCCCGGCTGCTGTTTTTCTTTTCCCTTCCACTAATGTTTGGAAATGTATTTCAGCAACTCTACACAGTTGTAGATACGATGATTGTGGGCCAGACGCTTGGTGTTTCGGCGCTTGCAGCGCTCGGCGCGGCAGAGGCACTAAACTGGATGAGCCTTGGCAGTATCCAGGGATTGACACAAGGCTTTTCCATTCATATGGCACAAAAATTTGGCGCGAAGGATGAAGATGGCTTGCGTCAGGCAGTCGGACATAGTATTGTGCTGTCGGCAATCCTTGCCGTTGTGCTTACGATACTATTTCAGCTGGCCGTTCGCCCAGTTCTCACCGTTTTGCAGACACCAAATGACATTCGACCGAATACAATCCTGTATCTTCGGATTTTATTTTCGGGAATTCCGATCGTTATCGTATACAATCTTTTGGCGTCGATGTTGCGCGCAATTGGCGATAGCAAAACACCGCTTATGGCAACCGCAGTGGCAGCGATCAGCAATATCATATTGGATTTGCTGTTCGTCTGTGTATTTCGATGGGCAATTGCGGGAGCCGCGGCAGCGACGCTGATTGCACAGGGCATTTCGGTAGTGTATTGCTTAAATAAAATAAAAAAGCTTTCGCTGCTGCATCCACGCAGAAAAGATTTGTACTTAAAACATGAACTATCCGGTAAGCTGATGCTTCTTGGCTTTCCGATGGCCTTTCAGAATTTTATCATTGCGATTGGCAGCATGATTGTACAGCGTTTGATTAATTCGTATGGTGTGATTTTTATTGCTGGATTTACCGCAACGAACAAATTATATGGCGTATTGGAGATCGCAGCGACATCATATGGCTTTGCGATGGTTACCTACACTGGACAGAATCTTGGTGCAAAAAAGTCGCAGCGGATTAAAAAAGGCTTAAAGGCGGGGCTATTAATTGCATTAGCCACCTCGGCAGCGCTTGGTGCAGGATTGCTTTTGCTGGGAAAGCCGTTGCTTCTTCTCTTTATTTCTGGAACCGAACAGGAAATTTCACAGACCCTTGCAATTGCGTATCATTATTTGTCCATTATGAGTATCTGTCTGCCGATTCTTTATATTTTGCATGTGGTTCGTTCGACCTTGCAAGGATTGGGCGATACATTAAGTCCACTGTTATCTGGCGTGGCAGAATTTATCATGCGAACGGGCTGTGTGTTGCTTCTTCCAATTTGGCTAGGTGCAGAGGGTATTTTTTATGCGGAAGTATTGGCATGGTCGGGCGCAGATCTTGTGTTAATTCCAAGCTGTATCTGGGCATTGAGACATCGCTTAGACTGGAAGAAAGAAACTGACAGATAAGGAAAGCCTCGCAGAGGCAATTTTGTAAATGGGATTCTGAATGGTTACCAAAATTGAAATATTGATTTCAGAGACTGTTGCTTTTGGTCAATAGTCTCTTTTTTGATGAAAAAAAGCTTGAATATTCTATTTTTTTTGGGAGCATTCTGTGGTAGAGTGATGTTGGGTTTGAAACGGTGAATGCGACGCAAGATGACAGAAAAAGACCCCGCTATTTTGGAATAAAAGGAATCCTTTCTGACAAATCGTTATTCTGAGATAAAATACTTTGATGCCCGAGGCAGAAATTTGCCCCGGGCATTGCTGTATACGAAATAGCTATGTGCTTACTAAGAAATACAGAAATAAGCGTTGCGAATCACATTAGTCATGAACAACTGGAAAATAAACTTGGTACGGTTCGTAACCAATTTGGTAGAGTGGAAGAAAACAAATTCCAATTTCTTGATAACGTGTGCGGAAGGTACGGCGCCAATTGCCCCATTCGCGTTCATTGTCATGAATCAAAAGGGTTGAAAGTGCATGGCCGTGTGTGTGAAGGGTGCGTTCCTCACTGCAAAGACCAGCGAGAGCAATTGGTCCAAAACGGAATGCGACAAGATTGGGATCATCGTCCGTAGGTACAGCCGTTATTGAAAGAGGAAGAATCAAACAAAGTTCATCGCCTGTTTTCCATGTGCGCTGTAAGGTAAGAAAACCATCGTTTGTGTTGACTGGTAATTGTTCTCCATTTAGCTCAAAATGAACTTCTTGAAATACGTCTGGATTGCCAGCATAAGAATCGGTGCGAGGACGCGCCCAATCTGGAATACGAAGTTTTAGCGCAAAGTCTGCACTTGGGGAATCCAGCTCAATGCGCATACAGATGGCCATACAATCTGGTTGAATTGGATAACGGCGTGTATTTTCGTTAACAGCTTGTCCAGCAGAACAGGTGCTTGAAATATGAAAGCTTCCGCTTAAACTATCTTGCTTTTGAATTAGCGTGACATGTGTGCTGTCGATGTTAAAATATGCCGTTGAATCAAAATATTGAGCAACATATAGGGTCGCATTATCCTGATAGTACAGATATTGATTGTGGGCAGCATTGGCCTGCACGACAGATCCATGACAGCAAAAGAAATCTTGTGTCTTGGATGCCCAACCTTTACGAGAACCAGCGCGCATAGGAAGGAAATAGGTGAGAAGTCCCTCTGCTGGGTAAGGGGATGTTTGACCATTTGGAAGATCTTCTTTCCAGTAAGCCTGTGCAAGAATGCCATTATACAAATTTTTTTCAATGTAATCCAGATAGGAAACGTCGCCGGTCCAGGTAAATAAAATGCTTGCGAGGCGAATCATATTGTAGACGCTGCAGTGTTCTTGGTTGCGTTCGCCAAGACGAGATGCTTGACGATGCTTTGGCGTCCAGATTTCACCGTTTGTCTGACCGCCAGTAACAAAATAACCGCGATCACTTACTGCACATTTCCAGTAAGCCAGCGCAATGTCACGGTAACGTGTATTGCCAGTGGCTTCATAGACAGCAGCACAGCCAATAATTTCTGGAATTGTCGTGTTCGCATGCATATTTGTAAGCACATCTTCGCCAGCCAAAAGAGGATCAAACAGGCGGTGGCGGTCATAGCGATCAATCAATGTCAGATACATGGAATCTTTTGTAATGTCATAAAGTTCAGCCCATATTTCAAGCATTCCACCCGTTTCAAAGTCTAAAATATCATCAAGTTGTTTTCGGGTGCGGTTATCTGTGTAGTGTAAAAACCATTTTGAAAAATCAATTGCGATGGTAAGTGCTTCCTCATTTTTTGCGTACAGGTACATGTCAAGGAGTCCCATAAACGTTTTATGTACATTATAGTGGGGTGCCCAAACTTGCTTTCCGATGGCGATCCAGTGAAAATATTTTTCCGGAATGGAGGCAGCCCATTCACCACCATTATCCAGCTGGCAGAGGCGAAGCTCATGGACAATTTCATTTGCCTTTCCAAGCAGGGCCTGGTTGCCAGTCTCATCATAATGAATGGCAGCGGCACTTAGCCAGTGACCGAGAAAGTGACCGCGCAGCTGACAGGACGGATCCTCCCAACCACCATGCTTGAGCTTTTTACTTCCGAAATTTTGGTAGCGTCCTGCTTCCTGTGTAAAATTTTGCAGCAACGCATCACTGTCAAGCTCCATTAAATAGTCCATATTTTGCTGCTCCTTGGACAGCAATTCCGAATCTTGTAAGGTGACTTCAAAGCCAGTAAGTCGTTTTATCATATTCATTTGATCCTTTCTGATGAAATTTGTGATTCACCTTTTTGTTTCGTGCCTTTTCGATTCACATACTTGTAGTATAATCGAAAATAAGAAAATGAAAATGGAGTTTATTCGATAATTTTTATAAAATAATCCATCCGATCCTGAAGCTACTTTTCGAACCAAAGCCGGAAAGAACCACCGGGGTTATGCCGCAAATCTTGAAGAGTCTGTTGGTAAGAATGGCTCTGTGGTAACGGATTACGCATACGAGCAAAATAATGAACAAGGAACCAAAGTAATTCATTGTCCTGCTGGACATGAACCAAAGAGCTGCACATATATGGCACCAAGCAAACAGTGTCAGGCATCTTTCAACAGAGAGTTGTGTGCGGGATGTCCGTATCAGGATAAATGTCATCCCAAAATCTTTAAGCGTGTTGCAAAGATTATTACATCTAAAGC
>DAVZID010000131.1:0-3927 GCA_052273485.1 Lachnospiraceae bacterium
ATTTATTCTACTACTTTTTATGTCACTTTCTTTCAATATATTTTCAATCGCATTTTGAATATTCTGCATCACCAACTTATATGATGTCAACATCGAATAACTTTTCGAAAAATCTTCATCATTTAATGCTATCAAAATTCCTGCAATAAAAATAGGTTTATGAGCTTCCGTTACTTTTATCTCTCGTAATGAATTGTGCATATCAATAGCTGTATTTCTAATTTCATCTAAAGAATAAGCCTTTTTTAATTTATTTCCTTTAATCAACTCAACGTAATTCTTAGGTTCAAGAATAATATCTTTTGCTTTTTTTAATACAGAATACTCTTCTTGTCCTTGTTGCCAATAATATGTATCAACTTTCATATTTTCTACATTCGTTCCACTCACAGCAATTGCGATAACATTATATTCTTTCTTTAAAAATTTTGCATAGTATAAAACCCCATCCACTGCAAATCCATTAGGTTTATTCAAATTTGCACTGCAATGTTTCTTGGCACTATTTTTACATTCAACTACAATTATAGTATGTATATCGTCATTAAATGTAATTACATACTCTGGCTTTGCTTTACCATTCCCTCCTTGAGTATAATCGTTCACTTCACATTCTTTCGGCTTTCCCCCTGCTTCTTTGAGAAGTTCTTCTATTTTATCCACACTAGAAACATCTCCTTGCGGAAAAACATAGCCAAACTCATTTTCTCCAATAGCACACTTCATCTCTTTTAGTGTTAAACTCTCCGTATATTGTTCTATTGCCATTTTATATTCCTCCACCTACTTATTTCTAGTCATTTCCATATATTCATCTATGTCACTTGCTTTTATACGCCAAGACTTTCCTATTTTTGATGCTGGCAATTGCTTACTAGCAATCAAACGTCTTACTGTCTTGTCACACACCTGTAAATATTCTGCTGTTTGCGTTATTGTTAAAATATCATTTTTCATTACGATTCCTCCATGATATATTTAACATAACATAAAACAGAATATCTATCTAGTATTACGTGGATTTTATTGGACATACATGGACTTTCGCAAACATATGTTCTAATTATATTTTACTCATTTTCTGGCAACACGTCAAGTGGAAATCCTTGTATTTTTTCTCCAAACATCTTGTAATATCCCCTCTAATCATACACTATTCCCTTTAGCTGAATATTTCACTTCAATAGCACCGGAGCTAAGCGTAGCTTAGCTCCACAGGTTTTTGTTTGCGAACCATCGGTTCGCTTTTCAGCTCCACCTTGATGCTACTTAAATTTTATGCTTTGCACAGTATTCACGCATATTCATGGTGCCCATCTCAATCCAGAAGGAAGTATGGGCATAACGGTCTACAATGGCTTCTGCCTGTACACTCTCGTTAAGACGTGTTACCCAGTCTTCCTGCCGATACTGTGTGCAGAAGATGGTTGAAGTGGTATCCGACCTCCGCTCGAAGAGTTCAAACAAAAAGTATAATTCGCTGTCGGACATATCAGATACAAGCCATTCATCAATGACCAACAGCGGTATCTTACTGTAGCTTGCTATTAGACGTTTTTGTTTGCCTTGAATAACAGATGCGTCCCCATACTCCATCAGCAGGTCCGGCAATCGAATATATTTGCTCTTAATCTGTCCCAGGCATGCCTGCTTTGCCAGTGCACATGCAAGATAGGTTTTACCTGAACCTGTCGGTCCCTGCAGGACGATGCTCTGATGGTAACCAATATATTGGCAGCTTGACAGATCATTTAACAATGATTTATTGAGCCCTCGCCCATCGTAGTAAACACTATGCATATCAGCCTGTGGAAATCGTAATCTTGCAGACTTAATGAGACGTTGAATTCTGCTATTATATTTTTCCTGATATACATAATCTACAAGACGCTGCATACGGTCATCAAAAGACCATGCAAGTGTTTCGGGTTCTGATTGTTGTATTTCCAATCCGGATATGATCTCAGACATATTTAACTCCCTGAGTTTGCGTTTTGTTTCGTCATTAATCATTGAGACCACCTCCTGTATAATAGCTGCTTCCTCTCAGATAGCCCATAGGAGCATCGGATTTTCTTTTCTCTTTTCGGTTCTCCAGGTATACCTGGTCTTGATTAGAGGCAAGAATAGAATTAAGATGGTGGTAACGGGGCTTTCTTATTCCGCTGATGATGGCAAACTCACAGGCAGCTTCCAGGCGTGCTTCAGAGTATTTATTGCTTAAACGCAATACCGCCAGAGACGGATTAAAGCCCTGTTCTTTGATTGTAATATTTTCAAAAATGCGCTTAACGGTTTCTCCTGTGTATTTACCGATAGAATCCGCCCATTTTTGAATCCGTTCCTCATTCCAGGGGGTAAACTTAAATTTTTCTGGCATATCCTCTGCATGGGTGGAATACTGGTTCTTTCTGCCTGCTGGAAATCGACTGTGTGTAGCAAGACGATTTGAGCCACTATAAATCTCTACCTTGGTATCAGTAACTCGTAAATCTACTTTCTTTTTGGCATACTGATACGGACAGGAATACCGGTTATATTCAAAAACTATGTGATAATCAATGTTGACGCAACGTCCGTAGACCCATGTGGCTATTTCATACGGAATGGCAGGCAGTGGATGCAGATATTCCTTCTCATCCAGATAGGATTCATAACGGGAACCTTCTCTCTTTTGAAAAGCTTCATGGTTGTATTCATAAAGCTTTTTGCTGACGGCAGCTTTCAGATCAGAGAAAGAATAAAACACCTCATTGCGAAGCTTTGCAATAATAGCGGTGGCAATCTTTCCAACGGTTCCTTCTACAGATGCCTTCTGTTTTGGCTTGCGTACTCCCGCAGGCATGATTGCTGTGGTGTAATGCTCTCCGAGAGCCTCGTAATCCTGTGTAAGGACAATCTCACCTTCTCTGGGATGAGATACTACACCGGTTTTAAGATTATCACAGATAAGCCTTGTAGGTGCACCACCAAAGAACTCATACATATGGACATGGGCACGGATGAAAGAATCCATCTTCATATCCAGTGTGGGTTCCACATAGGCATACTGGCTGTAAGGAAGTGTTCCCACAAAAAGATATACTGTAACTACCTCGCCGGTAGATACGTCGATATAACTCATGGTAGAACCTGACCAGTCCACCTCGGCTTTTACTCCCGGTTTATTTTCAAGATGATTTGTCAGCTTGTTTACGATCGTGTGATCGGCGTAACCGTTGCAGTACTTTGTGTATCCCATAGGGATTGAACCTGCAGTTTTACATTTGTCCTGATATTCCTGCCAGAGTAGTTTTAATGTAACACCGACACGCTTGAGTTCCTGATGAACGTATTCATAATCAGGCTGTTCGTAAAGAGTTTCTATCGCAAATTTATCAGGAAAAATCATGCGATAAACTTCATCTTCTGAAAGGTCTTTAACCTTTGCGTAGATGATCCCTTTTTCTTTGGCGATGTTTATTACATCGCTGACGGAGTGTTTCGACATATGTCTGGTTGCGGCTATCTGGTTTCTTGATAGCCCGGATGCTTTAAGCTCTAAAATAAGCTTGGCATTAATCTTATTGGCCATAATGAGTGGCCTCCCTTCTGTAAAATTTGAGGTAACCCTCATCCATGATTTTACGAAAGGTTGCTCCCGAAGTGGAGCTATTGCATGAATTGTCAACTAAGTGGAGCCATTATCTGTATTGGTGGAGCTCAAAAGCGTACTGGTGGCGTCGCTAGTGCGAAATATTCATTAATCATTGCAAATGGCGGAATGATCGAAGGAATGCGTACGCTTACTGCATGGACAAGCGGCGGAATATATCTTGTAATCGTGCTTATTACAATCCTGTCTTTCATAAAAGTGCAAAGGTCTTGATAAATTCCAGTTCTACGGAGCTTTTAAAATTGAATATTGGATGATTTTACATAGCCGTT
>DAVZID010000132.1:0-3911 GCA_052273485.1 Lachnospiraceae bacterium
TGGATTGCATTTCATATTGCAAGAACAGGAAATCGAGTTCTGGAGATTCTGGCGGCGCTGCTGATCCTGGCGATGCTGCTGTATGGTGGTTATTCCCTCTGGGACACATATAAGATATATCACAATGCGTTTTCAGATCAGGAACTCATGGAATATAAGCCTGCAGGTGGGGAAGAGAACAGCCCCACACTGCAGGAATTACAGAAAATAAATCCAGATGTATGTGCCTGGCTGACTGTGGATGATACGAACATTGATTATCCGGTTGTACAGGGTGAAACAGACATGGAATATATTAATAAAGATGTGTATGGAAATTTTGCTTATTCAGGAGCTATTTTTCTTGATTCACAAAATCACCCGGATTTTTCAGACAGTTATAATCTGATCTATGGGCATCATATGAGTAATGGAGCAATGTTCGGAGATGTGGCAGAATTCTGTTCCAGAAAATATTTTAAAAATCATAAGACGGGAACGTTGTATCTGCCGGATGACAGCGACAGAAAGATTACGTTTTTTGCATGTATCAAGGCTTCTGCATCAGACAGTCAGATTTACAGTCCGTATGCACAGACACCGGAAACGATGAAAATATTTCTGAAATATGTGAAAGAAAAAGCAGTGCAATATCGTGAGATCGGAGTAAATGAAAAAGATCAGATTGTCGGATTATCTACCTGTGCGGAAGCAGATTCAAATGGACGTATTTTATTATTTGGAAAGTTGGACGATGTGGACTGAAGTTAGCAGAAATGCAAGATTCAGCAGGCAATCAGAAGAAAGAAAAAACGAGGACAGGGAAAGGAGGGAAGCATATAGATGAGACAGAGAATCCAGTATATAGGTGCGGTACTTGCGCTTTCAGGAATGGTGTTTCTGATGCCGCAGTCAGCAAAGGCAGCAGAAGCAAGTCATGAATCGTCGTGTGAAGTCTCCATTCCGGTACAGACAGAATTGACAGGAACAGCAGATCAGACGAAGGAGATGCCTGAATTTACAGTTTTACTGAGAGGGGAGGATGTTCCGCTACCGGCTGTAAGCAGTTTACAGATCAGTGGAACGGGAAGCGGAGTTTTTGGCCCGATCACATATACACAGCCGGGAGATTATGAATACCAGGTTTATCAGCAGACAGGAAAAAAGGAAGACATTTCCTATGATAAAAATATTTATGATGTGACAGTGCGTATTGTATGGGATGCCAATGATGAGCTGGCGGCGAAAGTCTGGACATCCAGAGAGGGAGAAGAGCAGAAACAGGGACAGATTTTATTTTCAAACCAATGGATCAATAATGAAACTCCGGTAAAAGAAGAGACGCCTGCGCCCACTCCAACTCCAACAGTAAAAAAGACTGCAAAATCGATTATAAAAACAGGAGATTCGCAGCAAATAGAAGAGTATCTGCTTCTGGCGCTGGCGGCAGCGGGAGTGTTCGGAGCAGGGACATGGAATGTCAGAAGAAAAATGAAATAAGAGCTGAATGTTCCACAAATTATGACATACATCTTACAGAAAGCATTTTTCAGACAGGCTCTGGCGGGTTGTGTATAAAAAGAGAAAACAGATAAAAGGGTTCGGCGCGTGTCTGCGAGCAACGCTCTAAATCCTTTTATCTGTTTTTCGGTAAATCATTTTCAATGATTTATTTTTTGCTGTCAAATCTTGTTACAATCATATGGATCACATAAGGGATCAGAATTACTGGAATAGCGAGGTATGCCAGTGCACTGTAAGCCTTCTGGATTAGTGTGAGCAGTCCAAACTGTGCAATGCAGAAATCAGCGATACAGCAGATAAGAGCGATCAGGATTTCCTGCACGGTGATTTTTCCAGAAAACTTGCCGGTATTTTCGGAAGTTCTTTGTGCTTTTGTTTTCTGTTTGATCAGCTCGGTATTAATTCTTGTTACCATGGCAGCTACCATATTAACAGCAGTAGATACGGCACCAAGAATAATAAGGATTGAGATCAGCGGTGTCAGGCGTAAGTGCAAAGTCCCTTTTTGTGATCTTCATAAGCCTTAGCGCCATACTGAAGCAGTGGATCACGGCACATATGACTGATTGCAACACCGAGTGAAGTAAAATGTTCCAGTCGTTCATCACGGGAAGAAATAGTTGCTTCATAATATTTTGCGTAAGTGTCACCAATACCGGCCCACATGTACTGACAAGGAGCTTTGGCAATGATTTCAGTATCAATAAATGTGTGCATGACCGGACGTACGAAGAAATGAGGTTTCAGAAAAGTACCATCATCATTATACATAATTGATACAGAAGTGCAGGCAGCACAGTTTGATGCAATCGTTGGGAAAGTAAATACAGGTTTATCCAGTGTGTCGTAAAACCCCTTGCTTTAGCTATGGGGATATAAGACACTTCCATCGAATTTACGCAAGTAATTGAAGATGGAACAAAATATCCTTGTATTAGATTTAAAAATGGCATATAATACATATATGAATATTACATATAAATCCAATAACAATGTAGTCTATTCTTGTAAATACCATGTTGTTTGGTGTCCTAAGTATAGACGCAAAATCTTAACAAATGGAATAGATACCAGATTAAAGGAACTTCTCCTTGAATATGCTGCAAATATTTCTGTAGACATCATGGAAATGGAAATCATGCCGGACCATGTACACATACTCATGGAAGTAGACCCTCAGTTTGGTATTCACAAAGCAGTTAAATCATTAAAAGGATATACTTCCAAAGTTTTGAGAAGTGAATATCCGTCATTGAAAACAAGAATGCCATCACTGTGGACAAACAGCTATTTTGTATCAACTGTTGGTGGTGCTCCGCTTGATGTAATCAAGCAATATATCGAAAATCAGAAAACATCGCAAAGACAAAAGGATAAATTAGGATAATGCAAAAAGGTGTTAAATTTAGAATCTATCCGAATAAGGAACAGCAAACTATCATCAATCAGACTTTAGGTTGTTGCAGACTAATCTACAATAAGGGTCTTGCCATGCGTAATGAAGCGTATCAGAATGGCAATAAAATTGGCTATTCACAGACTTCTGCAATGCTGACAGACTTAAAGAAAAGTGATGATTTTGCATTTCTTAAAGCGGTAGATTCTATTGCTTTACAACAGTCCTTGCGTGACCTTGACAGAGGTTTTGTAAACTTCTTTCAGAAACGTGCAAAACATCCACAGTTCAAAAGCAAGCATAATCATCATCAATCCTACAGAACAATCAATCAAAGCAATAATATTCGCATTGTTGGGAAGTATATCAAACTTCCTAAGTTGGGATATGTCAAAGTCCGCCAATCAATGGAAGTAGGTAAAATCAATAATGTAACCATTGAGCATACTCCCACAGGTAAGTATTTTGCAGTTCTGAATATAGAATTTGAACCACAGCCAATGAATAATAAAGGTGGTAAGATTGGTATTGATGTAGGTATTAAAGAATTCTATTCCGACAGTAACGGAAATGAGGTACCTAATCCTAAATACCTTGAAAAATCAATGCGTAAGCTCATGCGTGAACAACGAAAATTGTCACGCAAAGAAAAAGGTTCAAAAAATCGCAATAAACAACGTGTTAAGGTTGCCTTAGTCCATGAAAAGATTACTAATCAGAGAAACGATTTTTTACAGAATGAATCCACGAAGCTGATTCGTGAAAACCAAACCATCTGCATAGAGGATTTGAAAGTAAAAAACATGATGCGTAATCATAAACTGGCACAGCACATTGGCTCGGCATCGTGGTCTAAGTTCTTTGATATGCTCACATATAAATCTGTCTGGTATGGGAATGACATTGTAAAAGTACCTACAATGTACCCAAGCAGTCAGACGTGTTCCTGTTGTGGGTATAAAAATCCACTGGTAAAGAATCTTTCCGTCCGCAAGTGGGAGTGTCCGGAGTG
>DAVZID010000133.1:0-3814 GCA_052273485.1 Lachnospiraceae bacterium
GGATGAACACTATGAAGAGAACATATCTTGTCCTGTCAGATGAAGACAAGGATTACCTTAAATCATTATCCAAAAAGAGAACAATTCAGGCACAAGTCGTAGACCGTGCCAGAATCCTTTTATATAAAGCCGATGGAATGACATTCCAGGAAATTGCCGAAAAGCTTGCAATCAGCACCGCGACGGTACGCCTTTGTATTACTAAATTTAACAAAGGTGGCGTTGATGCTGCGATTTTTGATATTCAGCGTTCTGGACGCCCATCAGAAATTACCGATGATGCTAAAGCATGGATTATTAGCGTTGCATGTCAGAGACCAACTGAACTTGGTTATTCGCAGGAACTTTGGACTTTAACAGCACTTCACAAACATATTCAAAAGTATGCAGAGGATGCTGGTTATCCAAGACTTTCAACTGTTACGAAACCGTATATCCAGAAGTTTCTCAAGAAACAAAACATTAAACCATTTAAAATCAAGTATTACTGTGAAAAACGTGATCCTGATTTTGAATCAAAAATGCATGATGTTTTACTTGTTTATAAACAGATTGAAATGCAGTTCGACGAAGATGGTAATCTCATTGTTCCAGATGATTATAAACTGACAATCACAGTATCCTACGATGAAAAACCCGGCATTCAGGCAATTTCCAACACTGCTCCGGACTTACGTCCAACCGCAGAAAATGGAGAGGTGTATCGTGATGCAGAATATAAACGTCTTGGAACACTCTCTTTGCTAGCTGGAATTGACCTGCTTACCGGAGAAGCCATCCCATTGATAAGTGAGACCCACAAGAGTTCTGATTTTATTGAATTCCTGAAGATTTTGGACAAAAAATATCCAGCACAGGATACAATCAGAATCATTTTGGATAATCATTCAGCTCATACTTCCAAAGAAACATGCCGCTTTTTGGATACAATGCCAAAGGGACGATTTAAATTTGTGTTTACACCTAAGCATGGATCATGGTTAAACATGATCGAAAGCTTCTTCAGCAAAATGACAAAGCAAATGCTTCGCGGCATTCGTGTCAACTCCAAGCAGGAGTTGGCAGATCGAATTTACCAATATTTCGATGAGGTCAATCGAGAACCTGTGGTATATCACTGGAAGTATAAAATGGATGAAATCAGTGAAGATGAAGCTGCATCGGTTTAATATAGCAATTATTTAATATTCAATGTACTAGTCTGAACAGTAACATAGGTTAATATTTACAGTTATGGTCTGAACCACGACAAACGCATGAGTAAATAAATTGTAAACAACGCCTCTTTTCTGATAAAATAAAAGAAAAGGGGCGTTGCTATATGCAGGAATTATTGGAATGGATGGAGTATATCGAAGACACTCGTCAACAAAGAAAAGTTAGACATACATTAAAAGATATTCTTGTTATCGTATTGTTTGCAACACTTGCAAATGCAGATGATTGGGTAGAGATGGCATTGTTTGCAGATTATTATCAGGACTATCTTAGAAAGTATATTGAACTAAAAAATGGGCCACCATCACATGATACAATTCGCCGTGTGATGGGAATGATTTCCCCTGAGATTCTCCAGCAACTTTATGGGAAATGGCAAGAACGTTTAAATCAGAATGATGGAGAATTATTGAAAAAAATCATTTGTATTGATGGGAAAACTATGCGATCAAACAAACGCAAAGAGGAAAAAGCGGCTCATATTGTTTCAGCATGGAGCAAAGAGGACGGATATTGTCTTGGACAAAAGGCTGTTGAAGAAAAAAGTAATGAGATTACAGCGATTCCAGAATTGTTAAATAAGATCCAGATAAAAGGGCAGATTGTAACGATAGACGCTATGGGAACACAAACAGCAATCGCGGAAAAAATAAAGAAAAAACGGGCAGATTATGTATTAGCACTCAAGAAAAATCAAAGCTGTATGTATGAAGAGGTAAGAGAATATTTCTCGGATGAAAAGTTTTTAAAAGTAATTCAAAACGAAGGAAATTACAGAAAAACCCAGGAAAAAGCACATGGGCAAATAGAAATACGTGAGTACTATCAAACGGAAGATATTAAATGGTTAAACCAAAAGAAAAATTGGAAAGGGCTGAAAAGCATTGTCATGGAAAAGAAAACGATTAAGAAAGAGGAGGGAGAAATAAAAGAATACCGATACTTTATAAGCAGTTTAAAAGCTAATATAGAAGAGGTTAGTCGAGCTGTAAGAGGCCACTGGAGCGTAGAAAGTATGCATTGGCATTTAGATGTAACGTTCAAAGAAGATGCGAATACAACCATAGATAAGATGGCCGCCCAAAATCTGAATATTATAAGGAAATGGAGTCTGAGTATTTTAAAACCGGCAGAACTGACAAGGCATAAGTTGTCGATGAAAAAGAAAAGATTTGTAATTAGCTTGCGACCAATTCAATTTTTAGAAGAACTTCTAGAAGTTTAAAAAAGGCATTAGAGAAAGAAAATAGAAAAATAATCATTCATGCGTTTGTCGTGGCAGACACTAAGTAAATATTGCTTCTGAGATAATATTCTGATAAAATTAGGATAGAATAAATGATATGAAAGGAGCAATTGAACATGATACAAATTCGACCTGTTTCAGACCTTAGAAATAAATTTCCAGAAATTGAAGCCATTGTAAACGGAGGAAACCCAGTGTATCTGACAAAGAATGGTTACGGTGCTATGGTTGTTTTAAGTCTGGAAGAATATGCAAGTCTGACAGACAGCATAGAAATGAAACTTGATGAAGCTGACAGACAGGCAGTTATGACAGAGGAACGTCTTTCACACGAAACAGTATTCAGCAATGTAAGGAGATCTATACATGGAAAATAAATCCTATAAGCTGCGGTATTTACCTCTCTTTGAAAAGGATTTGATTAGCACAGCGAATTACATTACGAATGTTTTAAAGAACGAGGATGCAGCAATTCGTCTGGTTGATGATGTAGAAGCTGCCATACTGGAAAGGCTGAACAATCCTGTTGCCTTTGAACCATACCCATCCGCAAAAAAACGTGATTATCCTTACTATCGGATTTATGTACGCAATTACGTTGTTTATTATGTAGTGATTGATGATGTGATGGAAGTACGACGTTTAATGTATGGTGCAAGAAATACGGACAGATATTTATAATTGATAAGAAACTATATAAGGTGCCTGACACCAATAGTAGCACAAATGCCACTTTGGATGAAATGAAAAACAATGATTTTATTCCTTTCATCAAAGACATAGAAGCAGGGACAGATGTGATTATGGTCGGTCATATTTCATGTCCCAATGTAACTGGAAATAATATAGCAGCATCGTTATCAGGACAATATGGTGTGCTACAGGCAGTACAAAACGGAAGTATCCCGGAAGACCAAATCAATGAGTCTCTTCGCCGTATTTTGGAATTAAAGCTCCGAAAAATGTAGTGTGTTCCTGTTGTGAGTTTCCCACTGTATCTGAGACAGTAGGAAACTTACAACTGCTAACACATTAAATACTCACGCCGTCATCATCGTAGAGTTCATAGTCTGCCCCTTCATATCCGATCATCTGCAGTGTATCCATATCGACTGCGGTAACATGTTCAGCAGCATCTACTATCGGGATGCATTTTCCTTTCTTTATAAACAGAGACACTTCGTTTAGTGCGATGTCTACATAATGAAGTCCTTTTTCCAGCACTTTTTCGGAGATGGTTCCGTCTGGGAGGAACTTGATGAATTTCATTTCTTCCGGCAGGTAGACGTTTCTTCCAGCTGCGTTCCGGGTGTAGACCGGAGCGATCATGATTTCATTTCCGATCATTAA
>DAVZID010000134.1:0-3770 GCA_052273485.1 Lachnospiraceae bacterium
ATCACACCCGTCATTCTGATTGTTCTGTACGCTACGTTTCTTGCAAAGGTTTTCAGCGGTCTATATGAAACGGATGTGTTTTATAAAATCGGAAGTTGAAGGAGAAATTTATGCAATGAAAGAGAAAATATCTACCAACAAAATATTGGCTTCGACATCACTTGTGTTTGGTATACTCTCATTATTTTCATTTGTGCTTTACTTTTACAGCGCAAATCATGCACCGTATACCTATATTGATGTCATATTTTGGGGACCATTATGCTCGTTTATTGGTATCGTGATTTCTATTATTACACGAAAGACTCGAAAAATACATCCTGCGCTATGGATATCAGGGATTATTAGTTGCATGCTTGGTTTTATTGTATGTATGTTTGTTTTTAGTATGTTGATAGTGCTAATGGCAGCTAAATAGGTATTAAAACCACGAGATGTTTCCCATTATTGGAGCAGGCGGAGTGTCCGAATCTATAGAAGCTGCAAATATAGATAATCAGAAGAATACATTGAAAAACAAGCTAAGGTGTCTGTGAAGAAATCAACTTCACGGATTCAGGTAATTGTCAATGATCAAAAAGATGTGTATAATAGGAAAGTAAGAATTCTAAAAAGCAAACAGTGATCAATAGTAGGTATTTATTGAGTAGCTGTACAAATAGGAGGGTAAAGATCATGAAAGATCAGAATTGCGCATATTGCATGGAAGGTGAGCTGGTTGCCGCTTTCGGAATCAAAATCTGTGAGTTAGAGACTTCAAAGGTATACCTGTTCAAGGAGCAGAGCCATCCGGGCAGAGTTATCGTGGCACACAAAAAGCACGTGAGCGAGATTATTGAACTGACACCAGAGGAGCGCGCTGCTTACATGGAAGATATTGCAAAGGTGGCACAGGCAATGCATGAGCTGTTCCATCCGGATAAGGTAAATTATGGTGCATATGGCGATACAGGTCATCATCTGCATTTCCATCTTGTTCCAAAGTATAAGGATCAGTACGAGTGGGGTGGCGTATTTGCTATGAACCCGGGTGAGAAGAAGTTAACCGATGCGGAGTATGAAAAGATGGTAAAGCGTTATCAGGAAAAGCTCGTAGGCGGAGCTAACAATTGATGATGGATGCATTTGAAATGCTGCAGGAGCTTCTGGCACAGGGTCAGTTTGAACTGATCCTGCCAGAAGCTTTTGAAACAGCAAAATTAATGGATAAGCTTCGTCTTGTATATCTGATGAATGATGCAGTGGAAAGTTTTCTTGTATTTCATCAGGTCAAAATCACGGGAAGCTATCAAAGTGATTATGAGGGTGAATTGGACGCATCCTTGCAGAAAGACGGTGACGGATATGTATTATCTGTCTGGCAGGGAGAGTGTGTTGTCACGCTCTTTTTTAAACGGCTTGAACTAGAAGTTCATCTGTATGAATATAGTGGAATCGGTCATTTCTGGATGAAAGGCGATGAGGATCTTCGCGTATTAGAATACCAGATTGCAATCCTGCGGGATAAGTATCATTACTTGGGCGAGGCATATTGCACCGAAAAGGAAAGAAAGCTTGCTAGTCTTGCTGATTTTCCACCATTAAATTCGTGCAGTTATCCGGCAGTGCCAAAGCAGTACCGTGTAGGAAATGAGGATCCAAAGGAGGTTGCGCCAGAGGCGATAGAGCTGATGGAAGCTTTTGCTGTGCAGGCAGGAGACCGCGAATTGATTCAGCTGCTTAGGCTATATGAAGGCTTTCCAAAGCCAGTGATTGCAAAGCAGATTGCGAAACTTTTAAAAAAGAAAAAACATGAAAAAATAACTCAGCTGATTTCTGAATGTCTAAAGGAAGAAAATAAAAAATATCCGCGCCGAACTTTTTCTAAGGAAGCAGATAAAAATCTGAATCAGCTGCTTAAAAAGGCAGAGGCAAAAAAGCTTGAACTTAATAAAAAGGGCATCCGCGCAGAGGTATTTCGTGAAGAACCGTTTACCATGGCGCAGGATGACCTTGATTTTCATGTGTATTTATTGATTTGGCAAAATGGATGGCACAAAAAGCGAGTGACAGTAGAGGAAATTAAATAGGCTTAACAGCAAAGACTCATTAATTTTAGTGTCTATTGTTTTCAGTCGAATTCTTCTCGTTTGCAAGAAATTGATGCCATTCAGGAATTGGCTCACTTTTTTCAATGGCATTTTCCACGGCGGCATAATAGCGCACTTTTTCACGGATATGAATAAGATCATTTTGAAGTTCCTCAATTTGATTTAAAATATCTTGTTCATGGTCAATCATCATCTGGCTGATGTCGTGTGCATGCTCTTCCATATGCTCTTCATAGAGATAAAATTGGCGGATTTTAGCAATTGAAAGGCCAGTTCGCTTAAAACACATGATTCCGCCCAAACGGTCAATATGCGACTGATTGTAAATGCGGGCACCAGAAGCAGTGTGGACAACATCTGTCAGAAGACCAAGATCTTCGTAGTAGCGAAGTGTTGAAGCAGGCAGCTTGTATAGATTTGAAATCTGTCGGATCGTATAGGTTGGCTGGTCAGTCTTTTTTGTTTTATTTATATCATTTGAGTTGGATGAATGCGTCATAAGATGCCTCCTGAAGTTTTGAAAAATAATAAAAAACACTTGACTTCAAGTTAACTTGAAGTGGTAAAGTAAGTGTATCAGAAGATTTAAAAAGAATCAATGCAGAAAGGGAGAAGAATTATGTATATTGCAGAAAAAACAAGATACGAAAACATGAAGTATAATCGCTGCGGAGCTAGTGGTTTAAAGCTTCCGGCAGTGTCACTTGGCTTATGGCACAATTTTGGTACCAATGGAAACTTTGACATGATGATGGCAATGTGTGAGACTGCATTTGATAACGGTATTACGCATTTTGATTTGGCAAATAACTACGGTCCGGTTCCGGGTGCGGCAGAGGAAAACTTCGGTCGTATCTTAAAAAAGAGCCTTGGTGCATACCGTGACGAGTTAGTTATCTCAACAAAGGCTGGTTATGATATGTGGGAGGGCCCTTACGGAAACTGGGGCAGCAAGAAATACTTAGTTGCCAGCCTGGATCAGAGTTTAAAGAGAATGGGCCTTGATTATGTAGATATCTATTATCATCACAGACCAGATCCGGAGACTCCACTTGAGGAGACTGCGAGAGCACTTGACGGCATTGTAAGAAGTGGAAAGGCTCTTTACGTTGGAATTTCCAATTATAATAAGGAGCAGACCATTGAGATCGCAAAGCTTTTTAAGGAGATGGGCACTCCATTTATCATCAATCAGCGTAAATATTCCATGTTTGACCGCACCATCGAAAAAGATGGATTAAAGGATTATGCATCAAAGAATGGCATCGGCATCATTACCTTCTGCCCATTGGCACAGGGACTTCTGACTGATCGTTATCTGCACGGAATCCCGCAGGACAGCCGTATCCGCACCGATGGAAGATTTTTAAAGGAGAATGCGATCACCGAGGAGACACTGGCAAAGATCAATGCATTAAATGAGATCGCAAGGGAACGTGGTGAGAGCCTTGCACAGATGGCATTAGCATGGATTCTTCGTGATGGTGACATCACAAGTGTTCTGATTGGTGCTTCCAAGCCAGCTCAGATTCTGGATAACATTGGAATGTTGAATGCTCCAGCATTTACCGAGGAAGAGAGAGCAAAGATCGACGAGATCTGCGGTAAATAAAGTAACTACTCCCGTGATACTCCCACGCGCGTTCTTGCGAACGGGCGGGGCTTCTTGAGACATGGTAG
>DAVZID010000135.1:0-3687 GCA_052273485.1 Lachnospiraceae bacterium
TTTAAGACTATTGCCAGCTCGTTACTCTCGTTTGGAATTACAATATTATTTGCCCTATATAACGGATTTTTAGGCATTCGCTTGTTGTCCTTATGGAACGGAAGTATTTGTGTATTTTATTTATTGCTTGTTCTTATTCGAGGGATTATCTTGTTCGCTGAAAGGAAGAGCAAATGGAAACCCGACAGTGAAAAAGCACATATTCGATATAAAGTGTTTGTTATCAGCACAATTATGCTTTTGTTACTTAACTTGGCACTTATTTGCCCCATTGCACTAATGGTAAAACTTGAAAAACCCGTAAATATGGAGCTTATTCCCGCAATTGCAATGGCGGCTTATACCACTTATAAGGTTACGATGGCTTCTATCCATTTCTGTAAAAAAAGCAGACGGCATAAAAATGTTTTCATTACAGAGTTACGGACAATTAACTTTATTGATGCACTGGTTTCAATTCTCACGCTTCAAAACACTTTGATAATGGTTAACAGCACAAAATCGGGTACTGACAAAATGCTCACATTATCCGCTATAACAAGTGCGGTAATTTATATAATCATTGTGTTTATAACACTTCGACTGCTGACGAGAGGAATGAAGCAACATAGAAAAGAAATTGATAGTACCGACAAAGCATAGAGGGATAATTGTATGAATAAAACACAATGGATACTATGCCCCGTTTGCAGCAACAAAACTCGTGACAGGCTACGGGAAGATAAGGTTCGATTCCACCAGTAGTTTTAATAATTGTGGCAACGAGAAAAGATTTGTGAACATCGACACCACAACAGGTTTGGTAAGTAAGTTTCATAATTCAGACTCCTTTCGTAAAAGATAAGAAGCCATTGACTGAACTGCCACACAATTAAACTAAGGCGTTTAAACAATTCTTAGTGTACGGACTCGTAGTACCACTTATTTGTGCTTGAAAAGGCAGAACTTACACTGATTAATATGCTGTCTAAAACGAAGAAAGTTATTACAACTCCTCCTCCCGTGCTTTGTAGTGCAGCTTCTTACAAGCTATTTTACACCAAAGAGTAGAAGTTGGAACACTTTCATTACTATTTGTGCCGCCAACTGAAAGGCGGCGGAATGGAGATTAATATGTTATGTATGAATTGTGGTTCTAATGTTGAAAAGGGATTTACAACAGATGTTACTGATTCAGGAAATTGCCTTGTCATTATCCGAAATGTTCCATGTTATAAATGCAAAGAATGTAACGAAGTCACCTATACTCTTGATGTTGTAAAGCATCTTGAAGAAATTGTCTCTGCTGCAAAAAAATGCTTCAAGAAGTATCTATTATTGACTACCAGAGAATTGCATGATGGAGGTTCCATGAAAAAAGTTGATCGTTATTTTTACCCTGCTGTTTTTACCTATGAACCAGGTCAAGACATCGCCGTTGTATTTCCTAATTTAAACTGTGCTACCAGTGGAACCAATGATGACGATGCATTTCTCTCTGCAAGAGAATTATTAGGATGTGTTCTTTTTGGAATGGAAGAAGACGGTGAAGAAATTTCTGAACCTACCCCACTATCAGAAGTAAAAATGGAAGCAAACGAACGTGTTGTGCTGATTGATGTCTATATGCCATCAATCCGACAGGCGCAAGTTAATCGCTCTGTAAACCGCACTGTTACGCTTCCTGCATGGCTTAACGCTGCTGCTATTGAACGAAATATCAATTTCTCTCAGGTACTGCAAGATGCTCTTAAGACTCAATTTCACCTTTCTCAAAAAGAAGCTTAACATCCGTAAATAAGAAGTCCCCCTCTTCAAAACAGTGGGATGAATTATAAAAGAAACATAACAGCAGTGGCGGGCGGAGAGAAATCGGTATCCCCACTGACATGAGGCAAGTCACCGTCGAACTATTTTCGACATATCGGACTCCGTGAAAGTACCGACTGTGAGTTGAAACGTATTCGATGCACATTAGAGGCAACAAAAATGCCCCGGTGCTACCAACACCGAGGCAAGTACACGGATGATATCCATGCTCTAACGCAGGGCATATTATATCATCATCCGCGGGCAGGTGTCAATTGAACACCTGTTTTTCTTATTTATTTTTAGGAGGAACTCACCAAGCTGTAAAAAAGCAAAAAAATAAGGCGCATACCTTACTCAGATATACGCCTTTTCGGTGTACTAGCGATGGTGTACTAACCGTGTACGAATAGTATACTAACCGCTCATTATTTGACACGTTTTGTTGTTTTCTTCTGTTCCGATTTTCCTTGATTTTCCTTGAAAAATTAGAACTTACCAGCCTTAGCAGCTTCCTCGATGGAAACAGCTACAGCTACAGTCATACCAACCATCGGGTTGTTTCCTGCACCGATCAGACCCATCATCTCTACGTGAGCCGGAACGGAAGAGGAACCTGCGAACTGTGCATCAGAATGCATACGGCCTAAAGTATCGGTCATACCATAGGAAGCCGGACCTGCTGCCATGTTATCTGGATGCAGAGTACGTCCTGTACCACCACCGGATGCTACGGAGAAGTACTTCTTACCAGCCTCAAGACGCTCCTTCTTGTAGGTACCTGCTACTGGATGCTGGAAACGGGTCGGGTTTGTGGAGTTACCAGTGATGGAAACGTCTACATTCTCCTTCCACATGATCGCAACACCTTCCGGTACGCTGTTTGCGCCGTAGCAGTTAACCTTTGCACGAAGTCCCTCAGAGTATGCCTTACGGAATACTTCCTTAACCTCGTTGGTGTATGGGTTGTACTCAGTCTCTACATATGTAAAGCCGTTGATACGGGAAATGATCTGTGCAGCATCCTTTCCAAGACCGTTTAAGATAACGCGAAGAGGCTTCTGACGAACCTTGTTTGCCTTCTCTGCGATACCGATTGCACCCTCAGCTGCTGCGAAAGACTCATGACCAGCCAGGAAGCAGAAGCACTCGGTCTCCTCTTCCAGAAGCATCTTGCCAAGGTTTCCGTGGCCAAGACCTACCTTACGGGTATCTGCAACAGAACCCGGGATACAGAAGGACTGAAGACCCTCACCGATAGCAGCTGCAGCGTCAGCAGCCTTACGGCAGCCCTTCTTGATTGCAATTGCTGCACCAACAGTGTAAGCCCAGCAAGCATTCTCAAAACAGATCGGCTGGATACCCTTGATCTGAGCATATACATCCAGTCCTGCATCCTTTGTAATCTTCTCTGCCTCTTCGATAGAAGCGATACCATAGCTATTCAGAACCGCATTGATCTGGTCAATACGTCTCTCATAGGACTCAAATAAAGCCATTTTCGTTACCTCCTGTATTATTCTTTTCTTGGGTCAATGATCTTAACTGCATCAGCAACACGGCCGTACTGACCCTTTGCCTTCTCCCATGCGGTGTTCGGATCATCGCCCTTCTTAATGAAGTCAGTCATCTTTCCAAGGCTTACGAACTGATAACCGATGATCTGATCGTCTGCATCCAGAGCGATACCGGTTACATAGCCCTCTGCCATCTCCAGGTAACGAGGTCCCTTCTGAAGAGTACCGTACATTGTACCAACCTGAGAACGAAGACCCTTTCCAAGATCCTCCAGACCTGCACCTACAGCCAGTCCATCCTCAGAGAATGCACTCTGGGAACGTCCATAAACGATCTGTAAGAACAGCTCTCTCATAGCGGTGTTGATTGCATCACAAACAA
>DAVZID010000136.1:0-3649 GCA_052273485.1 Lachnospiraceae bacterium
ACACCTGCTGCGGAGGAATGTCAAGGGTATATGAACGGCTTCGCCGCCCTTGACATTCCCCCTTGCCGGCGTTATGTTGTTGTTAAGGCGACAGCCGGATTCGCCGTCTGCCGCCTCATATTAAATTTGCTCTTGTTTTATAGCTGTCTGGACTTTACACAAAATTTGGGAGAGACCCGAATCTGTCTTCTGTGTCTTCTGTGTAACACATCATTGACAAACCTACACCCTGTTTTTGAGGCGGGATGGGATTTGCCATTGTGGTCAGGGGCAAATTATGCTATACTTTAATAAGATACGGTTCTTTGACACTACGGAAGGAAAGGAAGCGCATCATAATGCGAAGGACGTTTTTGACCCTTGCGGCGGCAGTGACCGGTATGTAGCTGGCAGAGCTGCCGCAGTATATCGCAGTCCTCCACTCTGACGAGAACAATGCCGCACCACCTAAGCAACCCCCTGAAGCAGCGGAGCAAAAGAAAAGCGGTCAGACTTCCTATGAGTGATCAAAGCAGACGGTTCGCCGCACAAAGCGTGGTCAACTGAAAAAACGTAAGATAAAAGACAAAAAACAACCGGAGACTGAAAATGCCCTACATTTTTCTATATCTTTTTTTAGCATTACTTTGCCTTTTGAATATCCAGATTTGCCCAACTGGCACAGATATCAAACGCATCATGAACCGTCTGCATGCGTTACGCTTTATTTTTGCAGTGTTGATCATTTTTTCTCATTGCACTGCCCCGTTTTTTCCCTTGCCGCACATTCTGCTGCCCTTAAGTAAAATATCTACATTTTGTGTGGGATATTTCTTTATTTCATCAGGCTTTGGGCTAGCTTACTCTGTTGCATCCAAGCCGAATTATCTGCATAATTTCTGGAAAAAGATCGTTGATCTGCTATTGATCACTCTGTTTTCAAGCGTAGTGAGTACCCTTATTCAGAACACAGTGCTCGGCACGCATCAAACCCTTCATCTGGTCAACTGGTATATGCCAACGCTGATCCTGCTATATCTTATTTTCTACATTTCCTATCGTTTTTTTCCTAAAAACAAGTTCCGACGTGTCGTTTTTCTTTCCGTCGTTATATTCGTTATCACTTCAGTCATCTGCGTCCTTGATACCGTCACAGGCTTAAATCATAGAGTCTATTATATCAGCGAATTAGCCTTTCCCTTTGGCGTATTTATTTATGAGTATGCAGATTTTCTTGCTTCTTTTTTAAAAAAGAACTGTGCATTGCCGTTGATCCTTGCAGCCGAAATCGTTTTTTCAGTTCTTGCTTTGGCCGTACCCCAAAAAGGCTTGCCGGACTTGATTTTTCATAATCTTATGATACTTCCCTTCGGCCTGCTTTTGATTTGGCTGTTGGATAGATTCAAAATCAGCAATCATATTATCAGAACCATGAACCCTTATGCTCCGTTTCTATATCTGTTTCAGTTTGCAGTTCTGGAAATCCTGAAGAATTACTATGTGACTTCTGCTCACCCCTTTGACATATTCTACTTCTGGGGCGTTCTGTTGCTTACAAGCGTCTTGGCCATCGCGCTTCAGCACCTGTATAATTTTATTGGGGCAGAAGCACATAAGCGCTTTTGCCCCAATAAATAATGCTTTATAATTTTTCACAGACTGCATATCGCAAATTTTCAGCTTTGATAATTGCGATATGCACCAAACTATACGAAAGTTTTCACTCCCCTGTTTCCTGCATCATAACGCGGATGCGGTCCTGCATCTCTTTATTGTCCTTTGGTTGCCAGACCTGCGGCTTAGGCGGTTTACGTCGTTGCACAGAGTATGCCAGCGGAAGCAGGCGCAGCGTCATCGTACACCAGAAAGAAAACGATGTATTATCTGTGAGATAGGTCACCGTCATATAGCTAAGGATGCTCAGATACAGCAGCGTAGTTTCGTCATCCGCATAGCGCATCCAGAAGATAGGCGTGAGGATATATTGGATGCCTGTCCAGAACACAAAACCCGGAAATCCCATCTCCACAAACACCTTTAAGATGTCGTTATGGAATGGGTAGGCATGGTTGAGCAAACCCGCCTTGTACCAGCTGACAACAATGACATCCACATATTCAAATCCACGACCGCAGTAGGTAATGGATAAATCGTAATAATCGTTCGCAAGACTCCACAAATAATCGCGCCCCATCATGTCGATACCCGCCATCTGAAGGATCTTTGAAACCATTCCCATCCGAACGGCATAAAGGTAAAAATAGAAAAACACGACCCACGCAATTCCCCACAGGACAAACCACTTTTTTTTGTTTTTGAAGCGGCGGACGATCAACGCAACAAAGATAAGCAGCACCACTGTCGGAATAGCAATACGCTTCATTCCCACAAAAAAGAAGAATGTGCAAGCTGTAAGCAGCAGCCAGCGGCGGCGTTTTTCCGGTTTTGTTTCATGCGGGGCAAACACTACATAATAAAGCATCAGTTGACCGAACACAAAGGTAAGATCGTGTATCTCCAAGTTGCGGGCATATCCCTCTGCTTCGCCAAAAGTGACCAGACAATGCACAAGAGACTGGATGCTCGCCGAAAGCCCGAAGGCAGGTATTTCCAACAACATGATGCCTGCATTCGCCATACACACTGCCATGGCAAACAGGTCGATTGCCTCTGATCCCAGCAGAAACACTCCGCTGACTGCCGTCAGGATCGAGATGCTTTGGAACACCAACTTGGAGCAAGCACGGATCATCGTGGAAACCGTGCTGAGATTTATCAACCAGATAACGATAGACCACAAAAATAGCATCACGATCAAAGACATATAAAGCAGTGTGGGCCAGAACACCCTTTGTACACGTTCCATATCCGGGTATATGAGCCCGTAGGCAATAGCCGTACAGATAACGCCTACGACAATAATCTTGGGCAAGCCCCCCATCGTGTTGTTCAGGGTTTTCCACTCGCCAAGCCCTGCCAGCGCAATAAATCCCACATAGCAGATGCAGATTAACTTTTTCCAGAATGGACTGTCCTTATAAATAATAGAAGACGGCGATTTTTGAGAATAATCTCGCTTGACGATGATCTCAGACAATGTGCGCACGCGCTGCTTCTCCTCTTTTGTTGGTTCTTTAACGGTACTATTACCTATAAAGCTAATTATATGCCCCCGACAGAGCTTTGTCAATCACACTGCCGAGGGACGCAATAAGAGGGTGTAGGTTTGTCAATGATGTGTTACACAGAGGAAGCAGAAGTGTTGTTCCTGTATTTAGCAAGATACTCGTTCGGAGAGAGCCAACCTAAAGGACGAATCGGGAAGCGATTGTACTTGTATCGATGAATCTTTAATTGCCCTTTGAAGTCCTCAAACGAGTAGAATTTGTGGTCAGCATAGAAGTATTTGCTATCCTTGCGGTGGGAACGCTCGACCTTGCCATTGTGCCTTGGCGTGTAGGGACGAATGAGCTTATGGCGGATGCCAGCCTGTTCGAGACGCGTCTCGAACAGGCTGGGGCCGTTGTCGCCGGGGAGCAGACGTTTGGTAAACTCAGTGCCATTGTCCGTCTGAACGCAGAGGATCTTGAATGGCGCAGCCTTGATCAGGTGTTCTAAAAACTGGGCGGAGGAATAGGTGCTATGCTCCTGAAAAGCTTCCAGATACCGC
>DAVZID010000137.1:0-3620 GCA_052273485.1 Lachnospiraceae bacterium
TATCCGACCTATGATAACGGATTCAACCAGAAAATAGCATATACAGGTGGAGAAGCGTGGGTTATCAGAATTCTGGCAATTATAGCTGTGATTTTTATATTGGCAATCGTGATGATAATAACCGTGGAAGTAGTAAAACGATACAAAAAAATGTGGGATGAAAATTCACAGATGTTTTTACTTGGAAGTCTTTCGGGAATAGCAGTACTTGGAGATGTAATCAGAGAGTATTTGCCTATGAATTTGATCCTGCTATTTGTGTTCATCAATATGGGAGTCGTATTACTCAGAGTGTATCTTAGAAAGAAGTTTGAGTATATGTAAATGCATGGTAATAATATCTAAAAACAGAAGATGCATTTTTAGTAAAAACCGCTTTTGAAATAAACACGAATTGGTTTTATAATAAAAATAACGGCAAGCAGCGTAGTGATGCAGGAAAGCAACATATATGCTGTTTATAAAATGAATTTCAGGAGGAACCATACATGCATGAGTATGAAATCTTTATTGAAGAAATAAATCCGTGTGGAGGAGAAAAATACAGTAAAAAAACTTTGATTGAGGCAGAAGCAGACAGTCCGGAAGCTTATGTAAAGGAAAATGGAAGATTTCCGGTTCTGGAATCCACACATAATGAAAGTGGAGATATTGTGATAGTAACAGGGGATAATCAAGGCTCTTTCGTACGTTATACTTTTACGGAATAGAGGTGCCGATTAGTAAGGAGAGAAGTTTGTGAAATATGAAATTGGGGACTTTGTCAGTAAACCTGTTACCGCATTTCTGGAAACATTCTTTAAGCTCTATCCAACAGCCACAGAAAAAGAGCTTGCTTATTATATATCTGGTAATGTACTTGAACCTATCGGCAGGGTATGTGACCCGACAGTCCCGATGAATCAGAAAACATGGGGAGTCAGCCACTATATCATGGAAGATGTAGGTCCGGGACCGGAATTTCTGAAACTCAATTTCAAACGGCCGACAGATTTTGGATATGACGAAAGTATTATCGGAACAGGCAAATGCAGTTCTATGGTATGCGCCATCGGAGAAAGCAGCTGTGCGGCAGCCATGGATGGTATTATGAAACCTTACCAAAGCTGATTTTCTCCTAAAATGTCAGGTGTGCTCTGTTTGAGTCATTCCGCTTCAGAAGACGGATGCTGGAATGATCCAAACAGAGCCTATTATTTATCCGGTTTCTGTGCGGAATTTTTATTGTTGTGGTAGCTCTTGCGATTTATCCCGCAGGCGTTCCAGTAAATGTCCTATGGCGAACATAACGGTTTCGTAATGCATAAAATCCAGAATATTTGTATCGACCAGGATTTGTAAACTGGCCGGAAATTCTTCATCTGCGTCCCAGAAATGGAGGATAACATCCAAAAAAGAAAACAGCGGCAGGCGGTAGCCGACATCCGAGATACCATCTGGTATTCCGCCCAAGGAGCGGCAAGCTATAGATAATGCATCTGTTTTGCCTGCAAAATGTCTGGCGCTGTTTTGAAAGAAGCCTGCGCCTTTCTGCAAAGATCCACCCCGGATGGAAGACAGACTGGCAAGATTTTTCATATTTCCCGATGCTCTGCAGTTTGGTCTGGAATAGCACAGCAGATCGTAAAGGGTCATGACTTCGTTGTAATCCGCCTGACACCAGAGGCTCTGTGACTGCCACATGACAACACCGCTCTGACGGTCAATGCGGTAATGGCGGCCGGTAAAATCAATATACAGAAAAAGATCATCGTGCTCAAGCGAAAATTTGCCGATCATTTCATCCTGATTGTATTGTAGAAAGGAATCTGCCATCTGCGTTTTCATGATTTCGTAATTTGACCAGCGGTTGTTTTTCATTTTGTCCTCCCAATGGCTGTATCTGCCTGGCGTTTATAAGCGATCGCACGCCGGGCATTTTTTCTTAATACCTCTGTCTGATCCGGTGTAATGTGGTCTGCGGTTTTGGGAATCACATACTGACGTATTGTAACATCAGAGGCTGCGGCAAGATTTTCCGGAGCCAGCAGGCTTTCGATTTCTTTTAATCCGAAAAAATTCTGTCCGGCTGACCAGTCGTGCCGGTTGAAGGGACAGACATCCTGACAGTCATCACATCCACAGATCCATTCTGCCAGCTGCTCCGGCTGGGTTCCTTCCGGCAGGATTCCCTGGGCGAAAGTTGTGAGAAAGGAAATGCAAAGCGTTGGATCCATCGTATAGGCATCAGACAATGCACAGGTCCTGCAGGATCTGCGGCAAAGTTTACAGGTATCGGGACATGGTCTGATATCATTTTTATGCAGATATTCACATTCCTGATCAATCAAATATCCTTCCAGCTCATAATAAGAGCCCTTCGGACCATAGAAAAAGTTGTTTTTACGGATGATTCCGATTCCTGCGGCGACAGCAGCCTCACGCAGAGAAAAACCGTATCCCGGTGCACTGTTTGGTCCGCCATGATAGTGAATCCCTGTTTCCGTCATCCACTGTTCAAATTGCAGCTTATTTTGATATTCGTTGCTGTCCGGCACTGTGTTTGGTGAGAGCATAAAAGCTTTGCCGTATTTTCCCTGTAAGGATTCCGGATATCTGTATTTTCCAAGCCAGATGCTGCATATCACAATAGATTTTGCCCAGGGATAAATTTCATGAATCTGTGTATAGCGTTCCATATCCCGGTAAAATTCCATACTCTGAGGAATTTTCTCTATTCTTTCCTTTAAATGCAATGCGTAACTGGCAAGCGCGTCGACAGGAATGATCCCGCAATCATCATAACCGTATGATAGTGCCTTTTTATAAATTTTTTCTGATAAATTGTTATCCATATGATTCCCTCCATTTGGTATTGTTTTATGGCAGAGATAGGATTGCTTTTAACTGCTGATTCATCTTTTCTATCCAGCTCTGCTCCTTGGATATGCGGTGAAGGAGCAGATTTCCTTCATAGATTGCCGTACTTAATTCTGCCAGCTTCTGCTGCCTTTCGCCGAAAATTCCTTCTTTTTCCAGCACTTCTGCAAAAATATCTTTTAAATTGGCGATGGCATTGCTGTATTCGCCAGCGAGCGTGGGATCCTGAAAAGCAAGCTCCATGCCAAGGACTGCCAACGGGCATCCGTAACAGGATTTATCCTTCAGTTCCTGCTGAAAAGCTGCCAAAAAAGAATCGCAAAATAGATTCCAGCCTGTTGACTGGGCTGCTGCCGTACGAAGAACATCCAGCGTCTGATGTGCATAATACTGAATAACGGCTTCTGCAACATCTGACTTTTTTTTGAAATGAAAGTAAAAAGATCCTTTCGGGATATCCGCCGCTTTCAGGATATCGCTGATTCCGGTATTGGCATATCCGTTTTTCCAGAATAAATCACCGGCTGTTTCTATGACTTTATTTTTCGTCTGTTCCCCTTTTATCATAGTTATTCATCTCCATATCTGTTCTTAAATCTAAAATAGACTGATCGGTCTATTTTGTCAAGGGATTTTTGGTATGCGGAAGATAAAAACATTTCAAAACGAGGATTTATAAAAATTTCGTGTACAAAATAAAAATTTGCTTACATTTTTGAAAAAAATAAAGTATAATAGGAAATGTAAAACCAAGTACAATT
>DAVZID010000138.1:0-3574 GCA_052273485.1 Lachnospiraceae bacterium
CACAAAACGAGCAGTTGCCTGTACAACATTTCGACAAAATTCGACATCATTGTCCCATAATTACAAAAAGTTTCTTGGCTTTCCCGCCCTACTTTTGTAAAATCAGTACTGCTCCAGAAATCATCAATAATACAATAACAAGTCTCTTAACGGTACGCTCTGGAATATGTGCTCCTGCAAAAATTCCAAGACCAAGACCACCTAACATAAACGGCAACAGCATTACTGCCTGTTTAGCAGCATCAAATGTAATGATTCCCCAGCAGATATACAAAACAATTCGGAAGGTATTCTCGATGAAAAAGACAACGCTAATATTGCCCTTAAAAGCATGGCTATCATCTGTGACACGGCTAAGATACGCACCAAGCAATGCTCCTACTCCATAAAGGCCACAGAGAATTCCTGACAATACGCCAACGAAAATAGTAAAACCAGTCGATTGTTTCATCGGACGTGGACGAAACTCACGAAGCAGCATTTCTGCTCCAAGTGAAATAATTACGACACCGAAAATCATCTTAATTACTGTCGTATCTGCATTTTTCAGAAAGAATGCACCCGGTATACTGCCAAGCATGACAAGTGCCGCCAATGGTCCGCAGATCTTCCAGTCGATTTTCTTTCGTTCTTTCCATGCCAAAATCAGATTTCCCGGGTAGCCAAGCAATAGCTCCACTGGAGAAATCGACGCATTATTTATCCTGAAACTTAAAATACTCGTAAAAACAAGTGTGTTTGCAAATCCGCACAAACCCTTTACAAAAAAGGCACAGATTGCTGCAATGATCCATAGTATCATAGATGTTTTCCTTTTTATTCATTTTATCGTGTCTATATTTTTTGTCTAAGCACTGACTTGTAGTATAATGCGTACATTCTGATATTTCAATAAATATTTGAGATACTACTCTTATTATTTTGATTATATAGCTCCATTTCCAGATACATTATCGTGACCTAACTGGCGGTGAGACGAGTTGTTTTTACTGAGACAATCATCGAATCCGCCTTTCGTAAGACTTCCGGGGTACACTTTCACAAAACTTCCAAAGCACCTCAGAAGGTTCAATATGTTGAACTTTCAAAATAACGCTTGAACCATGAATTATATCGTGTTATAGTGTCCCTTGTAAAATTTTGAACTAACAAGAAAGAGGATTTTTTATGCTTCAATTTATCGAGACCGTCAATTCGGCCGTGAACAATTTCATCTGGGGTGTTCCGGCTATGGTCTGCATCTTTGGCGTTGGCCTTTATTTGAGCCTTCGCACCCGTTTTCTCCAGATCCGCAAATTTCCCTACGCCATCAAAACAACCATTGGCCGAATGTTTCGCAAAAAGAATGCATCTGATGGTGCGCTGACACCATTTCAAGCTGTATGTACGGCACTAGCCGCGACAGTCGGCACCGGAAATATTGCCGGTGTGGCCGGTGCGATTGCAATCGGCGGGCCTGGAGCTATCTTTTGGATGTGGATCTCTGCTATTCTTGGCATGTGCACTAAATTTGCTGAGGTAACACTTGCTGTTCATTTCCGCGAGAAAAATGCTGATGGTGATCTTGTTGGTGGTCCAATGTATTACATAAAAAATGGTCTTGGAAAACGTTGGATGTGGCTTGCCTATCTTTTTGCCGCCTTTGGTGTACTGACTGTATTCGGAACTGGAAACGCAACACAGGTTAACACAATCACCACTGCCATTAATTCAGCTCTTCTGGATTTTCACGTAATCTCTAAGGATGCTGTGTCAACTTCTAATTTAATCATTGGTATTGCAATGGCTGTACTTGTTGCACTAATTTTGTTGGGCGGTGTAAAACGTATTGGACAAGTAACAGAAAAGCTTGTTCCTTTTATGGCATTATTATATATCGTTCTTGCTGTCGGTGTTATCGTAATCAATATCCGCACAATTCCTACGGTATTTGCTTCTATTTTTGAAGGTGCATTTAAACCATCTGCCGTAACTGGCGGAATTGTCGGAAGCATGTTTACCAGTATGAAAAAGGGTGTCTCCCGTGGTATCTTCTCCAACGAGGCCGGTCTTGGTACCGGATCCATTGCTCATGCATGTGCCGACACTAGAAAACCAGTAAAGCAGGGAATGTTTGGTATCTTTGAAGTATTCACCGATACCATCGTCATCTGTACATTAACCGCTCTTGTTATTCTTTGCAGCGGTACTTCTATTGAATATGGCGCAGCAGCTGGTGCTGAGCTTACAATCTCTGGCTTTACTAGTGTATATGGAAGCTGGGTTTCCATCTTTACCGCAGTTGCCATGTGCTGCTTCGCATTTTCTACGATTCTTGGCTGGGGACTATATGGTGCCCGCTGCATCGAATTTTTATTCTCAGAGAAGGTCATTAAGCCATTCATGGTAGCCTATTCTCTCGTCGCTATCTTGGGTGCAACCGCAAACCTTGGTCTGATGTGGAGTATTGCTGAGACTTTCAATGGTCTGATGGCAATCCCGAACTTGATTGCACTGTTCTTGCTGTCTGGAACTGTGGTTCGTCTGACAAAGGAATATTTTGCAACAGAAAGCGCAAAATAAAAAAAAAATCAAAATACGAATAACCTCGCAAAAAATAGGCACCTCTGGCCGGATCTTCTACCGGTTTGAGGTGCCTGTTTTTTCAAAACATAGGTCTGTTTCAGGCTTGGATTTTTTCGGGTTCCGAAAAACGGAATTGTCTGAAACGGAAAAAACAGTTACTGCCTTATTGGGACTGCATGATGACACAGAAATTAGCACCATACTTAAAACAGTAGGACTGGAAGATTGCATGAATAAACCAGTAAAAAGCTATTCGTTAGGAATGAAACAACGTTTAAAATTAGGAATGGCTTTGCTTGAAAAGCCTAACCTGCTAATTTTAGATGAACCAATAAATGGACTTGACCCTAATGGAATTGCTGATTTACGAGAGTTGCTACAAAGCCACCGTTTTCTTTTTCAAAAATAGAAATGACGGGTCATAGAGCTTGGTTCTTATCAAGTCCATTCCGTAGCAGCGTTTACTCAAACTGAATGAACGCTCTACCTCAATTCGGTCGGTGTTATCCTGGTATTCCTGCCTTTTCTCTTTAACTGATTGTTTGTTTTGTAAAGCTTGGTCTCCCAAGCTTTGGACCGGATAATCGTATTCCATGAAGCTTACAGAATTTTCTGTTGTCTCTGGTTCGATATATCGGGTCTGCCAGTAGGCGTTCCGGGTAATGACCAGTTCGCCTGCTCGCTGTATACATGGCACAACTTACCAGATTCATCTTGAATCTGTCTTTCTTCTCGAACTCAGGAATCTTCGCTATAATTTCCTTATATTTGCGCTTTGCCTTTTGGGTAATCTCTTTTGCCTCTGATGGTTTTATTCCCAACACAGTTATCAGATTATTTCTGAATGATTTTACAAATACCAACCACATTGCAAGCGGCATATCTGCGTATTTCATATGACTCACGGCTCCTTCGCATTATATAATATACAGTTAGTTTTCACTAATTAATATCATTTAAGCACCTTTCCTCAGGAATACAAAGGAAATTATTGATTTGAACATATCCA
>DAVZID010000139.1:0-3525 GCA_052273485.1 Lachnospiraceae bacterium
AAATCCCCGAAAAGTGGGAGGTTTTTTTATATTATTTTTTTACTCGTCAAGGCTGTATTCATATCATAGCAAATAAAAATAAAATTTTATGAAATTGGAAAAAAAACGGAACTATTCGGTAGCAAAAAGAGATTTCTTTCCTAGAAGACAAACAAAAAAAGACTGACACATCACAGAAACCTTAATGTATCAATCTTTTTTTTAAAATAAAATTCACTCGATCTTTCCGATAAACTCTCTTACACGGGCATTTTCGGAAGAAAACAACTCATCTGGTGTCCCTTCTTCTACGATCACGCCTTGCTCCATAAAGATGATATGGTCGGAAACTTCTTTTGCAAACTGCATCTCATGCGTAACAATAATCATTGTCATATGTTCTGCTGCAAGCTGACGAATAACCTTTAATACCTCTGCTGTCAGCTCTGGATCGAGCGCGGAAGTCGGCTCGTCAAAGAAAAGAATCTTTGGCTGTAATGCAAGTGCTCTCGCAATTGAGACACGCTGCTGCTGGCCACCAGAAAGCTGACACGGATAGGCATTTGCCTTGTCGGAAAGACCAAGCTGCGCCAGCAGCTTTTGTGCGCGCTCCTTTGCTTCCTTTTTGCTCACATGATTCACACATACTGGTGCATCAATGATATTTTTCATAACGGAATAATGTGGAAAAAGATTAAAGTTTTGAAATACCAAACCGAAATAAGAACGAATCTGCTTTAACTTATCCTTCGGTGCATAAACACAACGCTTTTGTCCCTTTTTATCGTCCTGCTCCCACGCAGCCTTCTCGCCAAGGTAGATCAGTTCACCTGCATCCATCTTTTCAAGAAGCGTTGCACAGCGAAGCAAGGTAGACTTTCCAGAGCCGGACGGACCAATGATGGAGACTACCTGGCCTTCTTTCACCTTTAAGGAAATGTCCTTTAAAACACCACTTCCGTCAAAGCTCTTTTTTACATGATTCATTTCCAGAAGGACGTTTCCCTCTGCTTTGTTCGTTTGAACTGCCATACTCTGACCTGCCTTATTTGCCTATAATACATTACCGATAATAATTCTTTACCGATAATACGAAAGCCGCTTTTCGATGTATTCCATCACCGTTGCCACAATTAAATTAAATACATAGTAGAAAATACCAGCTGCCAACAGCGGCATTACGCTTGTCTGCGCTGCGCCAATCTGCTTGGCAACCGTGAACATCTCCGCGATGGAGATCGTGAACGCAAGCGACGTATCCTTAACCAATGTGATCGTCTCATTTGTGATAGACGGGAGCACACGTTTGATTACCTGTGGCAGAATAATGCGCACAAAGGTCTGTGGCTTGCTGTAGCCAAGAACCTCTGCGGCCTCATACTGTCCCTTTGGCATGGATTCAATACCAGAGCGGTAAATCTCTGCAAAATATGCCGCATAATTGATCACAAACGCGATGATGACGGCTGGGAAACGGTAACCCGTTCCCATCTTCATACGAAACATATAATATGGTGCAAAATATACCACGATGATTTGCAGCATCAGAGGCGTTCCTCTCATAACTGAAATGTAGAGCTTTGCAATCAGCTTTATGAGTTTGCAGCGAGACATGCGCCCAAACGCCACTAACATACCAAGCGGCAAAGAAAACAAAAGCGTCAGTGCAAAAATTTCAACCGTCACAAGAAAGCCATCTGCAAGCTGAGCTGTCATTGCCATTATATCCATAGTCGTTGCCTTTCCAGCTTATGTATTATTTTCCGAGGCAAACGCTGTCGGTAAGTCCCCACTCTTCTGCAATCTTTGCAAAGGTTCCATCCTCTACCATCGCATCAAGCGTATCCTGAACCTGATCGCGAAGCTCGTCATTTCCCTTCTTGAAGCCGATTGCATACTGCTCAGATGCCAGCTTATTGTCATCACCTGCAAGCATTACATAAGCGCCTTCTTCTCTCTTGTCGATCTGATACTGGGCTACACCGATATCAATTGCAACGGCATCCACAGCGCCTTGCTCAAGATCCATAAATGCGGTGTTGTAATCCGCATATTCAATCAACTGTGAGAAGGAATCTCTCAGCGCAATATTGTCCTCATTTTCCTCGTCGTTGAGTGCTGCCAGTGCAGAAGAATCCTTCTGAACAGCTACGACCTTTCCTGCTAAATCCGACTTATTTTCAATTCCAGAATCTGCTGAAACAACAAATACCTGACTGTTATCAATGTACGGATCCGACCATGTATAAGCATCCTCACGGCTATTCATCGTGAAACCATTCCAGATACAATCAATCGCACCGGAGGACAGTTCCATATCCTTGGAATCCCAGTCGATTGGCTGCTTTACAAGTTCCCAGCCCTGTCTGTCACAAACCTCTGCTGCCAGATCAAGGTCAAAGCCAACATACTCACCACTCTCATCGCGGTATCCATACGGCGGAAACTCTGCATCAAAGCCTACTGTGAAGGTCTTCTTATCCTCTGTGGAGTCACCCTCTGCTGCATCTGTTTTTGCCTCTGCTGTATCCTTTTCGTCTGTCTTAGAAGAGGATTCTTCCGTTTTTTCTTCTGTAGACGCGGCCTCGGTATCCTTCTTTGTTGCTTTCTCTGTCTCTTTTTCGGTTGCTTTTTGTGTTTCCTTTGCCGCCTCAGTTGTTGTCTTTGTTGTCTCCTTGGACTCACTCTTCTGACTGGAACATCCGGTTACTGTCATTGCTGCCATTCCTACAGCAAGTGCTGCTGCCACGATTTTTCTCATAATACTACTCTCCTTTTCTTGGCCGCAGAACGCTGCAGCTGCTTTATTATGCTAACGTATTAGCACTGTGTTATAGTAGCATATTGCAGTTGTTTTGTCAATCAAATGTTATGATTCCATGATACGTTACGGCAGCCATACCTGCCCCATGAGCGGCAAAGCCATGATGCCCAATTCGTTAAGTCGTACTGGCGCTATTGACCAATAATTCCAAAAACGAGCATCAAAACGGAGTTGAATTTCTGATACAAGAGACACCTGCTGAAGTAATATCCGTAGTGCAAAAGCAGTCAACTAGAATCGAAAACATGGAGCAGAAATCACAACCTTCTTCTCTGTTCCAATTTATCCAATATGGTTCGATCGTATTTTTCCTACTCACAATTACTACTACTTTAAAATTAGATACTCCTTTTGCAGAAAAGTATCATAACGCCCCATGGCTTTATTGGAGCGCTGCAATCTGTGGAATCACTGGACTTATTCTCACCATTTCAAGCAGACGAAAAAGAAAACGCTTTCTGTATTCAAGCGAATCGTTGCTCTCTCAACTTGAAGATTCCATGAAGGATGTTTACAAAACACTTTCTGTCCCTGACTGCGCAGAGGAGATTGATATCCTTTCCTTTTTTTATACTACTGATAGCAACCAAATCAAAATAAAGAAAAATACATTTCCAATTTATGATTTTTTCAGCTGTAATTTTAAGGTATATTCTGATGCTGAAACTTTATCCATTTTTCCGCAGAAAACCTCGTCCGACGTAGTCGGGCGGGGATGAATG
>DAVZID010000140.1:0-3505 GCA_052273485.1 Lachnospiraceae bacterium
CCCCCTTAAGTAGACTTTGTGTATTTATCTTGTCTACTTAAGGGGGATCATATCAAAATAGGACTGCGGGATTTTTTTACGGATAGGTCAATACTTTTGGCAAAGCCCTGAGGTGAATGTGCTTTACGCTTTCAGTTCGCTCAACACTTCCTCAAAGCATACGCCGTCCGTCTTCGGACACTCAAATTGCTCCGTAACCTCGATGCAGCGCTGCACAAAAGCACTTGCCTTTCGCACAGAGGTCTCAAAGTCAACGTGGTTCGCGCAATCTGCGGTCAGAATCGCGGCAAAAATATCGCCTGTTCCAGAACGCTCCTGTCCGACACGCTTTCTTTTCACTACAGAAGGTGTACCGCCTGATTCACATATAACATTTCCTATAAAAGTTCCCATAGAGACACCAGTGATTACTACCTTAGACGGCCCCATGGCAATCAGTGAAAGAGCTAGCTCAGACAGCTCATTCATCTGCCAGTGCCCATCGTGGTACGGTGTGTCCGTCAGAATACAGGCTTCGGTCAGATTCGGCGTCAGGATATCGGCAAAGCGCGTCAACTGCTTCATCTGATTGCACATCTCAGGCGTGAAGGTCTGATACGTGCGGCCGTGATCGCCCATAACCGGGTCAATCAGAACCTGCGTGTTTTCATCTTTGAAATCATGAATGAAATCCTTTACGATCTCAATCTGGCGCTCAGAACCTAAAAATCCGGCTGCAATGCATTCAAAGTGAAGATTTAATTTCTTCCACTCTGCAATGTAGGACGGCAGTTTCTCCGTGTAATCGTCAAAATAGAAGGATGGGTATCCGGTGTGGTTGGAAAAGACGGAGGTCAGCACCGGACAGCACTGAACCTTCATTTGAGATATAATGGGCAGAGCCACTGTTACAGAACAGCGGCCAAAGCCACAAAAATCGTTAATCAAAGCAGCCTTTGGCTGATGGCGAAGTGACATAAATAAATCCTTTCTCGTTTTTGTATTCGCTGTTTCAAAGATTTAGTCCCTTCGCTTCATCACATCCAGTCATAATGTTAAAGCACTGAATAGCTGCACCTGAAGCACCTTTACCAAGATTATCGAAGACACTAGACAGCTGAATACGATTTTCATTTCCAGTGATATAGATCTGCATGCCGTCATAGCCGCTTAAATGATTGCCGCTTAAAAATCCAGACATTTCGCTTTCAGCACCGAGCGGCATAACCTTTACGAAAGGCTCATTTGCATAGTAGTCAGCAAAAAATGCCTGCAAGGATTCTGGAGTCTGAGTGATGTTTAACAGATCAGTGTACAGAGGAACATTGACAACCATTCCGCTGTAATAATCGGAAACAATAGGGGTAAACAGCGGAGCACGGGATAATCCTGTGATCAGGCGCATTTCCTTTAAGTGCTTGTGTTGCTGGGACAGACCATACTCACGCGGTGCGTCAAGCTCCTCGTCGCGGTCGGATGCCTCGTACTGCGCGATCATTTTCTTGCCTCCGCCGCTGTAACCAGTCAGAGAAAAAGAGGAAACAGGGTAATCTGCCGGGAGAATACCGCCTGCGATCAACGGGTAAACGAGTGAGATAAAGCCAGATGCATGGCAGCCAGGATTAGCGATGCGCTTGCCAGTTCTAATAGCCTCGCGGTGCTTAGCGGAAAGCTCCGGGAAACCATAAGCCCAGCCAGCCTCAGTGCGGTGTGCAGTCGAAGCATCAATAATGCGCACATTTGGATTTGTTACAAGTGCAACAGCCTCTCTGGCTGCGCTGTCAGGCAGACAAAGAAATGTGATATCAGAAGAGTTGATCAGGCGGCTGCGCTCAGCAGGATCTTTTCGAAGCTCTGGTGCTATAGTTAACAGTTCAATGTCGTCGCGATTGTCAAGACGCTCGTGAATGCGAAGTCCTGTAGTGCCTTCGCTTCCGTCAATAAATACTTTTGTTTTCATGAATTGCCCCTCTTTTCTTTGGGATGATGTATTACAATGGTGTCGTTGCCATTATAGCAGACCTGAAAAGGGTGCGCAAGCCAGAAAATTTATGGAGGAGGTTGATTTCAAAACACATAGCTTCCCTTTACAGTAAAACTAATATTTCCTGTATTTTCAATAAAAATTTCATAAGATCCACTGAAAGGAACAGAGAAAGTAGGTGAATAGCCGTTTCCAGTAGGAATCAGTCGATAGCAAATCGAAACCAAAGAAGAAAAATGCTTTGCAGTGAGAATCAAAGCTTTCCAGAGTGACCAGAAGCAAAAGCTGGTGATAATGCAAAAGAGAATTGCGTAGAAAATATCAGTGCTCCATTGAATCAACTGATATCCACGAATTGCTCCGTTGCTGAGAACTTAGCAATTCTAAAACCATTCGGATTCGCTGATTTTCCTTGAAAATCGCTGCATCCTCATGTTTTTGCAGGTCCCAAGCTCCAAAACCTAATCGTGCAAGCACGAACGGCTTTTGGAGCTTGGGACCCTGGTATCATTTATTTCAGGTAAATTGTAAAATAAAAAAACAAAAAGTCAATAAAAAGAAGTTGACATAGTATAAAAAGCATGATAGCCTACAAGCATAGATAAACAACGAGGGACAATACATTAAGGAGGAACATAGGGTAAAGTAAAATGGGTATATGCATAATATTCTAGTATAGATCGTGAAATATTATTATGTTTATACGCAAAAAGTAATTTTTGGGTAGCAAAAGGAATAAAGTTAAAAATGAAAGAGAGGAAGATAGATGTGTAAAAAAAAGCAGGCTTTGAGAAGAGTACTTGGTGTTTCAACAGGTATAATGTTATTTGGAATGAATATGGTACAAGCATCTTTTGCATCGGAAAATATTACAGAGACAGAACCTCAGAGCATATCAGAGGAAAAGACAGACGTAATTGATAATCAGAAGTTGTTAGAGATTGATCAGGATCAGCTTGATACCGGTGCTGTTTATATAGCGACAAAAGATACTTATTTTTATTTTCCAGACGGATGCGATGATGATGCTAATCTTTTGGGATGGGCAGTTAAATGGATGCACGAAACTTGGTATCAAAACTCAGAAAATGACATTGATGTTTCTGCAAAGGTTTTTGTGATATCAGAAGAAACACAGGATGATACAATTACATTGTTTGGAATTACCTCATATGAAAGCAATGCAGACTATACAGGAAAATATGCGGTGTCAGCAACCTTTGAAAAAGACAGTGAGAATACATTCAAATTTGTGGATTATTGGGAACCATTGGATTCAGATGAGATCAAGTCAATTGAAGCACGTTTTCCAGAGAAAGATTGGGAAATGGCAGAGGATATGACAAGATATGATGAATTACTTTCTGATGAGGAAGAAGTTATAGGAACGTGTATTGTAGTATCGGGAAATACCCCGGCAGAAATAATAGCAGATATTTATGACAAAATGTGTAGTAAGTAATGAATTATAATGATTCAGCGCAGAAAACCCCGGCCGTTCGCAAGAACGTCCGGGGTTTTCTGCGTCGATTACAAACAACG
>DAVZID010000141.1:0-3391 GCA_052273485.1 Lachnospiraceae bacterium
TGACCGGAAAGGTGAATTTGAACCGCAGCTTCTGAAAAAGAACCAGACCAGCATCAGTCAGGATATCGAAGAAAAGATCCTGTCCATGTATGCGAAAGGCATGACGACCGGCGACATCGAAGCGCATATTCAGGATATTTATGGGCTGTCTGTGTCTGACACTACGGTAAGCCGGATCACGGATAAGATCCTGCCCGTGGCGAAAGAATGGCAGCAGCGGCCTCTGGAATCGATCTATGCCGTAGTTTTTCTGGATGCGATCCACTACCATGTCCGCAGCGAAGGGCAGATCGTAAAGAAAGCAGTGTACATTGCCATCGGCCTTGATCTGGACGGCCGCAAAGATGTTCTGGGCATGTGGGTTGGCGAGAATGAGAGCGCAAAGTTCTGGGCGACCGTACTGAATGGTCTGAGGAATCGGGGCGTAGAGGATATTTTTATCGCATGTACAGACAATTTGACTGGTTTCGATACAGCCATCCATGCAGTGTTCCCGGAAACGGAGATTCAGAACTGCATGATTCACCAGCTGCGGAATTCCAGCAAATACGTTTCTTACAAAGACCTGAAGGCTCTCATGTCCGATCTGAAAGCCGTGTATGCAGCAGTGGACGAACAGGCTGCTCTGGACGCTTTGGAGACTTTTGCGCAGAATTGGGACAATAAATATCCCAAGATCGCAAAGTCGTGGCGGGAAAACTGGACGAACCTCAGCACCTACTTCAAATATCCTCAGGAAGTCCGCCGTCTGATCTATACCACGAACACGATCGAGGGCTTTAACCGGCAGCTGCGGAAGGTTACAAAATCCAAGAGCGTTTTCCCGACAGACGACAGTCTGCTGAAAATGCTGTATCTGGCGATGATGGATATTACGAAAAAGTGGACGGGTCGGCGGCAGGACTGGAGCCGCATCCATGCGCAGTTGTCCATCTATTTCGCTGAGCGTATGCCGGATTAACACCTGCTGCGGAGGAATGTCAAGGGTATATGAACGGCTTCGCCGCCCTTGACAATCTGAACTTTGCAGAATGGTTACACTAAACAGCTAATTACTTTACAAAAGTTAAAAAAACCTTGCAAAATAAGGATTTTCCCCTGGATTTCCAATTCGAAATGTGCTATAATTTAGTGCAACAGTTACACTAAAAGGAGTAAGCAATGTATCACGATTTTGAAGTAGAAATTCCAAATATGAAAGGTAAAATCATTGCCAAGAAAAAGGGACATGCTACATACATTCTGTTTCAGTATGGACATAAATATAATCCTGAAAAGCAATATGCAGTTCCGCAGAGGAGCATTATTGGAAAGGTCAATCCAGACCATACCAGTCATATGTTTCCCAATGAAAAATTCCAGGAATTCTTTCCTGATATGGTAATGCCGGAAGAACTTACAGAAGCATCAAGAAGCTGTTCTCTGAAGATCGGTGCCTATGCCATTATCAAAAATGTACTTGAGGATTACAAACTTCCTGCAAAACTTTCCAAATGGTTCGGAGAAGATGCTGGACTTCTCATGGATCTGATATCGTACCTCATCATTGATGAAGAGAACGTTGGTCAGTATTATCCTGATTTTGCATACAACCATCCACTTTTTTCAAAGCGGATGCATATTTACAGCGATTCAAAAGTATGTCGTTTTTTCAAGAGTGTCACAGGTGAGCAGATAAATGGCTTCTTTGATGACTGGAATAAATCCAGAGATCGAAAGGATCGAATCTATATCTCCTACGCCTCTACAAACAAGAACTGCCAGTCAGGGGATATCAGCATTCTTGAATATGGCAAAGCCAAGGTGGATACTGGTTCAGCGATATTTAATCTTGCACTTGCTTTCGATAAAACCAACCGTATTCCGTTGTTTTATGAGACTTATGGCGGCTCGATTACAGACGTTGCACAGTTTGCCTACATGGTCGATAAAGGAAAGGAATACGGCTATCAAAAGATAGGATTTGTCCTTGATAGAGGATATTTCAGCAAAGACAATATTCGATATATGGAGCAGAACAAGTACTCTTTCATCATTATGGTAAAGGGGTGCAAACAGCTTGTCAGTAAACTGATCCATGAAAACAGAAACAGCTTTGAAACTGACAGAGACTGTGAGATACGTACTTACCGTGTGTATGGCAAGACAGTACTGTCCAAGCTTTACGAAGATGATACTACAGACAGATATTTCCATCTGTACTTTAATCCTTCCAAGCAGGCTGCTGAACGAGAAATCCTTGAGCAGACCATAGACAGGCTTAAACTCTTCCTTGAAAAACACATAGGAACTCAGGTTACTTTGGGTAAGCTGTACCATGAATATTTTTTTATCAAATATGATAAGGATAACAATCTTGTTTCATATAAAGAAAAGAAAGATATTATCCAGGAACAGCTGGAGTTGTGTGGTTATTTCTGCATTATTACTTCAGAGAGAATGACTGCCGCTGAAGCTCTTATCCACTATAAAGGACGTGATATCTCTGAAAAAGTTTTTAGTTCCGACAAGTCCTTTATTGGCTCAAAAAGCATGCGTGTGCAAAACGGCGCATCCCTTGATGCCAAGATATTTACCGAATTTGTAGCACTCATCGTCCGGAACAGAATCTATAACCTGCTCAAAGAAATGATGCTGAGGCTGGAAACAAAGAGTAACTATATGACCGTTCCTGCGGCACTCAAAGAGCTTGAAAAGATTGAGATGGTCCGTCGTAATAATGGTAGATATCGCTTGGATCATGCTGTTTCCAAGAAACAGAGAACGCTCTTAAGTGCATTTGGTATGGATGACCTTAGCATACACAGTCTTGCCACTGAAATTGGTAACCTGCTTGCAAACAATCAATCATTACTATCAGAGGACATAGTGGAACAGGAGGAAGATGACGATGGCGAGAACACGTTCAATGACTTCGATTGATACGGAAATCGGTAAAATCGAAAATGAACTTTTAAAACTGCAGAAAAAGCAGGAATTACTTACTGCGCAACTGTCAAGTTTACAAAAAGCGAAACAGGAGTTTGAAACAAAACAGGTCATGGATGCCTTTCGAAAAAGTGGCAAAAGCCTTCAAGAATTAATGACATTTTTAGATGTCTAATGCAACACAGCCTTGGCACCGAAAAGTACCAAAAAGGCTTTAGTGTAACTTTGATGCAAAGTTCAGGGATACCATTATACCCTCGGGGAGGCATAAAAAATATAAAAAATACTGACAACTATGTTGACAATCAGCGTTAAAAAGAGTATAAATAAGAAGAAATGAACACATCCTCCAGCAGTGGAGGTTTTTGTTTAGCATGGTGTTCACGAAAAATAAAAAGTAAAAAATCGTGAAAGAAAGGAAATGAAAAATAATGAACAAGCAAGAAAGTGATATCTTGAATAC
>DAVZID010000142.1:0-3345 GCA_052273485.1 Lachnospiraceae bacterium
AAAACCGGGGCTAATGTTTCACTTATTTTGGGACATTTTCAAAAACGCTTGACACTATATTTTTATAGAAAATTAATAGTAATTTTTCATGCAGTATGCTAAAATAGAGTCAAAGAAAAATCAACAAAAGTTACGAAAGAAACAGCAAAAACGAGAGGAGACCGGATATTTATTATGCAAAATAATTCTACCAAACTTGCACTGGAAGCTTCCCTAAAAAATCTACTATTAAAGAAACCCGTCGATAAGATTACCATTACTGATCTGACAAATGACTGCGGCATTACACGTATGGCATTCTATTATCATTTTAAAGATATTTATGATCTTGTTGAATGGTCCTGCTATGAAGACGCTTCAAAAGCTTTACAGGGAAAGAAAACCTATGAAACCTGGCAGGAAGGACTGATGCAAATCTTCGAGGCTGTTATGGAAAACAAACCATTTATTCTAAACGTTTATCATGCACTGAGCCGCGAACAGATTGAAAATTATCTATTTCATCTGACACGTGATCTGATCATGAATGTGATTTTAGAATGTTCCAAGGGAATGACAATCAAACCTGAGGAACAAAGCTTTATTGCAGACTTCTATAAATACAGTTTTGTCGGTGTTATGCTTGACTGGATCAAAAAGGGTATGAAGGAAAATTATCATGAAATCGTGGATGATATTTGCACCACTATGAGCGGGAATATCAAAAATTCCATTCAAAACTTTGCAGACAATAGAAAATGAGATTCAATATCGCTCAAACAGCATCAAAATTTCCAAGAACAACAAACTTTTTTATCAAAATCGGGATTTTGATAAATTTTTTGTCATTGCCCCTGTTTTGTATATGTATCTTTTTTGATTTATGAGTTAAGCTAACATCATCAACAAAACAAACACAAGCAAAAGAAAGGTGGTACTGATAATGTCAGGAAAGAAAGGTACATTAACAAAAGTAACTGCAGTTGCAGCAGGTGTAGGTGCTGCATATCTGGCAATCAAGAAGGAAAATGAGAAAAAGGCTTCTGAAAAGCAGACTGCCCAGAATAGTAATTATAGAAATACCGAGCGCGGCAGATATGATAAGAATAGTAAGGGGATTTATTATAGCAACGGTAACTATGAAGCATTTGCAAGACCAGAAAAGCCAGAAGGCGTTGATGAGAAGCATGCTTATATTGTAGGTAGTGGACTTGCATCCTTAGCAGCAGCGTGCTTCTTAGTACGTGATGGCCAGATGCCAGGTTCTCATATCCACATCTTAGAAGCAATGGACATCGCCGGTGGTGCATGCGATGGTATCTTTGATCCGTCCCGCGGTTATATCATGAGAGGCGGACGTGAAATGGAGAATCATTTTGAGTGTCTCTGGGATCTGTTCCACAGTATTCCATCCCTCGAGGTTCCGAATGCATCTGTTTTGGATGAGTTCTATTGGCTGAACAAGCACGATCCAAATTATTCCCTCTGCCGTGCAACTGAAAATTGCGGTAAGGATGCTCATACCGATGGCAAGTTCAACTTAAGTCAGAAGGGCTGCATGGAAATCATGAAACTGTTCATGACAAAGGATGAGGATCTGTACGATAAGACCATCGAGGATGTGTTCGATGATGAAGTATTCAATTCTACCTTCTGGATGTATTGGCGTACTATGTTCGCATTTGAAAATTGGCACAGTGCACTGGAGATGAAGCTGTACTTCCAGCGTTTCATCCATCATATTTCTGGTCTGCCAGATTTCAGTGCTCTGAAGTTCACCAGATACAACCAGTATGAGTCTTTGATTCTTCCAATGCAGAAGTACCTCGAAGATGCTGGCGTTGAGTTCCGCTTTGGCGTTGAGGTTACAAATGTTATCTTCGAGTTTAAAGATGGAAAGAAGATCGCCTCTGCTATCGAGTGTAAGGAAAATGGTGTTGAGAAGGGTATCGTCCTGACCGAAAACGACCTTGTATTTGTTACAAACGGAAGCTGTACAGAGGGTACCATTTACGGTGATCAAAACCATGCACCGAACGGTGATGCTGAGGTTCGTACAAGTGGCTGCTGGAGTCTGTGGAAGAACATCGCAAAGCAGGATCCGTCCTTTGGTCATCCAGAGAAATTCTGCTCCGATATCACAAAGACCAACTGGGAGTCCGCTACCGTTACTACACTGGATGACAAGATCATTCCGTATATCACCAACATCTGCAAGCGCGATCCAAGAATCGGAAACGTTGTTACTGGTGGTATCGTAAGCTGCGTCGATTCCAACTGGCTCATGAGCTGGACAATCAACCGTCAGGGTCAGTTTAAGGAGCAGGATAAGGATAAGGTTTGCGTATGGGTATATGGTCTGTTCACCGACAAGCCAGGTAACTTCGTTAAGAAACCAATGAGAGAGTGCACTGGTAAGGAAATCACCGAAGAGTGGCTGTATCATTTAGGTGTTCCGACCGATCAGATTCCAGAACTTGCTGAAAACAGCGCTGTATGTGTACCGACCATGATGCCGTATATCACAGCATTCTTCATGCCACGTACAAAGGGTGACCGCCCGGATGTTATTCCAGATGGCTGCGTAAACTTCGCATTCTTAGGTCAGTTTGCTGATACACCTCGCGATACCGTATTCACCACAGAGTATTCCGTAAGAACCGCTATGGAGGCTGTTTATGGACTGCTCGGCGTAGACAGAGGTGTTCCAGAGGTATGGGGTAGCGTATACGATATCCGCGAGCTGCTTGATAGTACTGTAAAACTTATGGATGGCAAATCTCCACTTGATATCCAGCTGCCAGGACCGTTGAATGCATTAAAGAAGCCTCTGCTTCATGTTATTCATGGAACTGTAGTTGAGAAGGTTTTACAGGATCACGATATTATCCGATAAACGAATTATCTCACTGAGGTTTTATTTCATCACTTATATTATCTTATAAAGTAAAATTCAATTGCACTTTTTAAAAAATGCAAAAGAATGGCTTAAATGCTTTGGATTTGGAATAAAGTGCACTATATTTCAGATTGCACATTATGCCTAGATTGCACTTTATGATAACGTGCAATCTGAAAGTCCATAATTGATGTGCGAATACGTCAGTTGAGAAAGAGAAGTTATGTTACTCAGTCAATGCTTGCAGAACAGGCAAATATATCGGTGGATACAGTTAAAAGGCTGGAACGGGGGAATGAAGGCAGTGTGAATGTACTTTTGACAATAGCAGATGTCTATGACGTGTCATTGGATTATCTTGTTGGATGTGAAAACGCGGCTAGATAAAATATCAAAAAAATGAGACTCTTATAGTTTAAATTGAAGCTGCAGGAGTCTCATTTTTTGTGCTGAAAATAATAAAAAAT
>DAVZID010000143.1:0-3095 GCA_052273485.1 Lachnospiraceae bacterium
GTGTTGCTTATAATTGTAATAATTGTGAGTGATAGAGGCTTAAAGGATCATAAATATGCCCATACAAATGGAATCAGTACACGTCAAAATGTAGTAAAAGAGAAAGATGGTAACTAATTTTAGCAGAGCCGGAGTTTCAGTAGGGGGCAAATGCTTTTGAGGCATATCAGCAGGAAACAGAGAAAGTAACGACTAAGGATAAAACAACAAAGAATGCGCCTATAAAGATCATTTTCTGCAATAAATATCCACTTTCTGCATAGATACTTGATTGTCATATATTTTATGCTATACTTAAATAAACCAAATTAATATGTGAAAAAGGGGCATTAGTAGAGGTGTTAATAAAATGTAATTTGGTCTATTTTAATAACATTGAGAAAGGGAGTAAGATTATGATGAAAATGAAAAAAATGCTTAGTGCAATCGTGGTTGGGTTACTATTGGTAGCTAATTCTACTTCTGCAAATTCTCCGTGGAATACAATGAACTTACGCTTTTATGTGTATTAGATAATAAGGGAGGTTTGTGATTCATGTTAATAGATACAAATTATGCCTCTAATAGAACATTATATACATATAAAGGTGGAAACGAGGATATTCCTAAATTTAGTACAGATGGTTTAACTGACAAGGAAGAAACCTCTGTTATACAGCAGGAAAATGATTTTGACGAAAAAGCGTTTGAAGCAGTGGGACCGAATGCACCGGAAAGTGTAAAAAAGGCATGGATGGATGCAGCTAAAGAAGTAGGCGTGAATGGATTAGGTGTTCAGTCAAATGGGATGCTTGGACATTTATCAAAAATGATGGTTCAGAGAGTGAAAAATTGGTATAATGGAGAGGTAGATTTTACGGATGTTTTAGGGAATACTGTAGAGTCTGCTATATCAGCAACTAAACAAGCTCTGTATGATCTTGACAATCCATTAGAGCCAAACAGTAAAAAAAGTATTGATGTACAACATTTGCTTGTTAAAGAGAGAGCTTTTTATAACGCTTTTTTGGAAAAACTTCAATGTTTATAAACGAGAAAGTCAATGTTGACAAGTTGAGAAAGTAAGAAAGACAAGAAAAGGAACAGGGCGTGAACCTGTTCCTTTATTGTGCTTTAAATAGCTGTTCTGGCAAGTTATGATTAAGTAATTATAGGGCTTTTCAGTTTTATGCAGCAATAGTCATTTTCTGCAAAAACCTTTACAGTAGTCATAACTGTTCAAGTACGTTATTTCATTTCAAATGATATGCTACACAGTTTCCGGAAAGAGAATCTCGAAGGTTGTGCCTCCATTAGAATTATCCAGCACGCGGATCGCTCCATCATGGACTCTCACGATCTCACGGACCAGCGCCAGTCCAAGACCTACGCCACCCAGAGCCCGGCTGCGGGATTTGTCCACCCGGAAAAATGGTTCAAAGACTCGTTCTTTCATATCTGCAGGAATTCCGCTTCCGTTATCCATAACCTGTATACAGATCTGTTCTTTATCACTGCAAACCGTAACCTGTACCTTACCGCCGGGATTGTTATACTTGATGGCATTTTCCACCAGGTTATATACGACCCGATAGATCAGGATATCACTTCCCATCATCGTTACTGCATCGCAAACACTTTCGAGAATAATTTTTTTTTCCTCGGCAAGAGGATCAAGATCTGCCAGCACTTCTTCAACCAGTGCATCCACTTCAATTTTTTCATCTCTGGCCACGGTCTGCAATTCACTCATATCCAACAGTGTCTTTACCATTTTGCTGAGACGTTCGTTCTGATCTGTTACCATTTGTATTGTTTTCTCGGTACAGGCATCTGTCGCAGGATGCCCGGTTGTATGATACAGGTCCAGCTGTGCCTGCATCACTGCAAGAGGTGTGCGCAGCTCATGGGCTGCATTGGCTGTGAATTGACGCTGCATCTCAAAGGATTCTGAAAGACGATCCAGCATTTTATTATAAGAAATGCTAAGCTGATTCAGTTCTTTCACTTTGTTTTCTTCGATTCTGGAATCTGACAGGTTTCTGGCTCCCACTTCTTCTATTTTTTCAGAAAACTCTTTCAGTGGTTTTAAAGACCTGCCACTGAAATAATAAGTAGCAACTCCTCCAAGAATCGCCAGAAAGATGGAAAAAAACAGGCTTTTCTTTTTATAATCCGCTTTATTATTGTATACCTGTACAGAAAAATCATTGGCGAAGTCATCCCATTTGTCGCCGGGTATACTGATATAGATTTCGTTTTGATGGCTGTCGTCACCATCTGTATTCTGAGCATCTACAGCTTCCTGGAGAGAATCCATGTAATATACTCCACTTCCGTAGACAAACATGGTAAGGCATCCGCAGATGATCGCAATAAAAAGAGTTGTGATCAGGGTAAGTCTCCACTGTAATGACAATTTTTTCATTTTTCCTTCCTCTCCAGCCGATATCCCTCACCGATCTTGTTCACAATGGGATCATAACTAAGTACTGCCTTCAGTTTTCTTCTCAGAGAAGACACATGTACCCGAATGGAACCGCTGAAACTGTCTACAGATGCGTTCCATACATGTTCAATAAGTTCTTCCTGACTTACGGGACGTCCCTGATTCAGCAGCATATATTCCAGAATCCCATTTTCTTTACGCGTCAGAGACACAGGTTCACCATTGGCACAGGCTTCCCTCTTCTTTGTGTCGAATCTGATATCTCCATAACTGAGACATACATCCTTTTGTATAAACTTTCGTCTTGTCAGGCTTCGAATCCTGGCTTCCAGCTCCTGGAGATGAAAAGGCTTCTCCATATAATCGTTTGCACCTGCATCCAGGCCCTCTACCTTATCGGCAATCTGGCTTCTGGCAGAAAGAATCAGCACCTTTGTCTCCTCGTTTTTCATACGAAGTTCCCTCAGAATATCCATTCCATCCATCCCCGGCAAGTTCAGATCCAGTACGATCAGATCGTATTCTTCCGTCAGAACATAATCCAGGGCTTCTTCACCATCATAACAGGTATCAACCTCATACCCGGCACTATATAGGCTCTTTGCTATAGTGTCGCATAATTCTTTTTCATCTTCCACAATTAATAATCTCAAAATATTTTTTCTCC
>DAVZID010000144.1:0-2977 GCA_052273485.1 Lachnospiraceae bacterium
TATCTGCCTGATAAGGTCCAAAATCCGCATCGATACCACGAATAGCCATATTCATCTTTGCCATCTTCCAAGTATCAGCGTTAGACTCCTGACCATAAACAGCGATTTCTCCGCGTTTGCCACTGTGTGCCTGGATAAATTTTGCACTCTGAACAAACATACCACCCGAACCACAACATGGGTCATATACACGACAGTTTTTGAATGGTTTCAAAATAGCAACAATTGTTTTAACGATACTTGCAGGCGTATAGAATTCGCCACCCTTAACACCTTCATATGCTGCAAACTGCTGAATGCAATACTCGTATGTTCTGCCAAGCAGGTCTTTGCTTTCTTCTGTATCTCCCATGTCCATATTAGTGAAAAGATCAACAACCTCGCCTAATACTCGCTTATCCAAATCTGGACTTGCATAATTCTTTGGAAGCACATTTTTAAGAGTTGTATTTTCCTTTTCAATAGCTCTCATTGCATCGTCGATAACAGTGCCAATTTCTGGAGTATGCGCTGCAGATGCAATCTTGCTCCAACGGGCATCCTCTGGTACAAAGAAAATATTATCTTCTGCGTATGCATCCTTATCATCTTCAAAACCATCGCCTTCTTCAACAAGCTGTTGATATCGTTTTTCAAATGCACTTGATATATAACGCAAAAAAATAAGTCCTACGATAACCTTTCTGTATTCTGCTGCCGGAATGTGGCCCCAAAGAACACAAGCCGCATCCCAAATTTGTTTTTCAAATCCAATATTAGCATTATTTTGAACTGCCATTTATAAATTCCTTTCTATTAGCAACTTGCTATATTTATCTGCACATGTTTTTCATTTTGCAATATCACTATCGTTCTATCTCCACAATATCATCAAAGCCACATTTCAATTCAACACATATCCTAGCCAGTATATCTAACGATACTTGTTGGTCGTTGTTCATTTTGGTAAATGTACTTGGTGCTATCTGTGTTTTCTTTCTCAATTCAGTTTTCGTCATATCCTTATCAATTAACAACTTCCATAAAGGTTTATAAGTTATTTTCACTTGATTTTCTGACATGTTATTTCCTCCGATTATCACGTCAAATAGTCCTTTTATCTTGATTTTTATTATATCATCAGTTTTTCGCTTATGCAATTACAAATTTTGAGTTCTCGAAATCATGCTCGCATAATATTATCCACAAAAAAATTGAGCAGAGGAATCATCTCCCTCTGCCCTTATTCCACATCTTGTCTTCTACTTTTTCCGTATTAGTATCTCTATCGCCGTTTGCATCATTAAGTTCCTGTGTCTTAAACGGCATCAGCATCGCAAGACAGGAACTGGAAAGATTTACTACCGTATCTGACCGACCTGTGCCGTATGTAACACAAAAATATTATTGGCTTAATTCTGATGTTTTTTCTCTAGCTCTGTGGAAATCTCCGCTAACTTCTGGTCTGTCAGAATATAACGTTTCTTAAATACGATAAATCCGATCACCAACACGACAATCGGAATGATCGTCATGGATAAACGCAGTCCCATCCGGGAAGATGCTGCGATCGGTTCTGTCACAACCGCCTCTTTGTTTGAACTGATATGGAACACAAATAATACCATTGAAGATAAAAATCCGGCGATTCCTGATGCAAGCTTTACAACAAATGTCTGCATGGAAAAAATGACAGATTCGTCTCTCCGATTATTTTTAAATTCACCGTAATCTACCGTGTTTGCTAAAAAGATGGTAATAATTACATTTAACACACCGACTGCAGACATGATCAGTGCCGCCGGGATAAACAGCCATACAACAGAACTTGTTCCGGTTGCGGAAATGATAATGATCAGGATATACCCAGTCACTGCCATTCCAAAACAGGTGTAGAAAATTTGAATCGTGTCCATGAATCTGCGGAGCACAGGAAACAGGATCATCATCGCCAAAATCTGGCATCCGCCTCCAACCATATTAAACAGTGTAAAATCTCCCTGATAAGTACTTGGACTGAAATCATATTTTAAGAAAAAGTAAACAAGCTGCTGGGTGATATATAAAGCCGTATTGATCATTACAATTGCAACTACAACCGTCATTGCCTGATCGTTCTGGATCAGTGCCCGAAACATCTCCCCGATGGAAGCGCTCTTCATATCAACCGTTGATTTTTCTTTAATGCACAGGCAGGTGATGAGAATGAAAATCACAAATAACACTGCAATGATCAGCGCAAATTTGCTGTATCCGATACGGTTGATCTCATTGTCTGTCGTTCCGCCGAATGTTTTTCCAAGTGCGGCAACACTCATGACTGTGACGATCGATACCAGTGCGGAGCCGACACCTGCACAGGAACGTGCAAATGCAGACAGCCCCTCCCGCTCTTTTCCAGCCTCGGTAAATGCCGGAACCATACTCCAGAATGGAATATCCATCATCGTGTAAGTCATGCCCCACAAAATGTAGGTAACAGATGCATATACCACTAACCCTGCACCGTTTAATTCCGGTGGGATCGTGAACATCAGGTAAAGTACAACCGCATTTGTGACCGTACCGACAAGCAGCCACGGACGGAATTTTCCCCATCTCGTTTTTGTCTTTGCGACCAGCACACCCATGATTGGATCATTAAATGCATCAAACACGCGGGCTGCCATCAAAAGAACTGCGATCGCTGCTGCACTGATTCCCATAACATCCAGAAAATAAATGGAAATATAACTGGCGGAAAGCATATAGACCATATCCTTTCCCACTGCCCCGATTCCATAGGCAAATTTCTCTTTGCCGCTTAAACTTCTCTTTGCTTTCATCGTAAAAATCTCCTTTTTCTCCATTGAAAATTCTATTGCTTTTATTTATTTTTTAATCCCATACGGATATTTCCGATGTAACGGTTCTTCTCGATCGTCACCTTGTAATTCCATCCATCAGTATATTGACCACTTCCTCTAACGCTTCGTTGTAGGGGATCTGATTTGTGATC
>DAVZID010000145.1:0-2901 GCA_052273485.1 Lachnospiraceae bacterium
GCTTTTTCTATGCCTAAAATCACCTGATTCCGATGGTGAAATTTGAGGAAATTTGCAAAAAAATAATATCAGGTATCCTGTTACATAGAGCCTTGGCTCATTCTTTGAAAATGAGAATGGGTCGAGGCTCTATTTTTTTCGCCCGAAATTCGGCGAGACAAATTTGAGTAGGAGGTAACAGGTATGACGGATTTCACCCGTCTATTCGCAAGCATGGTGTGTATATGAGCGATTCCATTTTGGATCAGGTGATTCAGCATCCGGAGGTCATCTACACCCTGGCGCAGGAGCTTGTAGCCGAGAGGGAGCAGCTTGAGGGTATCCGCAAACAGCTGGATGCGGCGCAGCCCAATCAGGACTATGTTCTGGATTCCGGCGATTTCACCGGTGTGGACTTCAAGACCGTGGGAGAACATGAACTGGCAGAGACAAGGACAATGGATGTGCTGCTGGTACAGCCCAATGCCTATCTAAAGAAAATCAGTGTTGGCACGGAACTGGAAGATTTGCAGGCCATGGTTGGCGGCGATATTGAAGTAACCTATCCATTTGAGGATGAAGTGGCCATTATTCTGAATGAATCCGGCAAAATCAATGGCCTGCCGCTGAACCGTGCGATTTACACCGAAGACGGGGATATGCAGGACATCTATGCCGGTGATTTTCTGGTGGTTGGACTGACAGAAGATGACTTTGGTTCTCTGACTTCGGAGCAGATGCAGAAATTTGAGGAGCAGTTCCATCAGCCCCAGATGTTCGTCCGTATGGGGCGCAGTATCATGGCGATTCCGGTTCCGGATGACATGGTGAAGAAGATGGAGGAAAAGGCTGCAAAGCCCCAGGAAAAGAGCAAACCGGCACCGGACCGGGACAGTTTGTAAGGAAGGAGGCGGAGATTCATGCAGGAAGAAGTTGAAAATCGTACCGTCAATCTGGCAATCAGCACCACGAAACTGACCTTTCGCGCTATCGTGAATGGCTATAATGCGTGGAAACGGCACCATCAGGCGAAGGTGGCTCAGAAAACAGCGCAGCTGCCGATTGAAAAGCAGAGCATCAAAGAACTGATCGGTCAGAATCAGGGAGTCAGCAGTATCCCCATTGAGAAAACGGATTTGAAAGGCTTTGAACAGGTGGCGCGGAAATACGGCGTGGATTATGCCATTACGAAAGACCAAAATGTGATTCCACCCAAGTACACGGTGTTCTTTAAGGCGAAAGATGCGGATGCACTGACTTCCGCTTTTGAGGAATTCACCAACCGCAAGCTGAAAGCAAGGGAAAAACCGAGTGTTCTGGAGCAGCTTAACAAGCTCAAAGAGCTGGTTGCTGCAATTCTGCCGGATAAGGTTCGCCACAAAAGTCAGGAGCGTGATCTATGAGTAATAAGACAAAGAAGCTGCTGATTCTGAACCTGCCGTATTTCATTGCCGGTCTTGTATGTACCAATCTGGGAGAAGCGTGGAGAATTGCCGAGGGAGCAGATATGTCTGAAAAGCTCCTCGGCTTTCTTTCTGCCCTGGGTGCAGCCTTTTCCAATCCGATGCCAAGTCTGCATCCGATGGATTTGCTGATTGGCGTGTGCTTCGGAGCAGGTCTTCGGCTTGCCGTGTACCTGAAAGGCAAAAATGCCAAGAAATATCGCCATGGCATGGAGTATGGCTCTGCACGGTGGGGAACGCAGAAAGACATCGAACCGTTTGAAGATCCGGTGTTTGCAAACAATGTGATTCTGACCCGGACGGAGCGGCTGATGATGGGCAATCGTCCGAAGAATCCAGCAAATGCGAGAAACAAAAATGTTCTGGTGGTGGGCGGTTCCGGCAGCGGCAAGACGAGATTTTGGTTGAAACCCAACCTTTTGCAATGCCATAGTTCCTACGTGGTCACTGACCCGAAAGGCGATATCGTAATCGACTGCGGCAAAGCCCTTTTGAAGAACGGATACAGTATCCGGATTTTCAACACCATCAATTTCAGAAAGTCGATGCATTATAATCCCTTTTCGTATATTCACAGCGAGAAGGATATTTTGAAGTTGACCACAACCCTCATTGCCAACACCAAAGGGGACGGCAAGGCCGGTGATGAATTCTGGACGAAGGCGGAGACGCTGTTGTATTGTGCCCTGATCGGTTATATCCACTATGAGGCACCGCTGGAAGAGCAGAACTTTGCAACTCTGATTGAATTCCTGAATGCGATGGAAGTTCGCGAGGATGATGAAACCTTTCAGAATCCGGTGGATCAGATGTTTGAAGCTCTGAAAAAGAAGAAACCAAACCACTTTGCTGTCCGTCAATATGCCAAGTTCGAGCTGGCGGCGGGCAAGACCTTAAAGTCGATTCTGGTGAGCTGCGGCGCACGTCTGGCTCCCTTCGATATTGAAGAAGTCCGTGATATCACTATGTACGATGAGCTGTCGCTGGATACGGTGGGAGATAAGAAAACGGCCCTGTTCCTCATTATGAGCGATACAGACCCGACTTTTAACTTCCTGATTTCCATGATCTACACACAGCTGTTTAACCTGCTGTGCGAAAAAGCGGATGATGTTTACGGCGGCAGATTGCCGGTGCATGTGCGCTGCCTGATTGACGAGTGTGCGAACATTGGTCAGATTCCGAATCTGGAAAAGCTGGTAGCCACCATCCGATCAAGAGAAATCTCGGCATGTCTGGTGCTTCAGGCGCAGAGCCAGTTGAAGGCAATCTACAAGGACAATGCCGATACCATCATCGGCAATATGGATTCCCGTATTTTCCTTGGTGGTTCGGAGCCGACTACGCTAAAAGAGCTGAATCAGGCACTGGGAAAAGAAACGATTGATCTGTACAACACATCCGATACCAGAGGCAACAGCCCATCTTACGGCACCAATTACCAGAAGGTCGGGCATGA
>DAVZID010000146.1:0-2563 GCA_052273485.1 Lachnospiraceae bacterium
CAGACAAAATACGGGAAGCCTTGATTTTACTGGCTTCCCGTTAGTTTTGGTGTCAAACTTGAGATTTCAATAATATAACTGCGGTTTCCCGATTTGTCAAGGCGTTAATTTTATACTTCCTGACTTTTGCAGCAAAATAAACCACCCTATCCTATATCAATAGGATTTTCGCTTTATCAATTCCGGAGATAGTTTGATTGTAACAGGCCTTCGTTTGGGATATTTTATTTTCTGCAGCAAAAGTCGGGTGGCTTTTTCCCCCATTTCATATCGTGGAGGATGTACGGAACTGATCGGTATAACAACCGTATCTCTCCAGTCATCATCATCATACCCCAGAAGAGCTATTTGATTAGGAATTTCAACTCCGCGCTCAAATAAAGCTTTTACACATCCAAGTGTCATCAAATTATTTTCCACAAAAATTGCGTCAATCGCTGCATTTTCCAGAAGCCAATTTGTTTCGCGATAACCACCCTCCAATGTTGATTCTCCACATCTGATAATGGTATCGTCTACATCTATTTTATTAGCCAAAAGACCTTCCTTATATCCGTTTGTCCTCTGAATTGTTGTGTATGCATCAGAAATGCCGTAAATACAACCGATTTTCTGATGTCCGCATTGAACCATATCCGTAATCGCTTCTTTTATCAAAATACAATCATCTATAATAACATTATCTGTCTGATCTCCTCCCGGAGATTCAATGCAGACAACAGGGCAATTCAGAGAATCATATTTTTGAGATAAATTTTGGTATCCCTGACCATAGGTTATAATCCCGTCTACGCACCACGAATTAAAGATGTCCAATTGTTTTTCCTGCGCCTCCATAGAGCTTCCAATGTTCCCAAGAATCATTTGATACCCTTTTTCGCTCAAAATATGTTCTATCCCCTGAAGAATTTCCAGGAAATATGGATTTCCAAATCCAGTGATCATAACTCCAATGGTTCCGGACTTTTTCGATCGCAGCGTCTTAGCTGCAAGACTATGAACATAATTTAATTCTTTTATTGCACTTTCTACAGCTGCTGCTGTTTCAGGCCTAACGAATCGGGTTTTATTTATTACATGAGAGACGGTTGTAATGGATACACCGGCTTTTGCGGCAACATCTTTTAAATTCACTGGTCGATTAGACATAGATTTTAACTCCTTAATGATTTCGCTATTGTAATATTTTCAATCTTGAGGGATCCATCAATTACATATGCGCTTAAGTCACATCCGGCTTTTGCATGCATCCGGGCAATTAATGAAACACCATCAATATACATTATAGCAATAGAGTCATCCACAATCAATCTGGCATGGTATTTTCTTCCTGCTTCTAAATGAATCGGTCTTTCCAATCCCTTGTCAAAATAGCGATACCACGGCTGATTTGGTGTTCTGTCAAAATAAATTCTATTTTCTGCCAGATTAACTTCATACTTGTAAGAATCTCCGGTTTCCGGATCTTCGAACAATCTAATTCCAAACATTCTGGTATTCTCGGAAATTTGAAAATCCATCTCAACTTTATAGAAGTCTTCAGGTGTTTCTGTAATATGAAGGTTTGCCTGAGAATCTACTGTTTCAAGTGTAGCAGGGCCTTTCATAACCTCTGTATCCGGCTCATAAGCTGAAAGCATAGAATCCGGAAGTTTTACACCCAGCGTTCCATCCGGCCGCTGATAGATTTCATGACACACAAAAGTTCCTGCCCAATCCCAACTATTCATATCCTGATTATCAGTTTTTGTTGCTGCCCATCCAAAAAGATACCGATGTTTTCCATCTGAACACGAACGTGCAGCATAGTAGGCCCGACCATCAAAGGCATCATCCGCCGGAGCAATCCAGGGACCTTTCAAAGAATGGCTCATACGATAGATTGTTTTACTTCTTTCACTGTATTCTGTGGTAAGTAAATACCACCAGTCACCCATTTTAAACAAATCCGGCATTTCATGCATCGTGAATGTTTCAGGTGCCCAAAAATCGCCCTCAAAATGCCATTCCGACAAATCTTTTGATGTAAACCAGACAGTTCTTCCGGTTCTCATCTGTTTTCCCTTTAATTTTCTGGCTCCCAATATCATAATATACTGTTGGCTTTCTTCTTCCCATAAGATAAATGGATCTCTCCAGTCATTGCCATCATATCCTTCCGGTGCAGGAAGAACAAACTTACCAGTCTTTTTCCAATTGAGAAGATCATCACTTTCCGCACTCATCAAAACCTGTGCATCTTTTCCCTGTGCAGCAAAATCCCGATTATAAGCAGTATAAATTGCATGAAATTTATGATTGCCTTCAAAAACACTTCCTGCGAAAATATATTGCTCCTGAGAATCATCTCCTTCTTTCGGAATTGCTACTCCTTTATCTTCATAATGGACAAAATCCTTTGTCGTTGCCAAAGACCATTCAAAAGGTTCAAAAGGACGTGGATTTCTCGCATCTCTCTGATGAAACACATAGAATGTACCGTCATGATAGAATGGCATACAATCTCCAAAATACGCGTTATCTGGTTCGTAGAAAAGTTTCATTTCTTCCTCCTTATTAACAT
>DAVZID010000147.1:0-2482 GCA_052273485.1 Lachnospiraceae bacterium
CATCAACATTATCATAGAGGTCAATGTGATTTGCCCCCGGAATAATCAGCAATTCTTTGTTATCGCCCGTCAGCTTTTTATAGACAGTCTCGCTAAAATAACGGGAGTGTGCTTTTTCCCCATGCACCAGAAGAACCGCAGAGCGAATTTCCTGGCTGTACTGCAAAATCGGCATATTCATAAAGGGAAGTGAAGAAGTCACATTCCAACCGTTGTTTGAGTTGAGAGAGCGGGGGTGATAGCCGCGTTGGGTTTTGTAATATGCGTAATAGTCTTTCACAAACTGGGGCGCATCCTCCGGCAGCGGGTCAACCACACCGCCGGCCAGGGCATAACTGCCGTTCTTGTAGTCCTCGGTGCGCTGGGCGTTCATTGCCTTTTTCTTTTCATAACGGGCCTGTTCCGTATCCTCGCTGTCAAAATATCCGTTGGCATTGACACGGGTCATGTCATACATGGTGGATGCAACCGTTGCCTTAATTCGTGTATCCTGAGCGGCTGCATTGACAGCCATACCGCCCCAGCCGCAGATACCAATGATGCCAATGCGGTTCGGGTCAACATTGTCCTGCACAGAAAGGAAATCCACCGCTGCACAGAAATCCTCGGTGTTGATGTCAGGAGAAGCCACATACCAGGGCATACCGCCGCTTTCTCCGGTGAAGGATGGGTCAAAGGCTATGGCCACAAAGCCCCGCTCCGCCATGGTCTGAGCGTACAAACCGGAGGACTGCTCCTTTACAGCACCGAAAGGGCCGCTGACTGCGATAGCAGGTAGTTTTCCTGTGACGTTTTTCGGCACATACAGATCTGCCGCAAGGGTAATGCCGTAACGGTTGTGGAAGGTGATTTTGCTGTGATTTACTTTGTCGCTCTGGGGAAATACCTTGTCCCAGTCGCTGGTCAGATTCAAATGTTCCATGTGATAACCTCCATTTAGTCTTTCAAATTTCGTCCTGCGTCTTTCAGACGATTCAGCAGTTCTTCGGATTTATTACTCTCGCCATGGGCTGCGAACATACCGCAGTCCTGAAGATTTAAGTATAGCAGCCGTATTTCCGTTGGGGCGTGGGCTTCCGTTAAGAATCAGGATGTTCACGGTTAAATCTCCTTGGCGGTCCGGTATGCCTTGTCCAGTGCAGGATGTCCGGCGATGTCACCGATGCCGTTTACACCACCAGCGAAAACGGTATCTGCAAGCTCGCATCTGCCAAAGCAGTCAACCCATCCCTGAACAGCTTTGGCAGCGCCTTCTACCACATAAGGCTCATCCTCTGCCGCTGCTGCCAGCAAATACACCTTGGTGAAGGCATAGTCGGAGCCGTAAAGAGAGTTGGCACGATCCAGCATGGTCTTGAGCTGCCCGCTGACACTGTAGTAGTAAACAGGTGTTGCGAAAACAAGAACATCAGCATCGTGCATCTTGGCAGCAATTTCCACCGCATCATCGTTGATCACGCAATGCCCAACCTTGAGACAGGCAAGACAGCCTTTGCAAAAGCCAAATTTCTTTTCACGCAGATAAACGGTTTCAACACTGTGACCTGCTTCCACTGCACCTTTCGCAAAGGAACTCGCCAACATTTCGGAATTGCCGCCCTTACGGGGACTGGAAGAAATAATCAAAACTTTTTTGCTCATAAAAAATTCTCCTTCATCACTTGTCTAGTCGTTCTATTTGTGATATCCTTATGATAATATATAAACCTGACTTTAGGTCAAGCATTTTCACAAAAATTTTGAGGAGGTTTTTATGTACACGATTGGACAGGTATCGGAGATGTTTGATTTGCCCATCTCCACACTCCGCTATTACGATAAACAGGGGCTTTTCCCGGGCATGGTACGGGTATCAGGCATTCGGAAATTTAGTGAAATAGAAATAGAGGCACTCAAAGTCATCGAGTGCCTGAAAAAATCTGGACTTGAAATCAAAGATATTAAAAAATTTATGGACTGGTGTGTAGAGGGAGCAGTCACCTATCCCCAGCGCAAAGAACTGTTTGAAAAGCAAAAAGAAAGACTTGAAGTAGAAATTGAACACATGAACCGGGTGTTGGATATGTTGAAATTTAAGTGCTGGTACTATGAGCAGGCGATTAAGGACGGTAACGAGGACAGAATAAAAACCATGATTCCTGACCGCTTGCCGGACAACATCCGCTCGGCCTATGAAAATGCATATAAAAAGCCATGATGGCTCTTGCATTCCATGCTTTTTTCACCGACAGCAAGCGAATCCGGATGGACGCCCTTGAATACTCTATTTTTTGCGTCAGCACTTTTTACAACCGGTAAAGTTTCCATTCGTGTAGCTTCTTAAAATATGAAAACGGTACATAGAATCCCCTCTTATGAGTTTGGAGCATAGGAGGGGATATTCTTTTCCATAATTTAAACTCATCACTTGACATTATGGCAAAGACCTGGCTTCGGTGGACGAACTGGCTGTGTTGGATGGCGGAAAGTGCATTTTGCAGCT
>DAVZID010000148.1:0-2468 GCA_052273485.1 Lachnospiraceae bacterium
ACAACATTTGTGAGGATTATGGTAGATGGTACTTTTGACACCTAAACCAAAATTAAAAAAATAAAAAGACAAGAATAAAAAAACAAGAGTAAAAAGACAGAACTCATATCAAATGGATAATTGATAGATTCTGTCTTTTTCCTTTGCTCTTAAATTTGCTCATAAATTAATTGGTAGAGTAATCGCAGAATAGTAACGATTGTGTAAAATTAGGAACAATACCGGAAGGTACGATCCGTCAGAATTCTTGCAAAAATAAGTCCCAGCGGAAGGGCAATGATAATCATAATGGCGGCAGTACCCCATGAAAATGCATCCGTCAGTGACATGATTCCGAAATTATAAAAGGCACGGTACAAGTAAAGGCCTGGCACCATAATGACAATGGAAGGAACGGTCAGTGAGATACGCGGATAACCATTGTATTTTTTAATCAAAGAGGCAAGAAGTCCAGCAGTTAATGCGCCGATGAAAGCAGCAGCGGCAGCTGGCATGCCAGTCAGATCAACCAACTCCAGACGAAATGTGTTTGCAAGAGCACCCATTGCAGCGGCGATAGCAGCCATTTTTACTGGGCTATTAAACATGATGGAAAATCCAAATACGCCGCAAAAGCTTGCAATTAAGCGTAAAAATAAATGAAGGATCGGATTTAAATCCATGGAGGTAAAGTTTAATGGCTGTAAGTGAAGCAACAGTGCCATAATCCATGCAGTCATTGTGGCAACGAGTACGATAATAATCGAATAGCTCAGTCGCTCAAGACCAGAGCGTAAATCTAGTTTTGACAGGTCAATTCCACTCGTAATGAATGGAAAACCTGGAATGATAAACAAAATGGAACAGATATATCCGGCCTCGTGGAGAGCAGAAACGTGAAACAAAACTTCCGCAAGCTTTAATAAAATGCTGTAAAGAAGACAAGAGCAGGAAATGGCTGCTGCTATGTTTAAGAAAAGCGTGAAGTTATGTTTGATCAGCTTTGTTCGGATTACATTTCCAACACCGGCACAGAGAAATGCAAGAATCATTTCCACTGGACCACCACCTAAGAGAAATGTGAAGGCACAGCAGGCCAGTGCAGCAGCTAATCCTAGCTTGACAGGGGAATAAATTGCATGAATTCGCTCGATTTCATCGAGGCGTTTGTGAATTTCTTCACCGGTCAGATAAACTTCCTCTTTTGGAAAGCTGTCAACAAATTGTTCCATTCGATAAAGCTTTGATGTGTTGACACCTGTATTAGCAATGCTTAGGGACTGCGTTACACAGTCTTTTCCGTCAAAACAGTTAAATTCAATCGACATTAATCCGACATCGACCGTACAGGTTACACCAAGACTTTTGGAAAGTCGGTTCATGGAGGTGCGGACACGCCAGGCACCAGTTCCGCAGGACAGCATAATCAGTCCGACACGCCCGATGACGGATGCTTTTTCAATTAATCCGGCCTGGTCAATCAGGATGTTGCCATCGCTTTGTGTATAATCATGCCACGGAATCTCCATGTGGTTTTTTTCCATGATATCGGTAAAATTATTTTGTTGCATAAATGATTTCCTCGGCTTTTTGAACGTGTTTTTCCAGATGCTTTAAGAAGTGTGAATTTGGAAGGAAAATACCAAGTTCATCATATCGTTTGTCATGTTCGGTTAGTGTGTCCTGTCCATAGAAGACAAATGCCATTGGAAGCTCTTTTTCCAGATCAGCCATCAAATCCCAGACGGCACAGTACGCTTGTGCCTCTGTCTCTTGTTGCTTTACGGTATCAGGAAGCTCACGAATTAAAAGAATGCCGGTATGCTCTTGAAGAATAACCTGCTGAGTAGTGGCTGTTTCTGGATCATAGGAATGTGTGTAGCAGTAAGCCTTTGCCAGATAGAGATTTCTTTTATTTGGAAGGGTGTCATAGACCTCACGAAAATGCTCATATTCTTTTGGATGGACTGCTTTTTTGTATTCTGGAAGCAAGCCGCCATTGTCATCTGTCATGATGATTGGATTTTGCTTTCCATCCGCGTTGAAACGAAATGGAATTAAATAGGAATTTCTTAAAAGGTCAAACATCGAATGCTGGCAGATTGCCATCAGAAAGGCTGATAGATCTCTGTTGCGGTATGCATTAAATAATGCTTGCGTAAAGTCAGATGCAGAGAGTGGCGTTGATTCCTCCTCACTGCAAAAAAGATACTTACAGAAGGTTTCCTGAAGTTTTTCACAGGCCCATGGATCGGATAAAATTTTGTCAAATAGCGCCTCCGCTTTTTCTTCTCTTGGGAAAATTGTTTTTTCTGCCATGTCTGATACAGTCCTTTCTTTTTTTTATTTCGGCTACATTATACTATTAGAAAAATAGAAAGTAAAGATTAAAATCTGTACAATTTTTATAATTAAAACGTTTAATAATAAAAAATATTTAGGAATCTGGCGCGGGAATCCTCGGCCATTCAATGACCGAGATGAAAGCG
>DAVZID010000149.1:0-2168 GCA_052273485.1 Lachnospiraceae bacterium
AATAAATGCAATCATTGACGCCACTCCGAATCTGAAACATAAAGCGATTATTGCAGCTATGTATTCTTCCGGATTACGTGTATCGGAAGTTGTTCATCTTCATTATGATGACATTTCACGTACCAACATGACAATGGTCCAACCTTGACAATCTGCGGAAAGTGACCGCCTATGCACAGAAGCACGAAGCCTAGTTCGTGAAGCTGCTTATCCAGCAAAACGAAATGGGCGGCAAGCGGAAGCTGGCGGCGGAAGCCAAGTAGCTTGAACAGGTGCAGAGCCGCATTGCAGAACTTTCCCGCTACATCAAGCGTCTGTATGAGGACAATTTGACATACTCCCACGGTTAAAACCGTGGGAGTATGTCAAATACCGAAAATAGTGTATGTAGAGAGACGAGGAGAAAATAGACATGAAGAAACCACGGTTATAAACTTTAACTGTGATTTTTGCAGATATTCTGCAAAAACAAGGAACAAATATTGACCGAGGCATTTTTAACTGTTATAATAGTGACTGAAAATACGAATACTGAGAATGGAGGTATTCATTTATGCTAATTCAGTTTACAGTAGAAAATCATAGATCAATAAAGAACAGTGCTGTAATCAGCTTTGCGGCTTCTAAGGATAAGTCATTCGAAGAATATCTGCTTCATCCAGATGAAAAAAAGGCATTGTTGCCTGTACTTGCAATTTACGGTGCCAATGCGGCCGGAAAAAGCAATGTATTGCACGCAATGATGACGATGAGAGAAATGGTTGTGGGAAATGCAGCAAAAGTCTCTAAGGGGCAAAAGCTGCCTTGGGAACCCTTTGGAGTAACAAAGGAACCTACTTCCTTTGAGATGGCATTCATTTTTCAGGGAGTTCGCTACACATACGGATTCTCTTTTGATGCAAAAAAGATTTACAGAGAATATCTTTATCATTGGCCTAATGGTCGTGAAGCCTTAATTTTTTCCAGAGAAAATGGAGTATATGAGTTCCGTGAAAATGTAAATGAGCAGGTAACTCTTAGCAATCGAACACCGGACAATAAGCTCTATCTGGTATCCTCTAATGACTGGAATCTGCCTCAGACGGAAAATGCTTATCGATGGTTCCTGGAAAAGTTGACCTTCCTGATGGATGAAGAGCCTGCCACATCAGAAACCGTTGCTCAGATTGTCAGCGGTGATGATAAGAAAGTTCGAATCTTAAAAGAATTGCTGCTCGCCGATCTTGGAATTACCGATGTTACAATCAAGAACACTTCTGGTAAAATACCGGTCATTACAACAACACATCGAATTATTAACGAGGACGGCACAACAGAATACTTCCAGCTTTTAATGGAGCAGGAATCTGTTGGTACGCAACACTTTTTTGCCCGCATTGGCGGATGGCTGCAGGCACTTGAAAACGGAGCTCTTTTAGTTGTTGATGAAATTGAAGATAGTCTGCATCCTCTTTTAACCAGACGATTGATTGAAATGGTGCAGGATAAGGCCATCAATACAAAGGGAGCGCAGCTGATTTTTACAACACATGACGCAATGCTGCTCGACCTGAATTTCTTCCGTAGAGATCAAATCTGGTTTGCTGAAAAAAATGATGAGACTTGTGCGACAGAGCTTTACTCGTTGGCATCTTTTTCGCCACGAAAAGGTGAAAATGTACGGAAGGGTTATCTCCAAGGGCGTTTTGGCGCAATCCCTTTTATCGGAGGTAATGCCTGATGAGTAAGATGCGAAAAGAGTATGATCCAAACAAAGTTAAACGACGCAAGCGTAAGCCAATCGTTTATATTATCTGTGAGGGTAAGGAAACTGAGACTCTTTATTTCAAGCACTTTCGTTCACGTAACTGCCTGGTAGATATTATCCCGATTTCATCAAAACATAAGGCAGCGGAACATTTGGTAAAACACGCAAAGGCTTTGATTTCTCAAGCAGATTATTACCCGAAAGACGGAGATCAGCTTTGGTGCGTATTCGACTGTGATGATAATAAAGACTCAGAGCTTCAGGCAGCAATTTCTTATGCAGAGAAGCATGGGTACAAAATCGCATATTCCAATCCGGCATTTGAATATTGGTATCTGCTCCATTTTGAGAAACGGAATGGATATTTGAAAGATTCTGCCACGGTAATTGACATTTTAAAGAGCAAAGGTTACCTGGAGAA
>DAVZID010000150.1:0-2060 GCA_052273485.1 Lachnospiraceae bacterium
CCCTGTACCAGCACCTGCTGGATATAGAGTATACGGTCCAATCTACTATTACGCACAGTTCATTCTCCTTCTCTGCTCATTGTAACACAACACAACTATCGCTGCAATTCTTTGTGTGAAGTTTTGTCGTTTCACGGAATTACCAAAAAATTTTTGTTTCTTTTGCACAACCACAGTATACAAAAAAAGATGGACAGACAGCCTGTCCATCTTCTAAAAAGTCAAGGTAGACTATTCTTAAATTGCCAACCTCTTTTGAACCGATAGGCACTGTTCATCAGCTCGTCTGTGATGGTGTAAAGCGCCCGGCGTGGCGAACCATATCCACCTATCAACCCAATCACAATTGCAAGATTCAGCACAAATGCAATGCTCAACAGTACCATCAAAAATTTTTTCATACGCTCTTCTCCTTCTTTCTTATGATTCCATCACTTTTCTGCCCTCATTATACGGATTTGGCTGGACGGTATGGTTGTCCATCCTACACAAGCCACAAAAAAGGAACACGGCATTCTCATTTTGAATGTACCGTGTTCCTTCTGTCTGCTTTTGCAGCACTTCTTCTACATAGAAGTCAATCCTTCATTTCTGCGTCCTCCCGAATCTGCCGCTTATATTTATAATAGGTATTCCGGGCAAGTCCAGTCAATTTCATGCACTCCATGTCATCCAATGTGCCGCCGAACGCCTTACAATGGATACGGATCTTCTCCTTGGCTGCTTTGGACTTTTTGGTTTCAAAGCCAACACCCTTTTTGCGGCCAATCTGCTTGCCGTTCAGCCGGGCTGTCAAAAGCCCCTCACGGGTGCGCTGGTGCAAGTCGGCAACTTCTTTTTCGGACTGCTCAAAGGCCAGCTTGATCTGCTCCTTAGCCAAAGCCATCAGATACTCGTTGATGCCCTTCAAGATGAAGTCTACATTCGTCCCTGTCATGGCAATGCTGCCGGACAGGGCTTTTTTGTAGGTCTCGGTGTCGATGTGGTGCTCTTTCAAGAACACCAGTCGGATACCCTTGTGGTAGAGGTCTTCGTACAAAGAAAAACCTTCTTCTGCATTTCTGGACATCCGGGATACTGAATCGAATACCACTATATCACCGGATTTCAAAATCCGATAGAGCTTCAGCCACTCCGGGCGAAAAATGGATGTGCCGGTGTAAGCTTCCTGCACGATATGGGCAGTCGGGTATTCTGCCTTGATGTTGCGGATCTGGCGGTCAATGCTCTGTTTTGCAGTAGAAATTCTGCAATAGCCATAAATGCTCATAACTCTTTTCTTTCTGTATCAAAAATGCCGTTCGTCATTTTAGCGTTGCCGATTTGCTGACGCAACTCTCTCAAATGATAGAGAATTTGATACTCTTTTACCTCTACAGCATTTTTAATACCTTTCCGGTAGAAGTTTTCTGTCATTCCTGCTTCACATAGGTCTTTATAAACTCTTTCACTGTGACGCATGGCTTTTGATTTTTCTCTGTTCCTCCAAACGGAGCATAGTTCCAATCGGTTTCCTCGTCAATATATCGCCGCCCATCGTCCGGCAGTTCCAGCGGTTCCGCAAGGATGATGGTGCCCCAGTGGTTGACCATCACAAAGGGTGCGATCTCACAAGGAATGCCCCGGCACTCATCGTCGTGCCGGACATCGTAGGCATACAGACCATCCGGGACAGTATCTCTCTTGATGCGGATGCTGGTGAACAGCGCAGGTTTTCCGCAAACCGTGATTTCTTCGTAACGTTCGGTCATTGCATTAAAGGTCATGATCTGTCTTCTCCTTATATAAAGAAGCAGGACAATCCACACGGACTGCCCTGCAAAAGTAAAGGGAGAGCATCCGAAGACGCTCCCCCAGTTGTACATATGAATTTTTTAGCTGATGCCCAACTCTTTCATCAGCCGAGTGCGGTACTCCTTATCTTCAGAAGCCCGTTTTGCATCCTCAATGCGGTTTTGATCGAAGAGCTTCTTCATGAGCAGAGCTACACTATTTGCGCCTTCAGCCTTTCCACGATTTTCCACTTTATCAAGCACATCACACATATTGCGTGGGCCTCC
>DAVZID010000151.1:0-2029 GCA_052273485.1 Lachnospiraceae bacterium
GGAATCGTACTGATACTGATCGGTGCTGGAATGGGCGGACACCTTGGAAATGTTACGTCGGCTGGCGTTGCGATTATTTTCTATCTTGCAATGGTTTCGGCGGTTGCCTACACGCTGTGGTCGGTACTGCTTGCCTGGAACGATGTCTCGAAAGTGGCGATTTTCGGATTTGTCAGCCCGCTATGCAGCGTGATTCTGTCGGCATTGATTCTGGGAGAGGTAAAACAGGCATTTAATACCGGTAGTTTAGTAGCACTGCTGTTGGTGTGTGCGGGAATATATATTGTCAATTGCAAGGCAAAAAATAAAAACTAAAAGTTTTTGAAAAAAACCAGAAAAAATTAAAACCTAAAGGCTGTTGATACTCGTATAAAAAACAATTCTGACAGGACAATCAGGTTACAGATGATGATAAGGACGAAGAGAAACAAGACCGCATAGAACTGGTTCAGAAAGCAGCGGAAGGTGATAAAGACGGTGTGAAATTTTTTCTGTAAATTCAGATCTTCTATGATAATTGATGCGGCTTAACAGCAGATTTCTGTGTTAAGCCGTTGTTTATTTAATAGCAAAAATAAGCTGGTATGTCAAGAGCGCCCAGAGAAATCTGGGCGTATATTTACTCTTGATATTCCGGCTTTTGTTGCTATATCTACATCCGGTCAGGGCACATGATTTCCAGCTCACCACGAACTTTTCCCCAGTTTCGGATTGGCATTGTCCACTTTTTGGCAATCTCGAAAGTCCCCAGATATAGAGCTTTCATTAGTGCCTGAGAGCTTGGAAATACGCTGCGTTGCTTGTTCAATCTACGATAGCAGGAATTCAATGATTCTATGGCATTTGTAGTGTAAAATGCGGTACGAACTTCCTTGGAAAACTTGAAAATCGGAGATATTGCATCCCAGTTTTCATGCCAGCGATTCATCGCACTTGGATACTGACCAGACCATTTTTCCGTTACAGACTCTAACTGCTTTCTGGCAGCTTCTTCATCTGCAGCGGTATAGATTGTCTTTAAATCTTTTGCAAATGCTTTCATATCCTTGTTTGCAACGTATTTAAGCGTGTTTCTCACCATGTGTACAATACAACGTTGCTGCTCCGTTTTTGGAAATGCCGTAGAGATTGCATCCTTGATGCCAGTTAAACCATCGGAGCAGAGAATGAGAATGTCCTGAACTCCACGATTCTTTAAGCTGTTCAATACAGACAGCCAGTACTTACTGCTTTCGTTCTCGCCAACAACAATGCTTAGGACTTCTTTCATTCCATCTTCATTGATACCAAGCACAACATATGCTGCAAGTTTCCTGATTACACCATCATCACGTACTGAGAAATGTACAGCATCAATAAAAACAATTGGGTACACAGGCGACAAAGGACGATTCTGCCATTCCTCGATTCGTGGAAGGAGCTTATCTGTGATATCCGATACCATTCCTTCGCTTACCTCAAATCCATAAATGTCCTCTATGGTTTCTGAAATCTGTCGTGTAGTCATTCCCTTTGCATACATGGAGATAATCTTGTCATCAATCGAAGAAATGTCTTTTTGACGTTTCGGAAGCACCTGTGGCTCAAATGAACTCTGACGATCCTGAGGTACATCTACCTGAAATTCACCATATTTACTACGAACAGTCTTGGATTTCGTACCATTACGGTAGTTAGGCTCACCGGATCTTTCATAACGATTATAGCCAAGATGGTCATCCATTTCTGTTTCAAGCATATCTTGAATTGTTCCGGAAAGTAGATCTTTTAAGGCATCCTGAATATCCTCAGCAGACTGGATATCGTACTCCTGAAGTAATCCCTGAATAAGATTTCTTTTTCCTTCGGTCATTGGTTTTGGTTTGTAAACTTCTTTTTTTCTGTTTGCCATAATAAAAGGCCTCCTATGATTTTAATATTTTATCATAGAAGACCGTTGTATTGTTTAATTTACAGAGATTTTTTCACAGGCTCTCATCAATGTTCAGGATATGAAAATTACACTTGCAGACAGTAACTAATTATGTAT
>DAVZID010000152.1:0-2022 GCA_052273485.1 Lachnospiraceae bacterium
GCAAATCCACGATTTGGTAGACAGTGTCCTCATCATCTGGGCAGAGCCGGAGCAGAAGGTCTACCTCCAACGCCTGATAAAAATAATCCTCAAGCTGCTCCCGGATGCCCCCGGAATAGATAGGGTTAAACTGTACCCATAAGTGTGGACACTGCGAAATGTGAGATTTTCCATTAAAAGTAGAAAATCATAGGTCGCAACAGAAAACACTTCTTAATCTTTCTCGTGATTTGTGCTATTCTATTTTTAATCAGAGGAGAGAAGAAAATGGGTAAAAAGGTCAAGTTTACAGAAGAGGAAATCGCAGTTTTGTCTCAAAATCCATATACTTACCGTGTCACAGCCTACCAAATCTCTTTTACAAAAGAGTTCAAGGATTTGTTCTGGTCTGAATACCAGCGCAGACTATCTCCTTCCAAAATATTCAGAAAATATGGCTACGACATAAACATATTGGGAGCTGCACGCATATCTGGCTTTCAACGGACATTAAAGGCTGAGGCAGAAGCAGGACTGGTGTTTCATCAGGGTCCTCGTGCGGCAGGCGAAAAGAAACGCCTTATTTCCGGCGATGACTCAGTACCGACAGAGACAATTTTAGAAATGCAGCATAAGATCGACTACCTTGAACAGGAAATTGAATTTCTAAAAAAAATTATGTCGGGCAAAAGAACCGGGAAGCAGGGGTAACGCTCATGGAAGATTCGTCCAGAACTTTCGAGATCATCTACTCTGCGGTCAATTCAGCTGAAAACAGTCTACCTGTTTCGCGGATGTGCGAAATTGCCGGGGTTTCCCGAAGCGGATACTACGCATGGATAAAGGCCGCTCCAGTCAGAGAAAAGCAAGAACTCCAGGATCGAAAAGATTTTGAACTGATTTTAGCTGCATATCGACAGCGAGGATACTCTAAAGGAGCTCGTGGAATTTATATGAGCCTGCTTCATATGAACCCACCTGTGACAATGAATCTCAAGAAAATCCGACGTATCATGGCGAAGTATAATCTTTCCTGCCCGATTCGGAAAGCCAATCCATACAGACGCATGGCGAAAGCACTTAAAACCAGCAATGTGGCAGAAAATCTCCTTCAAAGACAATTTGAGGATTTTGGGCCTAGAATTGTGCTGCTTACAGATATTACATATCTGCCTTACAATGGAACATTTGCATATCTGTCCACCATTCTAGATGCCTACACAAAGCAGATTCTAGCATACGTTATCAGTGCCTCGCTTCAAGTTGATTTTGTTTTGGAGACGGTTGAAAACCTCATTCGTGAACATGGTGTATCTCTTCATAAGGAAACAATTTTGCATAGTGATCAAGGTTACCACTATACCAGCTATAAGTTCATTGACATTCTTCGTGACAAAGAATTGCGCCAATCCATGTCGCGCAAAGGAAACTGCTGGGATAATGCACCTCAGGAAAGTTTCTTCGGTCACATGAAAGACCACATTGGCAGCCAAATTAAAAACTGCACAGACTTTTCGCAAGTGAAAAACCTTGTAGATGATTATACTGATTACTACAACAATGAACGTTATCAATGGAATCTGGCAAAACTGTCGCCGAATGAATTCTACCAATTTTACATGACTGGAGAGTATCCGGTCAAAATCTCAAATCCGCCGCCAGCTCCACAAAGGGCAAAAGATCCGAAGGAATTAGATGCTCATATCAGCAAAAAAGACTCGTGATCGGTGGTCAACTTTTGAATTTGTCCAGGAATCGGGGAGCTTAAGAAGTGAGACTGTCCATACTTAAGGGCTCAGCCAATGTGCTTTTGAATAATTTTCAGGGATAGTAAAAGCGATAACCGTCCAAAGGAACGGACTCACATCTTTGAAATTGTCCTTGACATGGGGTACAGTTTATGGATGGCACGGTGGATGAGAGTGGACAGGGAGAGATGAAGGAGTTTTGCTGTATTTTCGAGTTCCAGTTTTTCTTTTTCCGTCACTCGGAACTTGATGATGTGCGTTTTGTTGTTCGGCGTGTCGTGGTGCTGGGAATTGC
>DAVZID010000153.1:0-1886 GCA_052273485.1 Lachnospiraceae bacterium
AAAAACAAAAAGCAGGAATCATAGTTTTATAAATGCTTACGATTTCTGCTTTTTGGTAAAGTTAATGACATTGTATAAAATCAAGGTTTCACAGAATCTTCACAAAAAATTAGCACTCACCCCTTGACATTGCTAATAATACGTGCTATAGTACAGCTAGAACAAAAGAGAGGGGTACAGAGAGAACAAAGAGGAACAAAAAGAAGTTAAGAGTTCCGGATTCTCCAAAGAGCTTCCAATCTGGAGTTTGGAAACAGCAAAGCTGCGGATGAAAAATAAACTGGAAAAATAATGATGAGTGATTTGAAAGGAGATTTTGATTATGTTAGTACCGAGCATTTTTAGTGATAATTTCTTTGATGATTTCTTTGAATTTCCATTTGTAGATGATAGAGCAGAAAGAAACGCAGAGCGTAAGCTGTACGGACATCATGCAGCAAACCTGATGAAGACCGATATCAAGGAGTTCGACGATAAGTACGAGGTTGAGATTGATCTTCCGGGATTTAAGAAAGATGAAGTACAGGTTGAGTTAAAGGATGGTTATCTGGTAGTCAGCGCTGAGAAGGGTCTTGACGAGGACGAGAAAGATAAGAAGTCCGGAAAGTACTTAAGAAGAGAGCGTTATGCAGGTTCCTGCCAGAGAAGCTATTATGTTGGTAAGGATACAACCGAGGATGATATCAAGGCTCATTTTGAGCATGGTATGCTGACCGTAACCGTTGCCAAGAAGGAAGCAAAGCCGGCAGTAGAGGAAAAGAAGCATATCGCAATTGAAGGATAATTGAGATAATGATGCGAAGGAGTTTGACGTGTGTTTGTGAAAACTATACGTTGGACAACAAAGTGTAAAGAGAGTGGGCGTGCACCGAAGGGTGCACGCCCTTTTTTGATGGCTTAGTCTTTATTTTTCTTACTTAACTTCGTAAACGACACAGCTATGTGGTGCAAGCTCTGCGCTGATCGCAGTCTCTGCACTGTCTACCTTGCCAGTCCATAGTTCCTCTAAGGAAAGACCGGCATCAGGCTCGAATAGGCATCTGCCGTCTGCATCTAAGATCAGCTCAATATCTGCATTTACGATTTGAACTTCCTCAGACAGGTTAAACAGTGCGACAAAGGTTTGATGTGTCTTTTCATTATGGGCAGACCATACGGCCTGATTGTTGTCTCTTGCAATCTGATGAGGCTTGCAGTCTGGTGTGAGCATGGAAAGAACCTTCTTATTGGTCAGCAGATTCAGTGTCCATTCATCTAATTTTGTCAGTTCTGCGCCGATCATAAGCGGTGAGCCAAACAGACACCATAGTGTCATCATCGTGCGCTGCTCATCCTTTGTAAAGCGAGTATCACGCTCCTCGCCAAAGCCCTTGCCAAGCCTTCCAACTGGAAGCATATCACAGTCTGGATAATTTCCTCTGGATACCTGATTCTGCCACAGCTCGCAGCGCTCAAACATATTTTTTAAAAGCTTCCAGTTATCCCAGAAATCATCGGTGATACGCCACATATTTGCATTGTTCTCATAATGCCATGCCTTCTCGATCAGAGCCGGTCCTGGTGACAGAGAGAGAACAACACTTCTTCCACACTTCTTGATGGCTTTTGCTAACATTTCAACCTCGTGCGGTGCAGAGTATGGATTGTGTGGGTAAATATTAGTGTTGCAGATGTCATCACACTTAATGAAATCAACACCCCACTCGGCATACATTTCCAGTAAGGAATCGTAGTACGCCTGTCCAGCTTCGCAGTTTCTTACACCGTACATATCTGGATTCCAGCCACAAATGAAGTCTCCACGCCCATGCGGTGCATAGCTCCTATGGACGTGGTATCAAAAGCGGAGCTTCGCTCCGAAAATACACACTAAAAGCTATGACCGA
>DAVZID010000154.1:0-1851 GCA_052273485.1 Lachnospiraceae bacterium
GCAATTGTGATGGATGACCCGTCTGCAGGCCCTGTCTTTAGTCAGGAACGCATCGGACGAAACGGAAAGCCCTTCAAGTTCTATAAGTTTCGCTCCATGTGCCTCAATGCAGAGGCAAAGCTGGATGACCTGCTGGATCAGAACGAGATGGATGGCCCTGTGTTCAAGATTAAGGACGACCCCCGCATTACTCGTGTGGGCAAGTTTATCCGCAAGACCAGCCTGGATGAGCTGGCGCAGCTGTGGAACATTCTGAAGGGCGATATGAGCATTGTTGGTCCCCGCCCTGCACTTCCCCGCGAGGTAGAGCAGTACGGCGACTACGAAAAGCAGCGTCTGTATGTGACCCCTGGTCTGAGCTGCTACTGGCAGATTGCCCCGCACCGCAATGACCTCACTTTTGAGGAGTGGATTGATCTGGATGTGAAGTATGTCAAGGAGCGCAGCTTCTGGGTGGATTGGAAGATTATTTTTAAGACCTTCAAGGTGTGTTTGTTGGGGCATGGAGAGTAAAAACAACAGTACACAAAGAGAATCGGTTGGAGAGACGAGATGGAAAGAAACCTTAGAATCGCGGTATTTGGACAGAAGCGATTGTCGAGAGAGGGCGGCGTAGAAATCGTTGTAAAGGAGCTGTGCACGCGGATGGCACGGCAAGGCTGTCAGGTGACCTGCTACAACCGGTCAGGACACCATGTGAGCGGTGCAGAGTATGACGATATTGATAGCACGAACTATGAGGGAATGCGACAGAAGTACGTTCCGACGATAGAGAAAAAAGGCCTTGCAGCGGTAAGCGCATCGGCTTTTGCGGCACTCTATAGTGCATTTGGAAAATATGATGTGGTGCATATCCACGCAGAGGGACCGGCCTTCTTCTCATGGCTGCCCAAAATGTTCGACAAAAGGGTGGTGGTTACCATCCATGGAATTGACTGGAAACGCGAAAAATGGCAATCCGGATTCGGCTCAAGATTCATTCGGCAGGGCGAAAAGAACGCAGTAAAGTATGCGGATGAAATTGTTGTTCTGAGTAAAGGCGTCCAAGATTATTTTCGTGAAACCTATGGGCGAGAAACTCATTTTATTCCGAACGGGGTGAATCGTCCGGTAAATCGAAAGGCTGATTTGATAACAAAACAATTTGGACTGACGAGTGATTCTTACATATTGTTCCTTGGCAGGCTGGTGCCGGAAAAAGGCATCCGATATCTGGTGGAGGCGTTTAAGAATGTCAAGACAGATAAGAAGCTTGTAATAGCTGGTGGTTCCAGCGATACAGATTCTTTCACGAGAGAGTTAAAAGATCTAGCGAAAGATGATCACAGAATTATATTCACGGGATTTGTTCAAGGAAGCCTGCTGGATGAACTATACAGCAATGCCTATATCTATACACTGCCTTCAGATTTGGAAGGAATGCCATTGAGCCTATTGGAAGCAATGAGTTATGGAAACTGCTGTCTGGTGTCTGATATTCCTGAATGTGCAGAGGTCGTGGAAGACAAGGCAGTGATTTTTAGAAAATCGGATGTAAGTGATCTTCGAGAAAAATTGCAAGATGCCTGTGATCATCCGGAAGATGTCATGAAACTAAAAAAACAGGCGGCAGATTTCATCTGCGGAAAGTATGACTGGGATGATGTTGTTGAAAAAGCATTAAATCTGTATAGGAGAGAATGATGGTGTGAGCATTAATAATCAACAATCTTCTCTAACCGAACGCAGGTAGTGAGATGTACACAGTGAAAACGCTTGAAAAATGGCGTATTTACGGTATTTTTCAAGAGATGGATAAGGTAGCGAGAGCAGTTCTTATCTCGCTACCTAGGTTCAGCAACAGCGGATGAT